>NZ_JBWCCT010000001.1:0-879907 GCF_056279605.1 Paraburkholderia sp. TE9906
TCTCGCTGTAATAAATCCGGCGTCGCTGTTTCATTTGCAACACTCCTGCTGCTTACGCAGTCTTCAGTGTGTTGCATCCACCGGTTGAATGCGCCCAGGCGTTGCCGGCCGAAAAAGGCTCGTTCCATTACATTGGCAAAAAGACTGGCAACTATCGTCTACCCTAGCGGCGGCGCCGATGACATTTGGCATAGGGCGCGACTGACAAAGAATGTTGATATATATCGCCAGGGGCACGTGCACAGGCAGCCCGACCAGGCGCCATGAAGCCGACGTGGGAAGAGTAGCGAGCGCACTCGAAATCGCCGGTTATCCGGTTACCTGCGGCGCCTTACGTGGTCCGCGGTGCAGCCGGCGCAGCCTCAATGCTGTCCGGCGTTCAACAGCATCCAGATCTGCTGCGCTGGCGGGCCGGCGAGTATTCGCGCAAACACCGCGCGGCATCGCATGCAGGTGTAGTGCTCTTCCTTTCGCGTATCCGCTACCGCGCCGACGCTATCGAACCTGAGATTCTCGTGCGGGGGACTCGCAGCCGGTTCGCCGTAAAGATCAGAGCACGGTCTGCAAGGTTGAATCCACAGGTCCATGTGTGTTTTTGCCAATGAATGAGCACTGCCCGTGCAGGGATATGTCGACACATAGGAACGAACTCCGCCTGCTTCTACGAAGGCGGTTTCCGCGCGAGCTTTCACTTCTCGCGCGGAAACCGGGCGGCGCCGCGTCCACACACCGCGCAAGCCACGCCTACTCGTCCGATTCGATGAAAAGCATCGAAACATACAGCACGGTCGACACGATGATGATGCCCACGCCGACCAGCACTTTCGTCCGGTCGAAATAAAGGCCGCCCTTGATCACCACGCCGATTCCCACGACCGCCGCCAACGTGCCGAACGCGGCGAGCCCGAGATGCACCTTGCTGCGCAGGAGTTTTCTGCGAGCCGATGCGTCGGTGGACTTCACTGGTTTCTGTTCCATTCCATGCTCCTTCACGCGACGCCATGACCGCGTCGACGATCGTTGCCGGGCACGGCGTCGAACTTCGGGCGCAGCGCGATTTCGAACCGCAATCGCGCTGCCGCCGACGTCGTACGCGATGTGGCGGGTCATTCGCACCATGCGTTCGTCATTTGAGCTCCGCGCCGTCGCGCGACACGGAGGCCGCGATAGCGGCGACGAATACCGCCCGCACCGAATCACCGACTTTGAGGCCGGCCAATGAAACGTCTGGCGAGACGTCGAGCGTTTCGGTGCGCGTCGGCCCGCGCAGCGTGACCGAGTGACGCTTGCGGTCGATTTTCTGCACGGTCGCCACGACCTCGACGCGGCGCGCCGACGTCACCACGCCACCCGACGCAGGCTGCGCGAGCTGGGTGTCGATGCGCTGACGGATGCCGCTCGTCGCAACCTTGTCGACGCCGATCAGAACGGCCTTCTTGTAAGCAATGTTGACGATGTCGCCCACGTGCAGCTTTTTCACGTCCGCCAACTCAGGATTCACGTCAACGACGTCGACGTTGCCACGCGGACCACGCAATGCGACGCTGTTCGTCTCCGCATCGATCGCGACGACACGCGTTTGCACGCGAACCAGCGCCGCCGCGCCGACCGCCTGCGGCACTGAAGCCGGCTCCTGAGCCATGGCCGGGTAAGCCGTTGCGAGCAGTAACGCCAGCACGGCCGGAATAGCCTTCATGCGACTCAACTTCGACTTCGGTGTCTTGCAAGCCATGGATTACTCCTTTGATTGTGTCGTTGCGACAAGTCAATCCCACAAGCCATTCCATTGATCGCCCGTGCGCTGTCTTCGACAGGCCGCGCAGGATGATCGTACACGCGAGCCCGCTCCGCCGCCATGATCAGCCGTTGTTGATTCCGCGTGACGGGGTGGCGTGGCGGCACGGATCGGCATCGAGGCCGATCTATGGCGCATTGAAGTTGTATTGGATTGGCAGACCTGTGGGTACGGCTGCCTCATTGCGGCCAGCGCAAACTGGATACACAGGGAACAGGTTCGCATGCCGTGGTATTGCGCCACGACTTCGCGGGAAGGTTGAACATGCGCTGCCGGCGACCAATCGGTCGGACGCCCCACGCCGGATGAAAGTTGGTGACGCGCTTGACCCATGCTAGTCAAAACGCGCTTCGGGGCGAACTAACCACCGCGCGCGCATACTTCACAGTTCGCGACCAGCCCTGGCGGAAGATCGACGCCCCGGATACCGAAGCCAACTCAGTTGGCAAATAATCGCATCGAGCTTATTTCATTCACTCGCCTGCACCGGCTTCTTTTCCACACAGGCATCGACATCGACGCTTTCCGCGCGAGTACCGGCGGCCTTGCTCGCCAGTTGCAAATACGCTGCGGCAAGGCGTCGAAGTTCGTCCTCGGATGCGGCCTCGATACCGATCAGCTGATTATTCGCGGCGCGATGCGAAGCGAGCAGTTCGTTCAGCTTCAGATGCACGGCCACGCTGTCCTTGTTCTGCCCTTGCTGGATCAGAAAGACCATCAGAAACGTGATGATGGTCGTGCCGGTATTGATGACCAGTTGCCAGCCATCGGAGAAGTGAAACAGCGGTCCGGTGATGGCCCAGACGAGCACCGTAATCGCCGCGACGCCGAAGGCGACCGGCGAACCCGCCAGCCGCATGACCGAACTGGCAAAGGCGTCGAACGCTCGTGTGACGGGGTGCGTTGGTGCGTTGGTGCGGGAACCGTACGGGATGCGTCCGGTGCGGTCCCGAGACTATCCGCAGATGAGCCAGGTGCGGCTTCTAGCATGGCGGCCTCCGTCGGCTGCGAATCGTGTTATCCAATTACCACTGGTAGCACGACCACAGCACATTGCATGCCTATGCCGTCTGACTCCCCCCCCACGGCCCGCGCGCGTCCCGCAGAACCGCTAGTCGATGCACGCCGGACAGGCGATCGCCTTGGCCGCCGCACGCTGCTCGATGCTGCCGAAGCTCGCCAGCGCGGCGAGTCCCAGCAGCGCGAGGCCGGCGCCGAACAGAAAGTCGGCCGGGATGCCGACATGGTCGACCACCACGCCGCCCACCAGCGACCCCAGGGCAATCGCGACCTGGATGATGCTCACGAACAGCGCCGACCCCGCTTCCGGCGAGTCCGGCGTCGCGCGCTGAACCCAGATGCTGAAGCACAACGGCAACGCACCGAACGACACCCCCCACGCTAGCACGAACGCCATCACGCCAAGCGACGAATGCTGCAGGAGCGGCAGCGAGACCAACGCGAACATCAACAGCGAGATCATCGCGCCGACCGACGTTTTGAGGTTGCGCGTCACCGTCGACGAAACGGCGAAGTTCGAGAAGAAGCCGATGATGCCGAAGCCGAGCAGCAGCCACGTGATGGTCGACATCGACAGATTCGCGTTGCGCAGCAGGAACGGCGTGACGTACGTGTACGACGAGAAATGCGCACCGAATACGAGCGCCACCATCAGCATGCTGCGGCGCGGATGCGGCCGGCGCAGTACATCGACCAGATCGCGCAGACGCAGTGCGGTGGACGACGGCAGCGACGGCACGAAAAAGAACTGCGCGACGAGCGCGAACGCAACCAGCACGCCGGTGGCAAGAAACGACGTGCGCCATGAGGCAAAGCTCGCGATGAAGGTGCCGAGCGGCACGCCGATCACGGTCGCACAGGTGACACCGGTCAGGATCGTCGCCATGGCTCGCGGCGCATCTTTAGGCTGCACGAGACGCCCCGAGGCCGCCGTGGCCAGCGTCCAGAAACCGCCCAACGACGCACCGAGCAGCGCGCGTCCGAGCAGCATGAACAGAAAACTGGGCGCAAAAGCCGAAATCAGGTTCGATGCCAGCAGCAACGCGGTGAGCAAAAGAAAAACGCGCCGCCGATCCATGCGGCCCGCCACCAGCATCAAGCCCGGCGCCGATATCGCGGCGATCACGCCGGGCACGGTCACCATCAGGCCTGCCGTGCCGGGCGACACGCCCAGATCCACCGCGACACGCGGCAGCACGCCGACGGGCAGAAACTCCGTCGTCACGAATGCGAATGCACCAATCGCGACGGCGCCGACCGCCAGCCACGAACGCAGCGACGACGAGACGCCGTCGTCCGTCGCGGCGCTTTGCGCCGGCAGATTATCTTCAATCAACATAGTATTGTTCGCGGGTTATTCAACAACGGGTGAGATTGGAGCGGCCGCACCGCACTAATCGACTCGCGCACGGCGAATCACAATTGAAAAAGCAGGCCTGGTAGCCTGCTTGCGATTGCCGTCGGGGAAAGACAGTGGGTGAAACCCGAATGGACGACACCTTAACATCGTCTTTAATCGCTCGCTGACCACACCGGAAAATTGCAGTCGGTCGTGGGGGTATTCAGCGGATCGCAGTGAATTTGTCTGAGGCGGCTGCGCGCGCAATGCGGGTATAGCGTTTGCTGAAGCCCGTCGGCATTCAACGCAAACTCATCGGCCAACCAGAAGAAGGAACTCGCCCATGCTGACCACCCGCCCCTGCACCGCCACCTGCGTACTCGACGGCATGCCCGTCACGTTGACCTTCTATCCGGACAATGGCGTGCTGCGCATTGCGGATCCGTCGGGTTTCTGTGTGAGGGAGATGCGCTGGCACGCGTCGTGGCGCGCGCTGCTGGATGAATTCCGCAGCTACAACGAGCGCAGCGAACTGCAAGGACGTGGTGTCGCCGAGATGATGGACCGCATTGGCGGGCAGACAAGCCAGTCCCTGCAAAATCTGGCGCTGGCGTGAAAACGACACGCGGGACGCGGCGTCTTCCTCCGGACGCCGCATGCCCCTCGTTGAGCGGTCATTGACCGAAATAGATCTTGCACTGAGGTCCGGAGCCGCAGGCCTGGCCGTGCCGCCCGCCTGTTTGCGCCTGCCCCGCGGCCACGCCGCCGTACGACACGTTCTGCGCTCCTTGCGCGCCCGTCTCCGTGCCGTGCCAGGTTTCGCCGAGCGACATATCGGTCGTCGCCTGCGCCGATTCATTCGCGTTCCGTTGCATCTGCGCGCTGCCGGAGATTGCGCTGTCCGGCTGGCCCTGCGGCCCCATCGCGTTGGCCGTTCTGGGCGCGAGAAGCAGAACGGCGCTTGCGGCTACCACCAATAAACGTAATTTCATGGCCAACTCCTCGAATCCGGCGCGGCAGTGCTCGTCCTCCTGAAGAGTGATCCGCGAAAACCAACTTGCCCAATCGGGCTGAGGAACAGATCGATGCCGATGCGCGACTGCCGTGCCGGGCCATCGAACTAAACGGGTAAATAATTGCCATCCTCGCGGCCGATACCAGATGCGTTCTGGCAAATCGCCGGAACCGGTCGCCACAAGCTGGCAGCGCGAATAGCTGTTGCGCTATTTGGTTATAGCTCGCCCATCCGGGAATTCAAACCGGGGGAAACGGGTGCCGGATGAGGCCGATACCGTTCGATAAACCGCATTCACCGATAAAATCACCCAGTGCGGCGCGTGCTTTGGCCGCTCAGTGCGTTATGATGCTGCCATAACGTAAAAAAGCGGCGCGCACGCAGCACCGCCGAGAGACGGAGCGTGGACCTGAAGTCAGCCATTCGCAATCAGTGCATTGTCACAACAGTTCTTTCCATTTGCGGCCGCGAGGCTTATCGAGCCTTGTCCGCCGCACGGCGAAGCGCTGGAATATTCACTGGTCGGCACGGCGGTTTATAGGTGCCCGCAACGGACATAAGCTGTATTGCGATTTATGGAGCAACGTTTTTAACGCAGCTCATGGAATTCCTTCGATCGATCACCCCAACGCGGGCCGGCCCCTTTAAAAGGGATCGACGCATCGCGACTTTCCCTTGCAATCTGTAACTGACAGAACGCTGGACGTTTTAGAAGGACGAATATCTTATGGACGAAAGAAAGCGAGATAGCATGATTGCGTATCTCCGCCATCGCATGGAAGAGTTTGGCATCAAACCAGAAGACCTTGCTGCCGTGCTGGCGTCCGAGCCGATGGCGCAAAAAGCCGAACGCTACCGCAGCGCGACCGGCGACAGCTGGGATGGCCAGGGTGAAATGCCCCAATGGCTGAAACAGGCAATCAGCGCAGGTCAATCAATCGACCACTTCGAATTGACGGCCAAACCGGCCCCGGCCCCGCAGCCGAAAAAACACGTGGACTGGAAGAACGATCCGTTCGCCGGAAGTCCGCTTGCGCGTTCCAATAGCCGCTAAGTCACAGTCAAGCCGTAAAATACTGTCGAGCCGCTCACGTAAAACGCACACCCCACTTTCTCCCGTGGGTCATCACTGGTTCTGGCATACAGGCGTGCCCGCCGACGCGCGTGCACAGCCCCCTTGCGCCCTGCCGATTTGCATCCAGACGCCCGTGCCCGCCGTATATCCGGTGAGAGCAGCGCAATCGCGCGTTGCCGCCCGGGACCGGTCATGCACGTCATGAGCGGGACATGTCCAGCTCGCAGCGCCCCCTGACGCCTGATGAGCTCGCAAGGAGAAATGTGATGCGACTATCGATGCTTGAAATCACGCTGGGCTGCCTGGCGGCTCTGACAATGGCGAGCGGCCCGGCGTTCGCGCAAGGCGGCGGCAACGGTCAGGGAGGCAGCGGCGGCGGCAATGCGCATAGCGCCGCGACGGCGGGCATGACGCATTGGGGCGACCCCGCGCCGAGTCCGCTCGACGCGATGCCGGGCGGCGCCGTGAAAAAACTGGATGCGATGGATGGCGGTATGCAGCCTACGTCGCCGAAAGGCCCGGTGAAGGCCACGAAGACCGGGCAATGAGGCAGCCGACGCCGGGCAATGGATGGCCCGAGGTATCCGTTCAGGCGTCGTTCATGCGTCGCTCAGGCGTTGCACGTGGTGGTTCGATCCGTTGACAGGACCGTTCCGGCGTTCAATGCATCGCCGGCCGAAACGGGCGCGACGTGGCGCTCCGCGTAGGGCGCGCCGCTCGCGTTCAAGGTCTGCCCGGCGCTCGTGATCGCGGCGGCGTCAATATGGGCCTCAGCAGCGCGTGCCGGCGCTGCCGCATATTGCGGCCATTCGATAAACGCGCTGACCTGCTTCACGATCTGCCAGAACATCTTGTCGAACAGCCGCACGCGCTCGTCATCCGGCACACCGTCGGCGAGCGGATCGGCGAAGGTCCACGCGAGCAACGAAGGCGCACCAGGAAACGCAGGCGCGTGATGTTCGTCGACGGATTCGTCGAGCGCAATGACGAGGTCCATGCGCGGCGCCCATTCGCCGGTGAATTCCAGCCAGCTTTTCGGGCTAAGCACGTCGCGCCCCGAAATGCCTGGCCGAAGTTGCGCGAGCGCCAGCGGATGAACCCGCGCGGCAGGCTCCGGCCCAGCGCTGAATGCGTCGAACCTGTGTCCGGCCAGTTCGCGCAGCAAAGCTTCCGCAATGATGCTGCGTATTGAATTATCGCGGCAGAGAAACAGCACTTTGTATTTTCTGGTCACGCTCACCCCGTACCCATGTTTTATTTTTGCTTCTGGGCGCCATTGTGCCGGCCCAGTCTTGCGCCCCCGTGACACTACGATGTCTTAAATACTTGCGCCACGGGAATTTCTACCAGGGGTCTCAACTCACGGGCACTGAACGCTCTATCGTGTTCGCCGCGAAGTGTACCAGCGTGAATGGTTCGGCTTACATCCGGCTGTCGGTCGCATGCGCGGCGGGTACGGCGACGCACTGCTGCAGGCCGGCTTCGAGGCCAGGACGTGCCGCCTTCAACCGGCACTCTCGCCGTCGCGCTGCCGCGGCATGGGCCGATCCGCCGCATCGCTGCCGGCGGCCGGCGCTTGAGGAGCCTCGTCGAGCGACACCTCCGGCGATGGCGTGCTGACCGCCTTCACTCCATTAGCAATGGCTGGCGCCGCGACGTAGGGGATAAACGCCGCGATCGCCACTACCACGATGAAAGTAAACATGGCCGTCGTACCTCCGGGGATGGACTGCGGGAGTCGAGCGAAGCGGGGTGTTCGCGGGAAAGGATGAGAAAGAGCGATCGCCCGTCATGCGGCGCGGCGCGCGGATGGACATATCGCACGCGCATAGGCGAACGGCGTGCCGATGCATCAGCGACCGCGCGTCCGGCAGCGAGGCCGCGCGGCACTTTACACCTTGGCGCGTCACGAACGTGTCATTGATTCTAGAAGCGCCAGTTCGAACGCTAAAGCCCGCCCCCTATATCAATTCGGTCTACGTCTATGATCTGGCGGCCAATGCGTCAGGCGTCATTCATCACACAGCGGCGGTTTCGGCGACCTTGCGCTGCGGCTCGCCGGGCTGATCGCCGCTCGACGCGGTGCGGCGGCTCAGAAACGCAAACGACGCGCACGCCGACAGCAGCGTGATCACGATCAGCACATGCACCAAACGCGTGAACGCCTGCGTGTAGTTCTGCGCCAGATCATGCCGGCTGATTTGCGGCAGGCTCGCGGCCGCTTGCGCAAGATCGCCGGTCGTCAGACGCTGCACCGCTTCGGCGATCTGCTCAGCTGTCACCGTCACCACCGTCAGCCCGGCCCGCGGGGTCTGCGCAATACTATGCGCAACGCTATGCGCGAGGCTCGTCTGCGCGAGGCCGGCGAGAATCGCCGGCTTGCCGCGCTGCCCGACAGGTGGGCTTGCAGTTTTCATTGATTAGCCCTTTCCTTGCGTGTGAATCCAGCCAATGCCCGTCAATCGCGCAGCGAAGCGCGTACTTGCCTCGCGCGCGTGGTGCGGCACTCAAGGGGGCTATTCTCGTGGCCGAGTCGGCTCGGATAAAGTGCGTGCGTGTCGTGACGGAGCGGCCTGGAACGCGGCAATCGCGCGCGTGACGACCGCATCGGCGGGCAAGACAGCGTGGCGGCGCGCGTACCGATTAGCCTCGTTCGCGCGACGCAGTATTTACCGCGGACGAATTTATTCCGCCCCGCGGTCATACTTCAGGTTGACTTCTGCAGCGGCGCGCGAGGCCGACCGATACCCCGATACCCGCGCGCCCCACCATCACGGAACCCACGGATGCTGAACCGACACGCCATTCGCTCCGGCGCATACCTCGAAAGTTTTGATTCACTGCCGAGCGAGCTGCTCTGGACCCAGGCGCGAATCGACGCTTCGCTCGCGCAAACCTTGCGGCAGCGTCCGCATGCAGACGACGTGTGGGTTTTCGCGTACGGCTCGCTGATGTGGAATCCGATCTCCGACTTCGACAGCCGCCGTATCGCGACGCTGCATGGCTGGCATCGCAGCTTCTGCATCCGGATGATCGCCGGGCGCGGCACGCCGGAGCAGCCGGGACGCATGCTCTCGCTCGAAGCGGGCGGCAGCACGCAAGGCGTTGCACTGCGCCTCCCCGGCGCGACGCTCGAAGAAGAGCTGCGGATACTCTGGATTCGCGAGATGGTGATGGGCGCTTATCGTCCGACGTGGGCCGCGCTCACGCTCGACGACGGCACCCAACTATCGGCGATCGCCTTCGTGGCGGAGCCCGGTGGGCTGCAATACGAAAGCGATGCGCGAGCGTCGGCCATCGCGCCGTCGATGGCCGTGGCCACGGGTCTGTTCGGCACCAACGCCGAGTATGTGTTCAAGCTGCAAAGCGCGTTGGCGGATTGCGGTCTGAACGACCCTTATATCGACGAACTCGCGGCCGAACTGATGGGCCTCGGCAGCGGGCCCGCGTGAGCCGTCAGAAGCGCAAGCCGTTCAGAAACTGAAACCACAGACCGCCGAGGGCGCCGGCCGGATGCGCGTCGGTGGTGGGGTCTTCGCGCTTCGCGTGGCTCGCGTGGTTGGGCTGGCTGGTTTGGCCGGCGCGTTTGCCGGGTACGTCGCGAGCGGCGGCGTCCTTCGCCGCAGCGGCGTCGGCATGACCCGATGCGGTCGCTTCAGCCGCTTCATCCGTATCGCTCGAATGGCTTGCCTCGCTTGCCTCGCTTGCTGCAGCGGCCGCGTCGGTCCTCGCGGCCTCACGGCGCGACGCCTGCAACGCCGCCACGCTGTCCGCGATCTGCGCGGCTCGCCTCGCTTCGCATTGCCGCCCGAGCAACACACCGAACAGCACGTCGCGATTGTGGCCTTCGTCGGCGAAACGGATCGCGACCGAGACCATCTCCGCGTACGCCGCTTCGTCGGCCGCACGCGCCGCCGCCTCGCGCTTTGCCTGCGCCTGCTGCTGGCGCGTGCGCTGTGCTTCCCAGCCGCGCATCTGCTCTGCATAGACCGCGTCGTACACCTTGCGCTGCGCGGCGTCGGAGAGAATTGCGTAGGCGTCCTTGATCTCCTGGAACGCGGCGCGCGCCACTTCCTCGGCGCCGCTATTGCGGTCCGGATGCCACTTCATCGCGGCTTTCCGATAGGCGCGCTTGATTTCGTCATCGGTGGCGTGCGCGTGCACGCCAAGCGTGTCATAAAGGGTTGTCATTGCTTGCTCGACCTCGCCGGGAATCATCGCGGCCCATCGTAGCATGCGAAAAACGCCGCTATCGTGACGCGGCGCGTGCGGGCGCGGCTGCAACGGCACAAAAAAAAGGCCTCGCCACCGTGGTGGCAAGGCCGAGTCCCATGTCAAGGAGTGTCATGGAGGAGACGATTCGATCATAGCCGTGCGTGGCCGCGCCCCCAAACAACGGTTCGCCATATGCTTATCTGGCGTGGCCTCACGTGCATTGCGGCGTGCCGCCGGACCGCGCGGTTATATCGTTAGAACAAAAAGTCGCTTAGCCCCGCGTCCCGCGGTCATTAAGATGACACTTCAAAGTCCGGTTCGCCCCGGCCCGTCTGCGTGCAGCCCAGCGCAGGCGTGTCGCGAACCGCTACCGAAGGAGCATTTCGTTGACCCGATTCGATCATCATCGCCGGCCGCTCGTCATCGGCATTGGCGGCACCACGCGCGCGGCATCGTCGACTGAACGCGCGCTCGGCTTCGCCTTGCGCGGCGCCGAAGCCGCGGGCGCGAACACCCGCCTGTTCGGCGGCACGTTCCTGCATAGCCTGCCCCACTACGCGCCGGAACAGCCTAACCGGACCGCCGAACAGCTCGAACTGATCGAGGCCGTGCGCCATGCGGACGCGCTGATCATCGCGACGCCCGGCTATCACGGCGGCGTGTCCGGTCTGGTGAAGAACGCGCTCGACACGCTCGAAGAGTTGCGCGCCGACGAGCGCCCGTATCTGGACGGCCGTGCGGTCGGCTGCATCGTCACCGCTTATGGCTGGCAGGCCGCCGGCTCGGTGCTGACGTCGCTGCGCTCGATCGTCCATGCGCTGCGCGGCTGGCCCACGCCGTTCGGCGCGGGCATCAATACACTGGAAACGCGCTTCGATTCCGTCGACACCTGCTCCGATGCGAAGGTCGTCGAGCAGCTCGCCACAGTCGGCCAGCAGGCCGCGCAATTCGCGCTGGCGTTCAATGCGCATCGCGCCACGGGCCCGCTGCCGTCCACCAGCACGCTCAACGAAGCGCCGCCCGCGCGCCTGCTGCACGCGGTCTGATTCTTCCGATTCCCGGTCCGGCCACCCTTTCTCACGATGCCCGTGACGCCGCGCTCGCGGCCCACGGCATCGGCGTTCCGGCGATCCGTGCGGCACATAACAGACGCTTTCGCCGCCACCCTGATAGTGTGTCCGGACACAGCGATACGATCCGATCCGGGCTCCTGAAGACCGCTCCCGAACCCCGCTGATTTGCTAACGACGAAAGATTGGTTCACCCGCTGCGCAGCGCGCCCTACGCTTGACCCTGTTCGCCCATTCACTGGAGTCGTGGCGAGACGGGTTACGTCCTACGCACTGGTTTCCTTGCAACGCATGCGGGCACACTGACAAGTCGATACCATGAATTCACATATCCGCTACAAGGGTTACGAGGTCGCTCCGGCCGCACAGCTTCTGCCCAACGGGCTGTTCGCCGCCAACCTGACCATCGAAAAAACCTCGGCCAACAACGGGAAAGCGTATTCGTTCGATGCGCTCGATTACTTCTTCGACGAGGAACATGCGCTCGCTTACGCGTTCCGATGGGGACGTATGTGGATCGATAACCATCAATGACGAGGGTCGCGCCGGTCCGCGCACTCAACGGGATTGACGCGGCCGTAGCGATTGCGCCGCGAACCTGACGGCAACGAGCGTCGGTGGCGTAGCCGGCCGGCGCCCGCTTCGCTGCAGTCCCCGGCATCGTCTGTCAGACGGTTGTGCCAGAATAGGCGGCACCACGAATTCGCCTTTCGCGCGCCTGCCATGCCTGATCCATCAGCCGATGTTGTCGAGCACCCACACCCATGCCCGCGGGCATCGCGCCCGCGTGGCGCGCGGCCTGCGGGTTTGCTCTGCGGCGCTGCTGACGCAGGCAGCTGCGCCGCCCTCCCTTCCCGATGAATCCAGACTGTTCGCCAACCCGGCTTTGCGGTCGCTCGCGCGCTTCGCATTGCGTTTTCGCGCCCGCCACGCACACGACAAGGAGACGCGGCCATGCCATGGACCGTCGATGAACAACTCGCGCTGACCGCCACGCAAGCGGTCGCCGCGATCCAGTCCGGGCGCCTCAAGGCCACCGACTACGTCGCCACGCTGCTCGCGCGCGCGGCCTCGCTCTCCAGCCTCAACGCGCTCACCGCGCTCGACCTCGACGGCGCGCTCGCCGCCGCCCAGCGCATCGACGCTTTGCCGGCCCCTGTCAGGGCGCAGTTGCCGCTCGCGGGCCTGCCCATCGTCGTCAAGGACAACATCAACACGGCGGGCTTGCAGACTTCGGCAGGCACGCCCGCGCTCGCAGGCTTCATTCCGAAGGCCAATGCACCGTCCGTGCAACGGCTCGTCGATGCGGGCGCGATCGTACTGGGCAAAGCCAACATGCACGAACTCGCGTTCGGCATCACGAGCACGAATTTCGCCGCGCATGCGGGCCCGGTGCGCAATCCCTACGATCCCTCGCTGATTCCGGGCGGCTCGTCGGGCGGCACCGCCGCGGCGATCGCCGCGCGCATCGCGCCCGCGGGTCTGGGCACCGACACCGGCGGCTCGACCCGCATTCCCGCCGCGTTGACGGGCACCGCCGGGTTTCGTCCGTCGGTCGGCAACGGCGGCGCCGAGCGGCGCTATCACGACCCGAACGCCGTCGTGCCGATCAGCCACACGCGCGACACCGTCGGACCGATGGCGCGCACCGTCGCCGACCTCGCGCTGCTCGACGGCGTGATCAGCGGCTCGGACGCCTTGCCGGCGCTCACGCTGACCGGCCTGCGCATCGGCCTGCCCGTGCCGCTCTGGGAGGGGCTCGAACGACAGGTGGAAGACGTGGCGCGCGCCGCGTTGAACCGGCTCGAAGCGGCGGGCGTCGTGTTCGTGCCGCTCGCGATGGACGAACTGGAGCACCTGAACGGGATGGTCGGCGGCCCGGTTGCGATCCACGAAGCGCTCGACGACGTGCACGCCTGGCTCGTCGCCAACGACGCCCCGGTGAGCACGGTCGCCGACATGGCGGTGCGCATCGCGAGCCCGGACGTGCGCGCGATCTACGACAGCGTGCTCGCCGATGCGCTAGGCGGCCACTACGCGGCGGCCTTGAACCAGTGGCGGCCGCGCTTGCAGCAGTACATGGCCGCGACGTTCGCCGGCGAGCGCCTCGACGCGCTGCTGTTTCCGACCACGCGTCTCGCCGCCGTGCCGATCGACGAGCTGAGCGGTTCGTCGAGTGTGTCGATCGACGGTGGGCCGTCGATCGACACGATGGAGGCGTTCCTGCGCAATACCGATCCGGCCAGCACGTCCGGCATTCCGGGGCTGTCGCTGCCCGCGGGAATGACCGCGAGCGGCCTGCCGGTCGGCCTCGAACTGGACGGGCCGCTCGGTGCCGACCGGCGCCTGCTTGCGATCGGCGTCGCGTTCGAGGAGGTGCTCGGTCCGGTACCGGCACCTGTGCTTTGAGGCCGCCGGTTGCCCTTTGCCCCTTCTGACAGCCCACTCTTCCGAACACATCATCCCAAGTGCCGATGCCAACACCGACACCCACCCGCTTACCCGCCCGCTTATCCACCCGCTTACCCACCTCCCCTCAGCGAACCCAATTACGCCATGCCGCGCGGCTGACCGCGGCACTCGCGATTGCCCTCACCGTCGCCGCATGCGCGCGCCTTGCCACCGTCGATTCGAACGCGTTGTGGAAAATCGTCGACATACGCTGCGTGCCGTCGCAGCAGGCCACCGGCACGCCGGGCCAATGCACGCGCGTCGATCTCGACAAACGCTACGTGATCCTGAAGGATATCGTCGGGCGTTCGCAGTATCTGCTGATTCCGACCGATCGCATCACGGGAATCGAAAGTCCACTGATACTCGCGCCGCATGCGCAGGATTACTGGGTCGACGCGTGGGACTCGCGGCATGATGTCGAGCAGTCGGTCAAGCGTACGCTGCCGGACAATCTGCTCGGGCTCGAAATCAACTCCCAATATCGCCGCTCGCAAAACCAGCTGCATATCCATATCGACTGCCTGCGCCGCGACGTCAGCCTCGCGCTCGGGCGTCACGCGAAAGACGCGCCCGGCCAATGGCATTGGGATACGATCGACGGCAGGCGCTACCGGATCATGCGCGTGACTTCGTTGAGTGAGGCCGGCAATCCTTTTCGCATCGTCGCGCGGGACAATCAGGATGCCGAAGCCATGGCGACGCAAACCATCCTCGTGACGGGCGCGGGGCCGACAGCGGACACCGACGGCTGGCTGATCCTGAACAGCGGCATCGACATCGACAATGGCAGCGGCTCGGCCGAAGGTTTGATGGATCACGCGTGCCGCGTCGCGGATGCGCCGTGAACGGGTGAAAACACGCCGCCGCAAGGCCTGGCCGCCTATGCACGATTGAGCAGATACTTTGCTCGATAAATTGGTTCTGGTAGCGCGTAGGGGTCCGTAGGATCGGTCTGAACCTGCACGATGACCGATCCTGCCCATGGCGATTTATCTCGACGACGCACAACGCAATTCCATCGCCCGGCTGGCAAAAAGCTGGACCTGGCGCACGCAATGGCCCACCTGGGCGCTGATCGTTGTGATCTACGGCGGATGGTTCGGCGTCGTGGCTCATGCGCGCGAACTCGGCCTGCCGTTGACCGCCGGACTGCTGGCGGTATTCGGCGCGTGGTACATGTCGCTGCAGCACGAACTGCTGCATGGGCATCCGACACGCTCGCCGTTCGTCAACGCGTTGCTGGGTTTCGCGCCGCTCGCGGTGTGGTTTCCTTACCGCATCTATCGCGACTCCCATCTTCAGCATCACGACGATCCGCATCTGACGCATCCCGGCATCGATCCCGAGAGCTATTTCGTCAGCCAGCGCGTATGGCAACGTGCGGGATGGACGATTCGCGCGCTGCTGGCTTTCCGCAATACGTTTATCGGCCGGCTGCTGGTCGGGCCCGCGTTCGCTATCGCCGCCACCGGCGTCGAGGCACTCGGCAGGATCAAGCGCGGCGACTGGCGCGACGTGCCGTCGTGGCTCGCGCACTTCGCCGCATTGGCCGCGCTCACGGTGTGGTTGCAGCGCAACTGTGGCATACCGGCGTGGGTTTTCATCGTCGGCGTGGGCTATGGCGCGCTGTCGCTGGGTTCGGTCCGCTCGTTTCATGAGCATCGCACGGCGCACGATCATGCGCATCGCACCGTCGTCAATGAAGCGGCGTGGTGCTGGCGGCTGCTGTTTCTTAACAACAACTACCACGCGGTACATCACGATCTGCCACACGTGCCGTGGTTCGCGCTGAAAAAGATCTACGAAGCGCGGCGCGACGCTTACCTCGATCGCAACGGCGGCTTTCTGGTAAGCGGTTATAGGGAATGGCTGGCGCGCTACGCATGGACGCCGGTCGCTCATGCCGTGCATCCGGCAAACTACCCGCTACCCGACGACACCTGGCTCGATGCGTTGCCGTGGGTCAGGCGCTGGCGAGCGCTGCAACCATCGACCATACCGGCTGATCTTCAGACCGGTGCGCAGTCGCAACGATAGATGCGTCACACCCGGCTTCGCCTGCTCGCTCGATTCATGCGGCCTGCTTCGCACACGAAGCCGCTCACGCGATCAATGGCAACCGATCGCACAACCAAGCGCCCCTAGCGCCCCGACAATGCCCACCCCAGCGCCAAGCCCGAACGTTTCGAGCGAAGTCGCGCAGCCCTGCAGACCACAAGTGCAAACCAGCGTCGCGGCGAATAACCAACGCCGGACCCGCTTGCGCATCACCACCGTGCCGCATTGACTACCGTCATTCATCCTGTCCCCCTCCGTACCGACTGTCCCGAGCAAAGGCGAAATCGCCGCTGCGAGTGTAGCCAGCGCATGCGCGCGAACAACCGACGAATACCGGCCAGAAACAGGCAGCCGCTTACAAAAGCTTGCCGGCAGGTAGTCAATTTCCGCCCAAGTCAGGCCTCGGAATGCCCGCCATTTCACCGCAAATGCCGGTTCTCCCACATACTCAAAACTTACGGCTCGTCATCCTGTTGACTCGGGCGTCGGAGGGAGATCGTCATGTCGGTTTATGTCGATGAAGGGTTCAGGCCCTGTGTGACGGAATGCGCGACGGTCGCGTTCCGGGTGTGCTGCGACGATCGTGCGCAGATTTTCGAAGTCAGCGCCGAAGCGCTCGTCACGTTCTGCGGGGCGGCTAGCAGGCGCAAGGAGGACCTGCTCGTCGCGTTCGAAGACGCCCAACTGGAGATCCTGTCGGTCGCCGCGCAAAAGTGGATCTTCAGACCGACCGAGCCCGTGCGGCTCGGACTCGACGAATTCCGAATGGTCAGACATTAGCCGTGTCAGAATCGCATCATGACCTGGATCGCCGCCCTGCCGATGTATAACGTCACGCCCGCCCTCGACTTCGAGTGGCGCGAGTGGCTCGTCGACGTGCTGCGCCGGGTCAAGCCGGCGTGCCGCATCGTCGAGCCGGACGAGGAATTGCACGGCTTCTGGCGGCGCCCCAACCTGCTGCTCTCGCAAACCTGCGGCTATCCGCTGATGCACGGCCTGCACGAACAGGTTCGCCTGATCGCGACGCCGCGCTTCGACGCGCCAGGCTGCGAGGGCGCGCACTACGCGAGCGTGCTGGTGACGCGGGCGGACGCCCAGTTCGATACGCTCGCGGCCTGCCGCGGCGCGCGCGCCGCCTACAACCAGGACGATTCGAATAGCGGCATGAATGTGTTTCGTCATGCGGTCGCGCCGCTCGCGCGCGCCGGCATGTTCTTCAGCACGGTGCTGCGCACGGGCTCGCATCTCGGTTCGCTGCGGGCCATCGCGGACAATCGCGCGGATGTCGCCGCGGTCGATTGCGTGACCTTCGCCTTCGTCAACGATGTGATGCCCGAGTTGGCGCGGCGGGTTCGCGCGATCGGCATGACGGCGGCGTCGCCGGGTTTGCCGCTGATCGCGTCCGGCACGGTGCCGCCGGCCACCATCGAAGCGCTGCGCGACGCGCTGAACGAAACCCTCGAAGTGCGCCCCGAACGCGCAAAACGCCTGCGTTTGCAGGGCTTTTCCGTTCTACCGCTGACGGACTACGAACGGATCGGGCAGCTTGAAAACGAAGCGCGCGCCGCCGGCTATGCGCGCCTCGCCTGAGCCGCGAAACTACTGCACGTCCAGCACCAGAAGTTGCGCACCGTCGGCGACCTGGTCGCCGACCGCGTAGAGCACTTCCGTCACCGTACCGGCCGCCGGCGCGCCGATCGTGTGCTCCATCTTCATCGCTTCCATCACGAGCAGCGGCGCGCCCTTCTCGACCACGGCGCCCGGTTCGACCAGCACCGCGATCACCTTGCCCGGCATCGGCGCGGTCAGGCGGCCTTCGCCGCCTTCCGCGTCGGCGGCATGCGCGAGCAGGTTCTGCCACTCGAACGCGAGCGCCTCGCCGAGACAAAACACATGGAACGTATCGCCGTCGACGAACACCCGGCCCGTCACACGCGCATCGCCGAGGGTCGCGCGGAATTCGTGCTCGCCCGCCCCGCTCGACCACGAGAAGTCTTCGCGCACGCCGTCGTGTTCGAGCGTCTGCGTGCCGCCGTCGCGGGCGAACGAGACGGTGAACGCGTGTTCGTTGTCACCATGATCGACCTCGCGCCAGCCGAGCGTCTGCGTGTAGCCGCCGTTCAGTCGCCAGTGCGATAAGGCGTCCCACGGCGACGCGCCGTGCGCCGTGCCGCCCTCGCGCGTGAGCAGCGCGGCGCAGGCGAGCGCGAGCGCTTCCTTGAAGGGCTTCCTGTGTGGAGCAAACAGCGCGTCGTGGTGACGCTCGATCAAGCCCGTATCGAGATCGGCGGTAGAGAACGGCTCGCTCGCGACGATGCGTTGCAGGAACTCGACGTTGGTATGCGGGCCGACCACCTCGCACGCACGCAATGCGCGGCTCAGGCGCGCGAGCGCTTCTTCGCGCGTGGCGCCGTGGACGATCAGCTTGGCGATCATCGGGTCGTAGAACGGCGTGATGGTGTCGCCTTCGCGCACGCCGCTATCGATCCGCACCGGCGCCTTACGGCCCGCTGCGCCTGCCCCGGCCGCATCGATCGAGAACTCCACGCCTTCGGGCATGCGCAGGTGCTTGAGCTTGCCCGTCGACGGCAGAAAACCGCGCGCCGGATGCTCCGCATAAATGCGCGCCTCGATCGCGTGACCGTCCAGCTTCAACTGCTGCTGCGTGAGCGGCAGCGGTTCGGCGGCGGCGACGCGCAGTTGCCATTCCACGAGGTCCTGCCCCGTCACCATCTCCGTGACCGGATGCTCGACCTGCAACCGCGTGTTCATTTCCATGAAGTAGAAGTCGCCGCTTCCGGTCATGATGAACTCGACCGTGCCTGCGCCGACGTAATTCACCGCCCGCGCGGCGGCCACCGCAGCCTCGCCCATTGCGCGCTTGATTTCAGCGCTGAGCCCGGGCGCCGGCGCCTCCTCCAGCACTTTCTGATGACGCCGCTGCACCGAGCAATCGCGATCGAACAGATACACCGTGCCGCCGTGACGGTCCGCGAATACCTGCACTTCCACGTGACGCGGCCGCGTCAGATACTTCTCGATCAGCACACGGTCGTTGCCGAAACTGCTCGCGGCCTCGCGCTTGCACGAGGCCAGCGCCGCCGCGAAATCCTCGCTGCGCCCGACCACGCGCATGCCCTTGCCGCCGCCGCCCGCGCTGGCTTTGAGCAGCACCGGATAGCCAATCGCATCCGCTTCGCGCTGCAGCAGCTGCGGGTCCTGATCGTCACCGTGATAGCCGGGCACGAGCGGCACCGAGGCCGCGTGCATCAGCGCTTTCGCGGCGGCCTTCGAGCCCATTGCGGCGATGGCCGATACCGGCGGTCCGATGAAGACGATGCCGGCCGCCTCGCACGCGTGCGCGAAATCTTCGTTCTCCGACAGAAATCCGTAGCCCGGATGCACCGCCTGCGCGCCGGTTGCCTGAGCCGCTTCGATGATGCGCGCGACCCGCAGATAACTTTCCGCCGCCGTCGAGCCGCCGATGTGCACCGCCTCGTCGCACGCGGCCACGTGTTTCGCGTCGGCGTCCGCGTCGGAATAGACGGCCACGCTCGCGATGCCGAGCCGCTTGCAGGTCGCGGCAACGCGGCAGGCAATCTCGCCACGGTTGGCAATCAGGATCTTGTTGAACATGAATGTCTCGATGAAATGGGCCGTTCGGCGCTGTTGTTCTGATCGGGTCGAGGCGCACTCATGCGCCCCGGCAATGGGCCTGCTCGCGCGTCAGCCTCGCCAGCCCGGCGTGCGTTTTTCGAGGAACGACGCGACACCTTCGCGGCCTTCCGCGCCGGCACGCGTGCGCGCGATGCGCGCCGCCGTGTCTTCGATCATCGCATCGTTCAACTCGTGGCCCGCGATGTCCTGCACGAGCTGCTTGCAGGCGCGCACCGCTTGCGGCCCATTCGCGCAGAGCGTGTCGGCGATCTGGGCAACGGTGGCGTCGAGCTGCCCCGCTTCGACCGCTTCGCTGACGAAGCCGAGGCGCAGCGCGGTCGCACAATCGAAGGCCTCGGCAGTGACGAAATAGCGGCGCGAGGCCTGCTCGCCCAACGCGCGGATCACGTACGGCGCGATGGTCGCGGGAATCAGACCGAGCCGCGCTTCCGACAGGCAAAAACGCGCGCTCTGCACCGCCACCACGATGTCGCACGCCGCGATCAGGCCCATGCCGCCCGCGTACGCGTCGCCGTTCACCCGCGCGATGACCGGCTTGTTGCAGCGATACACCGACTGCAGCATGTTCGCGAGCAGCATCGCATCGGCGCGGTTCTCGTCGTCCGAGTAACCGGCCATCTTCTTCATCCAGTTCAGATCGGCGCCCGCACAGAACGCCTTGCCGTTCGCGGCGAGCACGACCGCACGCACGTCGTCGCGCGTGTTCAATGCCGTGAAGGCCGAGGTCACTTCGGCGATCATCGTCTCGTTGAACGCATTGCGCACGTCCGGGCGATTCAAGGTGACCGTGGCGACCTGTCCGGCCAATTGCACATTCAGTGTTTCGTATTGCATCGTCGCAGCTCCCGCGCTTCGTCGCGCATCGTCACATTCTGAACACGCCGAAACGCGTGTCTTCGATCGGCGCGTTCATCGCGGCCGACAGGCCAAGGCCGAGCACGTCGCGCGTTTGCGCCGGGTCGATCACGCCGTCGTCCCATAGACGCGCGCTCGCGTAGTACGGGTGGCCCTGATGTTCGTACTGGTCGCGAATCGGCTGCTTGAACGCTTCCTCCTCTTCGGCACTCCACGCGCCGCCCTTGCCTTCGATGCCGTCGCGCTTGACCGTCGCCAGCACCGACGCCGCCTGCTCGCCGCCCATCACCGAGATGCGCGCGTTCGGCCACATCCACAGGAAACGCGGCGAATACGCGCGCCCGCACATGCCGTAGTTGCCCGCGCCGAACGAGCCGCCGATGATCACCGTGAACTTCGGCACCTTGGCGGTCGCGACCGCCGTCACCATCTTCGCGCCGTTACGCGCGATGCCTTCGTTTTCGTACTTGCGGCCCACCATGAAGCCGGTGATGTTCTGCAGGAACACCAGCGGAATCTTGCGCTGGCAGCACAGTTCGATGAAGTGCGCGCCCTTTAAGGCCGACTCCGAAAACAGAATGCCGTTGTTCGCGATGATGCCGACCGGATGCCCCCAGATATGCGCGAAGCCGGTGACGAGCGTGGTGCCGTAGCGCGCCTTGAACTCGTCGAACGCGGAGTCGTCGACGATGCGCGCGATCACCTCGCGGATATCGAAGGGCTTACGCGTATCGACGGGAATCACGCCGTACATGCTCTTCACGTCGTAGCGCGGCGGCTTCGGTTCCTGCAACGCGAGCGGCGTGGGTTTCGTGCGATTCAGATTGCCGACGATGCTGCGCGCAATCCCCAGTGCGTGCGCGTCGTTTTGCGCGAGATGATCGACCACGCCCGACAAACGGGTATGCACGTCGCCGCCGCCGAGATCTTCAGCGCTCACCACTTCGCCCGTCGCCGCTTTCACGAGCGGCGGGCCGCCGAGAAAAATGGTGCCCTGATTCTTCACGATGATCGACTCGTCGCTCATCGCCGGCACATACGCGCCGCCCGCCGTGCACGAGCCCATCACGACGGCGATCTGCGGAATGCCCGCCGCCGACAGATTCGCCTGGTTGTAGAAGATGCGGCCGAAGTGATCGCGATCGGGGAATACGTCGTCCTGATTCGGCAGATTCGCGCCGCCCGAGTCGACCAGATACACGCAGGGCAAATGATTTTCCGCGGCGATCTCCTGGGCCCGTACGTGCTTCTTCACGGTGACCGGATAGTAGGTCCCGCCCTTGACCGTCGCGTCGTTGCAGACAATCACGCACTCCTGCCCCGCGATTCTGCCGATGCCCGTAATCACACCCGCGCCGGGCGCGTCGTTGTGATACATGTTGTACGCGGCGAGTTGCGAGAACTCGAGAAACGGCGTGCCGGGATCGAGGAGCTTCTCGATGCGGTCCCGCGGCAACAGTTTGCCGCGCCCCGTATGTTTGTCGCGTGCGGCCTGGCCGCCGCCTAGCGCGAGCCTGGCGACCTTCGCGCGCAGATCGGCGACCAGCGCTTCGAGCGCCGCCGCGTTGGCGCGAAAGTCGTCCGAGCGCGGATTCAGCCTGGATTCGATGATCGGCATGAAGTAGCTTCTCCTTTTTGCCGCTTTTTATAGGGGCCGGGCGTTCGGCGCGCCACGTCGAGGCGCGCCATCGTGTGATGGACATGCGCCGCGCGATTGTTCGCACGACGCAACGCCATCACCGCACGTCAGACCGTTTCGGCAAACAGCTCGCGGCCGATCAGCATGCGGCGGATCTCGCTCGTGCCCGCGCCGATTTCATAGAGCTTCGCATCGCGCCACAAGCGCCCGACCGGATACTCGTTGATATAGCCATTGCCGCCGAGAATCTGGATCGCCTCGCCCGCCATCCACGTGGCTTTTTCCGCGGTATAGAGAATCACGCCTGCGCAGTCCTTGCGCACCTGGCGCACATGCTCGTTGCCGAGCGTGTCGAGTTGACGGCCCACGGCGTACAGATAAGCACGGCACGCCTGCAGCGTGGTGTAGAGATCGGCCACCTTGCCCTGAATCAGCTGGAACTCGCCGATCGACTGGCCGAACTGTTTGCGGTCGTGGATATACGGCACCACCGCGTCCATCACCGCGACCATGATGCCGGTCGGGCCGCCCGCGAGCACCGCGCGTTCGTAATCGAGGCCGCTCATCAGCACCTTCACGCCGCCGTTCAGCTGGCCGAGAATATTTTCTTCCGGCACCTCGACGTTCTCGAACACCAGTTCACCGGTGTGCGAGCCGCGCATGCCGAGCTTGTCGAGCTTCTGCGCCACCGAAAAGCCCTTCATGCCCTTCTCGACGATAAACGCGGTAATGCCGCGCGAATTCGCTTCGGGATCGGTCTTCGCATAGACCACCAGCGTGTCGCAATCCGGCCCATTGGTGATCCACATCTTCGTGCCGTTGAGCACGTAGCGGTCACCCTTCTTCTCCGCCCGCAGCTTCATGCTGACCACGTCCGAGCCCGCGTTCGGCTCGCTCATGGCGAGCGCGCCGACGTGTTCGCCGGAGACCAGCTTGGGCAGGTATTTCTGCTTTTGCGCGTCGGTGCCGTTGCGGTGAATCTGGTTCACGCACAGATTCGAATGCGCGCCATACGAAAGGCCGACTGAAGCCGACGCGCGCGAGATCTCCTCCATCGCGATCATGTGCGCGGTGTAGCCCATGTTCGCGCCGCCGTATTCCTCCGACACCGTCATGCCGAGCACGCCGAGATCGCCAAACTTGCGCCACAGGTCCATCGGGAACTGGTCCGTGCGATCGATTTCCGCGGCGCGCGGGGCGATTTCCTTGGCGGCGAATCCCGCGATGCTGTCGCGCAGCATTTCGATTTCTTCGCCGAGCGGGAATTGCAAACCGGGCAGGTTGTGCATTGCTGTGTCTCCAGAGTTCGTTGACGACCGGTCGCCCTCATGGGGCGCCGGCAGGTCCGGGCGCGGGTCGGGCGCAGCGTGGCGGAGGTTCGCGGCCTGCCGGGCCGCTGCCATGCTGCGCGAGGCGCGCTAGCTTCAACGCGCATTTCACGCCAGATTGACGTAAGCGTCAATAGGTATTTTTGAGTGTTACTCAGAAAATGGCTCGCGTGGCTCCGTACGCCATCTTCCGTGATAGGATCGCCGTCATCAGGCGTCAAACGCCTATCCACCGGCTCGATCGGAGCCGTAAATCTGAACTCGACTCATATGACGGTTGCCGTGAAGGCCGAACTACCCGTGTCGCGCCGCCAGCCGGCTGGACGCAAATCGCAACAACGCGTGAAGGAGATTCTTCAGGCGGGGCGCGACGTGTTCTCCGAAAAGGGCTACGAGCGAGCGACGACCGCGGAGATCGCGCAGCGTCTCGGCATTTCAGAGGCGACCGTGTTCAGCTATTTCCGCGGCAAGCGCGAGCTGTGCGCGCGCGTGATCGGCGACTGGTACGACGAGATCATCGAGGCGATCGAGTCCGGCCTGCCGCGCGACGGCAACGTGCGCCAGCAATTCGCTTTCATCGTGCGCACGCATTTGCGGCTGATGCTGGTGAACGGCACCGATCTGTGCGCGCTGGTGCTCTCCGAGGGCCGCGCGCGTCATCACGAATTGAGCGAGGCGCTGACCGAACTGCAGCGCCGCTACACCGCGCCGTTGATGCGCGTGCTGGCGCAGGGCCAGGAGAGCGGGCAGATTCGCGCCGACATGCCGCTGCGTCTATTACGCTCGATGGTATTCGGGCCGATGGAGCACGTGCTGTGGGACGCCACGCTGACGAACCGGCAGATCGATATCGACGCGACCGCGGATCAACTGATCGACGTGTTGTGGAGCGCGCTCACGCCGCCGGACCTGGCGGTCAGCGCATTGCAGCAGTTCAGGATGGAAGTGGCGGAGGCGAACCGGCGCTTCGAAGAAGCGGCGCTTGCACGACGTTCGCCGACTACACCGCGTGACGCATAGCGCACGGTCAATGCGCCGTTTCTCCGCGAAGGCGATTCTCCACGTCTGTGCGCCGGGCAAAAAGAAGCTTAATCTACTGCTTCCCCGGCCGTGCCCAGAAGGAGAATCCAGGTGGCTGAAGCAAAAAGCGTAGCGAGCACAAAGCGCGCGCAACCCACGAAGCCCGCGAACATTCGCATCGGCATCGGCGGCTGGACCTATGCGCCGTGGCGCGGGCCGTTCTACCCGGACGGCCTCACGCAAGCCCGCGAACTCGAATACGCGAGCCGCAATCTCACGTCGATTGAAATCAACGGCACGTTTTACGGTTTGCAGAAGCCGGCGAGCTATGAGAAGTGGTATCAGGAAACGCCGGACGATTTCGTCTTTTCGCTGAAGGCCCCGCGCTACGCGACCAACAGAAAAGTGCTGGCGGACGCAGGCGAAACGATCGAACGCTTCTTCGCGAGCGGCGTGCTGCTGCTCAAACAGAAACTCGGTCCGATCAACTGGCAATTCGCGCCGACCAAGAAATTCGATCACGAAGACTTCGAAGCGTTTCTGAAACTGCTGCCCGCCAGTATCGAAGGCCAGAAACTCAGGCACGCGATCGAAGTGCGCAACGACACGTTCAAATCGCCGGAATTCATCGCGCTCGCGAGGAAGTACAAGGTCGCGGTCGTGCTCGCCGGCGACAGCGATTACCCGCAAATCGCCGACCTCACCGCGCCGTTCGTGTACGCCCGCATCATGGGCACGACCGACAGGCAGGCCAAAGGCTATTCGGCGAAAGCGCTCGACGCATGGGCCGACCGCGCGCGCCAGCTTGCCGCCGGCACCACACCGGCGGACCTGGAGACCTGCGCCGAGCCGCCGGCCAAAGCGGCCGAGCGCGATGTCTACCTGTACGTGATCAGCGGCTTCAAGGAGCGCAATCCGGCCGCCGCGATGGCGCTGATCGGCAAGCTCTGATCCGCCGCAGTCCCGGCTGCGGCAGGCGGGTGTCATAATCGCGCCAGCGGATCAACGCAAACGCAATACAAACAACCTAACCTCAGCGCAGAGTCCACGCGAAACCGGCGTGCAGGCACGCGCACATTCAGGCGGCTACGCCGCCTCATCATCCAGGCCCCGGGAGAATATTTTGAGCGCCATCGACAATCCTTTGCACGATCAGGAAGTCGGCTCGGCCGACGCCACCCAGGACACCACGCGCATCGACGACGTTCGGATCGGCGCGGTACGTCCGTTGATTTCCCCTGCGCTGTTGCAGGACGAACTGCCGGTGCCGCCCGCCGTGCAGACGCTCGTCGAAAAAACGCGCGTGGAAATCGCCGACATTCTGCATGGCCGCGACGACCGGCTCGTGCTCATCGTCGGCCCATGCTCGATTCACGACCACGATCAGGCAATCGAATACGCCCGCAAGCTCAAGGCCGCAGCCGACACCTACAAGGACGATCTGCTGATCGTGATGCGCGTGTACTTCGAGAAGCCACGCACCACGGTCGGCTGGAAAGGCTATATCAATGACCCGCGTCTGGACGGCAGCTTCCGCATCAACGAAGGCCTGCGTCTCGCGCGGCAACTGCTGCTCGACATCAATGGTCTGGGCCTCGCCACCGCGACCGAGTTTCTCGACCTGCTCAGTCCGCAATACATCGCCGATCTGATCGCATGGGGCGCCATCGGCGCGCGCACGACGGAGAGCCAGAGTCATCGGCAACTGGCGTCGGGGTTGAGCTGCCCGATCGGCTTCAAGAACGGCACCGACGGCGGCGTGCAGATCGCCGCGGACGCGATCGTCGCGGCGCGCGCGAGCCACGCGTTCATGGGCATGACGAAAATGGGCATGGCCGCGATCTTCGAAACGCGCGGCAACGACGACGCACACGTGATCCTGCGCGGCGGCAAGAAAGGCCCGAACTACGACAGCGCGTCGGTGGAGGCGACCTGCGCCGCGCTCAAGTCAGCGGGTTTGCGCGAGCAGGTGATGATCGATTGCTCGCATGCGAACTCGGGCAAATCGCATTTGCGCCAACTGGACGTGGTGCAGGATCTGGCGCAGCAACTCACGCAGCGTGAGCGCCGCATTATCGGCGTCATGCTGGAGAGTCATCTGGAAGAAGGCCGTCAGGATCTGAAGGCCGGTGTGCCGCTGCGTTACGGCGTATCGATTACGGATGCCTGCGTGAGCTGGGCGCAAACCGAGCCGGTGCTCGACACCCTCGCCGACGCCACCCGCAAGCGTCGTGCGGCGGGTTAAGCCGCGAGTCGAACGCGAGTCGCTATTTACCGCGACTCAGGCACACGCACCGCACCAGCCGCCGATCAGTCCAGCTTGACGGGCGTTGGGCAGCGCGTGATTCTTCACGCCCGATACATGGCTCGCCGCACGCGTCCATGCATGGCAGCGCGCACGCGGATGCTCCGGCGTGAAGCGCGTTGCATTACGACGCGTTGACGGCTTCCTTGAACGCCTTGCCGGCGGTGAACTTCACCGTCTTGGCTGCCGCGATCTGGATCTCGGCACCCGTCGACGGATTGCGGCCCACGCGTGCTGCGCGCGCGCCGGTCGAGAAAGAACCGAAACCGACCAGTTGCACCGTATCGCCGCTGACAACCGCTTTGGTCACCGCTTCGACGATTGCGTCGATGGTTTGGCCGGTGGCCGCTTTGCTTTCGCCCGTCGCTGCGGCGACTGCATCAATCAGTTCCTGTTTGTTCATAGCACTTCCCGTATGGTAATCATGGAACCGGCGCCACATCTGTTGCGCCGGGACCGACACACTAACGCATAGGCGCGCATTCGCGCAAACCTTCGTGTAAGGCTTGTATCACCCGCCCAGAGCCAATTTGACGATTTTTCGTTGCAAAGTGCCATAAGAATCGCGCGCTTACGCGCTTCCAGCGCTTTGCGCGCTTCGGCGGCGCATCACAATCCGTTGCAATTTCAGTACTTTAGCGGCCCCAAAACGGCCACCAGCACGCATTCTTACCGTGTTAGGGTGGATCGCCGAGATTCGGCGCGGGGCGCGCGATGCCCCGAGCAATTTAAAAATTCGGGAGGAAATAAAAATGATGTTTCGCCATATTGCAACAGGCGTGCTGATTGCCATGCTGTCGTGCGCCGCCTCGGCCGCCGACGATAACGGCTGCGCCACGCTCGTCGGCGCAACCGGTTCGGCAGCACCCGAAGGCTTCAAAATGCGCGACGGCGAACCCGTCGATCTGGTCAGCGGCGCGAAAACGGTCCATGGCAAGCTGCTGATCTTCGGCGACAGCGGGGCCTTCCGCGCCTACTGGCAACCCGAGAAAAGCGCGGAAAAATACGTGCTGGCCAATGCGGGCGTGAATGCGGTGCGTCTCGTGTCGACCCCGCCGCAAGGCACGCCGGCCACGAACGGCGAACCCGGCACGGACGTCCCCCCGCAACGCGTGCTATCGTGCCCGACGTTGTGAATCGGTAAAAACGCCAGGCGCGGTACGCGGCGCGGCATAAATGACTCGCCATCAAAGGCCTGCCAGGTCGGACTTACCGCTTGCTCGACGGCCCATTTATTTCCTTCCGATAGCCTATCAAGCTCGTCCCTCTATTGCCGATATACCAAGCTGCGTACGCGACGCAAACGTTAAAAAGGAAGGGAATGGGCCGGTTAGCCAGATTGAGGGAAGCGCGCTGGGTCACGGAAAGCGACCCAGAGCTCGCGTGCTCGCAGCTTCAGGCGTTCAGCCGTCAAATCCCGCTCCTCTATTTCATCCTGCTCGTCAACACGATGGCCGTTGCGGTTACGCATTGGCAAAGTGCGCCGGCATGGTTGTCCATCTACTTGCCCGCCGTGCTGTGCACGTTGTGCATTGTCCGTTGCATACGCTGGTGGCACGTCCGGCATCGCGTACTCACCGGCGACACGGCAGAGGCCGAGCTGCGCCAACTGACCTGGCTCGCCGCCCTGTTCGGCGTCGCGTTCAGCGCCTGGTCGCTTCTGCTGTTTCCGTATGGCACCGCGTTCGAGCAGGCGCAGGTCGCGTTCTACATGGCGACCACGCTGGTCGGCTGCGTGTTTTGCCTGATGCATCTGCGCACGGCCGCCCTACTGCTGCTTTCCATCGTCATCCTAAGCTTTTCCACCTTCCTCGTGTTCACGGGATATCCGGTGTTCATCGCGATGGCGATCGACATGACGCTGGTGGGCGTCGCGCTCGCGGTCATCATCCAGCTCTATTACCGGACCTTCAGCGACGTGGTGCATGCGCAGCGTGAACTGCAGGCGAGCCAGCAGAAAACCCAGCGGCTCAGCGACGACAACTTCCGTCTCGCGAGCATCGACAGTCTGACCGACCTGCCCAACCGGCGCAGCTTCTTCGCGTCGTTGCGCGCGATGGCGGAACAGTCGCTCGCCACGGGCAGCGGCTTCAATGTCGGACTGATCGATCTGGACGGCTTCAAACAGGTCAACGACGTCTACGGCCACGCGAGCGGCGACCTCGTGCTCCAGGAAGTCGGTTCGCGGCTGCTCGCGCAAGCGGAGCCGGGCCTCTTCTTCGCGCGCCTCGGCGGCGATGAATTCGGCGTCCTCGCGCAGCAGAGGCTATCGGACGAAGCGCTCGTCGAGCTGGGCCAGCGCATCTGCGAAGCGCTCAGCACACCGTATCGCGTGGCGGGCAATATCGCCGAGCTGTCGGGAACGATCGGCTGGGCCGCGTTTCCCGAAGCCGGCAAGACCGTCGCACAGGTATTCGAACGCGCCGACGCCGCGTTGTACTTCGGCAAGGAAAGCCGCCGCGGCAAGCCGGTGATTTTCTCGACGGAGCACGAAACGCGCATCCGGCGTTCGAGCCTCGTGACCCAGGAACTGCGCCATGCCGATCTCGAAGCGGAGCTGTTTCTGGAATTCCAGCCGATCTACGATCTGCTCACGCGCCGCCCGATCGGTCTGGAAGCGCTCGGGCGCTGGCATAACGCACGGCTCGGCGCCGTCAGGCCGGAAGAGTTCATCCGGATTGCCGAGCGCACGGAACTGATTCTGCACATTACCGAGGTGCTGCTGCACAAAGCACTCGACGAAGCTTCGCGCTGGCCATGCGATCTGTTTCTCTCGCTCAACCTGTCCGCGGTGGACATCTCGACGTCGGCGCGCGCGCGTCGTCTGATCGATATCGTGGCGGCGAGCGGCGTGCCGCCGCAGCGGGTCTCGTTCGAAATCACGGAGACCGCCGTGACGCGCGACTTCGAGCAGGCGCGCAGCTCGCTCACGATGATCAAACAGGCCGGCTGCCGTGTATCGCTCGACGACTTCGGCACCGGCTATTCGAGCCTGAGCTACGTGCATCGGCTGCCGTTCGATACGATCAAGATCGACCGCAGCTTCGTGATCGACGTGGACTCGAACAGCGCGTCGAAGAAGATCGTCAAGTCGGTGCTCGACCTGTGCCGCAACCTCGGGCTCGAATGCGTGGTGGAAGGACTCGAAACGGCGTCGCAAGCCGAAGTCGTGCAGGCGCTCGGCGCGCGCGCGGTGCAAGGCTATCTGTTCAGTCGGCCGATGCGCGCGTGCGCCGTTGCCGCGTATCTGCAAGCGGCGCCGGGGCAGGCTTACGCGCTGGACGCGCAGCGCTAGTCCGGCCCACATCCATACCCCGCGATATCCCGCGATATCGCGCGCAATGGCAGCAAGATACGGCGCGACGACGCGGCCACCGCCCGCTTAACGCGGCACGTCCGGATAGTCGAGCCGGGGATACCAGTCGGTGCCGCGCCCGCCAGGCGTCATGTCGAGCAGGGTCCACAGCGGCATCGGATCCGGTGCGCCACGCGGGTCCTGGCCCGGGTCCGCCGACGCCGGCCCCATCTCCTCGGCCCAGAAATGCCGCACCGTGCCGTTTGAACGCGTGAACACGTTCAACGCCGGATAGTCGTCGCCGGCGGGATCTTCGCCCGCGTAATCGCGGTTGAACGTGTTGCCGCCCGACGAGTACAGCCGCAGATACCGCCAGCCCCGCTCCTTCTTGAACGCGACGAGCTTTTCGATCGGCGAGCGGCCGATCACCGCGAACGCCACGCGTTGCAGGATGTCGGGCATTTCGCCGTCGTAGGCGCTCAGCAGCGACGTGCACATCGGACAGGGCCGCGCACGCTGCGGGCCGTACATCCAGTTGTAGGTGATGAGCGTGTCGTGCTCGCCGAACATCTCCGACAGCGTCACCGGGCCCGCTTCGCCGTCGAATCGATAGTCCTCGGGCACGACGCCGCCAGGCGGCAGCGCGCGGCGCTGCACCGCCACCCGTTCGATATGGCGGCGCAATTCGATTTCCTCGGCCAGCAGGTCGTTGCGCGCGCGGCGATAGTCGGCGCTCTCGCCGGGAAAACGCGGCGGCCGCCCCGCCAGTTCCCGCGCCGGCTTGAGCGTTTGCGCGGATGTGTCTACGTCAGTCATCAGCCATCTCCTTGTGCGGAAAAGGGATGGAGGGCGCTTATCGTCGCTCCTGTCGCCCTCCATACGGTCACGACGATCGGGGTCGTCGCAAATCGACATTCATGGCGAAAAAATCGTCCGACGTTGGCCACGGCATCCGACCACCCCGCCACGGTGGCCGTAATCGAAACCACGCGGCAAGGTATGCTTTTGCGAAACAGCACGCGCGCGTGAAACGCGGCGCAAGCCAGAGCCACCGTCACCGCGCGCCGTCCTTGGGGATGCAACATGCCGCTTCGTCTGCCACCTCTGCCCGCGCTTCGTTTCTTCGAAGCGGCCGGCAGGCATCAAAGTTTCAAGCTCGCCGCCGCGGAACTGAACGTCACGCCGAGCGCGGTCAGTCACGGCATCGTCGGCCTGGAGCAGGCGCTCGGCGTCGAGCTGTTCGTGCGCGAGCCGCGCGGCATTTCGCTGACGGCGACCGGCGCCGATTACCTGTCCTACGTTGCCGAAGCGTTTTCGCTGATCGCCATCGGCACGCAGCGTCTGCCGAACCATCGCGCGGATCGCCCGATCGCGTTGAGCTGCGCGCCGACTTTCGCGTCGCGCTGGCTGGTGCCGCGTCTCGCGGGTTTTCGCGAGCACTGGCCGAAGGTGAACGTGAGCGTCGACACATCGCACCGTCAGGTCGGCTTTCCGGTCGACGGCTTCGATTTCGCGATTCGCCTGAGCCGGTCTCCGGTCGCGGGCGCCGCGTGGACGCGCCTGTTCGGCGAACGCTTCGTACCGGTGTGCAGCCCCGTTTATCTGGAGAGTCTGCGCGACGAGGACGGCAACATCAGGCTGGAACACGCGACGCTGATTCACGTGAACGCCGCGAGCGAAGACTGGCAGGCGTGGTTCGATGCGACCGGTGCCAACGGCATCGACCCCACCGGCGGCCTGCGCGTCGACACGATCCAGCTCGCCTTCGAGGCGGCCGCCATGGGCCTCGGTGTCGCGCTCGGCAGAAGGCCGCTGGTCGACAGCGATCTCGGGAGCGGCGCGCTCGTCGAAGCTTCTTCCGACACGATCGATTCGGCCGGCGCGTACTGGCTCGTGAGCGCGGAAAACGCGGACCGCCGGCCGGAACTGTACGACTTCAAACGCTGGCTCGTCGGCGAGGCCGGGCAGTTCGACGCGACCGCCGACGCCGAGGGTCCGGATTCGGGAAGCGCATCGAGTTGAATCCGAATCTCGCGTAACGCCCCACAGGTGAGCCACGCTCACCTGTCGAAGAAATCTTTTCTTTTGCCGCTTCCGACGCTCGCTGCGACCATGGTGTCCAAGGAGATCAGAACCATGTCGAGCGCCAATAGCAAACGCTTCGCCCCCGTCTTCAACCCGACGATGCTCGTGATCCTCGCCGGCGCGCTGATCCTGAGCGCGGCGATGGGCATCCGCCAAACCTTCGGGCTTTTCATCGGTCCGTTCTCGTTCGACCGCGGCTTGCCGGTCACGCAGATCGCGTTCGCCATCGCGCTGCACAATCTCGTGTGGGGCTTCGCGCAACCGTTCGCGGGCGCCGCCGCCGACCGCTACGGCTCGGCGCCGGTGGTCGCGTTCGGCGCCACGACCTTCGCGGCCGGTCTCGGGCTCGCGGCCGTGGCGCCGAACAGCGCGCTGTTGATCGTCGGCATGGGACTGCTGGTCGGCATCGGCGTGAGTTGCACCACGTTCGGCGTCGTGTTGCCGGCGGTCGGCCGCATTGCGACGCCGGAAAAGCGCAGCATGGCCATGGGGCTGGTGAGCGCGGGCGGCTCGGCGGGACAGGTGCTGATGATTCCGCTCGTGCAAGGCATCCGGCTGAGTTCGGGCGTCGCCACGTCGCTGTTCGTGCTGGCCTTCCTGATGCTGTCGATCGCCCCGCTCGGCATCCTGCTCGACCGGCGCGCGCGAGTCGGCACGCCGGTCCAGGAAGCGCCTGCCGCGCCGCTGCGCGAGGTGCTTGCGCTGGCGACCCGGCATCGCGGCTACCGGCTGCTGACCCTCGGCTTTTTTACGTGCGGGTTCCAGCTTGCGTTCATCGCGACGCATCTGCCCGAGTATCTGTCGCTCTGTCATATGCCGCTCGGGCTCGGCGCCACCGCGCTCGCGTTGATCGGCCTGTTCAACATGGCGGGCAGTTGGGCGTGCGGCTGGCTCGGCGGCCGGTTCCGGCAGCAGCACGTGCTCGGCTGGCTCTACCTGATTCGCAGCATGACGATCGGTGCGTTCTTCGTGTTGCCGAAAAGCACCGCGTCCGTGGTGATTTTCGCGGCCGTGATGGGGTTGACCTGGCTCGGCACCGTGCCGCTCACGAGCGGGCTGGTTGCGAAAGTGTTCGGCACGCGCCACCTCGGCAGCCTGTTCGGCGTGTGCTTTCTGAGCCATCAGATCGGCTCGTTTCTCGGTGCGTGGCTAGGCGGGCTGGTGTTCGATCTGACGGGGTCGTATTCGCTGCTGTGGGAAGCGACGGTCGTCGCCGGGCTCGCCGCCGCGATGCTGCACTTTCCGATCGACGACACCACGGTGAACAAGCCCGCGCTTCGGCGCGAACTGGTGCGTGCCTGAGTGGGCCTGGTTCAGCGCCTCTATTCAATCTGGATACCGAAACAAATCATTGCGGTTATTTTTTCGGCTTGTGCGAACCCTCTTTCGGCACGCGCCCCATTAGATAGAACTCATCGTTCGGGCGCATCGATATGACGTTGGCCATCCGGTTCGACAGACCGAAAAACGCGGTAATCGCCGCGATATCCCAGATGTCTTCATCGCTAAAGCCGTGCTCGCGCAGCGTTTTAAAATCGGCGTCGCCGACCGTGCCGGATTTGCGGCACACCTTCAGCGCGAAGTCGAGCATTGCCTTCTGCCGCGCGGTGAGATCCGCTTTGCGATGATTGACGGCGACCTGATCGGCAAGCAACGGCGCCTTTTCGTAGATGCGCAAAATCGCGCCATGCGCGACCACGCAATAGAGGCATTCGTTCACGGCGCTCGTGGCGACCACGATCATCTCGCGCTCGCCCTTGGTAAGGCCGCCCTCCTTCAGCATCAGCGCGTCGTGATAGGCGAGAACGCGCGGAATTCGTCCGGGCGATGGGCGAGCGTCAGAAACACATTCGGCACGAAGCCGGCTTTCTCCTGCACTTCGAGGATGCGGGCGCGGATGTCGTCCGGCCACTCGTCCGGCTGCGGCACGGGGTAGCGGCTAATCGGTTGAGCCTTTGTCATGCGGTGTCTCCGTTATATCTCTATGTGCACGACGACGATTGTAGCAACCGTCAGCCCAGCTGCCGCGCGCTCGACAAGGTCCGATTTCGACGCCCGTATCGTCTAGACTTGCAGTCTCAGGGAGTGTGAGCCGAACCGCGAGTAGCGGCGGCCACCAGCACAGGAGTGAGCATGTCAGACGTTATGCGCGACGCGCGGGCCACGGTCGTCAAGGTGCGTCCCGAGCAGGAAATGATGACGACCCAGCGGCTGCCCTACTTTGTCGGCATCTCCGCAGGCACCGCGGGCGCCACGGGTTTGTCGATGTACATGGTCGTGGTACCGCCGGGCGGTCATGCCGAGCCGCACTTTCACGCCGACTACGAGACCGCGATCTTCCAGCTCGAAGGCAGAATCGAGATCCGCTATGGTCCGGGTTTGCGCGAGTCCGTGATTACCGAAGCGGGCGACTTTCTGTTCATTCCCCCGGGCGTGCCGCATCAGCCCTTCAATCTCGACGATGCCCGCCCCGCGCGCGCCATCGTCGCGCGCAACCATTCCGACGAACACGAACGTGTCGTGCCCTACGACCCGGGCGCCGAGGCGTGATCTGACCGGACGCGCCGCCTCTTTCAATTCGCGCTGAGCAGCCGGCCCGTCGGGCTGCGCAAGCCGGCTCGCAGGTGGCCTCCTGCGTACTGATCCAGCCGCAATCCGCGCGGCGTTCGGCCGTCCTCCCTGCGCCCTTTCGCCACCTGTGCTTAAATCCGCTCTTCGCGCCGATGCGTGTTCGCCATGCGCGAACGAGAGCCCGACTTCATTTCATTTCCTTTCATTGCCTTCTCAGGAGCGCGGTTGTGTGGCATTTCCCGGTTGCTATCCCATCCTCGCTGGGCGTATGGGCCGTTTTCATGAGCGTGCTCGTCACGCAGCTCGGTGTGCCGATTCCGGCCGCACCGATGCTGATCTTCGGCGGCACCATGGCCGCCATGGGGCAAACCTCGTACGTCAACGTCGTGTTCGCCGCGGTCGGCGCGACGCTGATCGCCGACTCGCTCTGGTTCTTCACCGGACGGGCATATGGCCGGCGTCTGTTGAACTATCTGGTGCGCTTCTCCCTTTCGCTGGACACCACGGTGCGCGTCGCGCGCAATACCTATGAGCGCTACGGCGCGCCGATTCTCACCATCGCCAAGTTTCTGCCGGGACTCGGTCTGATTTCCGCACCATTGCTCGGCACGACCGCGATCAGTGTCGGCGTGTTTCTGTGGTGGGATCTGGTCGGCGCCACGTTGTGGGCCGGCGTGTGGGTGGTCGGCGGCGCCGCGCTGCACGATCAGATCGTACAACTGGTGCTGCTCGTGCGGCAAAACGGCGGCACGATTTTCGATGCTTTCGCGGCGATCTTCGTGGCCGCGCTGTTGTATCGCTGGGTGCGCCGTTTGCAGTTTCGCCGCTGGCTCGCGCATACGCGCATCACGCCGGATCAGCTCGACGCGTTGATGAAGTCGAACGAACCGCCGCTGATTCTCGACGCGCGTCCACCCAGCGTGCGCGAAAAGGAATCGCACCGGATTGCCGGCGCGCGGCCGCTGGATCTCGATTCACCCGATCCGATTCATCCCGAGTTCCTGAAGCGGCCGATCGTGGTCTACTGCGTGTGCCCCAACGAGGCGACGGCCAAGCGCATCGTCGCCCGGTTGCATCGCAAGAACATTCATCATATCCGCGCGCTAAAGGGCGGACTCGACGCGTGGGAGAAACGCGGCTATCCGGTCGAACCGCTGCCGCCCGACTTCAATACGGCAATGGCCCATATGATCGAGGATCATGATCATTCAGGCGCCGAGGGTGAATACACGGTGCGTGCGAGGCTCGCGGAGTAAGCGCGGTGATCGACGCAATGTGCGCGATGAGTATCGAGTACTTTGATCGCTTGAGTGACTGCACCATTGGGTAAATCCCGATCAATCTTTTTCATAAAAGGGGTTTGACGGCCTTATTGGCTCGTATATGCTAGTTGTCAGGCGGTCGTCAGGCGCACGCCAAAGACATTCTGAGGCGCAGCGAATTCATTTCGCCCAGCTTCGAGACGACCATGCCAGCGGTCTGTTTCTTTAAACGCCCCGTGCGGATTTCGAGCAGGCCGTTCAATACTTTCAACGTTGCCAGTCGAGTGTAATCGTGAGAGTCCGAGGCCCTTTGGTTAGATGGAATCGCAGTCAGGCGGGTTGTACGCTCGCTGACAGCGCCATCGCCGACGGCAGCAACGGCAGCCTTACGTTCCGCCGCTTCCTGTCCGTCTTTCCGATCCTGTCCCGCCGTTCAATTCGACGTCACAACTCCGTTTGCGCGCGCGCTTTCATTGCGGTGCGAACCGACGAAGTCGCCTCGCTGCTGCCGTAGCGCCTCCCTCCTTTTCGCCATTCGTTCTATCCGTTTGCCTATGCGCGTTCGTGCGTATGCGCGGTGCTGTCTGCCGTCCCTGCGCTTCGCGCGGATAAACGCGGCTCAGTGACTCGCGCATTGCGGCGGATCGAATCGAACGGCCATTCCTGCTACTGCCCGCGGCGCGCCGTTCGCCGACAGCGACAGTACGCAACCTCCTGGCGGCCTCGTGCATCGTGCGCGGCTGCGGGGTCAAGTCGCGCCGCGTTTTAGCGCTATTCACATCACACACCTGGCTATGCGAAACAAACCGCTGGTCGGCATCAGCGCCGACAGAACGATGTTCGGGGCCCACCCGTCGCACGTAGTCGGCGAGAAATACATTGCCGCGATTGTCGATGGCTCGCAGGCGCTGGCCATGCTGCTGCCTGCGCTCGGCGAACGTCAGTCCACTGAAGATGTGCTGGCCGTAGTCGACGGCCTGCTTTTTACCGGCAGCTATTCGAACGTCGAACCGCATCGCTATGGCGGCCATCCTGGTGCCCACGGCACGCTGCACGACGCCGCGCGCGATGCAACGACGCTGCCGCTGATGCGCGCGGCGCTCGCCGCCGGCGTTCCAGTGCTGGCCATATGCCGCGGACTCCAGGAAATGAACGTGGTGTTCGGCGGCACCCTGCATCAAAGCGTTCACGCAGTGGCGGGCCTGAACGACCACCGCGAGAACAAACAGGACAGCCTCGACGTGCAATACGGGGCGTCGCATTCGATCACGTTGTCGCCAGGCGGCTTGTTGCAGCGCCTCGCCGGCCACACGAATGAGGCGCGTGTGAATTCCCTGCACGGTCAGGGCATCGAGCGGCTGGGCCTGGGTCTCACGGCCGAAGCCATCGCACCGGACGGCTTGATCGAAGCGGTCAGCGTGAATGACGCGCGCGCTTTCGCGCTGGGCGTGCAGTGGCACCCGGAGTGGAAGTTCGCCGACGACCCGCTATCCACCGCGATCTTCCGCGCGTTCGGCGACGCATGCCGCGATCGAATGCGCATCAGGACCGGCCACGGCGCGGCATTTGCATCCGCCGCCATGCAGGTTTGAGCCGGTCGCGCGCCAAAAACTGAGAGAACAATCATGCATGACATCGACGATTTTCTGAAGAAGCATCACGTCACCGAAATCGAAGCGATCATCCCGGATATGGCCGGAATCGCGCGCGGCAAGATCATTCCGCGCAGCAAGTTCGAATCCGGCGAGTCCATGCGCTTGCCGCAAGCGGTGATGATCCAGACCGTCACGGGCGAGTATCCGGAAGACGGCTCGCTCACGGGCGTCACCGATCCGGACATGGTGTGCGTGCCCGACGCGGCCACCATTCGAATGATTCCATGGGCCGTCGATCCGACCGCCCAGGTGATTCACGATTGCGTTCATTTCGACGGCACGCCGGTCGCCATCTCGCCGCGCCGCGTGCTGCGCCGGGTACTCGAACTCTACAAAGCCAAAGGCTGGAAGCCGGTCATCGCGCCCGAACTCGAGTTCTATCTGGTCGACATGAACAAGGACCCGGATCTGCCGCTGCAACCGCCCATCGGCCGCACGGGCCGTCCGGAAACAGGACGGCAGTCGTATTCGATCGAAGCGGTCAACGAATTCGATCCGCTTTTCGAAGACATCTACGAGTACTGCGAGGTGCAGGAACTGGAAGTAGATACGCTGATCCATGAAGTCGGCGCCGCGCAGATGGAGATCAACTTCATGCATGGCGATCCGTTGAAGCTCGCCGACAGCGTCTTCCTGTTCAAACGCACGGTGCGCGAAGCGGCATTGCGCCACAAGATGTACGCGACCTTCATGGCCAAGCCGATGGAAAGCGAACCGGGTTCGGCAATGCACATGCATCAAAGTCTCATCGACGAAGAAACCGGCGAGAACATTTTCACCAGCGCGGACGGCAAACCGACTGTGCAGTTCACGAGGTATATCGCCGGCTTGCAGAAGTACACGCCGGCGCTGATGCCGATTTTCGCGCCGTACATCAACTCCTATCGCCGTCTTTCGCGCTTCATGGCCGCACCGATCAACGTCGCGTGGGGTTATGACAACCGCACAGTGGGGTTTCGCATTCCGCATTCGGGACCGGCCGCGCGCCGCATCGAAAACCGCATTCCGGGCGTGGACTGCAATCCCTATCTGGCGATTGCCGCGACGCTGGCCGCGGGCTATCTCGGCATGACACAGCAACTCGATGCCACCGAGCCGCTGCTCAGCGACGGTTATGCGTTGCCGTATCAATTGCCGCGCAACCTCGAAGAAGGTCTGACGTTGATGGCGGCCTGCGAACCGATTGCCGAAGTACTCGGCGAGAAGTTCGTCAAAGCCTACCTCGCGTTGAAAGAAACCGAGTACGAGGCGTTTTTTCGCGTGATCAGTTCGTGGGAACGCCGGCATTTGCTGTTGCACGTTTGAGACCGGACCGTAGAAAAGGCCCTGTCTTGCGATGTCATGATCAGATGTAAATGGAAAAATTGGAGTCAGCATGAGCTACAGAATCGAAGAAGCCGCTTACATGCAACCCGCGCAAGCCGCACAGCGCACGTCGCGCAGCACCGCCGAATACCGCGCGCTCGACGCCGCTCATCATATTCATCCGTTTTCGGATATGGGCTCGCTCAATCGCAGCGGCAGCCGTGTGATCGTCAAAGGCCAAGGCGTGTATCTGTGGGATTCGGAAGGCAACAGGATCATCGACGGCATGGCGGGACTCTGGTGCGTGAACGTCGGCTATGGCCGCAAGGAACTCGCCGATGCCGCATACCGGCAAATGCTGGAGCTCCCCTACTACAACACCTTCTTCAAGACGACGCATCCGCCGGTGATCGAACTGTCGGCCTTGCTCGCGGAATTGACGCCGGCGCCGTTCAAGCACTTCTTCTACTGCAACAGCGGCTCGGAAGGCAACGACACGGTGCTGCGCATCGTTCACCAGTACTGGGCGGCACAGCAGAAGTACTCGAAGAAGTTCGTCATTTCGCGCAAGAACGGTTATCACGGTTCGACGATCGCGGGCGGCACGCTCGGCGGCATGGGTTATATGCATGAACAGATGCCGTCGAAAGTCGAGAACATCGTGCATATCGATCAGCCGTATTTCTTCGGCGAAGCGCAAGCCAATCAGACGCCGGACGAATTCGCGCTGGCGCGCGCGCAGCAACTCGAAGCGAAGATCCTCGAAATCGGCGCGGACAAGGTGGCCGCTTTTATCGGTGAGCCTTTCCAGGGGGCGGGCGGTGTGATCTTTCCGGCTTCGACGTATTGGCCGGAAATTCAACGCATCTGCCGCAAGTACGACATTCTGCTGGTTGCCGACGAAGTGATCGGCGGATTCGGCCGCACGGGCGAATGGTTCGCACATCAGCACTTCGGTTTCGAGCCCGATCTGATCACGCTCGCGAAGGGGCTGACGAGCGGCTATGTGCCGATGGGGGCGGTCGGCCTGCATGACCGGGTCGCCAAGGTGATCATCGGGAGCGGCGACTTCAATCACGGCCTCACTTATTCCGGCCACCCGGTGGCGGCCGCCGTCGCGCTCGCCAATCTCAGGCTGCTGCGCGACGAGAAGATCGTCGAGCGCGTCAAAACGGATACCGGCCCGTACTTCCAGAGGAAGCTGCGCGATACCTTCGCCCATCATCCCATCGTCGGCGAGATTGCCGGCGCGGGTCTCGTGGCCGGTCTGCAACTCGCGCAAGACCCCGCAACACGCAGGCGTTTCGCCAATGGCGGCGACGTCGGCACGATTTGCCGCGACTTCTGCTTCAACGGCAATCTGATCATGCGCGCCACCGGTGACCGGATGCTGCTGTCGCCGCCGCTCGTGGTCAGCAAGATCGAGATCGACGAAATCGTGTCGAAGGCCAAAGCGGCGATCGACGCAACTGCGCGGCAACTCGGCGTGGGGTAATAGCGTTACGCAAGGCAATCCGTCAGCCCATCCCTACATGCTGATCGACACATCCGAGTACAGCGCGGAACACGTCGCGCATGCCGGGCCCGGGCAGGTTATCGGCGAACACCGAGGACGACAAACGCAATTATTCGGCCGCTGAGGCGCAATTTTTCGCTGTCTGGAACCGCGGTCGGTTTCGCCATGCCCTGCCTGCGCCATCTCTCCCCAACCCTGGCGTTTACCCGACAAACCCAAATTGCCGACTATTTATCGATAATTTCTCGTGTTAGATTCCGTCGCCTGCCAGCCATTGCCAACTGGCAAATTTGCGCCGGAACGCACGGCGGCGGCACAACCCCGACCAGGCAGAAGACAGAACAAGGAGACCCCTATGTGGGTTCTAATCGGCGTGCCGATCGTGGTACTCGGCTTCGCATTGCGCTTTAACGCGCTACTCGTGGTGACCGTTGCGGGGGTCGCCACCGGCGTGGCCGGCGGCCTGCAACCGGTGGAAATCGTCAGCGCCTTCGGCAAGGCGTTCGCGGATAACCGCTACATGGGCCTGATCTGGCTCACGCTGCCGGTGATCGCGCTGCTCGAACGCAACGGCCTGAAGGAACAGGCGCGGCACCTGATTTCGCGCCTTCACGCCGCCACCACCGGCCGCGTGCTGATGCTCTATTTCGTGATTCGCCAGGTCACGGCCGCGCTCGGGCTCACGTCACTCGGCGGTCACGCGCAGATGGTGCGTCCGCTGATCGCGCCGATGGCCGAAGCAGCCGCCGCGAACCGCTACGGCGAATTGCCCGACGCGGTACGCCAGCAGATTCGCGCGAACGCGTCGGCGGTGGACAACATCGCGGTGTTCTTCGGCGAAGATATTTTCATCGCGATCCAGTCGATCCTGCTGATCAAAGGCTTTCTCGAACAGAACGGCATCGTGGTCGAACCGCTGCACGTGTCGATATGGGCGATTCCCACCGCGGTCGCCGCGCTCGTGATTCACATGGTTCGGCTGATGCTGCTCGACCGCAATCTCTCGCACAAGATGAATGCATTGGGCCGGGGCGCCGCGCAATGATGATCAAACTCGAATCCCTCTATGTGTTGGCCGGTTTGATGTTTGCCGCGTTCGCGCTCTTCAATCTGCAAGACCGTTCGAATCCGCGCCGCGTCGTCAATTTTCTGTTCTGGGGTATCTACGCGATCACGTTCATGTTCGGCGGGGAACTGCCGCACTTCGTGATGGGCTGTCTCGCCATCGCGCTCGCGCTGATCGCCGGTTCCGGCAAGCTCGGCAAAGGCCGCGCGGACAGCAACAGCGAAGCCGCCGCCGCGCGCCGCGAAGCGAATGCGCAGCGCTTCGGCAACAAGCTGTTCATCCCCGCGCTGTTGATTCCGGTGATTACGCTGCTCGGCACGTTGACGCTGAAATACGCACCGTTCGTCGAAACGAAGAACGTCACGCTGATTTCGCTCGTACTGGGCACGCTGGTCGCGTTCGGCACGGCGCTCTTCATGCTGCGCGATTCGCCGGTGCACGCGCTCAAGGACGCACGGCACACGATGGACACCGTCGGCTGGGCCGCGATCCTGCCGCAGATGCTCGCCGCGCTCGGCGCCCTGTTCGCGATTGCCGGCGTGGGCCACGTGGTGTCGGATCTCGTGAAGACGTGGATTCCGGTCGACTCCGCATTCGCGGTGGTCGCGGCTTATACCTTCGGCATGGCGATCTTCACGATGATCATGGGCAACGCGTTCGCCGCATTTCCGGTGATGACCGCCGGCATCGGCCTGCCGTTGATCGTGCATCAATTCAACGGCAACCCCGCGATTCTGGGCGCAATCGGCATGCTGTGCGGCTTTTGCGGCACCTTGATGACGCCGATGGCCGCGAACTTCAATATCGTGCCGGCAGCGCTGCTGGAGCTGAAAGATCAGAACGGCGTGATCAAGGCGCAATGGCCGACCGCTTTACTATTGCTGATCGTCAATACCATACTGTTGTATCTGCTCGTATTCCGCTTCTGAGGAGCCTGCGATGACCGTTCAACTCACTCGCGAAATCGCGTCCCGTTTCGCCAACCTCGCGCTCGCTCACCTCACGCGCGAGTATCCGAACAAGCTGACGCACTCGCTCGCCGGACCGCAGGACGTGCAAGGTCCGCGCGCCTTGCATCCGATCTTCTACGGCAGCTACGACTGGCATTCGTGCGTGCACGGCTACTGGCTGATCCTGCATCTGCTGGAGCGCTTTCCCGATCTGCCCGAAGCCGCACGCATCATCGCGGTGGTCGACGAGCATTTCACCGACGCCAACGTGGCCGGCGAACTCGCGTATCTCGAGCTGCCGCACAACCGCGGTTTCGAACGACCGTATGGCTGGGCCTGGCTGCTCGCGCTCAGCGCGCAGCTGCACTCGCTGAAGCTCGCGGACGCGGCGCGCTGGTCGAAGACTTTTGCACCGCTTACCGGTTTTTTCGTCGAACGCTTCGAGGAATTTTTGCCGAAGGCGACTTACCCGCTACGCGTGGGCACGCACTTCAACATGGCGTTCGCCCTTGCGCTCACGCTGGATTTCGCCCGCCAGACTTCACACAGCTCGCTCGAAGCGCTACTCGTCAGAACCGCGGAGCGCTGGTTTCTGAACGACGTCGCGTGTCAGGCCTGGGAGCCGGCCGGCGACGAGTTCCTCTCGCCTTCGCTGATGGAAGCGGAGTTGATGCGCCGCGTGCTGCCTGCCGCGCAATTCGTCGACTGGTTCGGGCGCTTTCTGCCGGATCTCGGCGCGAAGAAACCCGCGACGTTATTCGAACCGGTGAGCGTGACCGATCGCAGCGACGGCAAGATCGCGCACCTGGACGGGCTGAATCTGAGCCGTGCGTGGTGCCAGCGCTCGCTCGCACGGGCGCTGCCCGCAGGTGACATTCGCCGGACCGTGCTGTTCGATACCGCCGAGCGTCATCTGCAAAGCGCCCTACCTCATGTGGCCGGCGATTACATGGGCGAGCACTGGCTGGGTACTTTCGCGACGCTTGCTTTGGAGGCTTGATTGAAGGGGTGTTCGGGGCGGCGGTTCGGCGCTCCGGTCTGACTTGAGGCCTATATTCGCGGGCTTTATTCGAACCCGGACGGTTCGCATAGCCTCTCAGCAATACAATAGCGGCGCCGTTAGCGTGAACCGGTTTGCACTACATCAACCGCTTCGCGCCACGTGCGCCGCATATTTATTGGCGGCTCGATTGCAAGCCGCCAGACGCATCAGAGCCGATCGCTCGACCGGCTCCCGGCCTCACTGCCCCGTCAGCTTCTTCGGCTTCGGCGGTGTCTGCACCTTGTTGTACTGGAACTGGGGTGTCGCCTTCAATGCAGCCTTGGAAGCGCCCGCCAGATAGAAATTGCCGTCATGAATATCGAGCGCGGCGATCGGCACCGCGACGTCATGCGACGCGACACCAAGGAAGCCGCCGGCCGACACGATCGCTGCCGACAGCGAACCGTCCGGTGCGACCACCAGATCACGCACCGTGCCGATCTTTTCGTTCTGATCGTTGTACACGGCCTTGCCGAGAATGCTCTTTTTCACGCTCCAGCCGCTCAGCAGCGCATTGGACTGTTCGACCGTGACACTCAGCGTCTGCGTGCCGGCGACCTGCGCCTGTGCACCCAGACTGGTTGCAGCCACCGCGACTACGACAACAAGTTTGCCCAACGTCATCTCGTTCACTCCGTTCTTAGTAGACTTGACCGGCGCATGCGCTGCGCCGAAGGAATCGCTGCAGCACGATCATACAGATTGCGCCGCGTCGCTGCAGTCAGGGTGCATCGTGCGGATGCCGCGCTCGAACAGCGCCTCGCGCATCGGCGCCGCTCGGCGCGCATGGCGGTAAAATCGCGTGAGGCGATAGCGCCCGTTTAAAGGTGGAAGTTTGACTGAGCTTGAACAGGGTTTCATATTGACCCGGCATTGGCGGGATACGCCCGCCGGCACGGAGATCGATTTCTGGCTGGCAACGGACGGCGGGCCCCGTCATATCCGCTTGCGCCCTCAGCCATCGGTCGCGTTCATTCCCGCCGAACACCGCGAGCGCGCCGAAACGATCCTGCGCCGTGACATGCCGCTCGATCTGCGTGCCCTCGAACTGCGCGACTTCCAGCATCGGCCGGTGATGGGGCTTTACTGCCCGCAGTACCGGCAATTGACGGGCTTCGAGAAGCGCCTGAAACAAGGCGGCGTGGACGTCTACGAAGCCGACATCTTCCCGCCCGAGCGCTACATGATGGAGCGCTTCATCACCGCGCCGGTGTGGTTCAGCGGCGAGCCGCAACCGGGCGGCCCGCTGCTGAACAGCGAGTTGAAGCCGGGCACGGACTATCGTCCGCCGTTGAAACTCGTCTCGCTCGATATCGAAACCAGCGCGCACGCCGAGCTTTATTCGATCGCGCTCGAAGGCTGCGGACAACGCCAGGTGTATATGCTCGGACCGCCGAACGGCGATGCGAGCGGGCTCGACTTCGAACTCGAATACTGCGAAACGCGCGCCCAGTTGCTCGAAAAACTGAACCTGTGGATGGAGCGGCACGACCCCGATGCGATCATCGGCTGGAATCTCGTGCAGTTCGACTTGCGTGTGTTGCAGCAGCATGCCGAACAATATCGCGTACCGCTGCGGCTCGGCCGCGGCGGTGCAGTGATGGAGTGGCGCGAACATGGTCTCACGCGCAATCACTTCTTTGCCGGTGCCGCGGGACGGCTGATCATCGACGGTATCGAGGCGCTGCGTTCCGCGACGTGGAGCTTTCCGTCGTTCAGTCTCGAACACGTCGCGCGCTCGGTGCTCGGCGAGGGCAAGGCCATCGACAACCCGTATCAGCGCATGGATGAAATCCAGCGCCGCTTCGACGAGGACAAGCCCGCGCTCGCGCACTACAACCTGAAGGATTGCGAGCTGGTCACGCGCATCGTCGCGAAGACCGAGCTGCTGTCGTTCCTGCTGGAACGCGCGACCGTGACCGGCCTGCCCGCGGATCGCAGCGGCGGCTCGGTCGCGGCGTTCACGCATCTGTATATGCCGCGCATGCACCGGCAAGGCTACGTCGCGCCCAATCTCGGCGATGTCGCGGGCGCGGCGAGCCCCGGCGGCTTCGTGATGGACTCGCGCCCCGGTCTGTACGATTCGGTACTCGTGCTCGACTACAAGAGCCTGTATCCGTCGATCATCCGCACCTTTCTGATCGACCCGCTCGGTCTCGTGGAAGGCATGCTGAACCCCGACGACGAGCACTCCGTGCCGGGCTTTCTCGGCGCACGCTTCTCGCGCACGCGCCATTGCCTGCCGTCGATCGTCGCGCAAGTGTGGCAAGGCCGCGAAGGCGCCAAACGCGAGCACAACCAGCCGCTTTCGCAAGCGCTGAAGATCATCATGAACGCGTTTTACGGCGTGCTCGGGTCTACCGGCTGCCGCTTCTTCGACCCGCGTCTGGCGTCGTCGATCACGATGCGCGGCCACGAAATCATGCACACCACGCGCGAGCTGATTCAGGCCGAAGGCTACGAAGTCATCTACGGCGACACGGATTCGACTTTCGTGTGGCTCAAACATGCGCATAGCGAAGAAGACGCCGGCCGCATCGGCCGCGCGCTCGTCGAGCATATCAACGCGTGGTGGCGACAGAATCTGCGCGCGCGGTTCGGGCTCGACAGCGCGCTCGAATTGCAGTTCGAGCGGCACTATCGGCGCTTTTTCATGCCGACCGTTCGCGGCGCGGAGGAAGGCAGCAAGAAACGCTATGCGGGGCTCACGGTATTGCCCGACGGCGGCGAGGAGATCGTCTACAAAGGACTCGAAACCGTGCGCACGGATTGGACGCCGCTCGCGCAGCAGTTTCAGCAGGCACTATACGGGCGCATATTCAGGCAGCAGCCGTATCAGGATTATGTGCGCGACTATGTGCGCGATACGCTCGACGGCAAGCTCGACGATCAGCTCGTCTATCGCAAGCGCCTGCGCAGAGCGCTCGGCGAATACGAACGCAACGTGCCGCCGCATGTGCGCGCGGCGCGCATTGCCGACGAGTTCAACCGTAGCCAGGGGCGCCCGCTGCAATACCAGAACGGCGGCTGGATCAGCTACGTGATGACGGTGGCCGGTCCCGAACCGCTGGAAACGCTGCGCTCGGCAATTGATTACGAACACTATCTGACGCGGCAATTGCAGCCTGTCGCCGATGCCATTCTGCCGCTGCTGCGCGATGATTTCACGACGTTGCTGTCGGGGCAAAAGCAGCTGTTCTGACGCGGTGTTAGCATCGGGCCGGGCGCGATCCGTTCAACCTGAAGGAGTCGAAAGTTGGCGACAGCAAGCGGACAGCAGAACCACGCACAAACCACGGCGAGCCGCGTGTTCGCAAACGATGCCCTCAGTCTCGGACTCACGCTGCCGCTGCTGCGCACGGGCACCATCGCCGCCGATTTCGACGAGCAGTTGGCTCTTGCGCGGCTCGCCGACGAACGCGGCTTTCGCGCGCTTTGGGTCCGCGACGTGCCGTTGAACAGCGCCGACTATCCGGACCCGGTCGGCCATCTCGACCCATGGGCGTTGCTCGGCGCACTTGCCGTGCACACACAGCGTATTGCGCTCGTGAGCGGCGCGATCGTGCTGACGCTGCGCCATCCGTTGCATATTGCCAAGGCGGCGCTGTCCGTCGACATGCTCAGTCACGGTCGCTTCATTCTGGGTCTCGGCTCAGGCGACCGCCCGCCGGAGTACGCAGCCTTTGGCCGCGACCCGGATGAGCGGCGCGACCTGTACCGACGACATTGGGACACACTAGCGGCGGCGCTCGGCAAGCCGTCCCGCGTGATTCCCGATCGTGCGCCCGAAGGCGCACCGACTTTTCACCTGCTGCCCGACAGCGCGAACACCGTACCGCTGCTGGCGGTGGGCTCGGGCGGTCAGAGCGTCGACTGGATCGCGCGGCATTCGCTGGGGTGGATGACCTATCATCGCGAGCCCGATGCACAGCGCGCGCGTTACAGCATGTGGCGCGCCGCGGCCGAACGCGCGGCGCCCGCTGCGTTTCGCGCGTTCGGCGTGGCGATGCGGCTCGAACTCAGCCGCGATCCGCATGAGCCGGCGCAGCCCGTCACGTTGGGCTATCGAACGGGCCGGCATGCATTGGTCGGCATTCTCAACGACATGCGCGCCGGCGGCACGCATCATGTGACCTTCAATCTCGCGTCGGAGCGCCCTGCCGCCGACGTGATCGAAGAACTCGCGCAGGACGTGTTGCCGCTATTCCAGCCGGAACCCTAACGCCGCGCGCCTGCTTCTAGATCTTCTCCAGTTCCAGCCCCTTCGTGCGTGGCCCCATCAAACCGATCGCCAGCATCACGATGAGCATCGCACCGGCAATGAACACGAACACGCCGGACGTGCCGAATTGTTTCAACACCGCCGCGATCAGAAAAGCCGTGAAGATCGCCGAAAACCGGCTCCACGAATAAACGAAGCCCACCGCCCGGGCACGGATGCTGGTCGGAAAGAGCTCAGTCTGATACGCATGGAAGCTATACGAAATGATGTTGCCCGCAAGCGTCAGACACACGCCGAGGCTCACCAGCAGCACCGCGCCCGACGCCTGACTGAACCACAGCCCGCAGACGATGTTCACGCCGGCCATGACGACGATCACCGTCTTGCGCTCGAAGCGGTCGCCGATGAAGAGACCGATTACCGGACCGAGCGGCGCGGCCAGCGCAATCACGCTCGAATACATCAGGCTCGTCGTGATCGTGATGCCCTGTTTGATCAGCAGTGTCGGCACCCAGTTCGCAAAGCCGTAGAAGCCCACGGTCTGGAAGAGGTTGAAGATAGTCATCATCAGCGTGCGGCTTCGATACGGCGGCACCCACATATCGCGGAAGCTGCCGCGCGGCGTCACGGGCAGCGGCGGTGCCGGCGGCGGCAACTCGCGGCCATATTCGCTGCGCACCTTCGCTTCGAGCGCGCTCATCACGCGGTCGGCTTCGGCAAGACGCCCCTGCTGCGCGAGCCAACGCGGGCTTTCCGGCAGCGCGCGACGAATCCACCAGACGAACAGTGCGCCGTGTGCGCCGATCAGCACGACCCAACGCCAGCCGTCGAGGCCGAATAGCGTGCGCGGCACGAGCAAAAATGACAAAAACGCGACCACCGGCACCGCCGTGAAGCCGACCGCCTGCTCGCACGCGAACGCGCGGCCGCGAATCTGCTTGGGCACCAGCTCGGAGATGTACGTGCCAATCGTCACCAGTTCGACGCCGATACCGACGCCCGCGACGAAGCGCCAGAAGTTCAGGCCAGTGGCCGTTTCCTGAAAGGCCATCACGACGTTGGCCGCTGTATACCAGAGCAGCGAATACGTGAAGACGGCGCGGCGTCCGAAGCGGTCCGCCAGAAAGCCGCAAGCGATCGTGCCGATAAAGAGGCCGCTGAACAAAGCGGCGATGAAACTCGCGACGCCGGTCGAGCCGAACAGTCCGTGCGTCGTTGCAGTCAGTAAGCCGCTCTTGACGAGACCCGGCGCGACATAACCGGAGTACAGCAGATCGTAGAGTTCGAAGAAGAAGCCGAGGCTCAGCAGCACTACCAGCTTCCAGATGGAGCGCGTGGCGGGCAGCCGGTCGAGGCGCGCCGAAATGCTGCCGGCGTCGAGCGGCGCGGCTGCCGTGGTGTCGGGCGCTGTGTTGCCGGGGGTGCTGGAATACGTCACGCTGCCGCCGTTGCGTGCGACGGAGTCGGCGTGATCTGGGGATGCCATGTTGTCTGTCTCCTTTGTCGACCGGAGTTGGCGCTTTAGCGCCTACTCCGGTCCCATGCAAAGCTGTCGACCGGAGTTGGCGCTTTAGCGCCTACTCCGGTCCCATGCAACCCGAATGCTCGTGATACCGGCGAAAAATACAGCTCGCCGAAACCGGCTTGACGCCAGCCATCCGTACGTTCGCGCGTCGCACGCACCACGATGCCGGCATCAAGATCCGGCCAGCATTCTAGCCGCGTGCGCGCTTCAATTGTTCAAAGGTCGTGATTTTCCCGGCCAGCGCACTCGCCGCCACCGTGTACGGGCTCGCCAGCCAAACGTTGCCCGGACCCGAGCGACCCGGAAAATTACGGTTGATCGCGCTGATCGTCACCTGCCCCGCGTCGGCCGACTGCCCCGGCCCGCAATTGGCGCACGACCCGCAACCCGGCATCACGATCGTCACGCCTGCACGTTCAAAGACCGGCAAATAGCCCTGCGCCTCGCAATACTCGCGCACCGCCATGGTGCCGAATTGCAGATAAAGACGCGTGCCCTCAGGCACACGGATGCCCCGCTCGACGCCCCAATGTAGCACCTCGTGATAGAAATCGAAGTCTTCACGCTTGCCGGCGGTACATGAGCCGCCGTACGCAATGTCGATCGCGACGTCCTGCTCCAGTTGCGGCGCCGGCACCCCATTGCCGGGATCGCCAGGACGCGCGAGCATCGGTTCGATGGCGCTGGCGTCGATATGGATCGTGTCGCGATAGATTGCGCCCGCGTCGCTTTTCATCCAGCTTTCCAGTGCGAAATCGACGCCGCGCCGTTCCTTCAGAAACGCCACCGTGCGTTCGTCCGGCTCCACGATGCCGGTGAAGCCGCCCAATTCCGCGACCATGTTGGTCAAGGTCGCGCGTTCGTCGATCGACATCGCGCGCACCGCCGCGCCGCCGTATTCGAACACGAGGCCGATTGCGCCGCCCGAGCGGATCGCATCCATTTGGAGCAGATGCAGCACGACGTCCTTCGCGGTCACGCCTTCGCGCAAGTTGCCGTCGACCTCGACGCGCAGCGTCTCCGGCACTTTGCAGCGCACGTAGCCCGTCACCCAGCTATTGGCGATCTCCGTCGCGCCCGCGCCGAACGCGAGGCAACCGAGCGCGCCCGAATGCGGCGTGTGCGAATCGGTGCCGCACGCTACCTGGCCGGGCAACGCATATTGTTCGGCCATCAACGCGTGACAGATGCCCTCGGAACCCGGCACGCCGTCGAGCGCGCCGTGCGAGCGCACCGGATAATCGCGCGAGAACGACGTATGCCCTTCCATCAGATTGGCGACACCCGGCAACAGGCCGTCGCGCACGTGCGGAATGCTCTGTTCCGCCAGCACCAGATGATCCTGAAACGCGATGATGTGATCCGCCGCGTGCAGCGGCGCCGGCTTGCCGAACGCGCGATGCATCAGATGCGCGCACATGCCGGTGAAATAGTCGTGGCTGAAGCGCCAGTCGGTGGCGATGAACACACCGTCGCCGCGCTGCGCGCTGGCGATGCCCGGGTGCAGATGGCGATCGATGATTTTCTCGACCAGCGTTTTCGGCTCGCCAACTTCAGCGGCCTGCGCGGCATCGCGCACACGCGGCGCGGGCCACTCCGCGAACTTGCTGTATGCGAGCAGGCCGCCGCTGCGAATGATCTGCTGCGTGAGCGCGTCGCGGCCTTTGAGAAACTCGTCGATCGGCACCGTTTCGCCGGCGACCAGGCGATCGAGCACGGAGAAATCGGTGGTCGTGAGAATGCCAATGTTGTCGCAGTTCTGCTGATAGATCCGCTCGAAGCTCTCCGCGACGATCAGCCGGATGCCCGCCGATAATTCCGCCAACGGGCTCGATTCACGCGATGAGCCCTTGCCGTAACGCTTGCCCGCCACCGTGATCTGAAAACCGCCGTCCTTCACCGCATTGCGGCCGATCGGCATGCGCTCGCCCGCCTTGAAGCCGACGTAGGGATATTGGCCGAGGCGTTCGTCGTAGGTGAGCATCACGGTGACCGGCGTGATCTCATCGGTGGACACGTTCTCGCGTAACGGCCCGGCTGTGGCGCGCGTGACATTTTCACCCGCGAGTTGCGCGTCGATCACCGCAGGGTCCTGAGACAGGTACAGCACGCGGCCGTCCAGACGAATCGTATCGCTCATGAGTGCATTTCTCCTTGCACTCACTATACGGCGCGCAGGGTTGATGCCGAAGTGCCGGTGCGGCAACGCAGCCGTCTCGTTTGGCGAGGGCTGGGTGCGTTGTGTTGCTTTGAATATCGCGGCGGGCGCCTCGGCGTGGGCCGGTTCGCACCGGGTTACGCCGCGTCGGCCATGCTAGGGCTGGTCGCCGAGGAACCCGACCAAAGCCGCCGCGCTCGCGCTCAGCTGCTCGCGCGCCTTGAAGATCATGATGAGACGGCGCACGGCCCACGCGTCGCTCAAGGACAGCAAACGCACGTCGAGCGCATTCACGTACAGCAGCCCGACCTGCTCGGGCACGATCGCCATGCCGAGTCCAGCGTGTACCATCCGGCATAGCGCGTCGAGACTGCTGACGCGAATCCTCACGTCGAGCTGACGTCCCGCGCTCGCCGCCTGCTGCGCAAGCAGGCGCGTCAGTGCGCTCTCGCTGCGCAGGCCGACGAAGCGGTCTTCGAGCAGGTCGTCGAATGTGACGCGCGATGCGTGGGCGAGCCGATGTCCGCCCGGCACCAGCACTGCCAACCGGTCTTGCCGGTAGGGCACCTGCTCGAAGGCCTCGCTGCCGGCGATCTGGTTGCAGATGCCGAAGTCGGCGCCATGCTCATCGACGATACGCAGCACGTCCGCACTGTTTTCCTCTTCCAGTTCGATCGAAACGTCCGGAAACGCGCGCCCAAATGCCGCCACGTCCTCCGGCAAAAACTGCACGATCGACGAAAGATTCGCGACCACTCGCACGCGCCCTTTCGCGCCCGACGAAAAGCGCGACAACTCCGCGCTCATCTGTTCGATGTTGCCGATGATCGCCAGCGCGTAGCGCAGCACGGTCTCGCCGACCGGCGTCACGGTGATGCCGCGCGACTGGCGCTGGATCACCGGCAAGCCGATCACTACTTCGATCTCGGCGATGCGTCGGCTCACCGCGGACGACGCGATGAACTCCCGCTCGGCCGCGCGCGCGATATTGCGCTCCTGGCAGACGGCGACGAACAGGCGCAGCGAAGTGAGGTCGAGTTTCTTGAGGAGGTTTTCCATGGTGTCGTGTCGCGGCCGATACCTCGATTGTGACGCGGGTTACGGAATTCGCCAAAGGAGCCGGCGTTTGCTCGTGCGGAGCTTCACGCGTCATGACGACAACGCGGCTTGTGACGCTCTTTCGGCCCCGGCGATCCCGCTTCCACGCTGGACGACTCACCTCACACTGCGTCGTGAAAGATAATGCCCACGGTATGCCGGTGCCCCGAACGCAAACGGCTGACCCCATGACGCAGATTGACACGATATGGGCCCCGCGTCCCCTGAACAGGCCTGCTGTTGACCGTGAACACCACTGCATCGCCTTTTGCCAGCGGCACCACTTCCGCACGCGACTGCATACGCGGACGCTGCTCCGTCATGACGAACTCCCCGCCGGTAAAGTCCCGCCCCGGCTCCGACAGCAAAATCGCGACCTGAAGCGGGAATATATGTTCGCCGTAAAGATCCTGATGAAGACAGTTGTAGTCACCCTCGCCGTATTGCAGGAGCAACGGCGTCGGACGGACCTGGCCGGCGTCATGGCACCGCGTGATGAAGTCCGCGTGCATCGCCGGATAACGCACGTCGACGTTCATGGCTTGATTCCATCGGTTCGCGACCGGCACCAGGTGCGGATAGATTGCCGTGCGCAATTCGCCAATCGTGTTCGGCAGCGGATACCGGAAGTACTTGTATTCGCCACGGCCAAAACCGTGGCGAGCCATCACGACGCGGCTTCGGAAGAGATCGTCGCGCGAATAAAGGGCCGCCAGCATGTCGCATTGGGACGCTGTGACGAGTTCGGGCACAGTGGCACATCCGTACAGGTCGAGATCCTGCTCGATTCTTCGCCAGTCCAGTGCGTCGATCCGTTGCGTGATCGTTGCTGCATATGGGAGGGTGGGCGCTTTCGCTTCACTTGGGTTCATAGCTGATTGGCGACCGTACGCGTAGTCGGGTCCATGAGATATCATCATTCGAGCCAGTGTACGGTCGTCGACAAAAGAAAACACTCCGGGTCTTGCGGTTCAATTCGACCATACTCGCGCATCGACGCGCGGTCCCTGCAAGAGTCGGCAATTCAGGCTACGCTGTCGGCCTCTGTCACGCGCGCGCCATACCGGCTGCGCAACGCGTCATTCCAGTAAGGACCACCATGAAACAGGCGCTAACCATCGATTTTGTCTCCGACATCGCATGCCCGTGGTGTGCGATCGGCCTATCTTCGCTTCAACTTGCGCTCGCGCGTCTTGTCGACACCGTCGACGCCGAGATTGCCGTGCATCCGTTCGAACTGAATCCGCAGATGGGGCCGGCCGGCGAGGCCATCGTCGATTATCTCGGCAAAAAGTATGGACGCACACCGGCGCAAATCGCCGAAACGCAGGAGATGATCCGCGAGCGCGGGGCGAGCGTCGGCTTTACGTTCGGACCGCGTACGCGGGTCTACAACACCTTCGATGCGCACCGCCTGCTGCATTGGGCCGGCATCAAAGGCAAACAGTTGCCGCTCAAGATGGCGCTGCTGCAGGCCTATCATTCCGACGGGAAGGACCCGAGCAACCATGACGTGCTGCTCGAAGCGGCGCAATCCGTGGGACTCGATGCCGCAGAAGCGCGCGACGTGCTGACGAGCGGCATCTATGGCTACGAGGTTCGCGCGGAAGAACAGAATAATCAGGAGATGGGCATCCAGTCGGTGCCGGCCATTATCTTCAACCGTCGATACCTGGTGAGCGGCGGGCAGCCCGTCGAGCAGTTCGTGAAGGCGATCGAGCAGGTTCTGGCTGAAGCGTAGATTGACGTGGCCTTGCTGGAAAGGGCTTGAGGTTAGCGCTTGCCGGGGGCTGCGGCGCGCCATTCGGTGTCGATACGGCAAACCGGTGTCAACGCACGGAGAAAGTCCGATGGGGAACACTATCAAGCTTTTCCGCTCGCGCGCAACGTTCGCGGCGCTCGCGTTCATCGCGCTCAGCAGCCCGGTGCATGCGGCAGATGCGCGCGAACCCTTCGCATGGCCGGCATCACTCGCGCCCTTCGGTGACGGCTATCCCAAGGCAGGAAATGCGTGTCGTCGGCTTGGCGAGTCGCCCGCAACTTCCGCCTACCTCGACCATACGGCTACGCTCGTCGGTTGTCCGGGCGGCGCTGATAGCGCAAGCGTGCGGGCCATGCTTCGCGATCGTCGTGGGCATGTGGTCGGTCAAGCCGAAGGCGTGACGCTCATTTCGGTTCCGACGGATGCAGCGACGAGCAGCGCCGTGCCCAATCACAAAGACGAGCACTCAAAGACAAGGGGAACCGCTTTCAGCGCGACAGGGAAGCTACCGTGCGCCCGCCGTGCGGGACAGACTACAAGCATGTGCAGATTCCACGTCACACGCCACAGCGATCGTAGCGCGAATGTCACGATCTACTGGCCAGGAGGCAGCGCCCGAACGATCTTCTTCGGTGCAGACGGTGCGGTGATTGGAGTCAGTACCACGACTCCCGATCAGCCACCGGCGGAGAAAGCTGTCGCCAGAAAAAACAGTGAGGTTAGTCTGATTTCCGTTGGCGATGAGCGGTATGAAATTGCAGATTCGATTCTTTCTGGCAAATGACTCTGGCGGATTCTTAAAACCGTTTCGGCGTGACCGATGAGATCTCAACGACGATCCTAATGTCGGAGCAGTCGTTCTCTCAGGCTGGCGAGTACGAGCAAAAGGCCGACCTCAAATCCACCCTCTACTCTCCTGCTGCATCTGCGCCCACTGCCTGAAAGCCACCGGCGGCGTCGCGTGCCGGCTACGAAAGAAGCGCGTGAAGGCGCTTTGCGACGAGAAGCCGAGTTGCTCGCTGATCTGCGCGACGCTGAAGCGCGTATCGGCCAATAACCGGCATGCTTCCTTGAACTTGACCCGCGCTTCCAGCTCGCTGAAATGCAGACCTTCGGCCTGCAATTGACGACGCAAAGTCCAACGCGAAGTATTCAGGCGTTCACAGATCTGAGCCAGCAAGGAGGATGACGTCGGCGCCTCCGCGCTTTCGTCCGCGAGGATGTCCCTGACCAGATCCGCGACACGGGCGGAAAACAGACCGCTTTGCTGAACGCGCTGCAATTCCTTTTGCGTCTGCTCCAGCAGAAACGGCGCGAGCACGGCATTGTATTTGGAAAAGGGCTGGTCTAACGCTGCCGCGGAGAACTGCATCTGGTTCGCCGGCGCGCAATACTGCACCGTCGTGCCGAAAAAATCGCCTGGCGTGCGAGAGCGGCGCGGTTCACTACAGGTCAACGCGACACGAAATGCCGTGGCATGCGCGCCATCGTATGCGCGGATCAATGTCGCCAGCACGTGAAAATTAGCGAGCGCCTGGAAGCAGTTGTCGGGCGCGAATTCGGCAATGTACTCGAAGCGCACCCACTCGGGCGTTTCCTTGCAGAAAAGGAAATCGAACTCGCCAATGAGCGGGCGAAAAGTGATGAATGCGTCGATAGCCTCGCGCAGCGTGCGTGCATTCAGACACAGGTTGCCCAGTACAGGGAAATCCGGAAAGAGGCCGCAGCGTTCATCCAGAAGCCGTTCGACATTCGGACTCATGGAAGCCATCAACTCGACCAGCCGGCGATGCCGCGCGCCGTCGATCCGGCCATTGATGTCGATCAGGTCTTGTGCCGCAATGCCGGTGCGCGCAGCAAATGTTTCCGGTGACATACCGGCGGACCCGGCAGCATGCAGCGCGGCGACGGCGATGCGGTTCGAAACGGTACGGCGCGGGACGACGTGCGACGTCAAGTTGGCAGACATGTGTTCCAGATGGGCGGGCATGTCCCGATCATGCCCACAGCTCGCGCGCGAATCCATCAGGAATTGCCATTACATTTTGCCTTCTCCAACTTTCAGCTGGGCTCGTTATGCGCCCTGCTCCACAAAGGCAAACCGTGCACCGCGCAGTCAAACCGGTAGTAGACGGTAAGGATAAGGTAATGCGCGGCCCGTCGATTGGGCCGCCAAAACTCGAAAGATCCACCGAATCCCGGAGACACAGATGCACCTCTTTTCCCAACCCGCTTGCCGGGTCACGGCAATCGCCGCCGCCAGCGCCGCGCTCGGGCTCGGCCTGTTCGCTTGCGGCAGCGACGTCAACGATTCCCCCGCCGTCGCGCAACGCGACCTGGGGTACACCACTCTGCCGTTGCTCACGAAGGACAATCTCAAGTTCAAGGACATGAATCGCAATGGCCAGCTCGATCCCTACGAGGACTGGCGTCTTTCCGCCGAGGTCCGCGCACGCGATCTGACCGGCCGTCTGACGCTGGCAGAAAAAGCCGGCCTGATGATGCACGGCACCGCGCCCGTGCTGAACGACACGACCGGCGCCGGAACCGGCTCGGCCTACGATCTCGCGGCGTTGAAGACGCAAATCAACGATCTCGACATCAGCACCTACATTACGCGCATGAGCGGCGATGCCAATACGATGGCATCGCAATACAACCAGATCCAGACGCTCGCGGAACAATCGCGGCTTGGCATTCCTGTGTCGATCAGTTCCGATCCGCGCAATCACTTCCAGTATGTGCTGGGGGCGAGCGCGGGCGGCAGCGGATTTTCGCAATGGCCGGAGACGCTGGGCTTCGCGGCGATCGGCGATAGCGCACTGACACGCAAGTTCGGCGATATAGCGCGGCAGGAATATCGCGCGGTCGGTATCACGGAGGCGCTTTCGCCGCAAGCCGATCTTGCGACCGAACCGCGCTGGGCCCGCATCAACGGCACCTTCGGTGAAGATGCGGATCTCGCCAGGGCGCAGGTTCAGGCGTACATCGAAGGCTTTCAGGGCGGCAACTCGGGCATCAACGAGAAGAGCGTGATTGCCGTGGTCAAGCATTGGGCCGCCTACGGCGCGCAGAAGTCCGGCTTTGACAGTCATAACTACTATGGCCGCTATGCGACGTATCCGGGTAACAACTTCGCCTATCACCTGAAGCCATTCGAGGGCGCATTCGCGGCCAACGTCGGCTCGGTGATGCCCACCTATTCGGAGCCGGACGCGCCGGTGACCGTGGACGGCATCGCGCTCGAACAGGTGGGCGCGGCCTACGACAAAGCGCTGCTGACCGACCTGCTGCGCGGCAAATACGGCTTCAAGGGCGTGGTCGTGTCGGACTGGCTGATCGCGGCGGATTGCGACACCAACTGCATGAACGGCGTTTCGTCAGGCTCACCCTCGTTCGCGGGGCTCGGCATGCCGTGGGGCATGGAAACCGCCACGCGGCTGCAGCGTTTCGTGAAGGCCGTCACGGCGGGCATCGACCAGTTCGGTGGCGAAGACGATCCGTCGTTCCTCATTCAAGCTGTCAATCAGGGCTTGCTGAGTGAAACACGGCTCGCGGATTCCGCGTATCGTGTGCTGCTGCAGAAATTCCAGCAGGGGCTCTTCGATCATCCTTATGTCGATGCGGATGCGGCAGGCACGATCGTCGGTAATGCGGATTTCAAGGCGCAGGCGCTCGATGCGCAACGCCGTTCGATGGTGCTCCTGCAAAACAGCGGCAACGTGCTGCCGTTGACGGCGACGGGCAAGAAAGTGTGGCTGTACGGTATCGACCCGGCGGTAGCGCAGCAATACGGCTACACGGTTGTCGATACGCCGCAAGCCGCCGATGTGGCCGTCCTGCGCGTGAGTACGCCCTATGAGACCTTGCATCCGAACTACGTGTTCGGCGCGATGCAGCATGAGGGAAGTCTCGCGTTCGTCGACGGCAATAAGGACTATGAGGCGATCAAACAGGCGGCTGCCGCGCCGAAATCGATCGTATCCGTCTACATGGACAGACCGGCCATTCTGACCAACGTGCAGGACAAGACGACCGCGATTCTCGCCAACTTCGGCGCAAGCGATATCGCGCTGTTCGACGTCCTGACCGGCAAAGGCAAGCCGGAAGGCAAACTGCCGTTCGAACTGCCTTCGTCGATGGATGAAGTCAACGCTCAGCTGGAGGACTTGCCGCACGATACGGCACATCCGTTATATCCGTACGGATACGGGCTTTCGTATTGAGCCGACGCGCAATACGCTGAGTAGATCGACGTTACGGCGACGCGCTTCCCGATTCGCCTGACTGGGAAGCGCAGCCGGCCGCTCGCATTGCGTCTGCCGTTTCGTGCAGTGACAGGCCCCCGCCGGCGCAGATGAAGCTGTCCGGCTGGGGCCGCCCTTCCAGGTGCGGCTAACCGTCTTTCAAGTCTCGAAGTAGGTCAAACCCAGCGCGCTTTTCACCTCGGACACCGTCTGTCCGGCCACCTCTCTCGCGCGCATCGTGCCGCGACGCAGAATCGCGAGCACCTCGGCCCGCTCGTTCGCCAACTCGCCACGGCGCGTGCGAATCGGTTCGATCAGCGCCTGGAGCCGCTCGTTGAGTACTCGCTTGACGACGCTATCGCCCAATCCACCTCGGCGATAGTGCGCCTTGAGCTCATCCACCTTCTGCACATCCGGCTCGAACGCATCCAGGAACGCAAATACGACATTGCCTTCCACCTGGCCTGGGTCATTGACTCGCAGGTGGTTCGGGTCGGTGTACATGTTGTTGACCGCCGCCGTGATTTCGTCCGGCGTGGCGCCTAAAGCGATGGCGTTCCCGAGGGATTTGCTCATCTTGGCCTTGCCGTCGATACCGGGTAGTCGAGTGACCTGGGACAGCACCGCCTCACACTCGACCAGCACAGGCCGCTCGGCTGTGTTGTTGAAGCGGCGCACCAGTTCGTTGGTTTGCTCGATCATCGGGATCTGGTCATCACCCACCGGCACGTGCGTCGCCTTGAACGCGGTGATGTCGGCCGCCTGACTGACCGGGTAGGTCAGGAAGCCGGCTGGAATATCACGCTCGAAGCCACGCAAACGAATTTCCTCCTTGATGGTGGGATTGCGTTCGAGACGCGCGACCGTCACGAGGTTGAGCAGGTACTGCGTGAGCTCCGCCAGTTCCGGCACCTGCGACTGGATGAAGATCGTCGACTTCGCCGGATCGATGCCGGCGGCAAGATAGTCGAGCGCGACTTCGATGACGTTCTCGGTGACCCGCTGATGCCGCCCTACGTTGTCGGTCAGCGCCTGAGTATCGGCGAGAAGGAGAAACTGTTGGGCCTCGTGCTGAAGCTGAACGCGGGCTCGCAAGGAGCCGATGTAATGGCCGAGGTGAAGCGGACCGGTGGTCCGGTCGCCGGTCAGGATAGTGGGTCGATTGGCTGATGTCATGAACTGGAGTCTCATACTTTTGAAACCACCAGTCTTCGGCGTGCAGAAACGAAAATGCCGCCAGGGACTGGCGGCATCACGTTTGCGATATGCGTGAGGAAACGGGCCGCCGGATTCAGGCGGGCCACCAACGATGCAGGTTCAACGCGGTCGGTTTCGTGTCCATGAATTGGAGTATAGCGCAGCGTTCGGGCGTGCCGTCAAGGCGGGCAATCGCGGCCGGTTGATGGCTTAGATGATGTCGGCCGGCCAGTTGCTTATGGATGGTTGGCGTCGCTTCCAGACGACACCTGCTCCCCGAGCGGCTCATTGCGTATCACCAGTTCCATGAAACCCGAACTTGCGTCGGGCTCGCGGGAAAAGCGATGTTCGGGAAGAAGCGCGATCAATATCTCAGCGGTTGTACGGACAGCGCAACCGCGGGCCACATGTCCACCGAACACTCGACCGCGCGGGTCCGCAACCGACATGTGCAGATGCGCGCCATCAGATGACAGGGAACCGGCGAGCGTCAGAATTTCCAGATCGTCGCGCAGTTCGGTTGGCCCCTCATTTCCGGCAAATCGCAATTGGGCGACGCTGAGGCTCCCGATGCCTTGAATCACGAAGGCCGCCGACATGTTGACCTGACGCAAAACGTTTTCCAGGGCGGCGCGCAGATCGTCGCCGGGAAGAAGACGCACAGGATGGGTTTGCATCGCGTGATTCCAGATTGAAGGGCGTGGCGACAGGATAAGACGGATCGAGCTCCGCGGTAAATCGCGGCGACCCTGCGCGTCGTGCCGTCCGCACATCGGATCATCTCGCTCACATACTTGCGAAAAAATCTGACTTAGCGATCGCGTCGAGACCGGGTTACGCTGACTCCTGCTTATGACACGCACGGAGACGACATGATCCAACCGATCGATTTGAGCGCAGTCACCAGCGGCATGCATCGAGGATACGCAAACCGTGTGCTGACGAGCGTCAATGACCACGACGTCCATCTGAGCGTCATGGATGCGCCGTATTTCTGGCATTTGCATCCGAACTCGGACGAAACGTTTCTGGTCGTGGAAGGCATCCTCGCCGTCGATTTCGACGATGGGTCGGTCGCCCTGCAACCCGGCCAATTGCTGAGCGTGCCAGCGGGCGTGCGTCATCGAACGCGGCCGGTCGGGGCGCGATCGGTGAACCTCACCCTTGAAAAGACCGGCACGGCGACCGTCCCGTGCGATGCGCCGCAGCATTGGGCAAACAGGTCCTGAGCGAGGCGCGGCGTCGCCCGCTTTATTCGTGAGCGAATGCCTGATTGAGAAAGCTCTCGCACACCGCGGCAACCTGCTGCCGTGCCGCACGATTCAACACTTCATGGTCCATGTTCGGGATGACCATCGCGCTCGCGTGCAGCAGCTTGTTGAGCCGGCGCCCGCCCGGCCCGAAGTGCATGCGCAGTTCGTCGAGCCCATGATCCAGCGGGCTGAACAGCAGCCTGACACGGACGCCGCGCGCATCGAGATCTTTCATCCGCCGCCGGGCGCGCGAGCCTTTATTCACCGTGGCGCGGCTCGCGTCGCCGGTCAATGCCGCGACGTTGCTCACGACGGCGTCGACGGCATAGCGCGACAACGTTCGCAACACAGGCCGCAGACCGACCTCGCCGCGCAGAACCTGCGACCATTTCCGCACGCGCAGCATCGCCCGAAAGTGCGCGCGCGTCGACCCCGCTCCGATCTTGGTGGCGTCGCACATCCGGAAGCCCGCCGGGAAATCGAAGCTCTGCAGATTGACCAGCAGCAGCGCCCGCACCGCAGGATTGGTCGTGGCGGTCTGAAGGCCCAGATAGGCGCCCGAACAGATGCCGAACACCGCCACGCGCGGATGCCCTCGGGCCACTGCCCAATCGACCGCCAGCGACGTATCGGCGGCGAGCTGGTCGTAACTGAGCAAGGACGGATCGGCGACCATCCACGCATTGCGGCTGTCGCCAATGCCGTGCGCATCGACGCGCAAGGAGGCGAAGCCTGCCCGCGCCAGCGAGCGCGCGAGTTCGACGTTAAAGCGGCCGTCGCCGACATGGCTGGTCGCCGCCGTGTTGGCGATCACGACGAGGGGCGCGCGTTCCGCACGGTTTTCCGGTTCGCACAGGATCGCGAACAAACGCCCCTCAGCCAGTTCGACCGGTCTTTCGACCGCGCCGCTCAAGCCGCGCGAGCGTCGATAGGCGAGCAGCGACGCGACCGTATTGAATGGCGCAGGAGGAAAACCCGCTGCCGAGAACGACGGCTCGAACTCGCGGCCGAACCATGCCTCGACGGAGGCGAGTGTCGCCTCGGGCAGCTTCGCCTGCCACGAGGGCTGCAGCGCCTCGGCGTAGTCGACAAATGGAAGCGAATCGACTTGCGCACCGAGCGCGCCATAGGTCTGCGCCAACTCGTTACTGGGGCCCTGATCACCGGGGTGGACGATCAGCAGCTTGCTCGCCGGGGATGCCGTCGCGCGGCGCAGATCGCATTCGGTAATCGCGTCGATGGCGGCGCGGCTGAAGCGATGCCCCAGCACGTCGAACGCACCGGCCGGCGCGGCAGCGTCGTCGCGAACGTTTTGCCCTGACTTCTCCAGCCAGGTGCGCTGCAGCACATTCATTTCCCGCACGAACTGCCGTCCGCCGACGACCGGCGCGACGAGCGCCACGGTATCGACATGCGCCGCCCGCGCCGCCTGCACGGCAACCATCGCGCCAAAGCGGAATCCGACCAGCGCGACTCGCTGGACACCCGTCGCGCGTCTCATGAAGCCAACGGCCTCGACGGTCTCGTCCACCCATTTATCCGGTTCGACCAGGCCACCGGGATCGATGGAATCGCCGGTGCCCACATAGTCGAATCTCAGGACCACGAATCCCCGGGCCGCGAGGCGCTCGCTTAGCGAGCGCAAAGTTTGATGCAGCCATAACGCTTCATGACCGAGCGGCGCGCAGAGCACGATGCCCGCTTTGCCATTTTTACTGGATTTTGGCAACGGTTCGGAAAGCCAGCCAAAATGCCCGCCGAAACTGACGGGATGCATTTTGAAGTCCACTTTATTCGCCTCGCTATGTTCGCGCTGATTCTCGAGGGTTGTAGCGGAAAGCATTTCCAATGCGTTGGCCATATCGGGTTTTCTGAACGGGGAATTTCGCTCTATTACGCGCCGGCGTAATGGTCGCCGTCAGTGCGCTTACGCACACGACGGATTGATCAACTCCGCCAGGATACTATGCACTCGACGAGGCGGCGGCCCTGCACGGCCGGTTTCGTCCATGAGACATGGGGCTTCAACGGTTTGAAGCGGATACTGAATACTCGTCTGCGTCGGACTTCAACATCGCGCTTGCGCACCACGCCGCCGCCCCGCCATGCATCCGGCAGCCATTGCAATAGAGCCGTCATTTTCCCTTCAATTCTTCAATTAGCTTTCGGCTAGCTGTACTAAACCCGATTCCGTTTATTTTCCACGCCACTCTGCATCCAAACCGAATTCGATTCGAAACCGAGGCAATGCCGCCGGAATGATCGGACTGCCACGGAGCAGACCCCCGGCTGAATAGACAGCCGCATCGGCCAGTGCGGTTTGCCGGGCGGGCCATTCGCGAGCCATTCGTCGGCAACGAATACCGGCGGGTCTGTCAGTCATCACTAATCGAGTTCTTATAGAAGCCGCGGAACTATGCAAAGTCGCTACAACCTGGGCCTGGTCGCCTTGTCTCTCGTCATCGCGACGCTCGCTTCCTACACAGCGCTCGATCTCGCGGACCGTATCTCCCTGCTTGCCTATGCGCGCACGCGGTAGATCTGGCTGGCCGGCGGCGCGTTGGCGATGGGCATCGGCATCTGGTCGATGCACTTCATCGGGATGCTGTCGTTCTCCCTGAGCATTCCGCTCGGCTGCGATCTCGCCGTGACCGGCCAGTCGCTCCTCGTTGCCGTGCTCGTCTCATGGTTCGCGTTGTATGTCGTCACGCGCAAAGCTCTGGGCGTAATCCGGTTGCTGGTCGGCGGCGTGTTGATGGGTCTGGGCATCGCCATGCATGCACTACGTGGGCATGCACGCGTTGCTGATGGAGCCTGCGATTCACTACGATCCCGCCATCTTCGTGGCATCGATCATCATTGCAATCGCAGCGTCGACGGCGGCGCTCTGGCGCGCCCACGCACTGCGAAGCGCCGATCAGAGCCACGTGATGCGCAAGCTGCGCGCGCGGAGTTTCTCGCCAATTCGGTCGCACAACTCAACGAACAAGTCGATCGCATACGAAGTCTGACGCGCTGACGGACGCGCCCGCTCGCGAGGCGATCGGCGCGCGTTCGTGATGCAATCTTCCCGCTGGTCTGCGCTGCTTGCGCTGCCGACTGGCCGGAGAGTCAGGTGTTCTCTCCGCGCTTTCGCTATCCTCCGGCAAGCCGCTTTCCGGTCTGCTCCATCGACACACCGCCGCCGCAACAGACACGTCGCGACTCATCGTCCTCGCCTCGTCCATGAGAAGCGCCGTTGGGCGGCAATGTCGTGAATGCCCCGTTCATACTGTCAGCGCGGCATATAATCAGATCCGGCGGTCGCACACGCTTCTCGAGGCGGCGTTACGCTTCACCGCTTCGCCCCCGCTGGCACCACGCAGCTTGAAAGGCAGACCCGGACAAACCGGCAAAGGAGGAATAGTGAGAACAAACGGCACGAGCAGAATAGTCGGCGCGATTGCCGCCGTATCCCTCGCGATTGGCGCAACTTGCGCGTTTGCGCAGACGCCCGGCGGCATGCCGAACGATGCCTCCGCGCAAAACCAGCCAGTCACGACGTCTTCATCTCGAGCCAGAACCGATAGCCAGCTGGTACGCGACGTTCGTCGCGCCTTTACACGCACGACCGGGCTGAACTCCGCGTCGATTCATGTTCAGGCGCGCCACGGCGTGGTAACACTGACGGGCAGCGTGCCGCAGCGCTCACAGATTCAGCGGGCCGGGAACGCCGCGAGATCGGTTCGCGGCGTCAGGTCCGTGACGAACCGGTTGACGGTGCGCACAAGGCACAGCAGCGGTCAGTAGACTCGATACGTTGCCGTCGATGCATGGCTCGACGGCATCGATCGACCGGGATCGATGCCGCCGTAGCGGCTTCGACATGACCGGCCTGGTTTGCATGAGCCGACCGGCAGCCCTTCAGTTTGCGGCGCCATCTGTTGCGCACTTTGCGCTATCGCACTTCTCGCGCGTGCAAAGACCCGAGGCTCGGTGTGAATCCGCCGAGCCCAAACAGACTCCATCGATGGCTTTCCGAGCGTTCGTCTCCCCCGCCGACCGTGCGCCGCCGTTCAGCGGCGCCTAGCTAACGCGTCAGCGCCACATCCGATAGCTCATCACCGGCGCACGGTACGCATACATGCGCGGCGTGCTGTAGTAGACCGGCGGCCGATAAACCTGATACGCGACAGGCGGCGCGACCGGCTGCATCACGGTTTCCACCACCGGCATCTCCTCGTACTGCTGCTGCGCGTAGACCGGGACATACTGGACCGGAGGCGGCGGCGCATACTCCTGCCGCACATAGACAGGCTGGCTGTCGGCGTAGACCGGCTGCATCTGCGCCTGTGCATACTCGGGCGACGGCTGGTACTGCATCGCCATCGCCGGTGCGTACTGCGGCTCTTGATAAGCCTGCCGGTACTGCGGCTGCGGCTGCGGCTGTTGCTGCGGCGGCGGTTGCGGCACCTGACGCGGTTGCGAGACCTGGCGCTGCGCGTACTGACGAGGCTGCGGCGGGATGGTGGTGTACTTCGAGTTGTCGTCTTCGGGAAGGCCGGCCGGCAACGGCGGCACGTCCACTCGGGCGACCTGCGTGTTGGTGGGCTTGCGCTGCCCATGGTTGTGCGATTCGATCATCGCGTTATAACCGGCCTGATCCTCCTTGCCGCGATTGATATAGCCGTTGCGATAAGCGCGAGCCACATCCGACATCTTCGCTTTCGGATCCTCTTTCATGCCGTCCGCGTTGACCTGATATTCATCCGGACTGAGCGAGGCGGCCGGCGCTTCCTCGTCGGCCGCATAGGCGGCTTCGGGACCGTCGGCCCACGCAAGGCCGCACTGTAGCGTTAGCGCCGAGGCAATCGTCGTCACCCCAAACCCTAAAAGCGTTTTTATTCTCATGATCCACCTCGCGGCGATTAAGAATTTTGAAAGCCCAAGATCGCTTGCTCGCTTGCCCCGTACGGCTGTTTGCCGGTGCCCCCGTGCAGTTGTTATTTCTAGCACATTCGGTGAAGGTGAGGATTTTTTTTTGTGGGGGTGTGAGCGGTGTTGCGCATTGGATAAGTTGCGGCGCGCCTGGCGTAAGGATTGGGGCGAGGTAGCCGTGATGGTTGATGGCGTCTATCCGGTGCACAGACGGGCGTTTTTGGGTGCGCTCTCGGACTGCTGTCAGTACCGCGGATGGTTATATGCCGATTGCATTATGCGGTGACCCAGGTCTGCGGTGAATGGCAATTCGAAAAGCGTTCGACCAACGACTTTTGATTGCCGGCAAAGACGGATGCGAATCGAGTCATGGATTCGCCTCTTCGCACGAACACCAACATTCGGCGACCCGCGAAACGGGTTCGGCTTGAAGGATGTGTGAGGCGGTAATTCGTCGTGCCCGGGAGAGCATGCGAGATTGCCGGCTCCTGTCGCGGGATTCGAAGGTTCGCGCATATTCGGGCACGTGCAGGCCGGCGGATCCGAAGAGGCGATTCACGAGTAGCCGAGCGCGGGGCGCGGCAACGGCTCCCCGCTGATCTATCACCTACTGGGCATCGCGTGCGAAATGCTGGGGCAATACGAGGAAGCGGTCGAAGCGACCATCGACGCGCTAACGCGCTGCAACGAATTCGCTCGCGCAGAAACCATCCGCACGATCTGGGAGCTCGGGCGGTTATAAAAAGTCCTGCAATGGTACTTGCAGGACATGTTGGCGAGACGTCAAAGACGCTCTACATCGCCTTTCGCGTTTGCGGAAATCTACGCACCGCTTGACCAGCCGGACGACATGTTCAACTGGATCGACATTGCGCTCGCTGAGCACTTGCCGCGTCTATGGTCACTTCGGAATACTAACGCACGGTTCCATCGCTATCGGTCGACGGGTGGTTCCGGAACGTCGAAAAGCAGATAGGCTACCAAACCTGGAAGCACAACACTCTCACACGGAGGACGAGTTCCACTCTACCCTAGGCCTGCCCACGTGACACGCGCTCCCGCTCGATAAGCGTTTTCGTCGCCATTCATCGCGTGCGACCACGGTCGCGCAACGTCATTGCGTTCGATAGTCAATGATGATGAAACGTATTGTTCCCCATACAGCTTTGCTCTCCTGAATGCGCGGACTCATTGCCACGCCCGTCTCGACTCTTGACGAGTCGGTGACGCAACCACGTCCCTGAAACATGACCAGAGCGCAGAGTCGCGCACCATCGAGTTAGCCTGAAGACATCGCTAACGCGCGTCGGACGACGGACCTTGTGTTTAAAAGATCGTGCGCATGATGTGTGGATCCAACTCGTGTCTTCAGCGCGCGCGCATCGCCCAATACTTGTTGCCGAGAAAGCCGACGATCACGTAGACGGGAATGCCGCACAGTTGTGCGACGTAGGGTGCGTGTGTGAGATGCAACACCGCAAGCATGGTCGCGAGATTGGCCAGATACGAGATCAGCACGACGACCAGAAAGCGCATGGCGGAGTGCCGCGTTGCCGCTGTCCTGAACGTGAACTTGCTGTTGAGGGCGAAGCTGAATGTCACACCGATGGCATAGCCGACTATGTTGGCGACAATGGGACTCGCGCCCGCCGCCTGGACGACGAAGATGATGACGGCCGAGATCGCCGTATTGAGGCCGCCAACCAGCAGATACTTGATGAACTGCTGAAGCGATTCGGTACGCGGTGCGGTTGTGCGCAGGCCGTTCATCGAATCGCCGCCCTCATGCGCCCGTCGCATAAACGGAATACTGGGCGCCGAGCGGAACATGGGTCAGATATCTTTCGAGCGGACGAAGTTTGGCTAGCATGTGGGGGAAAAAAATCCGGAAGCGCACGGCGACATCGGAAAAACCTGCGTCGCGGCAGGCCTGCTTCATGTTGCGTGCGGTGATCAGTTTGGCGTTGACGTCGAATTCGCAGGTGTTGACGGCTCTGACCGTCAGCGGGTTCAGCGGATTGTGCTCGAAGATGACGACCGTGCCTTGCGGACCCACGACGCGTTTCAGTTCGCGCAGCAAGTGGACATGCTCAGCATGATCGATATGATGGAACACGCACATTGCGTAGGCGAGATTGAATTCCCCCTCCTCGAAAGGCAGCGTGTGGCCGTCGAAGTGAACGAAGCGCGAAGAATCAGGAAAACGGCTTTGGGCGACTTCCAGTGAGCGCTCCGATACATCCGCGCAGGTGAGCTGCGCGTTCGGCAAATAGCGCTTCACCCAGGGGATCGACGTGCCCACGCCGGAGCCGAAATCGAGCATGCGTGCGGGCAGCGCATGACGGCGCGCCATCTCCTCGGCGATGTCGCGAATCTTGTACTCGGCAAAAAACGCCGGGCCTTCGCCCGATGCTGAAATGTTACGGGCGTGCAGCGAAAGGTACTCGTCAGCGAAGCTGTCGAATTCGGCCTTGTCCATGTGATGGCTCTCCCTCCCGTAAAACATCGATTCCAAAGGCCATTGAAAACAAGCTGATGAAACAGACACCCAGATATTGTCTCTTTTCACAACAACACCATCATACGGGAATTGCAGGAACATTCCCCTTCCCTTCTGCGTATACCGCACCGGATTACGCAATCTGATTCGGCATTTTCCTCGCTGTTTTAGTGGTTTTCGGACACACGAGGTCCTTGCGCTTGCGTGTGATCGGAGATGCGTATTAATGTCCAAATACGTTAAACGCCTGACTCCGGGTCAAGGCAGCTTCAGAAATGGGGAATTGCCTATGACGACGTTGAACCTGGTCGTACCGTGCTACAACGAAGAAGAAGTCCTTCCTGAGACGGGTACACGGCTTCTCGCGCTTCTGGAGCGATTGATCGACGCCGGCGAAGTGACTGACGAGAGCCGCGTCACTTTCGTCGACGACGGTTCCCGCGACCGCACCTGGTCGATCGTTGAATCGCTGCATGCGAAGAATGCGCACTGTGGCGGCATCAAACTCTCGCGCAACCGGGGCCATCAGAACGCATTGCTCGCCGGTCTGCTGACGGCTCAAGGCGATGTGCTCGTGAGCCTTGACGCCGACCTTCAGGACGACGTCGAAGCCATTCCGCGCATGCTCGCTCAGTATCAGCTAGGTGCGGAGATCGTCTTCGGCGTGCGTCACAAGCGCATGACGGACACGGTCTTCAAACGCGTCACCGCGCGCAACTACTACAAGCTGCTCAGGACATTTGGCGTCGATATCCTGCCTGGCCATGCGGATTTTCGTCTGATGAGCCGCAAGGCCGTGGAAGCGTTGAGGCAGTTTCAGGAGGTCAATCTTTTCCTTCGCGGCATCATTCCGCTGCTCGGGTTCAAGACGGCGATCGTCGAATACGAGCGCGCCGCGCGCTTTGCGGGCCAGAGCAAATATCCGCTCAGCAAGATGCTCGCGTTCGCGTTCGATGGCATCACGTCGTTCTCCGCCGTACCCTTGCAATGGAGCACGCGCATTGGCGCGTTGCTGGCGTTCGGCTCGCTGTGCTTCGGCGCGTGGGCCGCCTTCGCTCGCCTCTTCACCGACCTCACGGTGCCCGGCTGGGCCTCGACCGTCATTCCGATGTACTTCCTCGGCGGGATTCAGCTGCTCTTTCTCGGCGTTATCGGCGGCTACATCTCGAAGACGTACGCCGAGACCAAGCAGCGTCCGCGTTTCATCATCGAGCAAACGCTATGAACTTGCCCATCGATCGCTCCGCGCCGGCCAATGCTGGCGTCGAAACGAGCCCCAGACACGCGCTGTTGCCGCGCGCCGGTCGGCTCGCCGCGATTTTGCCGCGCGTTCTGTTCATCGTCACCGTGCTGTATGGCGGAGTGTTGTTCTGGATCGCGCCGCGTCCGCCGATGGTCGACGTGCCGCAACACGCCGGTCAGGTGATGTTGCTGCGCGATCTGCTCGAACACACGTCGCCGTGGCAAAACCTCGTGCAGATCAATCTGCTCACGCCGTATCTCGTCGGTTACGGCGTGGCGCTGCCGCTTACGTATCTGATGCCGGTCGGCGCTGCGCTCAAGTGCGTGCTGATGCTCGCGTACTTCGCGTTCGTGGCGTCGTGCGTCGGCTTTCGCCGGCACCTGCATGGCGATGCACGGCTCGACTGGCTTTTCGTGCCGGGATTTTTCGGGTTTGCCTTCGCGTGGGGCTTTTACACGTTTCTGGTCGCGGCGCCGCTGGGCATTCTGTTCATCTGGCTCGCGCACGGTTATGCGACGGCGACGTCAAGCAGAAAAGGCGTGTTGATATTTCTTGCAGGCACGGCGCTGTTCTTCTGTCACGGACTCGTGTTTTTGCTCGCAAACGCGATAGGCGTCGGCTTCGTACTTTTCAAGCAGAGGCCGCTCGCACGCAAGGTGCTCGCGCTCGCGCCGTTCGTGCCGCTCGGCGTGCTGTGCATCGCATATGCGTTGTGGAGCCGCGCGACCGATCCGCTGCTCGGACAGACCGTACCTGGGTTAGACGTATTCAAATGGGGCTTTGACCTGCCGCGGCTGCTCGCGCTGCCCACCTACGTGTGGGGCATGAACAAGACTGTGGCCGCGTATTTGCCGCTCGCCGCGTTGATGTTCGCCGCGCCATGGTTGTGGCGCGACAGGATCAACCCTGATCGCTCGGTGGTCGTGCCGATGCTCGCCGTGACGCTCATCTGGTTTCTCGCGCCCGGCACGGCGCTCAAAACCGCCTACCTGTATCACCGTTTCGCGCTGTTTCTATTGCCCGCCTATGCGCTGATGTTCTGCGCGCCGCCATCCTCCACGAGCGGCGCTCGCCGGGCGTCTTCCGGTTCGACTTTGGGCACGCTGCGTGGCTGCGGCGTGCAAGCGGCGATCATTGCGGGATGCTGGATCTTCCTGACGGACCAGACGATTCGTCTGCACCGTTTCGCCGTCGAGAATGCACCGCTGGACGAACTGCTTGCGCAAACCGAACCGGGGCAACGCGCGCTGAGTCTGATCTTCGATCGCGCAAGCCCCGCGTACAAAAGCACAGCCGCTTACGCGCACCAGTCGCTGTGGTATCAGGCGGAGCAGCACGGTTTCGTCGATCTGAACTTTGCGACCTTCTTGCCGCAGATCGTGCGCTTCAGGCCGGGCATGCTGCCCATCGGTCCGCCCGCGCTTGAACACGATCCGGGAAGTTTCGACTGGAAGAGGAACAACGGCCGGCTGTACCGCTATTTTTTCGTTCACAAGATCGGGCCGTTGCCGGCGAATTTCTTTGCCAACAAAGAATGCGATGTTGTCCTGGTCAAGCAAGAGGGCGAATGGTCGCTTTATGAACGGCGCAATTGCCGGTAGTGGCGTGGCCGATGTTGGACCGTGCGGTCGTTTGGTTTGTCGCGATGTCGGCGCCGATACGCGGATGTTTGTTTGCGACGTGTTTGTTAGCGACGGAATCGGTTCATCGCACTGACGCGTCGGCCATGCGCTGGCAAATCCGGATCCGCCCACAAACGTTCGGCGGCAACGCGTTCGGTCTTCCTCGTTATGTACGGATCGCCAGAATGCCAACCGGACGCGCACGCCTCGGGGATTGTCAGGCCGCTCACACGCGTTTGGCGTTTCGCGAAGGTCGATAGCAATAAGATGCACGTTCGGCTTTTCGCGAAGGGCGCACGCGGCTATCTGTTCCCGGCACGCTTAACGAGGGCCGACTCATGCGGATACTTATCATTGCGCAACGCTTTCCTGTGCTTTCCGAGACGTTCATCATAGAGCAAGCGAAGGCGCTGCTTGATGCTGGCGCCGATGTCTCCATTCTCGGTCTGACGCGGGGAGATGACTCGCTTGTCCGGATAGTCGAGCGCGAGTGTCTGTCCTTCGTGAGTCCGCAGTGCGGCGCGAGTCGCACCGCAAAAATGCTTGCTGTTGCACAGCTCGCGTTTCGCGGACTTTACGATCGGCGCGCCCACCATGCGTGTCGAGTCGCGGCGCGGGCGGCCCTTCAGCGGCGGTGGGCGGCGGCGGCCGATATCGCGCGCGTCTCGAGTATGAATTCGACTATGCAGTACGAGGCAGTCGTCGCACATTTCGGCATGGTCGGCGTTCGTGCGCAATACTTGCGCGAGGCAGGACTGATTTCCGGCGCCTTGGTTACTGTCTTTCACGGCCATGACGTGACGAGCCACAGGCTGGTAGATTCCTATCGTCGCGACTATCTGCGCCTCTTCGCAAGTGGCCAACTTTTTCTGCCAGTTAGTCAATTCCTTGCAGATCGCATTCGGGATTGGGGTTGCGATCCCGCAAAGATTCATGTCGGCCGCATGGGTGTCGATATCGACAAATTTCCGTTCTCGCGGCGCGGCTCATCATCGGCGACGTTGAATATTCTGCTCATTGGACGAATGACAGAAAAGAAGGGGATCGAATATGCGATTCGAGCCATGGCATACGTCACGTCTGCGGTGAAGCTGACCATAGTCGGCTCAGGTCACCTTGAAAATTCGCTGAGAGCTTTAGTGGTCCAGTTGAATCTCGAATCGCGTGTCTGTTTTCTAGGTGCGCAGCCTCACGAGAAGGTGCGCACGTTGATGAACGAAGCCGACATCTTCGTGCTCCCATCGGTGACTGCGTCGGATGGGGACATGGAAGGCGTGCCGGTCGTGTTGATGGAAGCGATGGCCTCGGGCGTAATAACCGTATCGTCACGTCATGGCGGCATTCCTGAGTTGATCGATCACGGAGTGTCAGGCTTTCTCGTGAATGAGCGCGATTCGGTCGACCTGGCGAAGATCGTCGATGAAATTGCCGCGGGCATGTACAACCTGGCGGAAATAGCGGCGAATGCGCGCCATAAGATCGAGGCGCGATTCAACTCGCGCATTGAAGCAGTCAGGCTTCTTGAGAAGCTGGACGGCGTTTGCAATGGCAATCACGCTCTGCCCGGCGAGCATTTGCATCAATCCGAGCCGCCAAGCCTGACTCGCCGATTCAAGGAAGCCGCGAAATCACTGTTGCCCGATGCCCTGTTCCTTCGCCTGTTGCACAAGAAGTGCATTGGGCGCTTCCCACGACTGCGCAATCCCGTGACGTTCAACGAGCAGATACTTCAGCGCAATCTGCGACCCGATCCACGCTACGCGGTATTGAGCGACAAGCTCGCCACGCGTGCGTATGTCGAAGAGAAACTGGGCCCTCAGCATGTCATTCCATTGATTGCGGCACCCGTCGATTTTTGCCAGGACGTCTACGATAGACTACCGGATCAGTTTGTCATGAAGGCAAATCACGGTAGTAGTTTCGTCAAAATAGTCAGAAACAAATCCGAAACTTCATTTGAAGAGTTGAAGCAACTTGAGGAGAAATGGCTCTCCACAGATTTCTATTGGGTGGATCGGGAGCGGCATTATCGCGAGATCAAACCACGCCTTTTCTTCGAGACCCTGCTGCTCGATCACGATGGACACATTCCGGCCGACTTCAAGATCCATTGCTTTTCGGGAAACCTCCGAAAGCCGGTAATGTATATCCTCGTCATTACCGACCGCTTTGGCAGCAACACACGTGGAGATGTGTACGATGCCAGTTGGAGCCGCATGGAAATCGCCATTGGGCCGTACAAGCGAAGCGATCACCGGCTGGTTCGGCCATCGAACCTCGATGCGGTTCTGGAAGCGGCCGCGACACTGGCGAGCGATTTCGAATACGTTCGTGTCGATCTTTATGCCTTTGACGATCGGCTCTATTTCGGCGAATTGACGTTCACGCCAGGCGCCGGTGTATTGCCTTTCACTCCCGATCGCGTCGACTACGAATGGGGTAAATTGCTGAGCGCCGCGCGCGGCGCCTGAACTTGATCCAACCGACGATCAACTACCCCTCTTCGAGCATTAGAACGATGCTATCGCGGCGGTGCACCCGGGGGCGATCGACGCGTACGCAAGCACCGCCCAGGGAAATCGCATCCTTGCGGATCGTATCGGCGACTCGGTCCTTGAGGCTGTGGAGCACGGGAGGGAAACGAAAGAACGGCAGCAAAACCTTCCTCTCAGCGCATTCTCGTTCAATAGAAAAAGCACCGACTTGCTCGATGCGGTAAGCGAACAGCTACGTTCATATCTGGGTACCTTTAGCCTGGCCCCGCACGGCGCGCCAGCCGCCAGACGCTAATAGCTCGACTGGCGACGCGGTCGAGCCTGGCGGTCGAGCCTGCGCCGCAACGCCTTCTTCACCATACGTTTGAGCAAATGGACCAATCTGTCCATGCCGACCTTAAGGTGCAACCGGCCGAGCTCCGCGTTGTGGCGAGGAGTCGCCTGCCCCTGGTCACTATAGGCTTCGCGACGATCGGCAGCCATCGCAAAGAGAATATCCAGAGCTTCGCGAAAGGAGCCGCGATCCACGCGCGCGCCTACATGGCACGCACGTTCGAAATTATTGTTGAACACACGAAGCCAGAAGTCGGCAGCCTCGCTGTGGCTACATTGCGCGAGCGCTTCAAGCCCGTTCGTGCGCAGATCCCTGAGGTCACGTAACGACGCCCGTTGCGTAATGCTGCCGAAGCGGCGTCGATAGCCGAGCAACGGCGTGCCAATGCGAAACACGCTATGCGCTCGCATGTAGATCGACGGCATCACAGCCATGTCTTCGTAATGCCTCGCCACGGGAAACGACGCAATGCCGAATAACGACGTCCGGAACACGCGCGCCCATACGAATGTATGGAAGAGATCGACGAACTGTCTGCGCCCGGCGTCGTCCATGCGCTTGCCGCCCTCGTTGCCCGCCGGCACGATCTCGAGGTCCTCCAGCCGCCGTCCATCGTCGTCGATAATAGTCACGTTGTATTCGACGATGTCCCACGCAAGATCGGCTAACTGCGGAACAACCGCAGCCGAGAATCCGTCGAGATAAATGTCATCGCCGTCCAGGAATCCGACGTACGGCGTGTTGACCGCTGCCAGGCCTCTGTTGCGCGCAGCGCTCACTCCCGCATTTTCCTGACGGATCAATTCCACGTGCTTGCGCCCATCGCGCTTCATTGCAGCCTGCACGGCGGCGTAGGTGTCATCGGTGGAGCCATCGTCGACCACGACCAGCCGGATTGCATCCCCATAGGGTTGCCTAAGCACTGACGCGAGCGCCTCTTCAATGTAGCCCTCGACGTTGTAGGCCGCTACAACGATGGTAAGGAGCGGGGCTTCGTAGCGTGGGGTGTACGTGTCGATCGACATACCGGTGTGCGTGCTTGCGTAATGAAGCGCCATCGTTGGACGACGGTCGGGCGTGGTTACTCATGCTTTAGAAGCGCGTTGCAGCGTTCGTGAGAGAGCCGCATGCACGCGCTCTTCTGGTACAGCAGCGAAGAGGCTTGTCGAAAACTAAAACGTTATGGCTTTGGCGAGCGACACGGTTTTTCGGGGCGCTGGCAGAGTACTTTTGTTGGCTTCAGACCGCGTTAAAAACGACGGACGTTCACGACGGGTAAGGTCCGACGCGCGTTGAGACGGAGCCCGCCGGCCGCAATCGATGACCACACCACACCCGCCGTAAGCCACACCAACCCGCAATCTTCACTGCACTTACTTTCCGTCGCGACAGAGAGACTTTCCGAACTCATCATTACGCGCGCAGGACTTGCACAGAGGCATGGCGGCTGCGTGAGTGCCACATTGCCCGGGCACCAGCCACCGCATTTGCGCACGATGGCAACAGAATAAGCTATATGCCAGCCAATATAGCCCTAAAGAAATTTTTGGAAATAAAATGTTTTCCAATCAGCTGTAAAAAATCTGCACCTGCACTTAACGCGTGCAGAAGCGAACCAAATTGAGGCTGCGGAGGCTACTGTTTGGCGCATTGTTAATTGGTAATACGCCAACCGTTTCGTCGAATATCCCGCACATATCCATTCATTACTTCCAGTGCGCGGGGCCAAAAAACAATAATCGACACGGGATGTTCAGTAGCGCGCGGTCTATTGCTCGCCTGGCAAGCCATCCGGGGAACGATTGTCGCCAACGGACTAATCGCAGGTGCGGCGCTACTGACCGGGTTTTTCGTCACGAAATCGATTCTCCTTCGAATGAAACCGAAGAGTTCAGGCTATCCGCTGACGCCGCCGATGCATTCATCTGACCTCTCGTTGTTGTGGGCCTTGGCCGGTCTGTAGCGGACTATCAGGCCATCCGACAGGCCGGCGCCCGGCGCGGATGGCAACGCCCACATGGCGCACACAGGCTATTGCGAGCCCTCGCTAACCCTCCAGCGTAGCCTCGCCGAGACGCCAGGCAGCAAGGACCGTGGTGGCTCGCCTGCGGAAGTTCAGCGTCAATTCGTAACGCCCACTCTGAGGTAGCCGCTATCGGTCCCGGTGCGGCTAGCAAGCGCCTGAATTTGGCAACCGCCTCGTTGGAATTCGTGTACGGATATCTCATAGCCGCTCCGCCGCCGGTAACGCGGCATGAAAACGCGGCGGCGTGGCCGTCCACGGACCTCATTTCCGCTACAGTCGTGCTGGTTACGCGAAAAGCGAGTTCAGGGAGACGACCATGAATGGCTGGTGGGATGAGGTTTGGCAAAAGGTGCTGGGCGAGTTTGCCGATCTGAACGACGCGGCAGACCTGACCCAGCTATTCATCCGGCTCGTGGTGGCGCTCGTGCTCGGCGGCGTGCTGGGTTTCGAGCGAGAATTGGCAGGCCGGGATGCCGGTATGCGCACGCACATGATGGTCTCGGTCGGCTCCGCACTGTTCGTGCTGGTGCCGCTACAGGCCGGGTTCTCGCAGGACAACCTGAGCCGCGTGCTGCAAGGGCTGGTGTCCGGCATCGGTTTTCTCGGCGCGGGCGCGATCATAAAGCTCAGCGCCGAGCGCGAAGTGCGCGGCCTGACGACGGCAGCCAGCCTGTGGGTGGCTGCCGGTCTCGGGATGGCGGCCGGCATGGGCCGGGAAGCTACCGCAATTCTCAGCCTGGCGATCGCGCTGCTGATCCTTTCCGGCGCCCGCCTGTTCAGAAATACGTCGTCGTCCAACGACGACAAGCCCCGCTGACGCGGCCCACGCATAATGGCAACGCCACACTCGGTGCAGTACGATCCGCGCTACCGGCAACGCGCGAGGCACGATCGGCGCGCCCCTTGACCAGATACGAAACATGAGACGACTGTTCATCGCTGCGCTCGCAGCCACCTCTTTCGCGACGTACGTTCATGCAGAAAGCAACGACGCCGGACCGCTCGTCACGCCGTCGGGCAAACTGCAATTCGTGCGCGTCGACCGCGATTTCGTCGGGATGCTCGACAACGAAACCTTCGATCGTTTCGGCGCGAACACGCTAACGCATTTCGACGACATCGGCGATGCAAACGACACCGTCACGCGCACGCTCGTGCAAACCGATTCCGGCCCGGTGCTGTACGACTTCCGACACAATCCGCCGATCGTAGAGCGCTCGGGTAAGCGCATGACGGTCAGGCGCGTGTTTTGGCAAAGCGATGAAGTCGTGATGCAAAGCTCGCAAGGCTGGTTCCGGCTCAAACGCGGCGTGCTGACGAAGCTGCAGTCGTCCACGACGATCTATCATTGATGACGCCTGCACCTCGAACACACTCGCCAGCATTCTATTGCCGGAGGTGAAGGCTGCATCATCCACCAACGCGGCACGAATTCGAATGCGTGAGGAAAACCGGAGACAGCGCGATGCCAACGACCGAATCGAAAATGATCAGCGTATCGATCCAGCGAAACCCGCGGGACGTGTATGACTTCACGGCACCACCTGCCGCGTTCGCGCGCTGGGCATCGGGTCTCGGCAAGCCGCTCGGCAACGAAGGCGCTGTGTGGCGATTCGAAGGCGAGAGTGGCCCCGTGAAGATCCGTTTCACCGAACCCAACGCATACGGCGTGCTCGATCACTACGTCGAGTTGCCCGACGGCAGCGAGATTTACGTGCCGATGCGTGTAGTCGCGAACGGCACGGGCAGCGAGGTGATGCTCACGCTGTTCCGCGTGCCGGGGATGAACGACGAAAAATTCGCCGCCGACGCGCAATGGGTCATGCGCGATCTGAACAGGCTAAAGGACCTGCTCGAGGTGGAGTGATCGCGGACCTCGGTCTGTCGCAAATCCAGACGAAAAAACCAGACGTCTGTATGAGCGCCTGGTTTTTTAGGCAACTGGCACTGCCGCAGACACCAAGCGCTTCAAAACGGCAACCCAGGCAATTCCGGCAGCTTTAACGCATGCACGCCGATCGCCGACGCGTCGAGCCGTTCCGCACCGCCACTCGGCGTATCGACGATGAACGGCACGCCGACCTGATCGGCGCGCACCAGTTCGGTCGAGCCGCCGCCGTCGAGATTGATCGCATCGTCCGCGCCGATCGCCTTCATGAGTTGAGCCGATTGCGCGTTGGTCGTGCCCGTCGAATAACCCGCGATGCGCCCGTCGATCACGACGAAGTAGAGAAAGCGGCCCTGATGCGACAGGCCGGCCAGCGTGCGTGGGTTCGGATTGAGCGGGTCACCTTCGTTCGGGCTTTGGGCACTGACGTCCTGACCGTTTTTCAGCAGAATCGCCGAGCCGGCGACCGCCGTATCGATCAGCTTCAGATCCTGCGCCGAAATCTGCGGCGCATTGGCGATATACGCGTTACCTTGCCGCGTGATCGCGAGCACCGCTTCGCTTTGCGTCGGATCATTGGTCAGCGGACTCACGATCTGGCCGTGCGATACCAGCAAGCCAATGACCGTTTTTGGCTCGGGCGTTGTCGCACAGCACGGCGCAAAGAAGTTCGCGTTGATCGCGAGCCGCACGTCGGTGCGGGCGGCAAACTGGGAAATCGTCTCCGACGTCGTCATCAGCGGGCCGCTATGCCCGGTGGTCTCGACGCTCACGCCCGGCGCGCGCAGATCGACGCGCATCACGTACGCGCGGCTCACGGTGGGCTTGCCGCCCGCCGCCGCGGGATTCGACGGCACGGTCGCGGTTTCGGCATCGACGCCGACGTACACCGGCGAGTAACCGCTTTGCGTGATCTGCGTGGTGGGATCGGGCACGTCGGCTTGCGCGTTCGCCGAAGCGAGGCCGATGATCGCCGCGGCCGCGAGCGCCTTCAGCGTTGCCGATGCAGGGAAAAGAACACGTGCCATGTCTTTAGTCTCCATTGACGGCGGCGACGAAGCTGTCGCCTCTTACCGTGCCGGAGACCTTATAGATGCGACATGACGCTCACGTGATTTCTTCTTTTCGTTCAGCTTTCGGCACTCACCTGTGCTCTCGAAAAAAAAAGCCGCTCAATGCCCGCAGTCAGGTTGAACATCAACCGTCACCAAGGGCAAATGACTGACTACGCGATCTTTTCCTGCTGCTCCTTCTATCGACCCGATTGAATTGGAGATTCAACTCCGTCGACCAACCCTATCCCATAAAAAATGCTCTCGTTTCCTCGCCTATAATCACCAGGCCTTCGGAAAACACCCGACGGTCAGGTTGGAAGCCTGCGATCGTCATCGCACACCCGCCCAGGCGCGTCGTGCGTCTACTGCTGCACGTCTATCTGTTTGTCAATGGGCGAGCCGTGGTGGGAGAGCCGCAAGGCTCGCCGGTTGGCTACGATCCCGGTCTTCCAATCCCATCACGTGCCCGCTCACCCACGTAACCAGGCGAGTGTCGGGCGATTCAAAAATCTCAGGGAGACGCACCATGACCAAACCCACCAAACAATCCGCATCCCGCCCGCCGGTCGACGCTCTCCAATACGAAAAACTCGCCCTCTCCGCCTTCGAGCTATGCGAGCGCCAGATGAGCAAACTGGACACGCTCATCTCACTCGCGGCTTCACTCTGCAGAAGTCCTGCGATCACGAATGATGAACGTCATCGCCAGCGAATGATGCTCGAATTGCTGGTCCAGACCAGTGAGCAATACCAGCAGGAACTTGCATGCGACCGCGAGCTATTCCAGGTGATCGCACTCGATGCAAAGGGCATCGCGCACACCCGCATCACGGCGAACCAGGCCGCCCGTCTGCTGGCAGAGGCGGCAAACGTCGCGACGCAAGACCCGCCAAGCCCAACAACGACGGAAAAGGCGACGCCACGCAAACGCGTGTCGACGAGAAGCGCAACGATCGTCAGAACGGACACGACACGGCGCCGCGCGCCGGTGCGGCATTGATTCACCCGATGCGTCCACCCCGAACCGATCGACTCCACGCCTCAATCCCGCAGCGGCAGCGCGTCGAGCATCTCCAGGTGACGCGCTTCCGTTTCGTCATCCGCGGGAAACATGCATTCGATACGTAGTTCCTGCGCCGCGACGGTTTGCGGCGTGCCGACACTCGCGACCATCGAGAAATACCTCAGCACATGGCCGTCCTTGACGAAGCCAATGGGTATCACCGGCATCGCAGCAGCAGCTGTAGCGGAATCCGCACCGGCCTGACGCTCGGCATTCTCCCCCAGCGGCACATCCGGATACGCACGCAACGCCGCAACCAACTCGCGCGTGCGCTCGTCAATCACCCGCCCTACCGCTTCCCGATAAACCCGCTGAATTAAACTATCCGCAACACTTTTCCAATCGGCGACAAAGGGGCGCAATCCATCGGGATCGAACATCAGATGCAGCATATTGCGCGGTCCCTTGCGCGCCGTCATATCGATGAAGCAATTGAAAAATCGCGGGGCGGACTCGTTGGTCATCAGCACATTCCAGTAGCGGTCCATGACCAGCGCGGGAAACGGTTCGTGCTGGCGCAACATCCTTCCGAGCGCTTTCGTGACACTCTGCATTTCCTGCGCGTTCCACGCGGGGTCGGCGTACATCGGCGCGTAGCCTGCGGCCAGCAGTAGCGTGTTGCGTTCGCGCAGGGGAATGTCGAGTGCCTGCGCGATATCCATCAACATCTGACGGCTCGGCACACTGCGTCCGCTTTCGATAAAGCTGATATGACGCTGCGAGACCCCGGCATTGAACGACAGGTCCAGCTGGCTGATGCCGCGCATATCTCGCCAGTGACGCAACAACGCGCCGAGGTCGTTCGGTGGCGCTTTCTTGATTGGGTTCGCAGGATTCATCGCTGTCTGTCCGCAAGTCTGGAGGCACGCAAAGTCTGGTGACCGGCGAGCCACGCGGGCTCACCGAACCGGGCGGGTCAGCATACTCCCTTCGGCCTGCCGGACTTCGTATGAAAGAAACTCAGGTGCGCTTCCAAACGTGCCCGTGAAACTGCTCCTCCAACGGCGGTTGCGCGATGTTGCCGGCGTAGTTCGTGATCGTCGACGCCGCCGCGACGGCAAGCACTTCGAGCACCTGATCGCGGCGAAAGCCGGCTTCGAGAAACGCGCTCACGTCCCGCTCGTCGAGATGACCACGCTTCTCGATCGACGTCCTGGTCAGCGTGGAAAGCGCTGCATGCCGGCGGTCCGCCGGCGCGCGACCGGCGCGAATCGCTTCGACATCGGCGGGTGCAAGTCCCTCGTTCAGCGCCAGCGCGGTGTGAAACGCTACCGCCCACGAACACGCGTTGGTCACCGCGTTCGTCAGCAGCAACGTCTGGATTTGCGCTTCGTCGAACGTGCCTGCATGAACCTTCTGGAACAGACTGAAGAAGGCCTCGATCAGAACGGGCGACCCGGCCATCGCCCCCGCGATGTTGGGGATGAAGCCAAAGTTCTGCCGGAGCTGGCGCAATACCGGTCTGGAAGATTCCGGCGCGGACTCGATGGTATGAATCTGGAACGTCGACATGATCTGTCCTCGATGTTGAGCGCGATCCGGAATGAACCGCGCGACCATCGAAGATTAGATGCGGCCGAGCAGCGCGCCAATTACCTCCCATGTAATAGCCCACGCGAAAACGAGCGCGTAAAAAAAGCCGGGCTATCGAGCAACCCGGCTTCTTCACTACATGAACCTCACATCAGAAACGGTGGATGATGCCCACCCCAACCGCAAACTGGCTACCCGACGAAGACGGTGTCGTGTTGTAGCCGTCGCCCAGCGTCGCCGTCGCGTCGATGATCTGGCCCGCGCCATTGGTGCCCAGTGTCTTGCCCTTCGCCTTCTGATAAGCCTGCAGCGCATACAGTCCGGTACGCTTGGACAACGAATAGTACTCGGAGAGGTTGAACTGATGGTACTGCGCGTTATCGTCGATCGCGTTCGCGCGCGTCGCACGCGTGTAGCTATAGCCGAGGCCCAGATCCCATGCAATGGCCGGTTTCCAGTGGAGCACCGCACCACCCGTGTTGAAGATCGCCGTGTCGTGGAATTTCGAACCCGTGCCCGGAATGTATTGCACGTTCGAATAGGTTGCCGTGATGTCCCACGCGCTATTGAACGTGTAGCCACCGCCTACTGCAAAACGCTGTTGCGCCTGCGCAGTCTGATAGCCGTTGGTCAGTGCTGAAACGCCGATCTGCGCGCCGCCGTTCGTGGTCGTCGAATCCGCACCCCACGCGCCGCCGCCGAGCGTCGAGTTGTTGATCCGCGAGAAGCCGACCGCGAAGCCGACCGGGCCGAGCGCGTACTGCGCGCCGGTCGTCCACGTCGAGCCGCGGTTGAAACTTCCCGGCACGCCGCCCAGCGAATACGAACCGCTGACCGTCAGACCAAAGATCTTCGGCGAGGTGTACTCGAGCGTGTTGTTCGAACGGTAGATCGTGTCGAGGCCGTCGATATCGCCAGGGTGCGCGCCGTAGTAGCCGGTGATCCAGGTGGTCGGGCTATACGGCGAGAGCATCTGGTAATACGACGCGTACTGGCGGCCCGCCGTCAACGTACCGTACGTTGCGTTGGTCACGCCGACCCACGCCTGACGGCCGAACATCGCGTTGGCGTACTGCTGCGCGCCGCTCGCCGAATTGAAACCTGATTCGAGCTGGAAGATCGCCTTCGTGCCGCCGCCCAGGTCCTCTGCGCCCTTCAGGCCGAAGCGGCTGCCGGCCCACACGCCGGGGGTCATCTTGACCGCCGATTTGCCGCCGCTGGTGGCGCCGAGCGACGCCTGGTTATTGGTGTACGACAGGCCGTTATCGACGATACCGTACAACGTCACGGTGCTTTGAGCGAAGGCCGGCACGGCGGCTGCGATCGTCGCGCCGAACAGCACGGCGTCGACGCGTCTGAAACTCTTCTTCATGCTTCTGATCTCCAGGTTTTACGTCTCGTTGAAATACTTTTTTATCGGCATGGCGCCTGAAGGTTTGTCGAACCTGTTGCGCTAGTGCCGTTGGGGCTGCAGCAATCGCTTGACGGTCAAAGCCAGCGGTACGGTGAAAAAGATGTGCGACATGAACCCGCCGATAATCACCGCGGGGTCGTAATAGTTCGGGTGGTTGTCCGACGCGAGCATGATCGCCACGTGCATGACGATCCACGCGAGCACCGCATAGAACAGCGCCACGAGCGTCGCTTCGTAGCCGCGTCGGCGAAAGTAAGGCCACACGAGCGCGAACAGCACACCCCACGCCGCCGCGAACACAAAGTGAATGCCCGTGCCCACCACATACGCCCAGATCCCCAGCGACTCCTGCACGTATTTGCCGAACACGAGGCCCGTCGCGTTGCGCGGTATGCCTGCGAGCGGCATCAGGTGTTGCGCGCCGACCCACACGAGCGCTTCGTAAATCCAGATGACCACCGCACCGGTCAATCCGCCGATCACGCCTGCGCGCAACGTCGCCTTCCAGCCGGGCGACTCGAAATCCGCCGATCGCAAGCCTCTTTCGAGGTCCGCTCTGCTCACGCCGAAATTGCCATGCATTTCCTCTCTCCTCGAAACACGTTTCATCACAACGGCTATCGTGCGCCGCAGCCGCAACGGCCCACGCGGCATCGCGTTATGCCGCTGCGCACGGGTTCAGGTTTCAAAGCTGGTTAGACTGCGCGGCACAACGCGTGAGAATGGCGCTGCGGTAAATGCGGAAGCAAATGCGAAAGTAAATGCGCACGCAGTAAGGACGAGCGCGGCACATGGCGCGCGACGGCAAACGCCGCGTTATCGGCTGAATCGGTGAAGGTCATGCATGTCTCCGAGAAAATACTTTCCCGTCCCGGATTTCTGTCGAATCCGGGGTCTTTTAGTGTCGAGAAGTGAATGTCTGCCGGGGCGGCCCGGCGGAATCCGGCGCCTTATACCGCGTCGGGCACCATGCGCGTTTTCAGAAACGCTTCGAGTGTTTCGCCTCGCATGCTGGCGTACATGCCGAGGTTCGTGATCTTCACCACGCGCGCGAATTTTTCGAGCACGAAGAAGCACACGCCGTAACGAATCAGGCCGATCCAGTCGGTGTTGTCGACCAGCGTGCGCTCTTCGGGCGTGAGCTTCGCCGCGTCATAGGCGGCGCTGCGATTTTCCAGCCACAGCGTGCGGGCCGGTGCTTCACGCATCTGCCAGAAGAAGCGGTTCAGGCGCATTGCCTTAATGCTCTGGCGAATGTCGAACGGGTACGTGCCGGTCAGTTCTTCGACGCCGATCAGTTGCGGGTTCATTGCGCCACCTCATCTTCATAGATCGTCACGGCCATCGCGGTGCTGGTCGCAAGATAGTAGTTGCGGTGCAGTTCGCGGACCTTCGGACCGAGCGCGCCGCGCATCGCGAGCCACATGATCGTCTCGACGCTTTCCGCGCCGCCGAGGCGCACGTAGTCGACGTGCTTCATCGCCGCGAGACGCTGCGGGTCCTTGACGATCAGGTCGAGAAACTCCATGTCCCACTCGGTGTTGTTAAAGCCGCTGCGCTCGCCGTGCACCTGGTGCGACAGGCCGCCCGTGCCGACCACCACGACATCGAGATCCTGATCGAACGATTCGATGGCGCGGCGCAGCGCCTGGCCGAGCCGGTAGCAGCGGTTCGCGGTGGGCAGCGGATACTGCAGCACGTTGACTTCGAGCGGCACGAGCGACATCGGCCAGCCGCCGTCATGCGGCAGCATCAGCGAGAGCGGCGAATTGCAGCCGTGGTCGAGCGGACGGTCCTGGAAGATCGTCAGATCGAACTCGTCGGCGACCATCTGCTCGGCGATGTGGATCGCCAGATCGGGATGGCCCGCGATGTCCGGCAGCGGACGCTTGCCTGCGCCTTCGTCCGCGAATTCGTGATTCGCCGACACGCCCAGCGCGAAGGTCGGATAGCAATCGAAGAAGAAGCTGTTGGCGTGATCGTTGTAGAACATCACCATCACGTCGGGCTTGCGCTCCGCGAGCCATTTCGCCACTGGTTCGTAACCCTTGAAGAGCGGCGCCCACGCGGGCTCGTTCTGCTTGCCCTTGTCGTACGCCAAGCCGATGGTGGGCACGTGCGAGGTGCCAATGCCGCCAATGATCCTTGCCATATTCGTTGTCTTCCGTTGCTTCGTGCCGCCTGCCAATCGGATAGGTTCGCGTGACCGGGGAAGTAGCCAGCGCGACCATCTTGGGATACAAAGATAGGAATTGTGCCCTCTGCCGGGAAGTGCGGGTAAACCTCAGTCGGCCATAGGTTAATGGGGTAAAACGCTGCCAGTCGGCGCCCGGCGAGCAGCGGCGCAGCGCTGCAAGCCACGCGGCGCATGGCTTTGTCGGTATCCCAAGCTGGTTTCGCAAGGTCCGGCGAGCCTCCTCGCCCGTCCGCACGCGATAAACAGAACAGATGCCCCTGAAAAGAAGTCGCAAGCTGTTTTACAGGCGTGGTGCGGCGCGGCGCGCGTAGCTATACTTCCGTGCTTCCGACGAGCAGACCACAATGAACGAGACGACCCAGCAGACGATTGTCCAGACGTTACGCGAAAAGATCCTCGCCGGTGAGTTGTCGCCCGGTCAGCGTCTCGTGGAGGCACAGCTCGCGCAATGGCTCGGCGTGTCGCGCACGCCGCTGCGTTATGCGCTGAGCGTGCTGTCGTCGGAAGGGCTGCTGGACCGCTCGGGCTCGCGCGGCTACGTGGTGCGCCGCTTCAGCGTGCGCGACGTGCTCGATGCGATCGACGTGCGCGGCGTGCTCGAAGGACTCGCGGCCCGCTCGGTGGCGGAGAGCGGCGTGAGCGCGACGCTCGCGGCGGCGCTCGACGACTGCCTGCGCGAAGGCGACGACCTCTTCGCCCAGCGGCATCTGAAAGCCGGCGACGACCTGCGCTACGCGCAGATGAACGGACGCTTTCACGCGCTGATCGTCGACGCGGCGCAGAACATGGCGGTGGCGGCCGCACTGCGCCTGAACGACAAGGTCCCGTTCGTGTCACCCTTCACGATCGCCTTCGACGAAGCCGCGCGCGAGCGTCAGTTCATGATGCTGATGTACGCGCATCGCCAGCATCATGCGATCGTGGATGCGCTGAAGAAGGGCGAAGGCGCGCGCGTCGATGCGTTGATGAAAGAGCACACGCACATCTCGAAGGAAAGCCTGAATCTGTCGCTGCCGTCGTTGCATCTGATTGCGGGGGCCGCGTGATGAGCGATAACACGTCGATGGCGAGCGACGCGGCGCCGGTCAAAACGCCGTCGTCCGTGAACAGCAAAGACCTGCTCAATCTCGCGCAACTGCGCGCGTTCCGGCTCGTCGCCGAAATGGGCAGCGCGACGCGCGCGGCCGCGGCGCTGTTTCGCGCACAGTCGGCGGTGACGCGTTCAGTGCAGGAACTGGAATCGGCGCTCGGCGAACCGCTCTTCGACCGCGGCCCGTCGGGCATGCTGCCCACGCCCGTCGGCCGCGCCGTGCTGCATCGTTGCGAGCGGATTTTCGCGGAGCTGGAGGAGCTCGCGCAGTGGTGCGCCGCGCGCCAGGCGCGCCGCCGCCCCGCGGCGGAAGGCGCCTTGCCGGCGTATCTGCTCAACACGCGGCGGCTGCAACTGTTCGCGGCGCTTGCGCGGCATCGGCACATGCCGAGCGCGGCGAAGACCTTCGGCATTAGCCAGCCCGCGGTGAGCACCGCGATTCGCGTGCTGGAGAGCGGCTCAGGCATGAGTCTGTTTCATCGGAGCCCGCGCGGCATCCTGCTCACCGCCGAAGGCGAAACGTTCCTGCTGCACGTGCGTCGCGCGCTGAACGAACTGCGGCACGTGCCCGACGATATCGCGGCATTGCACGGCAAGATTCAAGGCTCCGTGACGGTCGGCGCATTGCCGCTCGGGCGCACGCTGATCCTGCCCAAAGCGATCGCGCGGATGACCTCGCAGAACCCGGGCGTGCGCGTCGTCACCGACGAAAGCTCGTACGAGACGCTGGTGGCCGGTCTGCGAGCGGGCGACATCGACTTCATTCTCGGCGCGCTGCGCGACAACGACGCGTCGAGTGGCCTGAAGAACGAGCGCCTGATGTCGGAAAACATGGTGGTGCTGGTGCGCCGCGATCATCCGCTGACGCTCGAGCGAGGCCTGACCGTCATGGGCCTGCGTGACGTGCAATGGATCCTGCCGCGCAGCCACTCGCCGGCGCGTGCGCTGTTCGAGGCGCAATTCAAACGGATGAAGGTCAAGCCGCCGTTGCCCACGGTCGAAACCGCCGACCTCGCGGTCATACGCGGCCTGCTGCTCGGCACGGACATGGCGGCCGCGCTGTCGGCGCAGCAGTTGCATCATGAGGTGCAGTCGGGGCAACTGGTGGTGCTCGACGCGCAGCTTCACAACACGCGGCGCGACATCGGCCTGACCGTGCGCGCGGCGGGCACGCCGTCGCCAGCGGCGCGCGCGTTGATCGATGCGATCCGGCTCTCGGTGGTCGACGTCACGCGCACGATCAGCATCGGCGCGAAATAGCCGCTGTTTGCAGGGGCTTTTGCTATGTCCGGCCCGGCAAGCCGTCGAAGAACGCGCGCCAGTCGAATGGCGCGGGCAGCGTGTCGTAGTCGATGCCGCCCGCCTGCATCGCATCCACGATGCTGTCCTGGAGATGCGCGCACGCGTCGCTCATGTACGGCGTGATGCCGGCCTCCTGCAACGTCTGTGCGACTTCGCGCATTTCCGCCGCACGCCGGCGGCCATGTTCGGCGACGCGGCTCACCAGATAGCCGGGCACGTCCGCATCGTCGCGCATCTTGCCGAAGGTTTGCGCGAGCGAGGCCAGCACGATCGACTCCGCCTCGTAATGCCGCGCCGCGCGCAGACACTCCACGGTCAACGCTTCGATACCCTTGATCATCACGCTGCGGCACATCTTCGCCGCCGACGCCACGCCGATCTTCTCCGATACCGCGCTCGCATTGAAGCCCAATGCGTTGAGCAGCGGCGCGAGATCCGCCGCAGCGGCGCCGCCTAACAACATCGGCACGGCGAGGCCATAAGGCGGCACGGGTGCCATCACGGCTGCTTCGACGTAATGCGCGCCGGCGCCCTCGATGCACGCCTGCGCATGTTGCTTGGTGTGTGGCGAGACCGAGTTGATGTCGAGGCAGACCTGCCCGGCTTCGAGGCAGCGCGCAAGCGCTTGTGCCACGTCGAGGTCGGCTTCCGCCGTCACCGCCGATACAACCATCTGTGCGCCAGCGAGCGCGCTTTGCAGCGTCCCGGCGACACGGACGCCCGCGGCCCGCGCCTTGTCGCGAAGCTGCTCGCGCCGCAGATCGAACATCGACACCTGCACGCCTTTCGCGGCCAGCGCCGCGCCGAGTATCCCGCCGGCCTCGCCGAAGCCGACGAAAGCCACCGTATCGATGCGTGTCAGGCCGCTCATCGCCGTGCTTCCCATGCGAAAGACGTCGCACCGGCTGCGCGCTCGAAGCGCCAACGGGTCGTGCGTGGCATTGCGATGCGTGGCATGTCTCCTCCTGCGTCTGCGTATCAGCTCCCATTGTAGGAGTCGAAATTGTTTTGAAACCGTTTAAAGCAGTACGCGAGGCCATCGCATCTGTTTATCGGTAACAGTGATACCTGAGTGCTCCGTATCTCGCCGCATGGTGGCAACGAACGTTCCAGCTTACAAACCGGCGCTGCCCAACAATACGCAGCGCGCTTTTCTGCTACAACGTACCTGTCCTTCCATATCGGCACATGACCAGGGTGAGACGATGAATCAGGAACAGTGGAATGCGATGGATGACTATCTGACGAGCCGGCTGCTGCCTCAGGACGCCGCGCTCGATGCCGCACTGGACGCGAGCGCCGCAGCCGGTCTGCCGTCGATCAACGTGGCGCCCAATCAGGGCAAGCTGCTGCATCTGCTCGCAAAGTTGCGCGGCGCGCGCCGTATTCTCGAAGTCGGCACGCTAGGCGCCTACAGCACGATCTGGCTCGCGAGAGCACTACCCCCGGACGGCCGGCTCATCTCGCTCGAAGCGAATCCCGGGAACGCCGAAGTGGCGCGCGCCAACGTCCAGCGAGCCGGTTTGTCGGGCGTTGTCTCGATCGTGATCGGCGCGGCCGCGCAAACGCTCGACAAGTTCGTCACGGACGGCGTCGAACCGTTCGACATGATCTTTCTCGACGCCGACAAGAAGAGCTACCCCGACTATTTGCGCCTGTCGTTGCAACTGAGCCGGCCCGGCACGCTGATCGTCGGCGACAACGTGATACGCGGGGGCCGCATTGCCGATGCGGCGAGCACCGACCCCGACGTCATCGGTCTGCACGAATTCTTCAGGCTGCTCGCGACGAATCCGCGCCTCGACTCGACCGCGATTCAGACTGTCGGCTCGAAAGGATGGGACGGCTTCTCGATGACGCTCGTGTCGGCCTGATGTGCGCGAGGCGGCGCCGCGCCGAAACGCTCGGCGCACGCCTGCCTGACCCGCTCGACCGAGGCCGACCACCCCTCGCCCGGCGCGCGGCGAAACAGCCGTAACGCGTCGGAATACCACGGCGAATCGTCGCGCCCGTGCATCCAGCGCCAGTCGGGGTCCCGCTCCGGCAGCAGCACCCAGCACGGTTTGCCCAGCGACGCAGCCAGATGCGCGATGGACGTATCCACGCAAATGACCAGATCGAGTTGCGCGACGATGGCGGCACTGTCGGCGAAATCCGTCACCTTCGCGCCGAGGTCGAGCAACGGTTGGCCGTCTGGCGGATCGCGCGCTTCGTCCTCGCCCTGCCCCTTTTGCAGACTCACGAAGCTCAGGCCCGGCACGCGCCAGAGCGGCGCAAGCGTCGTCAATGAAGGAATGGAGCGGTTCGCGTCGTTATGGTGTTTCGCGTTGCCCTTCCAGACCAGACCGATCTTGCGGCACGGCGCCAGCGCATCGAGCATCGGCCGCCATTGGTCGACGAGCGCGGGGTCGACCGGCAGTTGTGCGGCAGACGGGATCGTATCGAGGGTCGTGCGCAGATAGAACGGTGCGCTCAGGAGACTCGTCCAGCAGTCGTAGCTCGACACGCGCGCCATCGCGGCGACATGATCGGCCACGGCGTCCACGCCGTCGACGCGAGCCATCAGCCGATGCAACGCCGGCGCGCACGCGAACGTGATATGCGTGGCCCCTTGCGCTTTGAGTAACGCGAAATAGCGGCTGAACTGAAGCATGTCGCCAAGGCCGTCCTCCTGCCAAACGAGCAGGGACTTACCGGCGAGCGTCTGCCCCTGCCACTGCGGGCAGGCGAGCAAGGCGCGCGTCTGGTGATGCACGAACGACGGATGCCCGTAGCGGCTCTCGTACAGTTGCCAGCCTTCTTCGAAGCGGCCCAGGCCGAGCAGCAGCGCGGCCAGACCGAAGCGGGCGTCGGCATAGTCGGGGCGTAGTGCAAGCGCCTCGCGGTAGGCGCGTTCGGCCTCGTGCAGATGCCCGGATTGCGTCAACGCACTGGCGAGGTTGAAATGCGCTTCGGCCAGTTCGGGGCAGATTTCGAGCGTCCGATGAAAGGCCTCGATTGCCTCCGGGAAGCGGTCGAGCAAACGGAGCACACAGCCCAGGTTGTTATGCGCGTGCGCGATGCCGGGCTGCCAGCGAATCGCGTCGCGGTAAGCCTGCTCGGCATCGACGAGACGCTCCTGCCTGAACAGCGCAATGCCGAGGTTGTAGTGCGCCTCGGCGTAGTCGGGGCGGCAGGCAATCGCTTCGCGGTAGGCGGCCTCGGCTTCGGGCAAACGCCCGAGGTCCACCAGCACCGCACCGAGGTTCAGATGCGCCTCCGCATAGTCCGGCCGGATAGTCAGCGCGAGCCGGCAGGCCAACTCCGCTTCGACGAACCGGTGCGCCGCCTTCAGCACGCCGCCCAGGTTGTTGAGCGCCTCGGGATACTGCGGCCGGATGCTGAGCGCCTGACGATATGCCGCGTCGGCCTCCTCGTGGCGGCCGAGTTCCACCAGCACGCTGCCGAGGTTGTTGTGCACCTCCGCATAATCATGCAGGCCGATCAGCGCCTCGCGATAAGCCGCTTCGGCTTCCTGCGGGCGGCGCAGATCACGCAGCACGATGCCCCGGTTGTAGTGGGCCTCCGCGTAGTCGGGGCGCAGCGTCAGCGCGTGACGATACGACGCTTCCGCCGCCTCCTTGTAACCGAGCCCGTACAGCACGGCGCCGAGATGATGATGAGCATCGGCGTGATGCGGTTGCAGCGACACCAGTTGCCGATACATCGCCTTGGCGGCGGACAGGCGCCCGAGCGACCTGAACAGCGAGCCGAGACTGCCGTACACCTCGGCATAAGTGGGCTTGACGCGCAGGCACTCGCGCCAATGGCGCTCCGCATCGACCACGTTGCGCAACGCAAGCGAGCAGGCGCCCGCGATGTTCAGCGCGTCGGCGTGTGTGTCGTCCGGCAGCGTGGCGTCGTTCAGCAGCGGCGTCACCATCGCCAGGGCCTCAGCGAACTGTCCGGCCGAACATAACGTGACGGCCTGCTGATTGATGTCGGCGATTGGGAAAGCGAGCGTCTGCGTGGGCGTCATGAGCGAAGAAAAAAGGAAAGCGGCACGGCGCCGGCCAGACGCGCGGCGTTGCGTGCAACCGGCAGCTTAAGTGATCCGCCGCGGCTCCGGCGCGCCGAAATGAGCGGCTTTTTGCCGTCTATTCCACCGCTATAACCGGCATCACGAGAAAAAGGATCGCGCGGCAATGTTAGAATCGCCCCGCCTTCATCCCGATCATCATGACGCTACGATCCCGCAACCGCACGACCGCCTGGCTTGGCCTGTTCGCCATGTGGCTCGTCGTGTTCGCGCCGCTCGTGAGTCAGGTGCTGATGTCGGACCGGGCGCACGAGCCGATTGCCGCGCTCTGTTCGGCGCTCCAGCCGTCCGGCGCGAGCGAGGCCGGCCTTGTTGCACAGGCCGCCCACACCGCCCCCGAGCCGGTGCATCTGAGCCACGACGACGCCTTCGGCGCGTGCGGCTACTGTCATCTGCTCGAACATCATGTCGCGATGCCGACGGTCGCCGCCGTCGCCCTCCCCGCCGCCCTCGCGTTGTCCGGCACCGCGCCGCCCACGCTCTCCACCCGCTTCACGCCGCTCGGCGCGTTCCCCTCGGGACGCCCTAGAGCCCCGCCTGCCGTTTCCTGATCCCTGCCAGTCCTGATCGCGCATTTGTCGCACCCGTCGAGGGTGCGCGCGATCGTCTGTTCAATGCATCAAGGAAACGTTCATGTTCAACTTCGCCCTGCGAAGCCTGTCCCTTTGCGTGCGCCGTGACGCACGCGGCATCCTACGAGTTGCCCCGTTTCGCCGGTTGCCGCACCCGCGCTGCGCGGCGGGTTTTCCCGGGTACTGGCCGGCGCTGATTCCGGCCTGCGTGTCGGCGTTCGTGCCGGCCCTGGTATCGTCGTCAGCCCACGCCGCCGACAGCACGAACACCGAGGCCACGCTGCCCGCGGTCAGCGTCAGCGCCAATGCAAATACGGCGACCGCGCCGCGCGCCGTCGACCCGAACCTGCCGGCCTCGGTCGAGACCGGCACGCGCGAGCAGTTTGCCAACTGGAACGTCGTCAACACCGAAGACGTGCTGAAGTGCATGCCGAACCTCGCCGTGCGCAAGCGCTTCATCGGCGATCTGAATTCGCTCATCGCCGTGCGCGGCACGAGCAACGCGCAAAGCGCGCGCGGTCTCGTCTACGCGGACGGTCTGCTGCTCTCCAACCTGCTCGGCAACAGCTTCACGTTCGCGCCGCGCTGGTCGATGGTGTATCCGGACGAGATCCAGCAGGTCGACGTGATCTACGGTCCGTATTCGGCGCTATATCCGGGCAACTCGCTCGGTGCGACGGTGCTCATCAGCACGCGCATGCCGAAGCAATTCGAAGCCACCGCGGACGTCAAGGCATTCACCCAGCACTTCAGCCTGTACGGCGTGAACCGCAATTTCAACGGCAGCGAAATGAGCGCGTCGATCGGCGACCGGATCGGTAAGTTTTCCTATCTTCTCGGCGTGAATCACCTGGAGAACACCAGCCAGCCATTGCAGTTCGCGACGCTCGCGCAATCGGCCACACCCGCGAAAGCCGGCGACACGCCCGTGACCGGCGCGTACTTCTACAACAACCAGACCAACACGCCGACCACCGTCCTCGGCGTGAACGGCGAAGGCATCGAACACACGGTGCAGGACCAGTTCAAGCTGAAGATGCAGTACGACTTCACGCCGACGCTGCAAGCGGGCTTCACGCTCGGCTACTGGCACCAGACCTACGACAGCCAGACCTCGACCTTCCTGCGCGATGAAAACGGCAACCCCGTCTACAGCGGCACGGTGTCGATAGGCGGCTACCGCTACACGATTCCCGAAGCCGCATTCGCGCCGAGCCGCGGAAACAGCGAAAACTGGCTGTACGGACTCTCGCTGAAAACACGCAACGCCACCGGCTGGAACGGCGAGGCGATTGCTTCGTACTACGACATCAGCAACAGCGTCGCGCGCACCGCGAATTCCGGCGCACCGGGCAATGGACCGGGCACGGTGATCTTCGGTGACGGCACCGGCTGGAAAACGCTCGATCTGCGCGGCACGTATACGCCGATGAACACTCAGGCCGGTCTTCTGAATCACGCACTGAGCTTCGGCTATCACTACGACAACTACTTCCTCGACAACCAGGGCTACAACACGCTGAACTGGCGCGAGGGCGACGCGACGTCGTTTGCGAACGCGTTCGTCGGCAAGACGCAGACCCAGGCGCTGTACGCCCAGGACGCCTGGCGTTTTCTGCCGCGCTGGAAGCTCGTCTACGGCGTGCGTTACGAAAGCTGGCAAGCCTATGACGGCGCGCAGTCGCTGCCTGGCAAGACCGTTGCGTTTGGCGATGCGAGCCAGAGTCACTTTTCGCCGAAAGCGTCGTTGTCGTTCGACGTCAGCGACGATCTGACCTTGCGCGCGTCGATTGGCCGCGCTTACCGCTTTCCGACCGTCGGCGAACTGTTCCAGGGGCAAATCAACGGCTCGTCGATCGTCAACAACAATCCGAACCTGAAACCCGAAGACGATCTGTCGAAAGAGCTGAGCGCCGAATGGGCGCACTGGAATGGCGTGTTCCGCTTCTCGCTGTTCCAGGACGACGTGAAGAACACGATCTTCAGCCAGACCGACACGACCGTGATTCCCAACGTGACGAACTTCCAGAACATCGGCAAGGTTCGCTCGCGCGGCGTCGAGACGAGCTACTCGGGACAGGACGTGCTGGTCCACGGTCTGGACCTGCTGGCGAGCGTCGCTTATACGCAATCGAAGATCATTGCCAACGCGCAGAACCCGGCCACGGTCGGCAAGTACTTCTACCGGATTCCGCTGTGGCGTGCGGATATCGCCGCGACCTATCACTTCGACGAACGCGCCGCGCTCACGCTCGCCGCGCGCTACTCGGGACGCCAGTACAACACGCTGACCAATACCGACACGAACCCGGACGTCTTCGGCGGCACGAGTTCGTACACGGTGGCGGACGCGAAATTCACCTTCAGGCCGACGAAGCTGAGCGAGATCGGCATCGGCGTCGACAACCTGTTCGACGCGCGCTACTTCGTTTATCACCCCTATCCCGGCCGCACATTTTATGTGGAAGCGAAGTTGCGCATCTGAGCGCTTCAGCGCGCCTCAGGACGCTCGATATGAGTGCCTCACGAGCGCAAGCCGACCGCCCCATTCATGCCTGACGAGGATTGCATGTCCACCACTACCGCCGCTCAACGCATCAACCCCGCCACCGGTGCCCCGAACCGCGGCTACCGGACGCTCTGGCGCTGGCACTTCTACGCCGGTCTCTTCGTGATGCCGTTTCTGGTCGTGCTCGCGATCACCGGCACGCTGTATTGCTTCCAGCCGCAAATCGAGCCGCTGCTGTATCGCCATCGGCTGATCGTCGAATCACAGGCGACGCCCAGGCTGCCCGACAACGCCCTGCTCGCGAAAGCCCGCGCGGCCATGCCGCCTGGCTCGACCGCGGTGACCGCCGTCATCGCGAGCGATCCACGCCGCAGCGCCGAGTACGTCTTCCGTCTCGCCGACGGCGATAAAGAGAGCGCCTATCTGAATCCATACAACGGCGAATTGCTGGGGACCTTGAGCGTCGAGCGGCGCTTCATGCAGGTGGACCGGATGCTGCACCGCAAGCTGTTGCTCGGCAAACCCGGCGAACTGCTGATGGAGCTCGCCGCATGCTGGACGCTGGTGCTGATCGGCACCGGCGTCGCGCTCTGGTGGCCGCGCGAGAAAACCACCGCACGCGCGGCGCTGCTGCCGCGCTTCACGCTCAAAGGGCGCGCACTGTGGAAAAACCTGCATGCCGTGATGGGCATCTGGCTCGCGCTCGGCGCGCTCGCATTCGTGTTGACGGGCCTGCCCTGGTCGGGTTCGTGGGGTCAGCAGTTCAAGGCCCTCGCGACAGCCGCGAATCTCGGCGCGCCGCCCGGTTCGTGGGGCGGCTTGCCGTTGCGCTCGGTGTTGCCGGGCGCGCGTCGCGAGCGAGACTCGTCGATGAATATGCCTGTGCGGGACGAGGCCAACTCTGCACGAAACGCACACGACGAACACAGCGGCCACTCGTCCGACGCGGACTCGATGCCCGGCATGGTGATGGACGACCTGCCTCTGCCGCTCACCCCTTGGGCGGTCGGCAACACGCGCGTGCCTTCCTCCGCCGTCACCCATGACGACGCGGACGCCGACGCGCCCCAGGCGCTACCTCTCGGCCGCATCGTCGAAATCGCCGCGTCGCTTGGCGTGAAGGACGGCTTCAGCATCGTGCTGCCGACCTCCGCGACCGGCGTCTACACCGTCTCGTACTTTCCCGACGATCCGAAGAAGGAGCGCACGCTGTATATCGACCAATACAGCGGCGCGGTGCTGAAAGACATCCGCTACAGCGACTACGGCGCAGTGTCGAAGGCCGTGTCGTACGGGACATCGCTGCATATGGGCCGCTACTTCGGGCTCGCCAATCAGATTCTCTGCGCCGCGATTTCGCTCGGTCTCGCGGCGATGGCCGTGACGGGCTGCGTGATGTGGTGGAAGCGGCGGCCGCAGCGCACGCTCGGCGCACCCTCGCGCGAACGCGGCGCGCCGCCGATGCGCGGCTGGAAAACCAGCCTCGTCCTGCTCGGCATCGTTTTTCCGTTGATGGGCGCGACGCTTGTCGCGGTGTGGGTGCTCGACTGGATGTTTTTTGGGCGGCCTTCGCGGCGTCTGACCAGCGTCTAGCCGAAGCGCGCGGCTAGACGAACTAGCCGCCTTACCCGCCGCATACTTCAATCTGCTCAGGCCGCGGCGGCGTCCACGGTCTCGCCGTGCCGAGCGCCGCACGCCTGCTGGCAGCCACTTTCGCGTGGCTCCGCTTCTCCTGACTCGCCAGCCTTTTCAAAAACTCGCGTTGCCCTCGACGCATGTTTACGATACATTTTGCTCGTTTATGATCGATTCAATCCCAACGGCAAGGTGTCCCTATGCAGCGAACACGTGAAGAAGCCCTCAACGGACTGCTGCCCGAGCAGCGCGAGCAGGTGATTCTGGAGCGGCTGCGCACGCACGGTCGCGTGCTGGCGGCCGCGCTCGCCGCCGAACTCCAGACCTCCGAACACACGGTGCGGCGTCATCTGCGTGATCTGGCCGAACAGGGACATTGCAAGCGCGTCTACGGCGGCGCTTTGCTGATCTCGCCCGCCGACAAGCCCGCCGCGGTCCGCATGAGTGAAGCCGTGGACCGCAAGGCCTGTCTCGCGAGCGCGGCCGCGTCGATCGTGCGCCCGAAGCAGATCATTCTGCTCGACGCCGGCTCGACCAATGTCGCGATCGCCGCGGCGCTGCCCGACAACGCGGACCTGACCGTGGTGACGAATTCGCCCGAGGCGTGCAGCCGTCTGCTGAACCGCCCGGGCTTCGACGTGATTCTGGTCGGCGGGCGCATCGCACGCGGTGCGGCGGGCGCACTCGGCGCAACCGCGCTGCTGCAGATCCAGCAAGTCCGCGCAGACCTGTGCTTTCTCGGCGCCTGTGCGCTCGATCCCGACGAAGGCGTCGCCGCGTTCGATGCCGAAGATGCCGAACTTAAACGGGCGATGGTGAAAGCGAGCGGCCAGATCGCCATCGCGCTGACCTCGGAAAAGCTGATGACCGCCGCGCCCTTTTCGGTGGCGCCGGCCGCGGCCATCGACTATCTGTTCGTCGAAGCCGACGTGCCGGCCGCTCGGCTCGCGAGTCTCGAAGCGGTCTGCGACAACGTGATGGTGGCGCGCTCATGAACGCACTCGCCAATGCTCATGTGGACCACGTCAAGCCGCTCAAGGAGCGCATTGCGACCGTCGGCGTGTTTCTCGCCAACGGCTTCGGCATCGGCGCATGGGCCGTCGAAGTGCCGCGCATCAAGGAAAGTCTCGCGCTCAGCGACACGTCGCTCGGTATCGCGCTGTTCGCGTTTGCGCTGGGCGCCATCGTCGCCATGCCGTTGGCGGGGCAACTCGCGCCGCGCTTCGGCAGCGGCCGCGCCACCGCGCTGCTCGGCGCGGCGTTCGTCATCGCGTTGCCGCTGCCCGCGTTCGCGCCCAGCCTGGCCGTGCTGTGCCTCGTTCTGTTCGCGCTCGGCGCGGCGAACGGCGCGCTCGACGTGTCGATGAACGGCCACGCCAGCACCATCGAAACGCAGTGGCGCGCGCCGATCATGTCGTCGTTTCACGCAGCCTGGAGTGCGGGCGGCCTGCTCGGCGCGGCAACGGGTGCGATGTTGCAGAAAGGCGGCGTCGGCGTGATCGGCGGACTGCTCGCGCCGGACGCGTTCATTGCCGTGCTGATCGTCAGCGCGGCGACGCTGGCGTTGCGCGACCTCGGTCCGCGCGCGGCCGCGGCATCGAGTGGATTCGCGTGGCCCAGCGGCGGCGTGATGAAACTGGCGATGCTCGCGTTTCTCTGCATGCTGGTGGAAGGCGCGGTCGCCGACTGGAGCGCGGTGTACTTGCGCTCGACCCTGAATCAGGAGGCGAGCGTCGCCGCCATCGGCTACTCCGCGTTTGCGTTCTCGATGGCGGCCTGCCGCATTGTCGGCGATGTGTCCGTGCGCCGCTTCGGTTCGAGCCGGGTCGTCGCGCTCGGCGGGCTGGTTGCGGTGGCGGGTCTCGCGCTGGTGCTCAGTCTGCCGACCGTGCTGACCGCTTGCGTGGGCTTTGCGATGGTCGGCGTCGGCCTCGCGAATATCGTTCCGGTGATTTTCAGCGCGGCGGGCCGCTCGACCGTGACGCCGGCGACGGGCGTGTCGATGGCCGCTACCGCCGGCTATGCCGGCTTCCTGGTCGGACCGCCGTTGATCGGCCTCGGCGCAGGCGTGCTCGGCTTGCGCGTGGCACTGTGCGTGCTCCTGATGGCGACATTGATCGTTTGCCTGCTCGGCGGCAAGGCGGTGCGCAGCGCGCGGCTCGCCTGACTCAGCGGCCCGGTCTGCGCCCGCTCGGCAACGTCACTTCGTTTCCTTGTCCAGCAGCGCGATCGGCTCGCGGCCGAGCGCAACGGCGCGCCCGACCTGCACGCCCAGCGGCCAGCTGATCGCGCCGAGCAGCGAGTGCGGCTGCGTGCCGTCGTCGAGACCAGTGGCGGGCCACTCGTGTTTCGCCGGCACCCACAGCGTGCCGAACAGGTGGTCCCAGAGCGGCAGCAGTTGCGTGAAGTTGTGATCGAAATGCTCGGCGCGGGTCGAGTGATGCAAGCGGTGATATTGCGGATTGTTGATCCACGTGACGTATCGGCCAAGGTCCACGCGCAGATTCAGATGCGCAAAATAATTGCCGGACATGAACACGACGGAAGTCGCCCCGACGATCCACGGCTCGACCCTGAACAGCACGCCGACCAGCGGATACAGCAGACACCCCTTGATCAGCGCGTCGGACCAGTGATGGCGCAGGGTCACCGTGACGTTGAAATCGACGGCGCTATGGTGCAGCGAATGCAGCTTCCACAGCATCGGCCACGTGTGCTGCAGGCGATGGAACGCGTATTCGAGCAGGTCGATGGTCAGCAGCACGATCACGAACGACGCCAGCGCACCCCACCCCCGCGACACCAGCACGACCATGCCGCCGCCGAGCGCGTTCACGATTGCGACGCTCGCCGCCGCAGTCAACGGCTTCACCGCCTCCACGAGCGCCAGATACAAACCCGCATAGGCCATGTTCAAACGCTGCCCCGAGCGCGATTGCAGCAGCGTGGCGGGCCAGCGACGCTCCAGCAACGCACCCACGCCCATCATGGCCAGCACGAGCGCGTACGCTTGCAGCCAGAGGCTCGCGTGGTGCAACAGGCCGGAAAACGGGCTTGACGCAAACATGGGATTCCCCGGTGACCAGGGTCTATCAAAGGCACCTTGCCGGGCAGCTGGTCGGCGTGGGTCGACGCAACGCCAGAGATGACAGGCGCTTTCTGCGATCTTCGCAGTCTGCCGGGTGGTACGCAAGCGTTCGGTTCGCGTGAGCTTTGGTGATATGAATGTGAAGCGTCATGTCGCACGAACTGGACAGAAAAAAAGTGGCGAGGCCCCCGCGTCACACGTCGTCACGATCACGGGTGGTCGATATATTTCGTATCGGTCACCCGTGTCGTTGTTTTATCGACATCCGTATTTTTGTTGGCCCCGCCGCACCCCGTGAGATGCGTCGATCTCCCCGAACGCGATCCACGAAGACATTTGCTGCTGCCGGAATTTGTTCACTGCGTGGTACCTGCTTTGTATCTCCGGCTGCAGCGTGTTTTGCTTTGTGATTCGCTTATTGCAACAGCTATGCCATGAGATCTCAAAGCCTTGCTGGACAACATCGTGTGCGCAGTTTTCAATTCGGCTTCTGCTTTGACACGTGCTTCGCGGCACGTAATGACTCGGAATTGAGACGCGACCCGTTAGCGTGGCAGCGCTTCCGTGCGAAGCGGGCCGCGCGCTTTACCGGCCGATGGAAAACCCGTAGCCGTACCGGCTGACAATGCTTTGCCGAACGCTTCGGTCAGATATACCGTTGTTTGTGTGAACAAAATAGCGTTTCCCAGAGCGGACCGAGATGTCGCAAAGCTGAGACGCAGGCACCGTCCGCTCGAAGGATTTTCGCGCTCACCATGACGCGACGGGCCGCGAACGCGTTGCGTCATCGCGGCCCGCATCGGCTCACAGGAGTGCCGTCAATTCCGCGACGCGTGCCTTGAACTGCGGCATCTCGTCGGCGTGAAGCGGCGTCTTCTGCGGCAACTCGACGGTCAGCGGATCGTGCGGCACGTTGTCCACGTGGACTTCATAGTGCAGATGCGGACCGGTCGCCCAGCCCGTTTCGCCGACATAGCCGATCACCTGATCGCGACTGACCCGGCTGCCGCGACGCAAGCCCTTCGCAAAGCGCGACAGATGGGCAAACGTCGTCGAGTATGGCGGCGGATTCTGAATGACGACCACCTTCCCGTAACCGGTCTGCCGGCCGATGAAGCGGACCACACCACGCGCCGTTGCATGAACGGGCGTGCCGGCGGGTGCGGCGAGATCGACACCGTCATGACTTTGCCAGCGATGCAGCACCGGATCGAGTCGATGCAACGAAAAGCCCGACGACACCCGCGTGAATTCCAGCGGATAGCGCTCGAACGAAGGCCTGGTGCTCGCGCCGTCTTTCGAATAATAGAAAGGCTTGCCCTGAAGATCCTTGTGCAGGAACAGGTCGTGCGTCGTCCCGCCACGAACGACTCTAACCGCGAGCGGCTCACTCTCCGCAGCGCTGTCGCCGCTGTCGTCGAACACTGCGCTCACGCTGTCGCCGGATCGCAGATCGCGCGAAAAATTGAGTTCACCGCGGAATGCGCGCGCCAGAATCGCCGTGGTGGCTGCGTCGACACCCATGGCTTTCGCGGCGGCAGCGAAGCTGTGTTCGATCGATGCGTGCTTGACGGTGAAAACGGGAGGCTTCGTCTCGGGGATGCTGGTTGAGTCCGGCGCGGCAGGTGAAGTGGCGGCGGGTTTCGCCGAGTCTTTGCTCACCAGAGACACGTCGGGGTCCTCGGTGCGAGTCGCGCGATCATGGCTCACCAGGTAGGCCGCGCACACGGAGCTGATCGCACAGACAACGATGATTTTGCCGGCCCGTCCGGGCAGGACACGAGCTACAGATAGGGGCATTGACTAAAAGCGGTCGACCGGCGGTGCGCCGACGACACGCACATGCTGGTGGGTTTATTGATCAGCGCCGCTGGTCACTGCATGAGGCGCTGCATAAGGTTGGTGGCAAGCCTAGGGACGCTTTCTTAAGCGAGGCTTAAGCTGCCCCCAATAAACGGGGCCTGGCAGCTTGCGACTGCGCGCTTTCGGTAAGCACTGCCGCATGTCAGCGGAGATAGCGCGAATGGCGGAGGGAGCCCGTTTTATCGGCTTTTTTGGGGGGCAAATCGGAACACGGGGGGACGAGCGGCTGTCTGGCTGCGGCTCGATGCTTCCAATGAATGCGTGAGTCGAATTGCCCGGCTTGATCCGGCGACGCACCGCATTGAGAATTCCGTCCCGCCCTCTTCGCTCAAGACAACGAAGCCAGCATGTTCGACAACCGTCTGAGATGGGCCTTGAATGCGTCGCTCGCTTCTCGATCGGTGGTCGGGTTCAGATGCGACGTTTCCGCGAGTTGAACCTGTTCGTGGAAATCATTGGCGATCTTGCGTTTGATGTCCGCCGGCAACGACCGCACGACCGAAACCAGCAAAGCCTCTTCGGCGTGCATCATGCCCAGAATCGAATGCGTGTCCATGCGAAAACCTCCGCTGAAGGTACCGTCAGTGCAATCCAGCATGGGCGCTGGCGCACTTCATGTTACCTCGCCTGCTTGCGCCGCGGCGGCAGCATGGGCCGCCGTTACTCCGCGATCGAATAGCGCGACGCACGCAATGGCGGCGTTTTCGCCGGACGCTCGACGCGCGCGCTGGCGCCACGGATAAAAAGGATCGCGCAGAAAGCGACCGTGGCCCAGATGCAAAGAAGTACCGTTAAAGCGCTCATTTCAGTTTTCAGAAAATCGAGACTGGGATTGATATCGTCGCGGGTGCCGGCCGCTCAGTGCGTCGTAGGCTGAGCGTCGCTACCGCCGAACAGAAGTTCGTCGATCATGCGCGTGGTCAGTGTGAGTTGCCGTTCCAGCGACGTGCGCGCGATGTCCGCGCCCGCCACGTCGCTACGGGCGACAGCGGTGTGAGTCTGCGTGGCAAGGCGCAACACGGTTTCCGAAGCGCGTTGCAACTCGTGCATTGCAGCGTCCCGACCCAGCGGCGCGGTGTTCGGTTCGGGCATGGCCTGTTCCGGCAAACCGGCTTCGAACGGGTGATCTTTGTCGTGGCGGGAAGACATCGCAGGCTCCTGGCGCGAATGGCACGACGCTAGTTTGTGCCGGACCCGCAGTTTTCAATCTGTCGAATAGAAGCCGTTTGTGAAGCCAATCCGAGGCCTTCGAAAAACGCGGTATTCCGCTGAAGAATAGGTGCGGGCCGCCAGTTGACGGCCCGCTTTCGCTTGCAACGCCCCAAGCTTCTCACGCAGGGAAATCCGTCGAGGCCGACAGCGCTCTCCAGGTCTGCGTTTCCTGCTCCACGTAGGCGTTTTTCCTGGCGATGGCGGCCAGCGTGTCGGTTCCGAGCGGCAGACGCAGCGGCGGATTCGGCGCGTCGGCCAGCACGACGAGCGCGTGCGCCAGTTTCTTCGGGTCGCCGGGCTGATTGTGATTCATCTGCCTCGCTTTGCGGCGAACCTCGCCCGACGAAGCGTCGTAGTCGGCGATCACATCCGGCGCGACCATCAGCGACGACGCGTCCAGGAAGTCCGTGCGGAAATAGCCCGGCTCGACGACCGTCGCGTGAATGCCGAGCTGCTTCAACTCGTCATGCAGCGCCTCGGTGATGCCCTCGACGGCGAATTTCGTCGACGAATACACGCCGAACCCCGCCGCGCCGCGATAGCCGCCGATCGACGAAATGTTGATCACATGGCCCGAGCGGTTCGCGCGCATCACCGGCAACACCGCACGCGTGACGTTCAGCAGGCCGAACACGTTCGTGTCGTACATGCGGCGCACGTCGCGGTCGGCGGACTCTTCCACCGCACCGAGCAGGCCGAAGCCCGCGTTGTTGACGAGCACGTCGATGCGGCCGAATTTCTCCACGGCGGCGCTCACTGCGGCCTTCGCCTGCTCCTCGTCGGTCACGTCCAGCGCAACCGGCAGCAAAGCGGCGGAGTTTCCCAGCCGCTCGACGATGGCCGCCACATTGCGCCCCGCCGCCACGACCGCGTTGCCGTCCGCGAGCGCGGCTTCGGCGATCAGCGCGCCGATGCCACGCGATGCGCCAGTGATGAACCAGACGCGCTTGAAACCGCTTTGATGAAGGTCAGCCATGATGTTTCTCCTACGAGTGGTGTAAAAGTGATGCCATGGTAGGAGCGCCGACTGACACAAACTAGCCACTCATTGCTAGACTGATAATCAACTTTTATTTGCTAATCCGAGGCGCGGCCGATGAACGAAATTCGTGCGATCACCACGTTCGTGCGCGCCGCGACGCTGGGAAGCCTGCGGCGCGCGGCAGTCGATCAGGGCATCTCGCCCCAGGCGGCGAGCCATGCGGTCATGCAACTCGAGAAGGAACTGGGCGTGCGGCTCTTTCACCGGACCACGCGCAAGCTCAGCCTGACCGAAGAAGGCCAGCGGCTGTTCGACAGCGTGAAGCCGGCGCTTGCCATTTTTTCGTCCGCGCTGAACGAGGCCCGGCGCTCGAAGGAAGAGGTGGGCGGTCTGCTGCGCGTGAGCGCGCCGCGAGCACTCGGGCTGCCGGTTCTGTGGCCGTACTTCGAGCAGTTCCAGCGGCTATATCCGAACGTACAGCTCGACGTGCAACTGGACGATCACTTCACCGACCTCGTGACCGAGCGTGCCGATGTGGGATTTCGCGGCGGGCCGCCGCCGTCGGGCGGCTCGATTGCTCGCGCGCTTGTGCCGATTCAGCTGATCGTCTGCGCATCGCCGGAATACATCGAGCGCCATGGTGCGCCGCAAACTATCGACGAACTCAACCAGCACCGTTGCACCGGCTATCGGCGCGCCAACACGGGCAAGCTCGCATCGTGGCAGTTCCACATTAACGGCGAGATCGTCAATCGCGACGTGCCGCCTGCCATTTGCGCGAACGACACGGAAATGGAAACGCAGGCGGTGCTATCGGGTCTGGGCATCGGCCAGCTGGGCAGCTTCAACGCGGTCCCGCATATCAGAACCGGCCGGCTCGTTGCATTGTTGACGCCGCACATCACCGAGTACGGCACCGTTTATATCTACTACGGGCATAGAACCGAACAGCCGTTGCGCGTGAAGACTTTTATCGACTTCATGGTTGAACGGATGGCGGATAACAAAAACTTCTTTCTCGATTCGGCCGAGCTTCGCGCCGCTCGTGCGGCGCAGCGAGGCAAGACAGCGGGCAAACGTAGCTAGGTGCCGCACACTGTGTGCCTCTCGCGCGCTATTTTCGTTTGTTGGCGAAAAGCTCGCGCGATGGTCGAGGCTTGAGGACCACGCCAACGTCAAACGGCGTACATCGCGCTGCGCGCCGGCAGTGGCGCCTAGGGCAAGTGGCCTCAGCGTCAATCGAGGCAACCTGCCCGATCCACGACGTCTCGCCTCAACCCGCAGCGACGACTTCGATACGCAACGCCTCGCCGCCCGACACGATCGCGAGCAGCAGGTCGACGTTCGGGTGCGCACCGGGACGGTTACGCGCGTCGGCCGTGTGTTCGGCGAACAGCGCGAGGCCTGCCTCGGCCGCTTTGACGTCCAGCGTCCCGAACGTCTCGCGCAGATAGTTGTACAGCGCGAGCGAGCCCTGTTTGCCCGGCTTGTTCTCGATGCTCGCGACCACGATGCCCTTGCCGTCGACCAGATCGATACGCGCGATACCGTCGATCGCCGGCATCTGTGCGAGGTTTTCCTTGAATACGCTGCTCGGTTGAATCACTGACAACACTCCTTCTGTTCTAAAAAATACATGGCGGGCCGTATCTTAGCTGATAGAGGCTTGCGCAGCGGTGTCGGCTCAACGCGGTGTCGTTGCAGGCGACCCATGCTGAACCTGAAATCGCGCTGCGGATGGAGGTCGATGCCAGGGAATCCTCGTTAAATCCGCAAGGCGGCTTCTAGCGCGGTGTCGCACGTCAAATCCGTTGGCGTGCAGCTTTGATCAGCAGGCGCGTTTTCTTCGGCTCTGGGCTGGTTCGGTTCGAGCCGCGCAAACGTTTCACACCATCCCGTCGGACTCAACTGCAAATATGCACCGATGCGGGAGCGTAGATGCGACGCGTGGCCCGCCGCCGGGCGAGAACTTCGTTGCTCTTATCCATCCGCTATCGAGCGCATCATCCTTCACTTCAAATCAATCGAGAGAGAGATCCTTGCAAGTTCATATGCATTTCCAATTCAATTCTCTATTGGTCCACTGGGAGTTCATTAACGTCCGAAATCGAAAATTTGATCAATAGCCTCGGATTGTATTCACGCCTCCCCACTTTGCGAGTCAACGCATGGCGCCGTCCCTCGGCTCAACAAATTTCATCCGACTTGCCAACTTTGTTGAGATATGATCTCCTATGACTTACGAAATATTTCAGCGGCGGAGAGAGGACCGTTATGGTGCGCCGCAGCGATGGCGCCTTAGGAGACATCATCCGAATTAAGGCTGCGAGCCGATGATGGCGCGCATGGCTAAGCATGCATCCACCCATGCGCGACGAAAGCGTACGAGCAGCTCATGTCGTCTGACAACTGATGATTAAAGAAGTACGACAGCACCAAAGGCTTTTCACGGGCCGAACGATGCACGCGAATTTGCCTTGACGAGCTTATTGAACAGAATTGCAGATTCAATTGATTAAAGGAGGTTTGAAAACAGACAACCGAGTATAAAAAGCATCAATTCAGGCATCAAATCAAATTAAAATCTGGAGACAAAAATGCTTTCACTGAGAAAAACCTCATTTGCGTTCGCGCTGAGTACCGCCACGGCTCTTTTATTCAGCGCATGCGGCGGCACCCATGACGACTCGAACGGTTCACCGAACACCCCGCCCGTCACGCCACCGGTCTCCACACCCGACCCATCCAAAGGCGGCGCTATTTCGCTGCACGGGATCGTCTACGGCGCGCCCGACACGAGCGTCCAGGCCGACGCGGGCATCCCCATTACGATGATGGGACAGATGAGAGCGTTATTCGATCTCATCAAGAAGGCACCCGATTTCACGCAAGTCGTCATGGATCTTGGCGACGGCAGTCCAGTCCACGTGCTGGATACCAACACGGGCGATAAATTCCTGCCCGGCAAACTCGCGCTTGGTCTGTCGTGGATATTGATCGACATGAAATCGAAGGGCGATCCGGCCTACGCGGATTATCTGGCGACGTATCAGAAAATAACGACCGCCATGATGACGCAGACGAACGGCGCCAATTACATGTACGCGAACACGTCCTGGGGCGAGTACTACTACCTCGTTGCGCTCAACAATTTCAAAGCGCACGGCATGCTGAATGAAGTCTTCAGCGACGCGATGCTGGCCACACTGCAAAGCCGCCTGACCTTCTGCGACATGTTCGGTGCGGATGCAAGCGGCAAGACGAATACCTGCCCCGCCGCCGGTACGTCGATCGACGTCGCCTCGCTCAATACCGCTCAGAACTATTACGCCGTCTCTTACGGCATTGCGGGGCTCAGGCAGAAACTCGGCTGGAGCAATCCGACCTTCTCTTCCACTTCGGATGCGACGGTGGCAACCATGGGCGCGCGTGATGCGCTGCTCTACACGCTGACCAGGCACATCAGAAACGATTCCTCCGGCGGCTTCTCGGACGAAGCGTCGAACACCCATACGACCTATTACGATCAGGCGCGTTTCGACCGGTACAGCACGCTGCTGATCGGCGAAGTCACCGAGCGGACGCTCGAAATGGGCAATGAGGCCAACCTGACGCCGGAGCTGAAATCGTATCTGCGCAAATCGGTCGACCTGATTCTCCCGCAGTTCAACGCCGACGGCCAGGGCTTCAACTATGGGCGCTCCATCGGCCCGTACGGCGATACGGCGTTCATGGAAGTGCTGACCGCGGCCGCCAATGCGGGTGTATTGACCCAGCAGGAAATGCAGGTCGCCTATTCGTTCATCTATAAGGCGGCCTATCGCTACGAAACGTTCTGGTACGACCCGACCTTGCCGACGCCTTCCGTGAACATGTGGGTCAAAGGCCGCGGGACCGATACGTATCGCGGCAAGCCTCGGGTGATGGGTGAAAACTTCAGCCTGCTGCATCAGTTCATGTACGTGAATGCCTGGTGGGACAAGTTGGGCTTCAACGGCAAAGCGCCCATGGCCGATGCAGACCTGAAAGCCTGGCTCGATGCGAAGCCGCATTACACGCTCACCTGGTACAACCAGCCGACCGATACCGCGCATCCTTATAGTGCCGCGCTCATCACCGTGCGAGACGGCAAGCGTGTCATCAACCTGAACCTGAGCCAGGCGCCCGACTACAACTCGTTCACGCCTTACTACCCAACGCCGTTCTCCGACAAGCTGATCTACGGCACGACGGACCTCAGCTACGCCTTGCTGATCCCTCAGGTTTCTTATAACGGCAAGACCTATATCCCGGTCACCTATTACAAGAACCTGAATGTTCAGGAAAACAATGGCCAGGTCGTGGTTTCTTTCGACACCGCCAAATTCCGGCAGGCGGCGAAGAACGCGACCTATGCGTCGGATCTCGATCTCCAGGTTCATACGGTGTTGACGTTCAGTCACGGCGAAATGACGCGAACCGATACGCTGAGTTCGGCAACGCTGACCGGCAATCTGTCGGTCGAGACGGATTTCACGTCTTTCGCGGACTTCCAGAACACCTCCCCGAGCGGTGCCTTCTCGGTCAACTATGCAAACAGCGCTGCGACCAACTACGGCACCACGGGTTTCGACAGTTGCGCGCTGTCTGACTTTTCGATGGCGGCCGGGGCCACCAATCCGCTGTCGACCACGCCGATCGGTCAATTGCATTCGAACTTCGCTTGTACAACGAATCCGTTTGCACTGACGGGCGGTGGTAATCGCACGTTGAGCTGGACGTTGAAGTACGCTGACGCGAGCTAAACGCGGCATCGAGCGCGGGAACGCGCCGGCCTTCCTCCAAAGGCCGGCGTCTGAACCGGAACACCGGTTCCTGCAACTCGATACACGGTCGGCATCAATTCATTCCCCAAAAGAGGTATCAGTCATACCAGTAGCACAAGTTGTCTTGTTAGCCGAGCGTGACATCGCAACAATGCCGGTACAGCAACCGACCCGGCTGCCGACGCACGACGCGCCGAATCCGCCTCGAGGCGGATGAATCCGGCTCAGACAACTTCACCGAGAGGAGAAACCCGTGCGCATTTCTTTTTTGCACACGATCGGCGGAAATCGCCAGGTATTCGAACACGCGGCCAATCGTATTGGTCTGCGAAGCGAAGAACTTCGCCATGAAGTGAGACCGGATCTCCGTGAGGCCGTTGAGCACGCGGGGGAATTCACCGCCGACTTGCTGACACAGACAAGCCTTTGTCTTCAGCAATTGGCGGCCGATTCCGACGCCGTCATTGTGACTTGTGCTACGCTCGGGCCCGCCGTCGCGGAGATGGAAAGCTCGACCGTGCCCATCGTGAGAGCGGATGCCGCATTGGCCGCCGCAGCAGCGGAAGTCGGCGGATCTATCGCCGTGTTGTGTGCCGCCGAATCCGCGATCGAGCCCACGCGGCGACTCTTCGCGCAACACGCGAGCAGAACCGATGCGTCCGTGAAAGTCATTCATGTGCCGCAAGTCTGGGCACTGTTCAAAGGTGGTGACATGGACGAATGCCTCGCCGCTGTCGCGGCGTCGGCGGACGACGCGTATGAGGCGGGCGCAAGCGTTGTCGCGTTTGCTCATCCATGGATGGCGCCAGCCGTGAAGTTCGCGAGCCAGGGCCGGCAACCGCTCGATAGCGCCCACGCAGCGCTGCGCGCCGTGATGTACCGACCGTGAGCAACCCTCGGTCCGAATAGCAAGCCCCAAAAAAAGCCCGCTTTCGCGGGCAACCCTTCTGCGGCATCAAGCATCAAGCAACCCGCCCTCACCCCTTCGTCGCCCCAAACGTGAGGCCGGCGACGAAGTGCTTCTGCATTGCAAAGAACATCGCCACCGACGGCAACGCGGCCAGAATCGACCCCGCCGAAACGAGATTCCATGCCGTCGTCCACTGTCCCTTCAACGCGGCGACGCCCACCGTGATCGGCGCGGCATCATCGCCTTGCGTCAGACACAGCGCCCAGAAATAGTCGTTCCACACGAACGTAAACACGAGAATCGCCAATGCTGCGAGCGCCGGACGAATCAGCGGCAGCACGATTCTGAAGAACACCGTCCACTCGTTCGCCCCTTCGATCCGCGCCGCCTCGACCAGTTCGAACGGCAACTGCTTGATGAAGTTGCGCAAAAACAGCGCGCAAAAGCCGGTCTGAAACGACACGTGGAACAGAATCAGTGCGCTCACGGTATTGAACAGCCCGAGTTGCAACGACAGGTCGCGCACCGGAATCATCAACACCTGCACCGGCACGAAATTCCCCGCGACGAAGGTGGCGAACAATGTCGAGTTGCCGCGAAAGCGGTAGATCGCCAACGCGAAGCCAGCCATCGCGGCCAGTGCAATCGAGCCGACCACCGCGGGCAGCGTAATCAGCACGCTGTTCCAGAAGTAGTGCAGCATCGGCGATGTGGTCAACGCCTCGCGATAATTGTCGAACATCGCGAAGTGCTTTGGCCATCCCCAGTAGTTGCCCTCGCTCAGTTCTTCCGTCGAACGCACCGAGGTGACGAGCACCGCGATCATCGGCAGCAGCCAGATCAGCAAGGCGACGGGCAACGTCAGTTTGTACGCGCGGCGCGTGAGCGGCTTCCATTTGTCGATCGGGATCGGAAACATGATCGGTTCCTTTATTGCTCGGCGCGCAGCATCCGCCGCAAGTGATAAATGATGTACACCAGCATGATGCCGAACAGCACGACGGCCACTGCCGCCGAATAGCCGATACGGTAGTACTTGATCGCCTGGTCGTACATGTAATAAGCGAGCACGGTCGAGCTTTCGAACGGTCCGCCGCCCGTCATCACCGAGATCAGATCGAAACTGCGCAACGCGCCGATGATCGTGACGACGATCGCCATGAACGTGGTCGGCCGCAATTGCGGCAGGATCACGTGCCACAGCATCGACCAGCCATGCGCGCCTTCCATGCGTGCGGCTTCGATCTGTTCGGCGTTCAGCGACGTAAGCCCGGTCAGATAAAGAATCATGCAATAGGCGGTTTGCGGCCACAGCGCCGCGAACACGATCCCGAATGTTGCATAGCGTGGATCGCCGAGCACCGGCACGCCATGGCCGAGCATCAGCGCGAGCAGGCCGAAGGTCGGGTCGTAGAACCACGAGAAGATCAAACCGACCACCACGCCCGACAATACGAATGGCGCGAAGAACAGCGACTTGACGACGCGGATGCCGGCCACCGCCTGGTTCAGATACAACGCGACTGCGAGGCCCATCGGCGGAGCGAGCAGAAACAGCACCAGCCAGATGAGGTTGTTCTTCAGCGCGGTGTAGAACGTCTGCGTCTGGAACAACTCCACGTAGTTCGCGAGGCCGATGAACGACGGCTCCGTCATGCCGTCCCAGTTGAAGAAGCTTAGCCGGATGGTCGACAGGATCGGCCAGACGACATAGATCGCCACCATCACGCAGGCCGGCGCGAGAAACAGGAACGCGGCACGCCGCTGCCGGCGCGCGGTCGGCGTGGGACGGCGGCGGCGCGGCGCAGCCGATGGCCCGCCACGCACGGCGCCGCCCGGCGCAGGCGCTCCCGGCACTCCAGGTTCAACAGGGCCGCCGACGGTGTGACGGCTCACGGATTGCGACACGATCTTTTCTCCTGTCGACCAGAGTTAGCGCTTCAGCGCTTACTCTGGTCCCATGCAACGCGGTCGACCAGAGTTAGCGCTTCAGCGCTTACTCTGGTCCCATGCAACGCGGTCGACCAGAGTTGGCGCTTTAGCGCTTACTCTGGTCCCATGCAACGCGGTCGACCAGAGTTGGCGCTTCAGCGCTTACTCTGGTCCCATGCAACGCGGTCGACCAGAGTTGGCGCTTTAGCGCCTACTCTGGTCCATGCAACGCGGTCAAATACAACGGAAAAGCGGCCTCACGGCCGCCCCGCTCACTTCTTATAGATCCGCTTGCGCGTCTGCTCGAGTTGCGCAAGCACGTCGTCGAGCTTGGTAGGATCGGAGACGAACTGCTGCATCCCCTTCATCCCTTCGTCGGCCATTTCCTTGGTCATATCGCGATCGTAGAACTGCGCAATGCCGCCCTTCGTATTCGCGAGAATCTGGAAGCCGATCTTCGAGATCGGGTCTTCAGGTTCAGGCGACTTGCTGTTCGCCGACAGCGAGCCGAGTCCGGTCGCCAGTTGCGCGCCGATCTGAGGCGTTTCGACGAAGGCGAGGAACGCGTGCGCGTCCGCCTTGTTCTTCGCTTTCGACGGGATATGCAGCGATTCGACCGGACCATCTTCGGCAGTCGGCACCTTCGGGTCGATCACCGGAAACTGGAAGTAACCCATTTGCGGCTTCACGTTCGCCGGGAAACCGGCGGTGATGAAGGTGCCCATCAGCATCATCGCGGCCTTGCCCTGGAACAGGAACGGCTGCACCGAGTCCAGATCATAGGAGAGCGAATTGTCGATGAAATAGCCGGCGTCGAGCAATTGCTTCCACGTCGTATAAACCTTCTTCACGCGCGGATCGGTGTACGGAATCTCGCCGGCCATGAGCTTCTGATGGAACGCATTGCCGTTCAGGCGCAGGTCGAGATAGTCGAACCAGCCGGCGAGCGTCCACGCGTCGCGCCCCGCCACGGCGATCGGCGTAATGCCGGCGGCCTTCAGCTTCTTCGCGGCGTCGAGAAACTCATCCCACGTTTTCGGCTCGCCCTTCACGCCGGCTTTGTCCAGCAGGTCCTTGCGATAGAACATGCCCCAGGAGTAGTACACCGTCGGCGCGGCGTACTGCTTGCCCTTATACGACGACGCTTCCCTGGTCGACGCATACATGTCGTTCCAGCCGTTCTTCGCCCAGTCGCCGCTCAGATCTTCGAACAGGCCGCGCTGCGCGTAATACGCCATCCGTTCGCCGTCATGCCAGTTGACGATATCGGGCGCGACGGTGGAGAGCCAGCCGGGCAACTGCACCTTGTACGCTTCTTCATCGATGAACGACACCTTCACGTCGACCCCGGGATGCGTCTTCTTGAACTCGTCGATCACCGACTGCCACACCGCGCGCTGGCTTGCGCCCTTGTACGCGATATTGACCGCGAGCGTACCGGCCTGCGAAGCCGTGCTGACGACCGATGCCCCCGCTGCCGCCGCAGCCAACGCGAATGCCAACAGAATCTTGCGTGGTTTCAGTTTCATGCTGCCTGTCTCCTTTATGCCTTGATTTAGCGTCGTTGTTTGTTACTGCGTGGAATCCTCTTCAAGCTCCTGCTTCAGCGCATCAGCGCGACCGGTAGACTGCCACACCTTGCGGCGCGAGCGTGCGCGAACCGATCACGAAAGCGTCGTCGGCCACGTCGCCGAGCACGTGAGTGGCGTCGCCGTAGTTGAACGCATACGTCAACGCGCCGCGCCGGCTGAGGCGTACGCTCTCACCGAGCTGCATGGTCGCGACACCCGCCTCCCGCGCGATCCGCTCGAACAATTGCACCGTGAGCGCGTCGTCGAACAGACTCGCGAAGTAGTGGAACGAGCCGCTGCGCACATACGCGGGATGGCCATCCACGAAACGGGCGCGCACGTCGAGCGCGGCTGCCGCATCGCTATCGATGAAATCGCGCCAGTGACGTGCATAACCGTCGTCATTGCCCGCATTCTTGCTGTCCGCGAGACGCACGCCTTCGGTCACGTTCGGCCGCATCGACTCGACACGCCACACACGCCCCGGCAGCACCGAGGCCAGCGAACCCGGCGGAAGATTCGCCGGAATCCGCAAATCGGGCGTCTTCGAACCGGTACGCGGACCGAGCACCACCTGCGCGCCCGAACTGGCGAGGCGCGCCGCGAAATCGTCCGGCACGACCGGCAGCGGCGGCACGACGATCAGACTGTAGCCATCGAGCGGCGCGTTCACCGGCACGACATCGACATCGAGACCGAGCGCACGCAACGCCGAGTAATACTCGAATGCGAAGCGCGGATAGTGAAAGTCCGCCCCTTGCGGATGAATCTCGAACAGCCACTTCGCCTCGTAGTCGTAGACGAGCGCGACCTTCGAACGGATCGCCGCGTTGGCGTCGGCATTCGCGGCGAGCACCGTGCGAATCTCGTCCGCCACCTGAGCCGCCTCGTTGCCGCCGACGTCGAGCCGGTTGTCCGGCGTGTTCAGCCCCGCGTGCATCTGCTCCTGCGCAAACGGCGCCTGACGCCAGCGGAAGTACGACACGCAGCCCGCGCCGTGCGCGAACGCCTCCCAACTCCACAGGCGCACCATGCCCGGCAGCGGTGCCGGATTCCACAGCGCCCAGTTCACCGGACCGGGCTGTTGCTCCATCACCCAGAACGGCAGCTTCGACATGCCGCGATACACGTCGTGATTGAACGACGCGAAGTCGGGATGGCCGCTGCGCAGCCAGCGCGCCTTCACATCCGGCGCGAACCATTGTTCTTCGAGCGCGCCGAGCGGATAGCTGTCCCAGCTCGCGACATCGAGATCGGCCGCGACCTTGTAGTGATCGAACTCGGTGAAGAGCTGCATGAAGTTGTGCGCAACCGGGCGGCCCGGCGAATGCGTGCGAATGATCTCGACCTGCATGCGGTTGTAGCGCGCCACTTCGTCGGAGGCGAAACGCCGGTAATCGAGGCGATGCGAAGGATGCGCTTCGGTGACGGTCGCCACCGGCGCATCGATCTCGTCGAAGCTGCGGTACTCCATGCTCCAGAACACCGTGCCCCACGCGTCGTTCAATGCCTGGATCGTGCGATAGCGCGACTTCAGCCATTCACGGAAGCGCTGCACTGCCGCGGGCGAATAGCTGACCACCGTGTGATGACAGCCGAACTCGTTATCGGTCTGCCAGTACGCGACTGCCGGATGCTTGCCGTAACGCTCGGCCACCGCGGTGCAGATGCGTTGCGACGCTTCGAAATACGACGGCGACGAAAAATCGTAATGACGCCGCGAACCGAATGCGCGCGGCCGTCCGTCCGCGCCGACCGGCAGAATGTCAGGATAACGATCGATCAGCCACTTGGGCGGCGTGGCGGTCGGCGTGCACATGACGACCTTCAGCCCGGCTGCGCCCAGCACGTCGATCGCGCGATCGAGCCAGCCCCAGTCGTATTCGCCGGGCGTCGGCTCCATGCGGCTCCACGCGAATTCGGCGATCCGCACCTGCTCGATGCCGAGCGCTTTCATGCGGCGGGCGTCGTCTTCCCACATCGACTCCGGCCAGTGTTCCGGGTAATAACAGACTCCAAGGCGCATCCCAATGTCCCCTAACGTTATGCGTAGTGTTCGACGGATTCGAGCGAAGCGGCCGCAAAGCCGTCTTCGGTAAACAGATGGCAAGCGAGACGGGGCACGCGCAAGTGCGCAGCGTCCCCGGGTACCAGGCGCGTATCGCCCGGCGCTTTGGCGATCAGCACGGCGCCGCCGGGCTGATCGAGGTGAACGTAGCTGTGTTCGCCGAGTTGCTCGACGAGCGACACGGTGCGCGCGAGCACGCCGTCGGCGGAACCGGCGGTTGAAGCGGACGACGCGTCGACAAACTCCAGGTGCTCGGGACGCACGCCGAGCGTGACCGTTTGCCCGCTTTGCAGCCCTTCTCCACTGACCGGCACCCGCAAGTTTTCAGCGGTGTGGTCGAGCGTGACGGCCACGCCTTGCGGATCGATCGACGTCACTTTGCCCGGCAGGAAATTCATCCGCGGCGAGCCGATGAAACCGGCCACGAAGCGGCTCTTCGGACGGTGGTACAACTCGAGCGGCGCGCCGATCTGCGCGATGCTGCCGTAACGCTCGGTGTCCTTGCCCGCATGCAGCAGCACGATCTTGTCGGCGAGCGTCATCGCCTCGATCTGGTCGTGCGTCACGTAGACCACGCTCGCCTTGGCGAACTGCTTGTGCAGCCGCGCGATCTCGACGCGGGTCTGCCCGCGCAACGTGGCGTCGAGATTGGACAACGGTTCGTCGAACAGAAACACGCCGGGCTCGCGTACGATCGCCCGGCCGATCGCCACGCGCTGCCGCTGTCCGCCCGACAACGCCTTGGGCCGCCGTTCGAGCAGCGCCTCCAGTTGCAGGATGCGCGCGGCTTCCCGCACCTTGCGATCGATTTCATCCTTCGGGGTTTTGGCGAGCTTGAGGCCGAAGGCCATGTTCTCGAACACCGTCATGTGCGGAAACAGCGCGTAGCTCTGGAACACCATCGCCACGCCGCGCTGCGCGGCGGGCACGTCGTTGACGAGCTTGCCGCCGATCGACAGGTCGCCGTCGCTGACGTCTTCGAGACCGGCGATCATCCGCAGCAAGGTGGACTTGCCGCAACCCGACGGACCGAGAAACACGCAGAACTCGTTCTCCGCGATCTCGAGATCGACGTCGCGGATCACCGGCGCGCCATCGCCATACGCCTTTTGCACGCCTCGTAACGAAATGCTCGCCATTGCATCGACTCCGTGATTTAATCAGCTCGAAGTCGGAGATTAAGCGCTTAATCAGCGGACCCGAAAAAATCGATCGCTTGCGATCGTTGGGCCCAGCCTGTCTCCGATATCGTTTGTTTGTGCGACAGATGGTGCCGCGCCTCGCGCCGCGACGCAAATGTCGAACAGTCATCCCAAATATTGAAAACAACATGCCCACACTCAGCGAAGTCGCGCGTCATGCCGGCGTCACCCCTGCCACCGTATCGAACGTGCTGCGCAATCGCGGCCGCGTCGGCGCGACGACCCGGCAGCGGGTTCTCGATGCCGTCGAGGCGCTCGGCTATCGTCCGCATCTGGCCGCCCGCGCACTCGCCGAAGGCCGCGCGCCGACGCTCGCGCTGATGGTGTCGAGCATTGCCAATCCGTTCTATCCGGAGTTCGCGCTCGCCGTCGAACGCGCGGCGCGCACGAGCGGCCACTTCGTGATCATCTGCAATACGAACGAAGATCCGTTGAGCGGCCGCGCGTATCTCGACCAGATCGCAGGCACGCTTTCCGAGGGCGTGCTCGTGACGAACGCGAATCTCGACTTCGCCGACCTCCATACGACCGAAGCGCGCGGCACGCCGGTGGTGCTGTGCATGTGGGAACGGCCGCACGAACCGCCAGGGCTGCCGTGCGTCGCGGTGGACTTCCGGCGCGCGGGCGAGCTGGCCGGCGCGCATCTGCTGGAGCTCGGGCATCGGCGGATCGGCGCGATTGTCGGCAGCAAGGCTTCGGGCATTCATGCGGCCCGCTACGAGGGTTTCGTCGACGCGCTGCGCGCGGCCGGCGCGCCGAAGAACCGCGTCCGGCACGCGGCCGATACGATCCACGGCGGTTACGTCGCGGCGCGCGCACTGCTCGAAGCCGATCCGAAGCTCACCGCAATCTTCGCGACCAACGACCTGCCGGCGCTCGGTGCGATGCACGCCGCTGCCGATCTCGGCTTGAACGTCCCCGGCGACCTGTCCGTGATCGGCATTACCGACATTCAACTCGCGCGCGAATCGCGGCCTGCGTTGACGACGGTGGCCGTCCCTACGGTCGAGGTAGCGGGACTCGCGGTGTCGCTACTGCGCGAGCTGATCGAATCGTCGTACGGTCAGACAGGGCGCGGTGCGGCCGACGTGCCGATGCGGGTCTCGTCCCCGCCCGAACTTGTCGTGCGGGCCTCCACGGGTGCGCCGCGCGCGCGGTGATGGAGCCGTAACAGCGCGGCGCGCACGTTACGTGGCGAATCCTTCGAGCACGGCAATCACCTGGCCGCCAGCGTGTTCGCTACGCACTTCAGGGTTTGCTGAATACCCACTCGACGCACGCCGTTTACCGGCGAAAATCGCATCGTTCAGACTTCAAACACCTGTCGAACGAGCCAGGACTTTCCCGAAGCCCCGCTCCTTCATCTTGCATCGCACCACAGCGCGTAAGCCTCTCGCCATAAGGCCCGCCGCCTTCGGGCATGCTCGGGTGCGTCGACGTCCCGTCGAAATCCTGCCTTGACGCAAGTCACACAGCCTGCTGTACTAAATCAACCAAAGTGATTTAGGCGACCCGTTTTCGCCGCAGCGTCGCAGCAAGCCGCCACTTCACATCAACGCGATAACCCGGTTGCCGGCGCGTAGCGTTGCGCGCCCGCCGCTGGCAGCCAGTAGTTCACAACGTCGTCACCAACAACCGGAGGAGCGTCCCATGAATCATCATTCCCGCAGGCATCCTGTCGCCAGAAAAATCGTGTCGATGTGCGTCGCGGCATCGGCGGTGTGGTGTGCGAGCGCGAGCCAGGCCGCCGATCAGCCGGTCGTCGGCCTGATCACCAAGACCGACACCAACCCGTTCTTCGTGAAGATGAAACAGGGTGCCGAAGCGGCCGCCTCGAAAGACGGCGCGAAGCTGATCAGCGCTGCAGGCAAGTTCGACGGCGACAACGCGAGCCAGGTCACCGCAATCGAAAACATGATGACGGCCGGCGCGAAAGCGATTCTGATCACGCCGAGCGACACCAAGGCGATCGTGCCGAGCATCAGAAAAGCGCGCGCCGCCGGCGTGATGGTAGTCGCACTCGACACGCCGACCGATCCGCAAGATGCCACCGACGCCCTCTTCGCCACCGACAACTTCAAGGCCGGCGTGCTGATCGGCAAATACGCGAAAGCCGCGCTGAACGGCAAGCCCGCGAAGATCGCCACGCTCGATCTCGCGCCCGGCGTATCGGTCGGCGTGCTGCGTCATAACGGCTTTCTGGAAGGCTTCGGCGTGAAGGAAGGCGACCCGTCGGTGGTCTGCAGCCAGGACACGCGCGGCGATCAGGCGAAGGGCCAGACGGCGATGGAGAACTGCCTGCAGAAATCGCCGGACATCAACGTGGTCTACACGATCAACGAACCGGCCGCGGCGGGTGCGTATCGCGCGCTCAAGGCGGCGGGCAAGGACAAGAGCGTGATGATCGTTTCGATCGACGGTGGATGCGAAGGCGTGCGCAACGTGAAGGCCGGTTCGATCGCCGCGACCTCGCAGCAGTATCCGCTGAAGATGGCCGCACTCGGCGTGAACGCCGGGGTCGAGTACGCGAAGACCGGCAAGAAAGTCTCCGGCTATCAGGACACGGGCGTGACGCTGATCACCGACAAGCCGATGTCCGGCATCGACAGCAAGGATACGAAGTTCGGCCTCGACAACTGCTGGGGCAACAAGTAACGCGCACCGTGTGACGTGCCCGCCGCGGCGGGCCGCAATCTGAATTACCGCGTGGCCTGTATGGCACGCTCATGTATCGAGGACATCATCATGTCGACTCCTTCCGCGCCCGCCGGCCATTCACGTACTTTCGCCGATCGTCTGCCGTCGCTTGCCGAGGTCGGTCCGCTGATCGCGCTGGTGCTGGCGTGCGGCTTCTTCATCTCGCAGAGTAGCCGCTTCCTGTCGTTCCAGAACCTCTCGCTGATCCTGCAACAGACCATGGTGGTCGCGGTCATCGCCATCGGTCAGACGCTGATCGTGCTGACTGGCGGCATCGATCTGTCGTGCGGCATGGTGATGGCGTTCGGCTCGATCATCATGACCAAATTCGCTGTCACGCTAGGCGTGCCGCCGATTCTCGCGATCCTGTGCGGGATCGCCGCGAGCACCTTGTTCGGCGCGCTCAACGGCGTGTTGATCACGCGCATCAAGCTGCCCGCGTTCATCGTCACGCTGGGGACGTTGAACATCGCGTTCGCGCTCACGCAGATCTATTCGAATGCGGAAAGCGTGTCGAACCTGCCGGACGCGATCATGTTCTTCGGCAATACGTTCAAGCTCGGCCCGGCGGACGTCACGTACGGCACCGTCCTCACGCTGCTGATGTATCTCGCCACCTGGTTCGTGCTGCGCGACACAGTGCCTGGGCGTCACTTATATGCGCTCGGCAACAACGCCGAGGCCGCGCGTTTGATGGGTCTCTCTTCGCAGAAAATCCTGCTCACCGTGTACTCGCTGGCCGGCGCGATCTATGGGATTGCCGCGCTGCTGTCGGTGTCGCGCACCGGCGTCGGCGATCCGCAGGCGGGGCAAACCGAGAACCTCGACAGTATTACCGCGGTCGTGCTCGGCGGCACGAGCCTGTTCGGCGGGCGCGGCTCGATTGTCGGCACCTTGCTCGGTGCGCTGATCGTCGGCGTGTTTCGCAACGGCTTGACGCTGATCGGCGTTTCTTCGGTCTACCAGGTGTTGATCACCGGCATGCTGGTGATTCTCGCGGTGGCTGCGGACAAACTCTCTCATCGTCGCGGTTGAGTACTCACGGCACTTGCATGGAGCCCGTCATGTCGACACCTATTTCCGCTTCCCCCACGATGCCCGTTCTGCAGGCACGCGGACTCGTCAAACGTTATGGCAACGTGACCGCGCTCGACGGTTGCGATTTCGAAGTGCTGCCCGGAGAAATTCTCGCGGTGATCGGCGACAACGGCGCAGGCAAATCGTCGTTGATCAAGGCGCTGTCCGGCGCGACCGTGCCCGACGAAGGCGAGATTCTGCTCGATGGCAAGCCGGTCAAATTCCGCAGCCCGCTGGATGCGCGCGCACAAGGCATCGAAACCGTGTACCAGGAACTCGCGGTGGCGCCGGCCATGAGCATCGCCGAAAACCTGTTTCTCGCCCGCGAACTGCTCAAGCCAGGCTGGCGCGGCTCGCTCTTTAAAATGATCGACAAGCGCCGCATGCTCGAAGAAGCGACCGCGCATATGAAGGACCTGCAGATCGGCATCCGCTCGATGCGCCAGGCGGTCGAAACGCTGTCGGGCGGCCAGCGCCAGGGCGTCGCGGTGGCGCGCAGCGCGGCCTTCGCGCGCCACGTGGTGATTCTCGACGAACCCACCGCCGCGCTCGGCGTGAAGGAAGGCAACATGGTGCTCGAACTGATCCGGCGCGTGCGCGATCGCGGGCTGCCGGTGATTCTCATCAGCCACAACATGCCGCACGTGTTCGAAGTCGCCGACCGCATTCATATTCAACGGCTCGGCCGGCGCGCGGCGCTGGTCAACCGGAGCGACGTGCACATGTCGGAGGCGGTTGCGATCATGACCGGCGCAAAGGAAGCAGACGTCAAGGCGATTGCATGACGCGCGCCTACTACTGAGCGGATTGCCGACGATGGATACCACCGGCGCCCGCTCCCCGCTCAAACGCACGGTCGGCTCGAATCAGGTCGGCATGCGTCAATTCAACGAACGCATCGTGCTGCAGGCGATCCGCCTGCACGGGCCGCTGCCGAAAGCCGACGTAGGGCGCCTCACGCGCCTGTCGATGCAAACGGTGTCGATGATCGTCGACCGTCTGATCGACGACGGCCTGCTCGAAAAGCAGGCGCGCGTGCGCGGCAGGATCGGCCAGCCGTCGGTGCCGATCGCGTTGCGCGCGGACGGCGCGTACACCATCGGCATCAAGGTGGGACGCCGCAGCCTCGACGTGCTGGCGATGGATTTCGCCGGCCACGTGGTGTGCCGCGATGTATTCGAGTATGCCTATCCCGATCCGCGCACGCTGTTTCCCGCGCTCGAAAGCAAGCTCGCGCGCGTGAAGCGCACGCTCGGCGCGAAAGCCGCCAAGGTGGTCGGCATGGGCGTCGCGGCGCCGCTGTGGCTCGGCGGCTGGCGCGACTTTCTCGGCGCGCCGCCCGACGCGCTCGACGCCTGGAACGAGATCGACTTGCGCGCCCGCATCGCGACCATGACCGGGCTGCCCGTCGAGTTCGCCAAAGACACGACAGCCGCCTGCGCGGCCGAACTCGTGATGGGCCAGGGCCGCGGCATTCACAACTTCCTGTATCTGTTCGTCGGCACCTTCATCGGCGGCGGGCTCGTGATCGACGGACGCCTGCATGGCGGGCCGCACGACAACGCGGGCGCCGTCGGTTCGATTCCGCTGCGCGACGGCAGTGCGCGCAAACCCGCGCGGCAATTGCTGCACGCGGCATCGGGCTTCGTGCTCGAAAAGCTGTTCAGCGACGCGGGCGCGTTACCCGCCGCCGCACACGATCATCGCGCGCTGTCGCCGGAGTTGTGGCGGCATACCGAGCAATGGCTCGACGGCGCATGTCCGGCAATCGCCAGCGCGCTGACCAATGCGGCCGCGTTGCTCGATCTCGAAGCGATCGTGATCGACGGCGAACTCGACCGGCAACTGGTGCGCGAAATCATTCGCCGCACCGAGCGTGTGCTCGATCGTTTCGAATGGGAAGGGATGGTGCGCCCGCAATTGCTCGAAGGCGCGATGGGCGCCGATGCGCGTGCGATGGGTGGTGCGATTCTGCCGCTGTATGCACATTTCGCGCCGGTGCATGAGCTGTTCCTGAAGCCGGCGTCCGAGACGGATTATTGAGTGTTCATCGCTGACGGCAAATAACACGCGCCCACCTCGCCCTCGCCATCACTTCGCGGCCACCTTTGCCATCACAGCCGTCTTTGGCTTTGGACTATCCAGCAGCGGCTGCAACACGGGCGCCATCGACTTCAACAACTGCACCGACAACGCACTGGTGAATTCATAGTGCGCTGCATACGGCTCATGCACCCACGCGGTCAACGTGCCGTAGAAGCGGTCACCCATCGCGAACACGAAGGTCGCGCTGCGGTTCACCTTGCGCGACTCGATTAGCCGCGCGCCTTTGGCATAGACGTTCAAACGCTGGTCGCCTGTACCCGTCTTGCCGTACACCGCCAGCGTCTGGCCGTCGGGGAACGTCATGCCTTGCGCGAGCCGCCGCGCCGTGCCGCCCGTCACGACATCGCGCAACAGCGTTTTCATCACACCGGCGATCTCCGGCGACAACTGCTGCTCAGGCGCGAGCGCCGCGCGCTTGAAGTGCGTTTCGTACGGCGTGTCTTTCGCGAAGTCGAGTTGTGTCAGGCTTTCGGTCGGCACCTTGTTGCCGTCGTTGGCAATTACGCCGATCAGTTGGGCGAGTGCGGCAGGCCGGTCGCCCGATGCGCCGATCGCCGCCGCATACGAAGGCGTGAGCGTCGTGAACGGATAGCCGAGCGCCTGCCACGATTTGCCGATCGCGTCGTATGCGCGCAGCTCGACCATCCGCTTGATGCGGCGATCCTGCGTGGCGTGGTAACGCGTCTTGAAGAGCCACGAATAGGTCGACAGCCGCACGTCACGGCTCGCTTTCTGAATCTCGTCGAGCGTGGCGGCAGGATGCGCGCGCAAATAGTTGAGCGTCCACAGTTCGAGCGGATGGACGCTCGCGATATAACCGCGGTCGTTCAGATTGAAGCGGTCGATCGCATACTTCGCGTACAGGTTCGCGAGGTCTTCATCGTCGAGCATCGATGCGGCCGGGGTGTTCTTCAGCGCCGCGCGCATCTGCGCGTTGAACCACGCATTCGATTCGTCCGGCGCGACGCTGCGCAAGACCGTCGCCACTTTCGGCGGCGACTTGCGCACGCCGAGCATCAGTAGCGCCAGCGCCTGATCAGGCGTCTTGCCGTGATACTTCGTGTAGAAACGGTTCATGTACACGCGGCTTTCCTGATCGGCGAAATGCGTCAGATACATCTTGCGGATCGCCGGATCGCCGAGCCACAGCGCGGACGGCCCGGTCGTCTGCACCATCTCGTAGTGGACGATGTCGCGCATCAGCCGCACGAACACCAGATTCACCGAGTGCTGGAACGCGCGGTGCACGGTCAGGATGCGGCTGTTGTCGTCGGACTCGAAGTTGTTGAAGGTCTGCGCGCCGCCACCCGTGTAAAACGTTTCGCCGGGGCTCGCCGAATATTTGCGCTCCACGGCCGCATCGAGCATCGCCTGCAACGAGCGGTCGGAGGTGTGCGCGAGATAGTCGAGCGCCCAGCGCGTCAACTGATCGGTCGGATCGGGCTTCACGGCTTTCAGCTCCGCTGTGCTCAGCGGTGCATAACGCGCGTGCAGGTCGGAGACGATCTGCAAATACGTGACCACGGTACGCAGTTTCGCTGTCGAACCGAGGTTCAGGCGCGCGCCGGAGTTGATGTCGAACGGCTGGTTGACGCTGTCTGTCTGCACCCGCACGAGGTTCGCTCCGTCGCGCCGCTCGAACAGCGTGAAGCTATAGGCGATTTTCGACGGATCGTCCGACGGCCGCAGCATTTCGAAGCCGACGAGTCCCGCGGCTTTCGCGCCGTCGCGCGTCGAGGCGGCGGCGAGCCGTTCGCTGACGGCCTGCTGCACGGCGTTGTTGAGCGTGCCTCTGGCCTGCAGATCGAGGCGGTCGAGTTCATAGAAACTCGGAATGCCGAGCGAGGCCAGCAGATGCGAGCGCATCGACGTGACGGCCTTGCGCGACACGAACGAGCCGGCGCTCTGCATGGCGGCGGGCGCGCGATGCAGTTCGACATGCGCGGACAGTGCGGCATCGCGTAATTCACCCGACACCACGCCGCCGCTCGCCAGCAACCGCAGATAGCTGTCGGTCAGCCGTTCGAGCTCGCCATAGCCGCGATGCAGGAAATACGACGGCGCGCGTTGCGCGATCATCAGCGAGAGCACCTCGCGGAACGTCTTGCCCTGCTCCGCCAGGTTCTGTGCGCTCGAAGGCGCGTTCAGCAGGCGGTTGACGTCGCCGAAATCGCGTCCGTACCACGCGGCGAGACCGTCGCCGATGCCGTTGATTTCGCCGATCCCCGGTTGTGCGGCAAGCGGCACCGAGTTCAGATAGCGGACCACGATCTGCTGCCGCGCGGGCAGCGTCTGCGGGCCATTCATATAGGCTCGCACCGACGCCGATGCGATCTGCCGCAACTTCTCCGGCGGCGTCGCCGTGCGGCCGCCCGCGGAGTGGCGGAATTTTTCGATCTGCGTGGCGAGCGTGCTACCGCCGGGCGCGGGCTGATGACTGTTGAAAATGCGTACGCCCTGGTCGGCCAACGCGCGGCTGAAGCGTCCCCAGTCGATCGCCGGATTGCGGTTCGGCTGGTTGGGATCGAGCAGATAGCGGTCTTCGATGAACAGCAGCGAGTTCACGATGACCGGCGGAATCGCCTCGAAGCTGTCGTACACGTGGCCCGGAAAGCGGGCGTCGAAAAGCGGCGCACCGGTGCCGTCGAAAAGCTGCAGCCCGGCAATATCTTTTTCGGCGTAGGGCAGAAAGAGACCGTTATCGGCCAACGACAGCATCCGCTCGGAATCGCGTGCCTGCTCGCTGATTTCAAACCCGCGTGTCAGCAATCGTTGCTGGATCGAAGGCAGCAGTGCATAGCCGAGACGGCTGTCGTACGGGCCTTTGTCGGCTTGAGGAAAGCGGATCGAATGACTGGGACCTTCGGCGACGGAATAGCCCACGTCGCGGGTCAGTTCGGAGAGGTAGCGCGCCTGGAGCCGTGACGTTTCGATCTCGACCTGCACGAAACGCGCCGCCAATGCCAGCGCAAGCAGCAACGCAGCCGCCAGCCCCCATTTGAACCACTTCCGCACTGGTGTCGTGCCGGTCGCGCGAAGCGGAAACCGAAGCAGTGGCCGATTCATGGCTGCTCTCCCCGAGCGATCGCCAGGCTTCCTAACCCGGCTGACTTCGGAGCAGTGTAGCGCGGAACCTCGTGCCGCCATGGGTTCGTATTAACCCCACAGTGTCGCGGCTACAACACATGGTCGCGGCACGTGGCAAAACGCGAATTGCCGTGAGATATTGAGTGTCTTTCACGCGCCGGAGGCGCGCCGCCTCAGGCGGTTTTGCGCTTTTGCGCCGCCCGTTTTCCGCGCAGGCGCGGGCGTCGGCGTGTGCTCCAGCGCCTCGTCGCGCAGCAACTCGATGAACTGTTCGGCCGGCGTCGACAACACGCCGCCTTTGCGCGTCACCACGCCGAAGGTTTGTGACGGCGACTTCAGCTTGACCGGCACCACGCGCAGCATCTTCTGCCGGACGAACATTGCGGCGATCGCGGTCGGCAGCAGGGAAACCAGCTCGGCGCTGCTTTGCAGCAACGCGACTGTCACAAACGTGGAAGCGGTCGAAATCGGGTTGTCCGGCATGTCGAGGCCGGCCAGATCCATCTCCCGTTCGAGCAGCGCGTGCAACGGCATGTGCGACGGATACATCACCCAACGGTGGCCGGCCAGATCGCGCAAGCGCACCTCCTTCTTCGGCAGCGGCGGATGGCCGTAGCCCACCACCACCGACAACGGCTCGTCGCCGAGCGGACGATATTGATACTTCGACGGATCGGCCGCCACCGCCGCGCGGCCGATCACCAGATCGAGGCGGCCGTCGTCGAGTTGCAGCAGCATCCGCGCGCTGGTGTCTTCCATTACTTCGATCGACAGATTCGGTTGCCCCGCATGCAGCCGGTTCAGCGCCGGCACGACGCACTCCGGAATCGCGCCCATGATCGCGCCGACCACGAGCCGGCCGCCGCGCCCCGAGCGTATCTCGGCGACGTCCTGGCACAACGCGGTCAGGTCCGTCGCGACGAGGCGCGCGTAGCGGATCACGCAGTGGCCGAGCTGATTCGGGATCATGCCGGTCTTCGAGCGTTCGAAGAGCGGCGCGTCGAGCATCGATTCCAGTTCCTGCAGCGCCTTGCTCGCCGCCGATTGCGTCATCGACATTGCGCCGGCGGCCTTGTGCAGCGACTTCAGGTCGTCGAGCGCGATCAGCAGTTGCAGTTGCTTCATGCGCAGTTTCGCCAGCAGAACGTTCAGCGTGTCTTTCATGGGAGAAGTGCGAGGTTTCAGGGGGTGAGTCGTAAAAGCGATCACAAGATGGAAACAATTCAATATACCTGCGACGCGGGCCGCCGTATAGTCGGCGTTGGAGACATTCAAACTGCTTCACCGATCATCCACGGACAACGACATCACCATGACCCAGGCATCGCATCCCACCGCATTGCGCGGCGTGTTCCCCGTCGCGCCGACCATCTTCGACGACGCCGGCCGGCTGGACCTCGAAGGCCAGAAACGCTGCATCGACTTCATGATCGACGCGGGTTCGAACGGCCTGTGCATTCTCGCTAACTTTTCCGAGCAGTTCGCGCTGTCCGACGAAGAGCGCAATACGCTGATGCACGTCGTACTCGAACACGTCGCGGGCCGCGTGCCGGTGATCGTCACGACCACGCATTTCAGCTCGTATCAGTGCGCGGAACGCAGCCGCAGCGCGCAGGCCGCGGGCGCCGCAATGGTGATGGTGATGCCGCCGTACCATGGCGCGACGATCCGCATCGGCGAGCGCGGCATCTATGAGTTCTATCGTACGGTGTCCGATGCAATCCAGATTCCGATCATGATCCAGGACGCGCCGGTGAGCGGCACGCCGTTGTCGGCACCGTTTCTCGCCCGCATGGCGCGCGAGATCGACAACGTGTCGTACTTCAAGATCGAAGTGCCGCAAGCCGCGAACAAGCTGCGCGAGCTGATCGAACTGGGTGGCGATGCGATCGTGGGGCCGTGGGACGGCGAAGAAGCGATCACGCTGATGGCCGATCTGGATGCGGGCGCGACGGGTTCGATGACCGGCGGCGGTTACGCCGACGGCATCCGTCTGATCATCGACGCCTATGCGGCCGGCGAGACCGAAGCGGCCGCCGCGCACTATCAGCAGTGGCTGCCGCTGATCAACTACGAAAACCGCCAGGGCGGGCTTGCCTCGTGCAAGGCGCTGATGAAGGAAGGCGGCGTGATTCGTTCGGATGCGGTGCGCCATCCGCTGCCGGCAATGCATCCGGCGACCCGCGAAGGCTTGCTCAAAGTCGCACGGCGGCTCGATCCGCTGGTGCTGCGCTGGGGTCGTTAAAAGGCGTTCGTCGAAACGCGGCGGCGAATCCATTCCGGTTCGAACGCTTGCCAGGCTGTCGGCAAGTGTTCGAACCTTCACAGGAATGAGCGCTACGCTCAAGCAACCCCACATCGAACCTGCCCGCGATGCTTTGTCCGTCCCGCATCGCGTGGCTCCGTCGCCGGCTGTCGATTCGAACCCGCGCAACGGCACGCCTCTCCCTGCACACGCACCCCGTGTCCTTGCTATTCGGCTAAGCCACATCGCTCTGTTTGTGTTCGAGAGGCCGCACGCATAAGCGCAGCGCCAGCCTCTGTTGCCTATACGTGTTCCATCTCCGCACGGATGCGCGTCGCAAGAAAAATCCACATATAAGGCCGGGAAGAAAGTGAGTAACATAGGCCCGCAAGCCCACCCTACTTCTTTCCATGACCGCCGATCCTCGAGAACTGACGCCGGAAACCCTCGCCGAGCTGATCGAACGCATTGCCAGGGAAGATGCAGCGGCACTGCGCGAACTCTATGAGCTCGCCGGTCCGAAACTGTTCGGTCTCGCGCTCCGTATATTGAACAGGCATGAGTGGGCTGAAGAAGTCTTGCAGGACAGCTTCGTCAATATCTGGCGCTTTGCCGGCGACTATCGCCGCGCACTGTCCGCACCGATGACGTGGATGTCCGCGATCGTCCGGAACCGTGCTCTCGATCACCTGCGACGGCTCAATACGCAGGAAACGGAATGGAGCGATGCGTTGGACGATCTCGTGGCAAGCGGCGATCCGGATCCCGAAGCGTTGACCGGGGTCAGCCTGCAGGCACGCCTGCTGGCCGGCTGCATGCAGCAGCTGGAACCGGCCCAGCGTCAGGCAGTCGCGCTTGCTTACCTGCGCGATCAGAGCCATAGCGAGATCGCCGACATGCTGAGGGTGCCGCTCGGCACCATCAAATCCTGGATCAGACGCGGCCTCGCCAAACTGAAAACCTGTCTGGGAGGCGAGTGATGAATCTGACTCGCTATCCTCAGCTCGTCGATCTGCTGGCCGCCGAGTATGTGCTCGGCACGTTGCGCGGCGCCGCCCGGCGTCGCTTTCAACGGTATGCGGATCAGGACGCGTCGATCCGCGCTGCGGTCGCCGCATGGCAACGGCACCTCGCGCCGATGGCCGAACTCGCCGAGCCGCGCATGCCGCCTGCGGCCGTATGGGAAGCGATCGAACAGCGTCTGGGCCTGAGCGCCGCGCGCGAGGCCGCGCGGCCGCATAGCGCGTTGCCGACGCCGGCGCGCCCTTCGCGCGGACTATTCGACAACCTCGCGTTCTGGCGCGGCTGGGCGATCGGCACCACGGCGCTTGCCGCCATCGCCGTGGTGGTCGCGGTGCGCGCGCTGTTGCCGGCCACGACAGTACCGACCGCCCCGACACCTGTGCCGACACCCGCGCCGACCATCGCGCAGAAGCCGGCGCCATCCGTGTCGCATGTCGCCGTGCTGAACAGCACGGACGCGCGTCCGGTCATGCTGATCGCGTGGGACGAAGGCCGCTCGACGATGACGCTCCAACCGCTCGGCAAGGTCGACGTCCCGCCCGGCCGCACGATGGAGCTGTGGGGCATTCCGGCGAACGGGCATCCGGTGTCGCTCGGCCTGTTGCCGGACAGCGCGACCGGCACGGTCACCGCCGGTCAGCAGAAGCCGGAGAATTACGAGGCGCTTGCGGTATCGATCGAAGCGCCTGGCGGCTCGCCGGATCACAATGCGCCGAGTGGTCCGGTGGTGTTCACGGGCAAGCTGCTGCCGGTGTCCTGAGCTGGTTCTGTAGTTGAGTGACGAGGCCGGCGTTCGCTGCGTGCGGATGCCGGCCTTTTGTTCGGAGTATTGAGTGTTGAACGCCCGGGCGATACCGCGACGCTCCGCTCCAGCGATGTCACTCCATTAAAGTGCAACTGGACGCGAGCGCTCGATTGCCGCTACCCTTAGCCCCATGCAAAGCTTTTACGAAGCCACCGTCACCCGCCCCTCCGACCATGCGCCGCTGGCCGGCCGGCGCAGCGCCCATGTCTGCATCATCGGCGGCGGGCTCGCCGGCTTGTCGACGGCATTGGGACTTGCGGAGCGCGGCGTCGGCGAGGTCGTCGTCCTCGAAGCGCAGCAGGTGGGCTTCGGCGCGTCGGGACGCAACGGCGGCTTCGTGTTCGGCGGCTACAGCCTCGATTGCGCCGATTTGCTGAAAACCCTCGGCCCCGCTCACGCCCGCGAGCTCTATACGCTGACCACCGACGCCGTCGATCTGATGCGCCAGCGCATCGCGCGCTACCGGATCGATTGCGATGCGACCGATGCCGGCGTGATCCTCGCGAACTGGTTCGACGAACCGGCCCGTCTCGACGCGCAGCGGCGCCTGATGCGCGAATCGTTCGGCGTCGAATGGGAACCCGTAGCGGCCGCGCAGCTCGCTTCGCAACTGAAGACGCGCCGCTATCACGGCGGCCTGTTCGAGCGCAACGCGTTCCACTTTCATCCGCTCAAATACGTGCTCGGCGTCGCCGATGCCGCGGCGCGCGCGGGCGTCACGATCCACGAGCACTCGCCGGTCGTGCGCCTGCAGCGCGCGGGCGCGGGCTTCGTCGTGCACACGCAGCAAGGGGCGCTCGACGCGCGCCATGTCGTGATGGCGGGCGGCGGCTATGCGCGCAATGTCTACGCACGCGTCGAGCGCGCGGTGCTGCCGATCGCCACCTACGTGATGGCGACCGAACCGCTCGGCGCGCGCCTGCACGATGCGATCGACACGCGCGCCGCCGTCTACGACACCCGTTTCGCGTTCGACTACTACCGGCCTTTGCCCGACACGCGCATTCTATGGGGCGGCCGCATCTCGGTGCGCGACCGCGCGCCCGGCACGATCGCGCGACTGCTGCGGCACGATCTGCTGAAGGTCTATCCGCAATTGCGCGACGTGCGGATCGAGTACGCCTGGGGCGGTCTGATGAGCTACGCGCGGCACAAGATGCCGCAAATCGGCCGCAGCGCGGACGGCATCTGGTATGCGGTCGGTTTCGGCGGACACGGCATGGCGCCGACCACCGTGTCCGGCGAACTGCTCGCGGCGGCCATTGCCGGCGAGCATCCGGTGCCCGACGCGTTCGCGCGCTTCGGCCTGACGCCCGCCTTCGGCGCGCTCGGCCTCGCCGCCGCGCAACTGACCTACACCACGATGCAGACGCGCGACGCGCTCGCCGCGCGCCGCCGGGCCGCGCGCCCCGTCGTCTGAGCCATCGGAATACGCCGCCACTTATGCCCGGGACCCGCGCCAGAGGCCAGTTTCGCCATGCTAGAATGCGCCGTCACTGCCGCTCGAATACACAATGAAAAAGGGAAGCAAGGCCGCCGAGCCTGATACCAACGGCATCCCGTCCGATACGCCGCGTGGAGACGCCCGGCGCAAGTACGACCCCGAACAGACGAAGCGCAACATCCTCGACGTCGCGACCCAGGAGTTCTCCGCGATGGGACTGACGGGCGCACGCGTCGACGCGATCGCGGAACGCACGAACACCACCAAGCGCATGCTGTACTACTACTTCGGCAGCAAGGAAGGGTTGTACCAGGCCGTGCTGGAAAAGGTGTATGGCGACATTCGCGCGCTCGAACAGGATCTGCACGTCAGCGAACTGGATCCGGTCGAGGGCATGCGCGCGCTGGTCGAATTCACGTTCGACTATCACGACCGTCAGCGTGACTTCGTGCGTCTCGTGACCATCGAAAACATTCACGGCGCGAAGTACGTCGAGCAGGTGAAGTCGTTCAAGGGCCGTAATGTCACCGTCATTCACACGATCGAAGATCTGCTTGCGCGCGGTATCGCGGCGGGACAGTTCCGCAGCGACCTCGACCCGATCGATCTGCATCTGCTGATCAGCTCGCTGTGCTTTCACCGCGTCGGCAATCGCCATACGTTCGGCACCGCGTTCGGTCGCGATCCGTCGCATCCGCGCCTGCGCGCAAGGCATCGCGCGATGATCGTCGATGCGGTACTGCGTTTCGTGCGCAAGGACGATTGAAGCGCGCTTGAACCGGTATCGGCCCGTGGTTAGGCCAGCATGAAAATGAAAACGGGACGTGGGCTTGTGAGCCCCCGTCCCGTTTCTCATTCAGCCAATGAAAGGCCGTTCAGTCCACCAGCACGATCCGCTTGATATCGCCGACGATGAAGATGTACGACAGCGCGCCGATCAGTGCGACCACGCCGATGAACACCAGCGCGCCGACAAACGAGCCGGTCGCCGCGACGATGAAACCCACCACCAGCGGCGTGATGATGCCGGCCAGATTCGCGGCGAAGTTGAAGATGCCGCCGGTCACGCCGAGCAGCCCTTCGGGCGCGATATCCGACACGAGCGTCCAGCCCAATGCGGCCATACCCTGTGCGAAAAACGCCACCGACAGGATCGCGATCACCACCACATTGCTCTCGACATAGTTGGCGAGAATGATGGTCGACGCGAGCAGCAGGCCGGCGATGATCGGCAGCTTGCGCGCGACATTCGGTGAGATGCCGCGGCGCAGCAGCCAGTCGGAGAACACGCCGCCGAACATCACGCCGATCGACGCCGCGATGAACGGCATGATCGCGAAGAAGCCGATTTTCAGCCACGCCATGTGACGCTCGGTGGCGAGGTACGTGGGAAACCACGTGAGGAAGAACACCAGCGTCGAATTGCCCGCGAACTGGCCGAGGCAGATGCCCGTCAGCTGACGATGCTTGAGCAGGCGTCCGATGGTGCGCCATTCGAAGCCGCTCTTCGCAGGCGCCGCCGCCACATCGTCGCGCTTGCGGCTATGCGTGAGACCGCCGCCCGCTTCGATATAGTCGAGCTCTTCCTGATTGGCCGACGGATGCTCGTGCGGCTCGCGATAGAACATCCACCAGATCAGCCCGAACACGATGCCGACGCCGCCCACCACATAGAACAGCGAACGCCAGCCGAACGCGCCCATGAGCATGAACAGGAACGGGCTGAAAAACGCGAGGCCGATGTATTCGCCGACGGTGTACGTGCCCGTCGCCATCGCACGTTCGCTCTGCGGGAACCAGGTGGCCACCACGCGGCTATTGGTCGGAAAACAGGGTGCCTCCGACACGCCGAGCCCCAGCCGGAACGCGAACAGCGCGCCGATCCCGTGCACCAGGCCTTGCGCAAGCGTGCACAGGGACCAGAACGTCATCGACAGGAAGTAGGTCACCTTGCTGCCGAAGCGGTCGAGAAACAGGCCGCCCGGAATTTGCGCGGCCACATAGCTCCATGAGAAGACGGAGAACAGCAGCCCCATCATCGCGGCGTTGATGCCGAGTTCCTTGGTCAACTGCGGCGCCGCGATGCCGAGCACCGTGCGGTCCAGATAGTTGATCATCGTGCCGACTGCGAGCAGTCCGAGAATCTGATAACGGGCCTTCGAGCGGCGCGCGGTGCCGACCGTGGCGCCCTTCTGATGGGGCGTGCCGGAAGAAGTGGATTGAATCGGTTGCGACATGTCGAGCTAGTCTCCTCGTTCTGGTTATCGTTGCAGCAACGACTGGAAGTGCGTATACACGCGTTCGGCGTCCGGCTCGAGGCCCGTGAAGATTCGCATCGCGTCGACCGCCTGATACACCGCCATGCCGCCGCCGCTCAGCGTGCGGCAGCCGAGGGCTTCGGCCGCCTGCAGCAAGGCGGTGCGGATAGGGAAATAAACGATGTCCGCGACCCACAGTTCGCGGTGCAGCAATTCGACCGGCAACGGCAGGCCCGGCAATTTCGCCATGCCGGTGGGCGTCGCGTGAATCAGGCCGTTGGCGGCGGCGAGTGATTCCGCGAGCGACGTGCCGGCGCTGACCGTGCTGGACGGGAAGCGCTTTTGCAATTCGTCGGCGAGCGAGGCGGCACGCGCGGCGTCCACGTCGAACAGCGTGAGCGACTGCGCGCCCATCTGCAGCGCCGCATGCGCGACCGCCGCGCCCGCGCCGCCCGCGCCGAGTTGCACGACACGCTCCAGCGATACGTCGGGCAAGCCGCGCTGGAACGCACGCGCGAAGCCGGACCAGTCGGTGTTGTGGCCGATGCGCTTGCCATCCTTGAACAGCACCGTGTTGACCGCGCCCAGTGCGCGCGCGTCGTCGGACAGTTCGTCGAGCAATGGAATCACCGCCTGCTTGCACGGATACGTGATGTTCAGACCGTTGAAGCCCATGCGCTCGGCGGCGTTCAGCAGGTCCGGCAGCGCGGCGGCGTCGAGTTTCAATGCTTCGATATCGATGCGCCGGTACACGTAATGCAGGCCGAGCTTGCTGCCCTCTTCCTCGTGCATAGCGGGCGTCAGCGATCCGCCGATGCCCGCGCCGATCAGGCCGACCAGATACGAATTCGGCGTGGCCTGTGAGCTGACCAGCGCGTTCGCCGGTACGTTTGCTCGTGTGTTCGCTTGTGTGTTCATTTAGCCGCCCTATTCTTAAGGATGGTCGCCATCCGCTCCAGCGCGAAGACGTAACCCTGCGTGCCGCAACCAACGATGATTGCATCCGCCACCGCCGACACATACGAATGATGGCGGAACGCTTCGCGCCGATGCACGTTCGAGATATGCACTTCGACGACCGGCTTGTCGATCGCGGAAAGCGCGTCGGCGATCGCAACCGACGTATGCGTGTAAGCGGCGGGATTGATCACGATGCCATCGACCTTGGTGCGCGCCGCGTGCAACCAGTCGATCAACTGATGTTCGGCGTTCGACTGGCAGAAGTCGACCGCGAGACCGAGGCGCTCGCCCGCGTCGCGGCACAGCTTCGCGACGTCGTCGAGCGTTTCCGCGCCATAGATGGCCGGCTCGCGCGTGCCGAGCAGATTGAGGTTCGGTCCGTTGAGGACCAGTACGGAGGCAAAACTCATGACTACGACTCCTGCAAAGTAAGGCGCAAACCCGACCACGCCACTCGTGGTTGCTCCACGACGTGGAGCGAAGTGTGCACTCATCGGCGAGCGGCGTCATTGGGGGTTTCTACGAATTTGTACCATCTAGTTAGTTTGTATAAACTGGCGAAACTTCCGTTAGAGTGGGTAATTCTGGCCTGCGTCTTGCGGACGCACGTCGCCGGTCGGCCCGCTTTGCGCATTGCAGCATGCATCGCGCGACACACGCGGGCGCGCCGCGCTGACCGCTGTGCCTATTCTTCAACTGCCGTTCTGATTGTTTTTGCAGGAGCCGTTCATGCAACGTTCGATTGCCACCGTGTCGATTAGCGGAACCCTCGTCGAGAAGTTGACCGCGATCCGGGCGGCGGGCTTCGAAGGCGTCGAGATCTTCGAGAACGATCTGCTGTATTTCGACGGCTCTCCCGCCGACGTGCGCCGCATCGCGGAAGATCTCGGGCTGAAGATCATGCTGTTCCAGCCGTTCCGCGATTTCGACGGGGTGAGCCCGGAGCGCCTCGAACGCAATCTGGATCGCGCGAAACGCAAGTTCGACGTGATGCACGAACTGGGCACGGACCGCATTCTGGTGTGCAGCAACGTGTCGCCCGACACCATCGGCGACGACGCGCTGATGGTCGATCAACTGGGCGCGCTGGCTCGTGCGGCCGAGGCGGCCGGCGTGATCGCCGGTTACGAGGCGCTCGCGTGGGGTAAGCACATCAAGACTTACCGCCACGCGTGGAAACTCGTCGATGCGGTGAACCATCCGAACCTCGGGCTCGTGCTCGACAGTTTTCACACGCTGTCGCTCAATGACACGGTGGACGCGATCGCCGACATTCCGGGCGAGCGCATCGCGTTCGTGCAGATCGCCGACGCGCCGAAGCTCGCGATGGACGTGCTCGAATGGAGCCGCCACTACCGGTGCTTCCCCGGCCAGGGCGATTTCGACCTGGCGAACTTCACCGCGCAGGTCGTGAAAACGGGCTACAAGGGCCCGCTTTCACTGGAAATTTTCAATGACGGCTTTCGCGCCGCCCCCACCACGATCACGGCCGCGGACGGTCACCGCTCGCTGCTGTTCCTCGAGGAACAGACCCGCGCGCTGCTCGAATCCACGCAGGAGCCGGTCGGTGATCTGTACCGCTCACCTGCGGCACCGGCCCACGTCGGTTATCAGTTCCTCGAATTCGCGGTCGACCACACCACGCGCGCGCAACTCGTCGATTGGCTCGGCAAGCTGCGTTTTCGTCAGGCTGGCGAGCATCGCTCGAAAGAGGTCACGTTGTTCCAGCACGGCGCAGCGTCGATCGTGCTGAACGCCGAACCCGATTCGTTCGCCAACGCGTTCTTCCAGCAGCATGGCCTGTCGCTGTGCGCGTCGGCGTTTCGCGTGGACGACGCCAATCAGGCGTTCGAACGCGCGGCCGGTTTCGGCTACGCGCCGTTCTCCGGTCAGATCGGCCCGAACGAGCGCGTGCTGCCCGCCGTGCAGGGGCCGGACGGCAGCCTGAACTATTTCGTCGACGAAACGCCGGATCAGCCCACGCTGTTCGAAGCCGATTTCGTCCTCACCGACGTCAACGGTCCGACCGAAGTCGGGCCGCTTTCCCGCATCGATCACGTGTGTCTGTCGGTGCCGGCGAATTCGCTGGATACATGGGTGCTGTTTCTAAGAACCGCACTGGGCTTCCAGGCCGAGCCGGGCGTGCTGGTGCCGGACCCGTACGGGCTGGTGCGCAGCCGCGCGCTTCGCAGTCGGGACGGATCGGTGCGGATCGTGCTGAACGCGTCGGTCGATCATCACACGGCGGTGGCCGAGGCACTGCACACGTATCACGGCTCCGGCCTGAACCACGTGGCGTTCAGCACCGGCGACATCTTCAGCGCGATTCCGGAATTCGTCGCCGACGGCCTGCCGGTGTTGCGCATCCCGCGCAATTACTACGACGATCTCGCCGCGCGTTACGCGTTGCCCGACGAGATGCTGGAGGCGTTGCGCGCCGGCAATATCCTGTACGACCGCGATGAGCGTGGCGGCGAGTTTTTCCATGCTTACACGGAACAGCTGGATCAGCGCTTTTTCCTGGAGATCGTCGAGCGGCGCGGCGATTACGACGGTTATGGCGCGGCCAATGCTGCGGTGCGGCTTGCTGCTCAGGCGCAGCGGCGTAAGTAGGCAGCAGGCGGTTTGCTTTTCCGCGGACCGTGTGCGGGTTTGGCGGTTGGCGGTTGGCGGTTGGCGGTTGGCGGTTGGCGGTTGGCGGTTGGCGGTTGGCGGTTGGCGGTTGGCGGTTGGCGGTTGGCGGTTGGGCAGACCCGGCAGTCCAGACAGTTCCAGCCGCATCGCCCCCCATCTCAGGCACGGCACATGCGACCTCGCCTCGTGCATCCGCGCCGCCCCGATATAATGGCGCCTGATTTTTGCGGCCCACGCCGCGCGGCTGCGCCACGTACGGGGTCACATCCCCGTCGGCCGAATGAAACGCCAGGAGAGATATGAAGAAGTTTGCCGTAGTCCTGTCAGTTCCCCTGCTCCTCAGCGCTTGCGCGTACTTTCAGAAGAATCCGGATGCCGGTGAGCCCGTCACGGATACCGCGACGCAGCGCTCCGTCGACGACGTCGTCGCCTGCCTGACCCAGGTCGCCACCCGCCACGACGCCGCGTTCAAGTCCACCGCGATCCCGCAAGGCCAGATGCTCGACTTCGGCGACTCGAACATCATCAAGGTGCGCAGCGACAATGGGGCGACAACTTACCGTTTCTATGCGGGCAAGCGCCATGTGAACAACCTGTGGCTCGAGTCGGCCGGCAAAACCTGCGCCCCGTAAGGATTTGCGGGTTAAAGAACCGTAAGTGGGACATCCGGAAAGTTGTTCCTTTGCAATGTTCATGTCACGGTATTACAGGACAATGGAGTCTTAAGAATCGTTTAAGACTCCGTCCGCATGATCCCCCGGACACGACCCCGCACGAGGTGCGCACGATGAACCAGCCCGATCCCAACACGAACGATACGCCCGCGCCCGCAAAGCGCCCCACCATACTGCGCCGTCTGCTAAGCCACCACGAACTCGCCACGCTGCTGCTGTTGCTGCACGCGCCGATCGACGCATCCGCGAAACCCGAGATTCCTCAGCTTCACGAAGCCGGTCTGATCGAAACCGTTTCCGGCGACGCCGGCTCGTCGCATATTCGCCTGACGCGCGAAGGCAATGCGGTGCTGCGCGGGCTCGGCGTCAAGTAAAGCGAGCCGCGCCTGAGGCCGCTGAATCGCGCCCCCTTGCAAGAGACCCAAGGTTCCCGGCTCGCCGCGCTTCGGCCGGTGCACGCGCCCGACGCGCAGGCCACGCCCCCACATCCACCACCACCTCGCTCGTTTCAGGCCTGCCACACGCCGTATCCCGCTTCGCGTAGCCCGATCGCCAGTTCCACTTCCATGTCCTGTGCGCCGCGGTAAGGCATGGGGTTGAACACTTCGTATAGTTCGGGGACGAGACGCAAGCCGTAATCGCGCACATAGCGGTTCGCCTGAATGCCGGCCTTATGCCGGTCGAAGCGCAAATCGGGGTCCAATCCCGTCATTCCCACGTACACGCAAGGCTTGTCGAACCGGTAATCGGGATTCGCGCGGCGAAAGCGCGCCTCGTTCCAGACCGCGTCGTCGAGCGCGACGACGTACACGTAGTATTGATGCCTGCGACGAACCATGGACGGCGGCTCAGCTCCGCGAAGTGCCGTGCAGCAGCATCCGGTATTCGCTCGGTGTGACGCCGACGGTCGCCTTGAATTGCCGCGTGAATGCGCTGTGGTCGGTGTAGCCGCAGAGTGCGGCGACGTCGGTGACCTTGTCGTGCGAGACCAGCAGTGCGGTGGCCGCGTCCAGCCGCGTTTTCAACAGCACCTGACGCGGCGTCAAGTGAAACACTTTGTGAAAATAGCGTTCCAGTTGCGCGACCGACATATCCGCCATCGCAGCGAGCTGCTTCAGATTCAACGGCTGCACGTAATTTTCCTGGATCGACTGCACGACCGCTGCGAGCCGGCTGTAGGCCGGGTGGCTGCTCTCGTCGGCTTTCAGATCGCGGGAAATGCCGGCGAGCCCGACCACCTTGCCCGCCGGGTCCCGCAGCGGCTGCTTGCACGTGAGACACCAGCCCGGCTGGCGGCCAGGATACAGGTGCAGTTCCAGTTGATCGAGCATCTGGCTGCCGACGCCGATGATCGCCTTGTCCTGCGCCGTATAGATGCGCCCGAAGCGGCGCGGGAACACGTCCTCGGCGGTTTTGCCGAGCAGCGCGGCCTTCTCCTTGAAACCGCAACGCGAGGCCAGCGTGCGATTGACCAGCGCATAGCGCGCGTCGGCATCCTTCACGAAGAACACGACGTCCGGCATCGCGTCGAACACCGGCTCCAGCAACCTGAAGTGCGACAGCATGTCCGACAGCGTGGCATTGTCCGGTTCGAGCGGATGAGCGAGTGTGTTCATCGTGCGGGTCCCGTTGGTCCATTGCTGAAAAGGTGTATTCGCGAGTGGCGTTGGCGCGGTCGGTCGATTATAGGGCCGTGAGGTAGCCGACAATATCCGGAGGCGCCCGGCAAGGTGTGGGGCGGGTGCGTCAATCACCCGGTGGCGGCGGCACGCCAGGCACCATCAACGTGCCGATTTGCGCTGGGCTGAACGGCGGCCGCGGCGCGGCGGCCGGCCAACCGAAGTACACACTCGCGGCCGCGCCGCAGATTCGTCCCTGGCAAGCGCCCATACCGCAGCGCGTAAGCAGCTTGGCCTCGCGCCAGTCGGCGCAGTGGCGCACTTCGCCGATGCGCACGTCTTCGCAACGGCACAGCAGCGTGGCGTCGGCGGGCGGCGTACGGGCGGCGTCCCGCAACGCGAAGGCGGTCTCGACGCGTCGGCCGAAGCGGCGCCAGCGCGCCCGTATCGAATGCAGCGCGGTCCACTTTGCAGCCGCAGCGCCGCTCGCCGCGAGCCCGGCGATCTCGCCTTCGACACACGCCAGTTCCGCGCCCCCGATGCCGGTGCACTCCCCGGCCGCGAGCACGCAGTCGACCGACGTGCGCTGCTCGCCGTCGACGATGATCTCGCCCGCGTCGCCGATCGCGCAGCCGAGCGACTGCGCGAGCGCGATGTTCGGCACGAGTCCATAGCCGCAGGCGACGCGCTCGCAATCGAGCGTCACCTCCGGCTGGCTGCCACGCTGAATGATCGCTCGCTGCACGTGGCCTGCACCCTGCACCTCGCGCACGATGCTGCCGGTCCAGTAGCGCAACCCTGCGAAACCGCGCGTCATGCCGAGCGCTTGCCGCAACTTGGCGGGCTCGGTCAGCAATGAAGCGCCAAAGCGCGCGACCTCGAACGCCGGCGCCTGTTCCACCACCGCTACCACCCGCGCACCGGCCGCGCGTGCTGTGGCGAGCGCAGCGATCAGCAAGGGACCGCAGCCGGCGATCACGATCCGTTCGTCGCGCACCGGCATGCCGCCTTTGATGAGCGCCTGCAACGCTCCCGCGCCGGTCACGCCGGGCAACGTCCAGCCCGCGAACGGCAAAAGCCGCTCGCGCGCGCCGGTCGCGAGGATCAATCGGTCATAGCTGATACACACACCACCCAGTTCCGCCGATTCGAGCAGCAACCCGCGCGAATCCAGCGGGGCAATTACACGAGTGGATGGCCAGTGCGTGAGCTTGCTCTGCTGTTCCAATTCAACGAGAAGCGTGTGCAGCGGCGCTTGCGGCGTCTGCCCCGGACCCTGCCGCCAGATCTGCCCACCGGCGCGCGGATTGTCGTCGATCAGCGCGACCGTGGCACCCTCGCGCAACGCTGCGTGTGCGGCGTTCAAGCCCGCAGGCCCGCCGCCGACCACGACGATGTCGAAGTGCCGCGTCATCGCACGCCCGCCGCGTCTTGCGTGTGAATGATCTGGCCGGCGCGGCACAGCGTCTGGCAAGCGAGCGCATGTGCCCGGCCATCGATCGTCACGCGGCATTCCTGGCACACGCCCATGCCGCACAGCGCGCTGCGAGGCTCGCCGCCGACGGAGAGTCGTGAGCCCTGCACGCCCGCGGCAACGAGTGCCGCCGCCACGGTCGTGCCGGCTGCGACATCGATACGCCGGCCGTCGATGGTCAAACGGATGCGGGCCACGTCAGCGTCTGCGTCAGTCATGAGCCACCTGCCCGGCAAAACGGATGGGCAAATAAGGTTCCACGGGAATTGGCGCGGCGCTCACCGTGATCTGCGCGGCAAGCAGTTTGGCGGTGGCGAGCGAGGTCGTCACGCCCAGCCCCTCATGCCCGACAGCGAGCCACACGCCGGGCGCAAACTCGCCAGCCGGTCCGATCAGCGGCAACCCGTCCGGCGAGGCCGCGCGAAAGCCGGTCCACGCGCGAATGCCGTTGAGCGTCGGCAGCATCGGCAGATAGCGCGCGGCGCGCTGCAGCATCTGCGCGAGTACGGGCATTTCGACGGTGGGATCGGTGATGTCGAACTGGCGCGACGAGCCGATCAACAGTTGCCCCGTGGGCCGCGGTTGCACATTGAACGCTACCGACGTGCCGGCCGCATGGTGCGCGCTCTTGATATAGCCGAGTTCAAGCAGTTGATGACGGATCAGTCCAGGATAGCGGTCAGTGATCAGCAGATGGCCCTTCTTCGCTTGCAAGGGCAGTCGCGGCACGAGTTGCCGCGCGCCCAGCCCGTTCGCCACGATCACATACGCCGCGCCGACGCGTTCGCCGTCGGCCAGCGTGACGCCGCCCGCGTTGACCGACGCCACCGGCGCCGCGAGCCGCACGCGGATGTTCGCGGCGTCGGGCGATTGCGTCAGCAGCCATTCGGCGGCGGTGGGCGCATAAACGATGCTGTCGTGCTCGATACGCAAGCCGCCCGTCAACGACGCAGCCAATGCCGGCTCGCAGTCGCGCAATTCGGCTGCGCTCAGCAGTTGTGCGGCGACGCCCTGCGCTTCGAACGCCGCCTGCATCGCGCGGGCGGCTTCCCATTCCTCTTCGTCGGCGGCGGCCCACAGCGTGCCACAACGCGCAAACGCGTCGCGCGCACGCAACTGCGGCGCGAGTTGCAGCCACAAATCGCGCGAATAGCGGCTCAGCGCGAATTCCGCCGGCGAGTCGTTCATCACGACGATATGGCCCATACCCGCGGCCGTCGCGCCGCCGCCGATGCGCTGCGCGTCGAGCACCTCGACCCGCATGCCGAGCGCGGCCAATTCCGCCGCGCATGCAGCGCCGACAATTCCGGCTCCGACGATCACCGCGTCCGCGCTCATGCCGCGCGAATGCCCCACGCGAACGGATCGCGCTCGTCGAAACAGAGCCGCCCTTCCGCCGTGATATGCGCGTGGCCCGTGATGGTGGGAATCACCGAGACGCCGTCGCCCGCCTGAACGTAGCTCGCTTCGAACACGCTGCCGATGATGCTCTCCTGCCGCCACACCGCGCCCTCGGCCAGCTTGCCGTCGGCCGCGAGACACGCGACTTTGGCGCTGGTGCCGGTGCCGCACGGCGAGCGGTCGTACGCATTGCCGGGACACAGCACGAAGCTGCGGCTGTCGATGCCGTCGCGCGAACCGGGTCCAAAGAGTTCGATGTGGTCGATCAGCGCACCGTCCGCGCCGGTGATTTGCTGCGCAATCAGCGCATCGCGAATCGCCGAGCTGAACGCGCTCAGGCCGGGAATATCCGACGCGTCCAGTGAGCGCCCATGATCGGCGACGAGAAAAAACCAGTTGCCTCCCCAACCGATGTCGCCAGTCAACGTGCCATAACCGGGCACGTCAACCAGGACCGCCGCGCGATAGCGATAGGCCGGCACGTTGCGCACGGCCACGCTGCCGTCGTCGTTAAGCATTGCTTCGACCACGCCGACCGGCGTCTCGATCCGATGACGCCCCGGCCCGATCCGTCCCATATGCGCGAGCGACACGACGAGTCCGATCGTCCCATGCCCGCACATGCCGAGATAGCCGACGTTGTTGAAGAAGATTACGCCGGCCGCGCACGTGGGGTCGTCCGGCTCGCATAGCAGTGCGCCGACTACCACGTCCGAACCGCGCGGTTCGGTAACGATGCCCGCGCGCCACTCGTCGAAGCGCGTGCGGAACGTGTCGAGCCGTTGCGCGAGCGTGCCGCCGCCGAGTTCGGGGCCGCCTGACACCACGAGGCGGGTCGGTTCACCGCCTGTGTGCGAATCGATGATGTTCAACGTTTTCATGACGCTCATGGTAGGAACGGCGGGCATTCGGGTCTTGGTGAGCGTGCGCGTGGATTGTGACGATTTCGGCATAGCGGCCGCGAGAGGCTGCGGGTGCGCTGATGGAGAATGCTCACGCCGCGCGTCCGTGTAGGCAGTACGCGTCGGATATCACGACGGTCATGAATGGATGGATAGGCTCATTCGCTTTCGACTGATTATGGGTCCCTCCGCGAATGCGCTTTGCAGCACGGTTGCGCGGCATAAGCACGTCATGACACATAGATCGACTATGCCGAAATCGTCATCCACCGCGCGCGATTCGCGCAAGACGCCGACATTTTCCCTGCTTACACTGCGCATCGACACATCACACTCAGGAGAGCAGTCGTGGCGCATATCTGGGAAGGCGTATTGCCCGCAGTCACCACCAAATTCCACGCGGATTTCAGCATAGACCGCGGGTGGACCGGCAAGAATATCGAAGCGCAGATCGACGCGGGTGTGGACGGCATCATCGTGTGCGGCTCGCTGGGTGAGGCATCGACGTTATCGCTCGACGAAAAGCTGCAGGTACTCGACGTCGCCGTGGAAGCTGCGCGCGGCCGCGTGCCGGTGTTGTTGACGATCGCCGAAAACAGCACGCTCGACGCCTGCCGCCAGGCCGAGGCCGGCAGCAAGCATGGCGCAGCGGGTTATATGGTGCTGCCGGGGCTGCGTTATCTGTCGGACCGCCGCGAGACGCTCAACCATTTCCGCAGCGTCGCCGATGCGAGTTCGCTGCCGCTGATGATTTACAACAATCCGCTCGCCTACGGCGTCGACATGACGCCCGACATGTTCGCCGAGATCGCCGACGAAAAGAAGATCGTCGCAATCAAGGAGTCATGCGGCGACGTACGGCGCGTGACGGATCTGATCAACGTAGTCGGTGACCGCTTCGCGATTCTGTGCGGCGTCGACAACCTCGCCATGGAAGCGATGCTGATGGGCGCGCATGGCTGGGTGGCGGGTCTGGTGTGCGCCTTTCCGCGCGAGACCGTGGCGATCTATAAGCTGCTGAAAGCGGGACGCCTCGAGGAAGCCCGCACGATTTATCGCTGGTTCGCACCATTGCTGGCGCTCGACGTGTCGCCGAAGCTCGTGCAGAACATCAAGCTGGCCGAGACGGTTGTCGGCTTGGGCACAGAGCCAGTGCGGCCGCCTCGTCTGCCGCTCGTGGGCGACGAACGCAAGACGGTCGAAGCGCTGATTCGTCGTGCGATCGAAACACGGCCGACGCTGCCTGCCGTTTAACGCGGCAGGCTTTCGCTTCAGGCTGCTCGCTGCGTGTACCGGTGGTGGACTCGCCGCCGGATTCGCCCTGACGCAGATGCAGCACCCTGCAGTTGCTCTCGCGCCTGGGCGAGTCGAACTGAACAGAGGCGGCAGAAGGGATTAGCCGCCGCACGTTGGCGAGCCAGGATATTTCAATCAACCGGATGGCACACGTTGCAATCTATATCCGTAGCCATATATCGGCATCAGACGATAGCCGTTCTGTGGTCGAAGGCCCAGCTTTGTTCTGAGCATCGAGGCATGCGTGCTCAGCGTCCGCAGCGCCGGCTCGTCGGGCGCCCTTCTCCACACCGTCTCGATAATCTGTGCGTTAGGTAACGGGTCATCCAGATGCTGAAACAGGAGCAGAGCGAGCGCGAACTGCTTCGGCGTCAGCGATATGAGCGTGCCACGCAACCGTAATTCTCCGCGCCCGGAGTCGAATTCGAAATCATCAAAACTCTGCGGACCAGACGATTCGGCGGGTATGGAACATCGCCGCAGAAGCGCGCGAGTGCGTGCAAGCAGCATGGCTGATGTGACCGGTTTGACGAGATAGTCATCGGCCCCCGAGTTTAGGACCGATGACATGTCGTCATCGCTCGCTCGTGATGTCAGAAACAGAACCGCAAGCGTGCGTGGAAGGTTCGCTCGAACCCAGTGAAGCACTTCCGTTCCTGGTCTATCTGGAAGCATCCAGTCGAGCACCAGAAGATCAAACGTCTGCCGCCGCAGCTCGTCCAGCAACGAGCGACTATCGACAAATTCTTGACATTGATAACCTGCGCTCGTCAACTGGTGAGAGACAAACTCGCGAATCTCCCGGCTGTCCTCAAGTACAGCTACCTTCATAACGACTTCCTACGATCGTCCAGCATTCGTCTTCCCGGTTCATTCCGTAAAAGCTCTTCATTCAGTTAGCGTTTCGAATCTCGAAGACAGCATAAATACTGCCCGACATTCAAGTCTTCACGATCACATCCAACGCATATATACGGATGACGAACTAATCTATCGTCTTCCGCGTGTAGTTTCAGTAAATAACATCGCCACAACGCGGCCCCTCGCCAACGAGGCTGCTTTGCAGTGGTTCGTGTTTCGCGTTTTGACACGGAGATTTTTCGCTCCCGCTCTACTGCCTCTTTTGACACGACAGTAGAGACGCCCTCTGATTGACGACGGCGCTCTGCTCGCGTCAGTTTGTCCTTCTATGCTGACAAACAAATTGATTCCAGGCAAACCATTCATGGCAATTCGCAACCGCTTCACAGCATCTATCTTTCAATCGTTGACAGCAACATTACCGGCGCATTGCTAGCATGGAAAATTCTAACAACGCGCTGAAAACAAAAAGTCTTTACACGATTTTCCCTCGCAGCTCCGTGACTTATGCATACCTTGTTCTGTTATCAATGCAATACCCACATCTAGACATTGTCGACTACATCCTCATTTCGCTTGCGATACTCATCATATTTTCAATAGTCGACCGTAACGCGAGCAAAAGCATTAGCTCAATCCACGATTGCACGCAGCCGTCTAATGTAGACGCACCATGCAAAGCCGAACACATCGAAGCGACGCCTTTTTCGCCGCATTGCGCTGAGAAAAAGACATCTAGTTCGCGAGGAGGCAAAGCCTGCCGATCATGTTCCAGGTCAGTTAGCAACCAGGCGATTGTTTTTGCACGTCGCACTCCCGGCAAAATGTAGCCGCCTGGTATTCATCTGGAGCCGGTCCTCGCTACGTAGCTACGCTCGCGTAGCCAACTCCCGCCAGAATTTGTGTCGCACAGATCCAGATAAACTGATGAATTCAACGTATTGTGAAAATTCGCGGACTCGAACATGCAAGAAACGTTCTGCATGCCGCCTTTTTTGCAACGCTTCGGCATCAATCGAGGAAGTCTGTCTCCGGGAGAGAGTACGTTTTGATGAGCTCAGTAGAAAGTTCGACCGAACGGATGACGTTTCCTCGAAAGCACGGCATACGACCCGCCGGCCCCCTAAAATCGAATCAACGCAAAACCCAACCGGAATAGATCTCAAGCAGCCTGCTTCTGCACGACACCGGATTCATCATCCGATTCACCTTGACGCAAATGCAGCAGCCTATAACCGCTCTTATAAACCGGTTGCAGACGAAATTCGTTCTGCGCCTCGATCTCGAGCAACAGACGCAGCCGCGACACGTGGCTGTCGATCGTGCGGGTGAACTCACGGAACTCGCGGCCCCAGACCATGGCGAAGATATGGTCGCGCGACATCACGCGGCCGATGTTGGAAAAGAACAGCGTCGCCAGCCGGTACTGAGTGCCGGACAGCGGCACTGGCTGATTGCGCAGCATGACGAGTTGCCGACGCGTATCGAAATGATAGGGCCCAACGTGGAAACTCGCGCCGCCGAGGCGATCCGGGTACGCGCGCCGCAACAAAGCCGCGACGCGTTCACGGAACTCGGCCGGGCGCAATGGCAACGCCACGTAATCGTCCGCGCCATTGGCGAAGGCGCGCACCATGCTCTCCTCCAACGTGTCGCTCGACGCGAACATGACCGGCAGGCGGCCGTCGCCGACCGCACGCACCGACCTCAGCACTTCGGCACCCGACAGACGGGTGCCGTGCCAGTCCAGCACCAGCAGATCCACGGTGGAACGAGCGAGCGCCTTCGACATGGCGAGGCCGTCGTCGTAAGTCACGCAGGCGTGGCCGGCTCTCACGAGAGCCTGTTCGATCGACAAACGCATGACCGGGTCACGCTGAAGTACAGCAACGCGCATAGGTGACTCTCAACGGAATAGCTGGGAGGCCATTCTCCAAGGCATGTCGTCCCTATCCCATAGGAATATTCTTAATTTTCATATTGATTGAGCTGACTCAGCGAGTACGATTCAACGCACCGCAAGAAAGCCTTGCCTGGGGGAACTTGCTTCCATCCAATTAAGCACTTCCCGAAGCGAGCGGCTTTCATCCTGTAAAATCCCGGCCTGGCCCCAGTCGTCACCGCGTTCGTCCTACCCGGGCGGCGCGCCGGTGTCCCGTGCTCTACCCAGCGCCTGCCACACTTCTCGCCCGACGACCGCCGTATTTCCACGCGCTACGTGTGGCTTCCCATTCCAAAACAACGACATAGCAATGCAAGCGACAAATCTGGGTGGAGCGCAGGCTGTCACCCCACGCCCTCTTGGGCGCAGCGACTATAAGACGCTCGGTCTCGCCGCGCTCGGCGGCGCGCTCGAGTTCTACGACTTCATCATCTTCGTGTTCTTCGCGCCGGCGATCGGCCAGCTGTTCTTCCCGGCCGCGATGCCCGACTGGCTGCGCCAGGTGCAGACCTTCGGCATCTTCGCCGCCGGTTATCTCGCGCGGCCGCTCGGCGGCATCATCATGGCGCACTTCGGCGACCTGTTCGGCCGCAAGCGCATGTTCACGCTGAGCGTGCTGCTGATGTCCGTGCCGACGCTGATGATGGGCCTGCTGCCCACCTACGCCAGCATCGGCGTGATGGCGCCCGTGCTGCTGCTGTTGTTCCGTGTGATGCAGGGCGCGGCGGTCGGCGGCGAAGTGCCGGGCGCCTGGGTGTTCGTCTCCGAGCACGTGCCGCAGCGGCACATCGGCTATGCCTGCGGCACGCTGACCGCCGGCCTCACGGCGGGCATCCTGCTCGGCTCGCTGATCGCGTCGGCGGTGAACCACCACTTCGCCCCGGAGGAAATCTCCGCCTACGCATGGCGCGTGCCGTTCCTGGTGGGCGGCGTGTTCGGCATGTTCTCGGTTTATCTGCGCCGCTGGCTGCATGAAACGCCGGTGTTCGCCGAGCTCAAGCAACGCAAGGCGATCGCCGCGGAAGTGCCGCTCAAGGCCGTGCTGCGCGATCATGGCCGCGCCGTGATCGTGTCGATGCTCCTCACGTGGATGCTGTCGGCTGCGATCGTCGTCGTGATTCTGATGACGCCGACGTTGCTGCAGAAGCAGTTTCACATCGCGCCGGCCACTGCGTTGCTGGCGAACTGCGTGGCGACGCTCTGTCTGACGATCGGCTGCGTGATGGCCGGCTCGATCGCCGGGCGCATCGGCGCGGGACGCACGATTTTTATCGGCGGCCTCGCGCTGGCCGTGACGTACTACGTGATGTTCCAGCAACTCGCCGTCGATACCTCGGCGCTGGTGCCGCTCTATGCGGTGGCTGGGCTGTTCGTCGGCGTGATCGGCGCGATTCCGTTCGTGATGGTCAAGGCGTTTCCGCCCGTCGTGCGCTTCTCCGGCATTTCGTTCTCGTATAACGTCGCGTATGCGGTGTTCGGCGGGCTCACGCCGATCGCGGTGTCGCTGATGATGAAGTCCAATCCGATGGCCGCGCCGATCTATGTCGGGGTGATCTGCGTTCTCGGGGCATTGACGACGCTGTTCATCAAGGATGCACCGCGGGCGGGCTGAGCGGGCGGGGTGGACTGACTGATCTGTTACGAGGCGGCGCTCCTTTGGAGCGCCGTTGTTGTTTGCGACTGAGGGTTCCCGGGCTTCAGGCTTGCGCGCTCAACCACACCCCGGCCAACATCCACACTTCACACCAGCCCGAAGCATGGTGCGCCGCATCGGCTCTACGATGTACCGCATGAACTCCCCAGCCTCCCCCCTTTCGCCCGCCCTCGGCCGCGTTCTTGCGACTGTCAGCGTCGGTTTCGTCGTTACGCAACTCGACGTCACCATCGTCAACATCGCGCTGCCAGGCATTGGCGCGGACCTGCACGCGAGCGTCGCTGGCCTGCAATGGGTCGTCGACGCCTACACGCTCGCCTTCGCGGTGCTGATGCTGTCGGCCGGCGCGCTCGGCGACCGCTTCGGCGCCCGGCGCATGTACGCGGCCGGGATCGTGCTGTTCGCGCTCGCGTCGCTCGCCTGCGGCCTCGCGCTCGATGCCACGATGCTGGTCGCCGCGCGCGCATTGCAGGGCATCGGTGCCGCCGCGATGCTGCCGAACTCGCTTGCCTTGCTCAATCAGTCGTATGGACACGATCCCAAACTGAGGGCACGCGCCGTCGGCCTGTGGACCGCCGCGGGCGCGATCTCGATCGCGGCCGGACCGGTTGTCGGCGGTCTGCTGATCGCGGCATTCGGCTGGCGCGCCATCTTTCTCGTCAATCTGCCGATGTGCGCGGCCGGTCTGCTGGCGACCCTGCTCTGGGTGCCGCGGCCCAAGGCTGGGCGCCGAAGCCCGCCTGCAGCCGACGCCGGCAGAAACGGCGACGTCAATCCGCGCGGAATCGATCTGGGCGGCCAGTGTCTTGCGATCGTCGCGCTGACCACCTTCGTCGCCGCGGTGATCGAATGGCGGCCGCTGGGGCTCGGTCACCCGCTCGTGGCAGGCGGCTTCGTCGTCGCACTGCTCACGGCGAGCGCGTTCGTCGCCGTGCAAGCGCGCGTCGCCGCGCCGATGCTGCCGCTTTCGCTGTTCAGAAAGCGCACTTTCAGCGCGGCCGTGCTGTTCGGCATCTGCGTGAATCTGACGTACTACGGGATGGTGTTCGTGCTGAGTCTTTATCTGCAGCGCGTGCGCGGCTACACGCCGTTGCAGGCGGGACTCGCGTTTCTGCCGTTGACGGGCGGCTTTCTGCTCTCGAACGTGGCGAGCGGCTGGGTGGTCGGCCGCTTCGGCGTGCGGGTGCCGATGATCCTCGGGGCGATTACCGCCGGGCTCGGCTACGGCCTGCTGCATCGGGTCGATGCCGCCACCCCGCTCATTGGTCTGCTGCTGCCGTTCCTGCTGATTCCGTCGGGCATGGGCCTCGCGGTCCCGGCGATGACCACCGCCGTGCTCGCGTCGACCGACGCCCAACGCGCGGGCACGGCGTCCGCCGTGTTGAACACGGCGCGGCAAGCGGGCGGCGCGGTGGGCGTGGCCGCCTTCGGCGCGCTGGCGAGCGGCACGACGGCGGCACAGATCGTCACGGGGATGCAGGCTTCGACCGTGATCTCGGTCGGCTTGCTGGTGGTGGGCGGCGTGTTGAGCTGCCTCGTGGATCCCGAGCCGCATGCGGCGGCTGCGGGCTCGCGCGAGATGGCGCAAGAGCGGGACTCGACGCGAATCGGCGAATCCCGTTGAAGGCCTGGGCCGGATAGCCGTTCTGCTCTTTTGCGGCCGTCAACTTCGCCGTCCTGTTCGTGCAAAAAACACCCCCGCGATGCTTGCGCACGACGGGGGATAGTGACGGACAACTCGCAGCGCAACGCCGGGGGTCACGCAACACCCATCGCCACCACCGTGCTTACAGCGTCGCCTCCTGAATCACGCCGGTATCGATCGCGCGCTCGATCAATCCTTCGCTTTGCGCCTTGGTGATCGCGTCGGCGATCAATTTCTCCGGCTCCTCGATTTCGGCCTTGATCGCGCTGATGAATCCGGACGCATCCAGCACCACCAGGGTCTTCGCCGAATCGGCAAGGCTAATGATCACGCGATGCGGCGTGGGTCCTTCGCCGAGACTCGCGCACAACTGCGTGACCTTGCCAGCAATGGTTTGCTCGAAAGTTTGAATCATTATGTTCTCCCTTGATTACAGCCAGAATCGAAAGCCGCGGCGCCGACTACCGAACCACGGGCGGCATCAGAGACCCAGGCCGCCGCGCGGCGCGCGCGCGCCGTCGACGCTCATGCGCCCTGCGCCGGTCACGAACAGCAGCAGGAAACCGCCGGCGATGCCAATGTTCTTCCAGAAATGAATCACCATGTCACGCTGCAAGGCGGGATCGACCACATTCCAGAAATCGTGGCCCAGCACCGCGGTGGCCACCGTGTATACGGCGAGGATCAGCGCAAGGGGGCGCACCTTGAAGCCGATGATCAGCAGCAGACCGCCGAGCACTTCGACTGCGGTTGCGATCGGCGCGGCAACCTGCACGAACGGCACCCCCTTCGAATGCAGATAGCCGACAAAGCCCGCATAACCCAGCAGTTTCATCACACCACTCCACAGAAACAGCACTGCAAGGGCGATACGTGCAATGAAAATAACGCCGGAATCGACGGGACGCGACATGAGGGACTCCTGTAAATGAATAAGCAGCAGACCCGCCCGACCAGCCGCAGTTCCCCGCTTAGCACCTGAGCATATGTGCAATGGCCGCGTTTTCCAAGCTCGGGCGAGCTTGCGCCGCGCGACACGCGCCGGGTCGCGGAGAAGAAAAAGGCGTCCGGGCGCGCCGCGAACGGCCGCTGCTGACAGGCATCCCGGATGCGCATGTCGTCGCTTTGGCCAAGCTTTGGCGAGGCTTCAGCCAGGCGTCGGATAGGTCGGGACTTCAATCAGATTGCCGTCAGGATCACGGCAACTGCGAGCAGAGCGGAAGTTCGCATGCGTTCGTCGCCGCAGCGTGCAGCTTCCGCTTTGCGGCTTACCGCTTCACGTGATGGCGCTATCGCGCCTCAAATCACGAGCGGGGTGCATCCGGCGCGAGCAGGACGCCTTTCGTGAAGACGAAGCAACCATAGCCCCGCTCCTCGCCGGTCGCGATCACGCAATACGCCTTGCGCGCCCGCTCATAAAAAGCGAAGCGTTCGATCGAGGCAAACGGCACCTCGCGCCCTTCCGCTGCATTGACCTCGGCCTGGGCTTCGCGCTGCACCGCCGGAATCGTATGCGGCTCGCCCACCACCTCCATCCGCGACGCGGGCTGCTCGATGAACGTGTCCAGCGGCATCACCGAGAGCACCGCGCGAATCGCACGCGGCGAACTTACGCCGTCGAGGTGAAGCAACTTACCGAGCACGGTCCCCTGCGCAACCGACGTGCCCGGGAAGTTCGCGTCGCAGATGACGAGTTCGTCGCCATGGCCCATCGAGCGCAGCGCATGCAGGATATCGGCGTTCAGCAGCGGGTCGAGATTCTTCAGCACGGTGTCTCCTTGTTGTCCGGTTGCCCCGATCGACGGGCTTGCCGTCGGGGTTGGGTAGCGCGACGCGCACGTGCTCACCGCTGGGTTCGGGCTTGCCCGAAGACGGTCGTGCGGCTGCAGCGCGTTGCATCGCACACATCGCATTGCGACGATCGATTGTAGCAAGCAACGTTGCGAGCCTCAGCGCAACGCGGCTGGACGCCGCCGACCGCTACGAGAGCGCCGCCGCCCTCCCTGTCGACGCTGCACATCGGCAGGCCGCCGCCCCGCGCGGCATCCGGAGCGGCGCTGGCTGTGCAGCCGCACTGCCACCGCAGCCAGCCGATCAGCGCGAGCAACACGAGCCCCGCGCCGCCCAACACCGGCTCGCGCCAGCCCAGCAACGCGATGAACATGAACGCCCGCGCGCCGGCCAGCAGCGCGAAGCCGGCGATGGCGCTGGACCACGCGTCGACGGCCGTCGACAGGCGCGCGAACGCTATGAGGGTTTGAACCGGCGTTGGGGCGAAGGGCTCGTGCATGACTCGTCTCCGTGAAGAAATGCGCGGCTCAGGCGCCGCCGGGCGCCTCGTCGAGGAAACCGGTGACTGCCTGCAGACGGCCGTGCGCATCCACTACACCGAAGTCCGATCCCTTGACGATCGCGTCGCCTGCGGGCGTGGTCAGTTCCCACGAAAAGCGCAGCCGGTTCGCAAAACCGTCGACCTCGGTCGTGCGGCGAAACACGTGCTGCGGGAAGCGTTCATGCACCGCGCGAATCATCGCGTCGATGCCGTCGTGGCCCGTGCCGGCGAGCAGCGGATCGCGATAGTCGGCTTCGGCGCTCCATGTCGCGGCGATCAACTCGCGACGGCGCGCGCCATCGGTCTCGTTCCAGACGTCGAAATAACGGTCGATCAGATCGGTATGCGCATTCATCTCAAGACTCCTTGTGGGCATGACTGAGCACTACGCTCGGCAGACACGTCGTATGCGGCGGGCTCGGAGTGAAGATTGATCGCTCGCAAGCGCGGCGTCGATTACGTGGGAGGTAAGGATTCGGGTGCACCGGCACGGGCGAACACCCGCCTTTTTACGGTGCCTTGCGTCTGTGTTTGTCCATCGGATTAGCCATCTGGCCGAATCGTCAGGAGCCGAGCAGACCGCTAACCTCATGTGGCAAAAGGGGGCCGCGCGGAGACAGCGCGCAGCATGTGAAGCAACGAACGGGGTGCGGCGGCAAGCCGCTTTATCAATATGATTTTCTCACTTGCATCGACGTATCCACAGGGATACAATCACAAACAGATCGGCACACCGCCTGTGTACACGGTCAACCGCACCGAGGTGTTCGACACCTGGCTGGCGGAACTCCCAGATCTACGCGCAAGGGCGAAAATCCTCGTGCGGGTCCGGCGCGCGGAGCGAGGGAATTTCGGCGACGTGAGGTTGCTGGAAGAAGGCGTGTTCGAGATGCGCATAGATTGCGGTCCGGGTTACCGGGTCTACTACGCGCGTGAAGGGCGCATGGTGTATCTGCTGCTTTGCGGTGGCAACAAGTCCACGCAGCAGGCCGATATCAAGCATGCCAAAACAATGTGGACAACAATCAGAGAGGATCGATCATGAGCAAGATCAAAACGGCACGGTTCGACGCATCGCACTACCTCGACAGCGAGGAAATGATCGCTGAGTATCTGAACGCAGCACTCGAAGAAGGCGACGCCGACCTCCTTCTCGCGGCAATTGCCGACATCGCAAAAGCGCGCGGCATAGCGAAGGTTGCGGCTGACGCCGGACTCGGGCGCGAAAGCCTCTACAAAACGCTCGCGCCCGGTTCCAAACCGCGTATGGACACGGTGTTCAAACTACTTCGCGCGCTCGGCGTCAAGCTCAACGCCGTGCCCGAAGGCGTGGCGCCCGCCTGATTCGCACTGACTATCTTGTGCAAGCTCGTATTCCGCAACCACACTCAGTGATTGATATGGTCTGAACGTCGTCAAAGTCAGCGGCAAGAACATCTGGACGGGACGCACGACGCGTGAGCGCGCAGAGAAGCACCACGACTGGGAAGAGGCCTTGCGATTCGGACGTCACGCCGTGGAAAGCAGTACGCATCACGATTCGCACTGCTGGATTTTCACCCGCGCAAGTGATAGCGGCGACGCCGACCGGGAGCGGCGCCCTGTTCGCGGCACGTTCTTGAGTAAGCCCCCCGCCATCACGGAAACGCGTAGGCACACGCGCGGTAGAGAACAGGTTGAAGTTAAACTAGCCGGATACCATTCCGGACGAATTCCGGGCGCCTTGGGCGGGACGTCGGTCGCGGCACTCCCGCATTACCTGTCAGGTAATGGATTGCTCGGATGCTTTGGCTATCATCGATCGCATGAACACTCTTTCTCTTGCGCAAACGGTTCCTTCGCACGCATCGGCGGCCGGTCGTACGGTCGGCGACCTGCTGCGCGAATGGCGGCAGCGGCGCCGCATGAGTCAGTTGCTGCTCGCCACTGAAGCCGAGATCTCGACCCGGCATCTGAGCTTCGTCGAATCGGGCCGTGCGGTGCCTAGCCGGGAAATGGTCATGCATCTTGCCGAACGTCTCGACGTGCCGCTGCGGGCACGCAATGCGCTGCTGGTCGCGGCGGGTTATGCGCCGCTGTTTCGCGAGCGTGCGTTGTCCGATCCGCAACTGGCTGCCGCGCGCGAGGCCGTCGAGCTGGTGCTCAAAGGCCACGAGCCCTACCCTGCGCTCGCGATCGACAGGCACTGGACCATCGTTGCGGCAAACAACGCGCTCGCGCCGCTGCTGGCCGGCGCCAGTCCCGAACTGCTCAAGCCGCCGGTCAACGCGCTGCGACTGAGCTTGCATCCGGACGGTATCGCGGCGTCCATCGTCAACTGGCATGCGTGGCGGGAGCATGTGCTGACGCGGCTGCAACGTCAGATCGACGTGAGCGGCGACGAGACCTTGAGCGCGCTACGCGACGAGCTGGCCGCGTATCCCGCGCCGCCGGGCGCGGATGCAGCTGATAAGGACGACACCGCCGTCAGTCAGATCGCCGTGCCACTACGGCTGCGCACGCCGATCGGCGTGCTGTCGTTTTTCAGCACGACCACCGTGTTCGGTACGCCAGTGGACGTCACGCTATCGGAACTTGCGATCGAGGCGTTCTTTCCCGCCGATCAACAAACCGCCGCGGCATTGCGCGAGTTTGCCGAAAGCCAACGCGCGGAAGCTGAGCGATAGACTTTCCAAAGCGCTTGCGCGCTATCGGGAAGCGGGCTCGCAGTCCGGGCCTTTTAGCTCGTGGCCGTTCTCACGCAAGCCCCCGTATAGAGGTACAAGAAGATGCGCTTGAACGACGCCGCCATACTCGTACGCCAACTCGGACCCGCCGATCGCGACGCCTATTTCCAGCTTCGTCTACGCGGGCTGAAGGCGCATCCGGAATTGTTCGGCCAGAGTTACGAGGAAGCGCTGGCGAAGGGTGCGGCGCAGCACGATGCGAGCTTGCAGGGCTTGCACGCCGCCGAGGGTGACTTTCTGCTGGGCGCTTTTCTATCGTCCGATACGCCGCTGATAGGTGTGGTCGGATTGGCGCGCAACCCGCGCGCGAGGGAGCGGCACAAAGCTGCCGTCGTCGGCATGTACGTCGCGCCGGAAGCCACAGGCCGTGGCGTCGGGCGCGCGTTGCTCAACGAATTGCTGGCACGAGCGGAGCGCGTCGACGGTTTGCGGCAACTTCAGTTGATGGTCGACAGCAGCAACGGGGCGGCGCGCAAACTCTATGAGTCGGTGGGCTTTCGTCAGTACGGCCGGGAAGTCGAGGGGCTGAATGTCGATGGCGTTTTTTACGACACTGATCTGATGATGCGGTTTATGTGATGGAGGTGGACGCGCGGCACGCACGGCCTACCGGCGAGATCCGCGCCGGCGGTACCGACGCGGGGCCGAGCATCTGAGTGCCGGCGTTCGCGCGTGAGCTTCCAAGTGGTTGCGCGCCCGGCACCTCAACCCAGCCGCCCATCCCTTGCGCGATCCATGCTATCGTTTTCGATTGGCTTTCCCCGCCACACCCGCCTCAAATTGTCTCCCCGGCCGCCTTCGGGCAGCCTTTGATCAGCCGTTTGTCAGTCAACCCACCATGTCCGACCTCTCCACTCTGCTCCCACGCGTGCCGCGCCGTTTCGATATCAATCCGAAACCGCTTGGCGCGGCACTCGTTCTCATCGCGCTCGGCGCGATCTATCTGGCGCAAACCGTCAGTGGCCGCCAGGCGGCGCTCTACATCGTCGGCGCCCTGCTGGGGATGTCGCTTTATCACGCCGCGTTCGGCTTTACGTCGGCCTGGCGGGTCTTCATCGCCGATGGCCGCGGCGCCGGTTTGCGTGCCCAGATGCTGATGCTCGCCCTCGGCGTATTGCTGTTTTTCCCAGCGCTCGCCGCCGGCACGCTGTTCGGCCATCCGGTGGTCGGGCTCGTCGCTCCGGCCGGCACGTCCGTGGTGGTCGGCGCGTTCATGTTCGGCGTTGGCATGCAGTTGGGCGGCGGCTGCGCGTCCGGCACGTTGTATACGGTGGGCGGCGGCAGCACCCGCATGCTCGTCACGCTGGCAGCGTTTATCGTCGGCTCGGTCGTTGCGACCGCGCATATGCCGTTCTGGACCGCGCTGCCGTCGCTCAAACCGCTCTCGATGGTGACGACCCTCGGCGCAGGCTGGGCCATCGTGCTAAATCTGATCGTTTTCGCGGCCATCGCGTCGCTCACTGTGCTGGTCGAGCGGCGCCGCCATGGCCGGCTGGTCAATGAGCCGTCCCGTCAACCTCACGCGTCGCCGTGGCTGCATGGCCCGTGGCCGCTGTTCGTCGGCGCGATCGCGCTGGTTCTGCTCAACTTCGCCACCTTGGCGCTGTCGGGCCGTCCGTGGGGCGTGACGTCGGCGTTCGCGCTGTGGGGCGCCAAGATCTTCGCGGCGCTCGGCATCGACGTGGCCAGCTGGCCGTATTGGGCCGCTCACGCGAATGCGGGCTCGCTGGCTGCCCCGGTTACACATGACGTCACGTCGGTGATGGACTTCGGCATCGTCCTTGGCGCGATGACGGCTGCGGCGCTCGCCGGCCGTTACGCGCCAGTGTGGAAAGTGCCGGCGCGCTCGCTGTTCGCGGCGGTGGTCGGCGGCCTGATGCTGGGCTACGGCGCCCGTCTTGCCTATGGTTGTAACATCGGCGCGTACTTCAGCGGCATCGTGTCAGGCAGCCTGCACGGCTGGCTCTGGCTCGTCGCAGCGTTCGCCGGCAACGTCCTTGGCACACGCCTGCGGCCGGCGTTTGGCCTCGAAGTGGAACGTGTGCGTCAGACGGGTTGCTAGACGTTACAAAGAACGTTACAAACGCGGCTTCGGTTGTAACCGGGGCCGCACCAACAAGTTACATCTTTGATGTGTCCCCACGCAGTGCCAAAGCTAGGTATTTATTACACGGCCTTGGCGCTCGCTTCTTTCCTGCTTTTTTATTCAAGCAGAATTACCGACTCTCCCCGGCTTTCAGCTCCTCGCCCGGGCAACCGAGCTAACCCACTGTATTACAAAGCGTTTCGTCGTTTAGAGGGAAATCTCGGGTCGAAAAAAATCCGCTAAGCATCGTCGATTACAGCAGCGTGAAAAACTTACCGAAAATTGATGCATCTTTTTGAGATATTTTTTTTAGAAGGGATTGATTTCTTGTTTTACCCTTCATACAATTCGTCCCAAGCTGTTACGAAATGTAACGCGATGTATCAAAAAGTCGCCATCTGTATCAGGTGGTGACAGTAGCCGGAGGTCTGCGTTTCCGGCGAGGCACAAATGACATAACGGCCAAAAAAAAGAAGGCCGACATAGTAATTCGGGGCTTCGGAAACAGAGAAAATGGACCGTAGCAGCGAGACGCTGGATTCAATCCGCGAGATCAACTTGTCTTACATCATGCTTGCGCAACGCATGTTGCGCGAGGACAAACCGGTCGGTATGTTCCGCCTGGGACTGTCGTCGGAACTGGCCGATTTGCTGGCGGGGCTCTCGCTCGCGCAGATCGTCAAGCTGGCTTCTTCCGATCAGCTTCTGTGCTTCTTCCGCTTCAACGACCACTCGATGTTGTCGGCGTTGACGCAAACGACAAAGCACGCAGCAGTTGCACCGACTCACGCGGCGATCCTGCTTGCAGGCCAGCCCGCCGAGCAGTTTGCTTAATCGAGGTGACTGCGATGCTCAAGCGTAGCCTGACGGAAGACGCACAAGAAGTATTCCGCGCGATCGCGCTGATCGAACTCGGCGCCCGCATGCAGGTGCTCGAAAGCGAATTGACGCTCTCGCGCGACCGCATGATCCGCCTGTATCGCGAGGTCAAGGGCGTATCGCCGCCCAAGGGCATGCTGCCGTTCTCGGCGGACTGGTATATGACGTGGCTCGCGAACATTCACGCGTCGCTGTTCTACAACACGTACCTGTTCCTGAAGAAGGAAGCGCGTTGCTCGCATCTGGATGCCCTGACCAAAGGGTATCGGCTGTATCTGGAACATTGCCAGCACAGCGAGACCGAGCCGGTGCTCGACTTGACGCGCGCATGGACGTTGGTGCGTTTCTTCGACGCCGAGATCCTGCAGTTGACCAAGTGCTGCCGTTGCACCGGCAAGTTCGTCGCGCACAAGCACGATCTGCAGCACAACGTGGTGTGCGGCGCTTGCCAGCCGCCGTCGCGCGCCGGCAAGACGAAGAAAGCCGCAGCCGCTCGCCAGGAAGCGCTCGAAGCGGCGCAGGTCGCGCAAGCCGCCTGATTCGAAGTGACTCGACGAGGGCTGGTCCGGCCCGACTCGAACCGAAGCCTTGAAAAAAAATCCGCACAGTGTGCGGATTTTTTTTGCCATCACGGCGCCCATCGACGCCTGTCACGTTGGTGAATCAGCCGGCCAATCCCACCGTCTGCACGACGAGCCAAAGGTTCGCAGCACTGATCGCGCCGAACAGCAACCACGCGAGAAGCCGGGTCGGCAGCCGGTTGGCGAACTCGCCCATCAACGCGCGGTCGTTGGTCATGCGAATCAGCGGATAGAGCGCGAACGGCAGTTGCAGGCTCAGCACGACCTGGCTTGCGACCAGCAATTGGCCGACCGCGCCGTTGCCCAGCATCTGCACGCCGATCAACGCGGGAATCAATGCCAGCGCACGCGTGATGAACCGCCGCTGCCAGCACGGAATCTTCAGCTTCAGGAAGCCTTCCATGATGACCTGCCCCGCCACCGTGCCGGTGAACGTGGAGCTTTGCCCCGACGCAAGCAGCGTGATGGCGAACAGCACGGCCGCAAAGCCGGTGCCGACGATCGGCGCGAGCAGCCGGTAAGCATCTTCGATCTGCGTCACCTCGGTGTGGCCGGTCGCATGAAACGCCGCGGCGGCAAGAATCAGGATTGCCATATTGATCAGCAACGCGAGCAGCAGCGACGCGATGGTGTCGATTCGCGACATGCTGATCGCCGAGCGGATGCCTGCCGAATCGCGCTTCACCGCACGCGTTTGCACGATCGACGAATGCAGATACAGATTGTGCGGCATCACCGTCGCGCCGAGAATGCCGATCGCCAGATACATCGGCTCGCGCGAATTGAGCGCCTGCCACGACGGAATCAGTCCTTGCGCGACCGACGGCCAATGCGGCTGCACCAGCGCGAGCTCGATGATGTAGCCCACGCCGATCGTCGCGATCAGGCCGAGCATGATCGCTTCGAGATCGCGGAAGTTCTTGCCCTTCAGGCCGAGCACGATCAGCGTGTCGAACGCGGTCAGCAGCACGCCGGTAGTCAGCGAGCAATTGAAGAGCAAATGGAACGCGAGCGCGCCGCCGAGCACTTCGGCGAGATCGCAGGCCACGATCGACAGTTCCGCAAGCAGCCACTGCACTCGCACGACCCTGGGCGAATAACGCGCGGCGGACAATTGCGCGAGGTCGCGCCCGGTGGCGATGCCTAAGCGCATGCTCAGACATTGCAGCGCCATCGCCGCGAGGCTCGACAGAAGCACGACGAACAGCAGGCTGTAGCCATAGCGCGAGCCGGCTTCGATCGCGGTGGCCCAGTTGCCCGGGTCCATATAGCCGATCGAAACCAGCAGGCCGGGGCCTGCGAATTGCAGGATCTTCTTCCAGAAGGGCGCGCCTTGCGAGACGGCAACCGAGCCTTGCACCTCGGATGGGCAAAACGGCGCCGTAGCGGTGGTCGGTAGTTTGAACAGCAAGCCGGAGATCTCTTGAAGGGAATCAACCACGGCGCCTCGTGAGAAGCCGCCGCGAACCGCCTCAAGTGTACAAAGAAACCTCGGGCAATGTCCCGCTCAGTGCATAGCGGCCGACGTCGCGCACGCGATAGTCGAGCGGATCATGCAATGTATGCACGCGGGCGTTGCGCCAGAAACGGTCGAGCGCGAGCGGCGCATGCGCGGCGCGCGCGCCGCAGGCGTCGAACAGTGTTTCGCTGACGTCGAGCGCGGCGCGATGCGCAACGATCTTCGCCTCCGACGTGGCGAGCGCGACGTGCGCGCGGGCTTCGGCGGACAACGACGGGCCTTGCCGCCAGGCGTCGTCGAGTGCGTAGGCGGCGCGCGTGGCCAACGCCTCGGCACTCACCGCCTGCAGGCGCATCTCGCCGAAGCGCTGGATCAGATAGGGATCGTCGGTGGCCTTGTCGACGCCTGAGGTGATCCACGGCCTGCCGTGCCGGGTGACGTACGCGCGGGCTTCGTCGAGCGCGCCCTGCGCGATGCCCACGAACAGATTGGTCAACACCTGCTGCGAAATCAGCGTGCGCAAACTCGCGTACGGCGTGTCGGCGCGCTCGAGCACTTCATGCGGCTCGACCCGCACCCGCGCGAACGACACGCTGCCGCTATCGGTCTGCCGCTGGCCAATCGGGTTCCAGTCTTCGTGGACGGTGATGCCCTCGCGCCCGGTCGGCACGACCGCGAACACCGGCTTGCCGCTGACCGGATCGTGTGCGGAGACCGTCATCATCTGCGAGCCGCGCGTGCCGGAGCAAAAACCCTTCTGTCCATCGAGCCGATAGCCGCCGTCGCCTGTTGCCGTTGCGACTAGCCGCGTGTCGAGAGGATTCACCGCATTGCCCCACCACCAGCGATGTTCGACCGTGCCGTTCAGATAGCGCGTGCGCTGCTCCGGATTGCCCCAGACATTGACGCTCACCACCTGCAGGCAGGTGAAGCCCAGCAGATGCGCGAGCGCACTGTCGACCCGCGCGATCTGCCGGATCGTGTCGTAGATATCGGGCCAACGCGCGCCGGGGCCGCCGAATTCACGCGGCACCGCGAGCGTGAGCAGACCCGCGTCGGCGATCCATTGCTTTTCCTGCGCGGCGTGGCCGCCTTCGCGATCGCGCTGCGCCGCGCTCGCACGCAACGCGTCGAGCAGACCGGCAAGATCGCGCGCTACCGGTGCGGCCGATGCCTGACGCGTTTGCAATGCGTCGGCATGACGAGGTTCGTTCATGCAATGTCCATGTGAAAAAGTTGGGTAAGCGGCAACAGTCGCGTCTCACACAATTTTGATCTGCTCGACGGACACACATGCGGGCACCGCGTCGGCGCCTGCTGCGTCAGCCAGCATGACAGGCAGCGATGCCGGCACGCGATAGCCGGTATGCACGCACCTATCGGCCAATCATATTACGGACTGCGACTGTTACGTTCGTTGCGCGAGCCGACGCACGAAACGGTCGCCGACGAACTGAACCGCCGTCACGATCACGATCAGCAGCACGATCACCGTGACCATCACGGTCGTGTCGAAACGCTGATAGCCGTAACGGATCGCCAGATCGCCGAGGCCGCCCGCCCCGACCGCGCCCGCCATCGCCGAAGAGCCGATCATCGCCACCACGGTAATCGTGAAGCCGCCGAGAATGCCCGGCAATGCCTCGGGCAGCAGCACATGCCAGACGATGTGCCGGCGTTGCGCGCCCATCGCCTGCGCGGCTTCGATCAACCCACGATCCACCTCCCTCAGGCTCACTTCGGCGATGCGGGCGAAGAACGGAATCGCCGCAATGCTGAGCGGCACGATCGCCGCCCATACGCCGATCGTCGTGCCGATGAGAACACGCGTGAGCGGCAACAGCGCCACCAGCAGAATGATGAACGGCGTGGAGCGAAACGCGTTGACGAGCGCACCGAGCACACTATTGACCGCGCGCTTTTCGCAGATGCCGCCGCGCGTCGTGCCGACCAGCACCAATGCGAGCGGAATGCCCACCAGCGCGGCAATGAACGCGGACACACCCACCATCACGATGGTGTCGCGAATCGCGCCGGCCAGTTCGGAGAGCCAGAGATCAGACATAGCCGAGCACCTCGACATGGTTGGCGTAGCGGCGCGCCCGCTCGAGCAGCGTGGCGACCTGTATTTGCGCGGGTCTGTCCGCATCCGCCCGCACTTGCGCCGATACCACCAGACGCCCTTGCGCATGCCCCTGAATCCGGTCGATCCCGCCGTGGACGAAATTCACTTGCCCGCCATCGAAGCTCAATGCCGCCGCTAGCGCGCCGAGATCCGGCTCGTGTGCATCGGCGCCGGTGAAGCGCACGTCCAGCAGAATGCGCGCGTCGTCTTGCGCGAGATCGCGCACGGGCTTGACGCGCTCGGCCAGGTCCGCGGGCAGGTCGTGCACCAGCGTACGAAGCAGCGCACGCGTCGCGTCATGCTGCGGATCGCCGAATACGCGCCACACCGGGCCGTGTTCGACAACCTCACCGCGCTCGATCACCGCAACGGTGTCACAAACCTCGCGAATCACTTCCATTTCATGCGTGATCAGAACGATGGTCAGATTCAGCCGCCGATTGATATCGCGCAGCAACGCGAGAATGGCCTGAGTGGTTTCAGGGTCGAGTGCGGACGTGGCTTCGTCGCAGAGCAGAATGTCCGGGTCGGTGACCAGCGCGCGGGCAATGCCGACCCGCTGTTTCTGGCCGCCGGACAGGCTCGCCGGATACGCGTCACGCTTGGCTGACAAACCCACCAGTTCGAGCAGCGCATCGACCTTTTTATCGATCGCCGCTTTCGGCACACCGGCGATTTTCAGCGGCAACGCGATGTTCTCCCGCACGGTTTTCGCGGAGAGCAGATTGAAATGCTGAAACACCATGCCGATGCGCCGGCGCAACGTCACCAACCCGCGCTCGTCGAGTTCGCCCACGCTCACGCCGTTCACACGCACCGCGCCGGAACTCGGCTTTTCCAGGCCGTTGACGAGCCGCAGCAAGGTCGACTTGCCCGCGCCGCTGCGGCCGATCATGCCGAACACCTCACCGCGCGTCACCTGCAACGAGACGTTCGCAAGTGCCGTCGTCGGCTCGCCGCGTGCGCCGGCGAACACCTTGCCCACGTCGTCGAACACCACGGCGGCTTGCGTCGCCTCGCCGTCGTGCGGTCCCGGCTTCATCGCGAGGGACGGCGCGTCTTCAATGAATTGCGTCACGTCGAAAAGATTCGCCATTGCTTCGCTCCTGTCACGCTTGCACGACGGCTTTCAAGGTAACCTGTGCTTGCCGCCGATGCCGCGCACCGGCATGCACCTCGGGCAGCCGCGCACGGCCGCCGCCGAACAGCTTCTCGCGCAGCGTGGGCGCGGGGTCGTAATCCTCCTTGTAGACGCCGCGATTCTGCAACTCCGGTACCACCCAATTCACGAAGTCTTCGAACGATTCGGGCATCACCGTGCGTGTCAGATTGAAACCGTCGACACCGGCTTCGTCGATCCACGACACCAGTTCGTCCGCGATCTGTTGCGGCGAGCCGACCACCGGCTTCGCGCGGCCACCGAGCGTCATCTGTTCGAGTACCTTGCGCTTGGTCCACACGCCGTTCACGCTCTTCTTCGAAATCGCTTCAATGGCCGATTGCATCGACTCGGTCTTCACATACGAGATCGGCTCATCCAGTTCGTACTGCGAGAAATCGATACCAGTCGAACTCGAGAAATGCGCGATGCCGCCTTCGGCACTCGCATAACGCCGGTACTCGGCGAATTTTTCCTGCGCCGCGCGTTCTGTTTCGCCGACTACAACGGTAATGCCCGCAAAGATCTTGATGTCGTGCGGCGCGCGCCCGAAACTCACCGCACGCGAGCGGATGTCGTCGACGATCGAGCGCGTCAACTGTTTGTTCTGTCCGCTGACGAACACACATTCGGCGTGACGCGCCGCGAATTCCACGCCCCGGCTCGACGAGCCCGCCTGATACAGCACGGGCGTACGCTGCGGCGACGGCTCGCTCAGATGAATCGCGTCGATCGAATAGTACGGGCCGTCGTGCTTCACGCGGTGTACCTTGTCCGGATGCGAGAAGATGCGCGCCGCGCGGTCGCGCACCACCGCATCGTCTTCCCAGCTCTGCTCCCAGAGCTTGTAGACCACGTCCATGTAGTCGTCGGCGCGGTCGTAGCGGTCGTCGTGATTGAGCTGCTGCGCGAGGCCCATGCCGCGCGCAGCGCTATCCAGATAGCCCGTGACGATGTTCCAGCCCACGCGTCCTTTGGTCAGATGATCGAGCGTCGACATGCGCCGCGCGAACAGATACGGCGGCTCGTAGGTCAGATTCGACGTGACGCCGAAGCCGATATGTTTCGTCACGTGCGCCATCGCCGGCACGATCAGCGACGGATCGTTGATCGGAATCTGCACCGACTCGCGCAACGGCGTATCGGGTCCGCCCTGATAAACGTCGTACACACCGACGATATCAGCGAGAAAGATCCCGTCGAATTTGCCGCGCTCCAGCGTTTGCGCGAGACTCGTCCAATAGTCGAGGTCCGTGTAATGCGCCGAACGATCGCGCGGATGCGTCCACAATCCATGATTGATATGGCCGACGGCATTCATGTTGAACGCGTTCAGCAGAATCTTCTTCTTCGCCATCGTACGGCTCCTGTCGTTTTCAGCTACGGCTGCGCACAATGCTTACCACGCGACGGCATAGAGGTTGCCGAACGCTTTGTCGAGCGCGGCGCGCACGGCCGGCGAATGCTGGTAGATCGAGATGAACTTGCGGATGCGCGGATCGTTCGCACTTTCCGGACGCACGACCCACTGGATCGCGTAGTTCTTGTTTTCGAGGCCGTCGAACAGCAATGCGCTATTCGGGTCGGTAGTGCCCGCAAGCTTGATGAAGCTCGGGTAGCCCTGCGCGAGATCGACGTCGTCGAGCGAACGCGCGAGTTGCGACGCTTCGAGCTGGACGATTTTCAGGTGCTTCGGATTCTCGACGATGTCGAGCGTCGTCGCGCGATAGTCGATGCCAGGTTTCAGCTTGATGAGGCCGGCGCGTTGCAGTAGCAACAGACCACGCCCACCATTCACCGGATCGTTGGCGATCGCCACCGTCGCGCCGTCCTTCAACTCGTCGAACCGTTTGATCTTCTTCGAATACAGGCCGATCTTCATGATCGTGCCCGGCGCAATTGCGACGAAGTTATAGCCGCCCTGTTTTTTCGCGTTCTCGAGAAAGGGAATGTGCTGAAAGTAGTTGACGTCGATGTCCTTGTTCGCGAGCGCCGCGTTCGGCGTGTTCCAGTCGGTGAACTCAATGAGCTTCACGTCAAGCCCCTGCTCCTTCGCCTCGCGCACGGCGATCTTGAGCGCCTCGATCTGGGGACTCGTGGAGGTGCCGATTTTGAGCGTCGGCGCATCGGCGGCAAACGCTAGTGAGGCTGGCAGTGCGAGCGCGGAAGCGAATGTCAATGCACCGGTCAGCGTGAGAATCGACGTGTGGGAAGCGCGTAAAAAGCGCCGCACGGTGGACAGGAAAATGCTCATGATGAACTCGCAGAATTGGGCGTGGTGTTATCTCGGGACGAGCCGATCCAACGGCCTGCGCAGAGGCGCGCTCAGACAGGCCGGCAAACATCGGGCAGCGGAAAGGTGCAACGTATGGCTTGAGCGCCGTGTGGCGGCGGTCAAACGCGCGGGGCGATCAGCGCGGACAGCGGAAGGTCGGACAGGTCATCGCCTCTCTCCTGATGAGGTGCGAATCATCATAGAGGGCAGCCATCCGGCGGTCTACGAACGGATTTTCGAAAGGAAATCGATAAAAACGATTTGGATGAAAAAACGCCGGGTCGCGCTGTTGCGCGACCCGGCGTTTGTTACGTTGCGGTGCTGAAGAGTCAATCAGTTAGCGCTTTGCCACCTGTTGCGGCAAGGCTGAGGTCGAAGCCGATGCCAAAGGCGACGCCGCATCAGAACCCGCAGCCGGCGCAACCGCCCCAACCGCCCCAACCGCTGTATCCTGCGCAGTCACCTCCCCCCAACCACCGCCCAGCGCGCGAATCAGATTCACCGTCGCTACCGCCTGCGTGCCCGACAGATGGCTCGCCTGCAACTGCGAAATCAGCACCTGCCGCTCACCGTCGATCACATCCAGATAACTGACCGCGCCCTCCGTGTACTGTGTACGCGACAGATGCGCCGCCCGCTGCGAGGCCTGCACCGCGTCGTTCTGCTCACGCATCTGGTCGTCGAGCAAACGCAGATCGGCAAGGTTGTCCTCGACCTCACGGAACGCCACCAGCACCTGCTGACGATACTGCGCGACATCCTCGTCATACTTCGAGCGCGCTTGCGCGAGATTCGCCTTGCGACGGCCACCGTCGAACAGCGGCAGCGTCAATGCGGTACCCGCCAGCGGACCGAGAATGAACGCGCGGCTCGACCACATGAACAGATCGCCGAGCGTCGCCGATTCAAAACCAGCCGCGCCGGTGATATCGAGCTTCGGGAAGAACGCGGACTTCGCGAGACCTACGCGCGCATTCGCCGCCTGCATCGCCCGTTCCGCCGCCGAAATATCCGGTCGCCGTTCAAGCAACGCCGAAGGCAAACCGGCCGGCACGCGCGCCGTCACCGGCGCGAGCGGCGCTTCCGCGAACGAAAAGTCCGCCGGCGGCTTGCCGAGCAAAATCGCAAGGCTGTGCTCGGACGCCGCACGCTGACGCGCGACGCCGACCGCATCGGCACGCGCGCTCGCGAGTTCGTTGCGCGAGCGAGACACATCCAGCTCGCCGATATCGCCTTCCTTGAAACGACGTTCGACCAGCTTCAGCGTGTCCTCACGCAACGCGACGGTACGGCGGTACAGCTCCTGATCCTTATCGAGCTCGCGCAACTGGAAGTAGTTCTGCGCGACATCGGCCTGCAACGACAGTTGCACCGAACGGAACAGCGCTTCGCTCTGCTGCTCGTCCGCACGCGACGCGTTCACGTTCGAGCCGACGCGCCCGAACAGATCCGCTTCGTACGACGCGCCCACCTGCGCGCGCCAGATCGTGCCCGTCGTGCCGCCCGCGCTGTCCGGCTGGAATTGCGAGGCCGCCGATGCACGCTCACGCGTCGGACCGAAGCCCGCATCGATCTTCGGAAACCAGTCCGATTTCGCTGCCCGCGTCACCGCGCGCGCCTGCTGGACACGCGCCGCCGCTGCCTTCAGATCCTGATTCGCGGCAGCCGCCTGCTCTTCGAGCGCATTCAATTGCGGGTCGCCGAAAATCGTCCACCATTCGCCGCGATGCGCGTCGTCGGCGGGCTGAGCCTGCTTCCATGTGCCGACGTCCTGCGCGGAAGGCGCGGACGCAGCGGAAGTTGCCGACGCCGCAGCAGGCGCTTCCTTGAACGCGACCGGCGTATCCACGTCCGGCCGCTTATACGTCGGTTCCACCGAGCAGGCGGCGAGCAGCGCAACCAGCAAACCGCTGACCGCCGCTCGGCCCCACCCGCCCAACGTGTCAAAGCGCGCGTGCGGTCCAGATTCAAAGCGTTTCATTATTGTTTTCTCCTCACGCGTCCGTCACCGGCGCGCCATAGTGCGGCGAATCCTTCTGCGCGACGTGAATCGTCCCGCCTGCCAGCGTACGCAGCACCACATAGAACACAGGGGTCAGCATCAGACCGAACAGCGTGACGCCGAGCATGCCGAAGAACACGGCGATACCCATCGCATGACGCATCTCCGAACCGGCTCCGCTCGACAGCACCAGCGGCACCACACCCATGATGAATGCGATCGACGTCATCAGAATCGGCCGCAGACGCAGGCGGCTTGCCTCGATCGCCGCCGACAGCGGCGTGTGTCCGTCATGTTCGAGTTCGCGAGCAAACTCGACGATCAGAATCGCGTTCTTCGCCGATAACCCCACCAGCACCATCAAACCGATCTGCGTGAAAATGTTGTTGTCCCCTCCGGTGAGCCATACACCGGTCAGCGCGGACAGCACGCTCATCGGCACGATCAGGATCACGGCGAGCGGCAGCGTCAAACTCTCATATAGCGCCGCGAGCACGAGGAACACGAGCAGCACGCTGATCGGGAACACCCACATACCTGCATTGCCAGCAAGAATCTGCTGATACGTGAGGTCGGTCCATTCCAGCTTCACGCCGTGCGGCAGCACTTCGGCCGCCACGCGCTCGGCCGCGGCTTGCGCCTGCCCCGACGAGAAGCCGGGCGCGGGTCCGCCGTTGATGTCGGCCGCCGTGTAGCCGTTGTAACGCACCACCATTTCCGGACCATAGGTCGGCGTCACCGTCACCAGCGACGACAACGGCACCATGTCGCCAGCCGCATTGCGCGTCTTCAGTTGCAGGATGTCGTCGGCGCGTTGACGGAACGGCGCGTCCGCCTGCACCCGCACCTGATACACGCGGCCGAAACGGTTGAAGTCGTTCACGTACAGCGAGCCCAGATAGATCTGCATCGTGTTGAACACGTCCGTGACCGGCACGCCGAGTTGCTTGGCCTTCACGCGATCCAGGTCGACGTTCAGTTGCGGCACGTTGATCTGATAGCTCGAGAAGGTCGGGCCGAGTTCAGGCGCTTGCGCCGCGCGCTTCACGAACGCTTCCGCCGCCTTGTTCAACTCCGCATAACCGACTGCGCCGTGATCCTCCAGTTGCATCTTGAAGCCGCCGAGCGTGCCGAGACCGAGCACCGGCGGCGGCGGAAACACCGCAACGAACGAATCCTTGATCCCGGCGTACTGCTGGTTCAACGCACCGGCAATCGCACCGGCGGAGAGCTTCTTGTTGCCACGCTCCTTGAACGGCTTGAGCGTCACGAACACGATGCCCGCGCTCGAACTATTGGTAAAGCCATTCACCGACAAACCGGGGAAAGCCACCGCGCTTTCCACGCCAGGCTGCTTCAGCGCAATGGCGCTCATATCGCGAATCACTTTCTCCGTGCGATCGAGCGATGCACCGTTCGGCAACTGCGCGAACGCGATCAGATACTCCTTGTCCTGCGCCGGCACGAAACCGCCCGGCACCACGCGCGAGATGAGCACGGTTGCGCCCAGCAGGATCGCGTACACCGCGAGCATCGCACCCTTGCGGCGGAGCACACCCGTCACGCCCCGGCCATACGCTTCCGAACCGCGATGGAAGACCTTGTTGAAACGCTTGAAGAAACCGCCCAGTACACGGTTCATCGCCCGCGTCAGGAAATCTTCCTTCTCGCCATGGCTGCGCAACAGCAGTGCGGACAACGCCGGCGACAGGGTCAGCGAATTGAACGCCGAGATCACCGTCGAGATTGCGATGGTCATCGCGAACTGCTTGTAGAACTGACCCGTGAGACCCGTCATGAAGGCGAGCGGCACGAACACGGCGACCAGCGTCAACGCAATCGCGATGATCGGCCCGCTCACCTCGCGCATCGCCTTGTACGTCGCATCGCGTGCACTCAGCCCATTTTCGATGTTTCGCTCGACGTTCTCCACCACCACGATCGCATCGTCCACCACGATCCCGATGGCGAGCACCATACCGAACAATGACAACGCATTGATCGAGAAGCCGAAGGCGAGCAGCAGCGAAAAAGTCCCGACAATCGACACCGGTACCGCGATCAACGGGATGATCGACGCGCGCCACGTCTGCAGGAACACGATCACGACGATCACCACCAGAGCAATCGCTTCGAGCAGCGTATGCACCACGGCCTCGATACTCGAGCGCACGAACTGTGTCGGGTCGTAGACGATCCGGTATTCGACGCCGGCAGGCATGTCTTCGGCGAGTTCTTTCATCGCCGCACGAACCTGTTCGGAAATCGCGAGCGAGTTCGCACCCGGCGCCTGGTTGATGGCGAGCGCCACCGCCGGCTTGTTGTCGAGCAGCGAACGCAGACCGTATTCCGACGCCGCGAGTTCGACGCGCGCGATATCGCGCAGATAGGTCACGCCGCCATCCGGCGCGGTCTTCACGATGATGTCGCCGAATTCGCCCTCGGTCTTCAAACGGCCGCGCGCATTCACCGACAACTGCAATTGCGTGCCCGGCACCGAAGGCGATGCGCCGATCACACCGGCCGCCACCTGAATGTTCTGCTCACGAATCGCGTTGACCACTTCGGTCGCCGTCAACCCACGTTGCGCGACTTTCTGCGGATCGAGCCACACACGCATCGCGTAGTCGCCCGAACCCCACAACTGCACTTCGCCGACGCCCTGAATCCGCGCGAGCCGATCCTTGACGTTCAGCAGCGCGTAATTGCGCAGATACGTCATGTCGTAGCGGTTGTTCGGCGAGATCAGGTGGACCACCATCGTCAGCGTCGGCGAACTCTTGATGGTCGTCACGCCAAGCCGTTGCACGTCTTCCGGCAGGCGCGGCAGCGCCTGGTTGACGCGGTTCTGCACCAGCTGCGTCGCGAGGTCCGGGTTAGTGCCGAGTTTGAACGTGACCGTGAGCGTCAGATTGCCGTCGCTATTCGCCTGCGACTGCATGTACAGCATGTTCTCGACGCCGTTGATCTGCTCTTCGAGCGGCGAAGCCACCGCCTCGGCGATCACCTTCGGATTCGCGCCCGGATACTGCGCGTGCACCACCACCGACGGCGGCACCACTTCCGGATACTCCGAAATGGGCAGCTTGAAGAGCGAAATGATGCCCCCCAGCAGGATCAATACCGATAGCACCCCGGCAAAGATCGGTCGATCAATGAAGAATTTGGATATGTTCATGGGAAGCTCTTAACGTTGGAGCATGCGCCGCGCTAGCGTGCCGCGGCGCACGGGGCTCACGAATTCTTGTCCGCTTTCGCACGCGTTTGCGCGAGCGGCGCGCTGTTCGGATCCTGGTCGGTCGTCATCGGCACCATGTGCGCGCGGACCGAGTCACCCGGACGCACGCGCTGAATACCATTGACGACGATGCGGTCGCCGCCCTTCAGTCCGTCCTTGACGACCCGCAGATTGCCCTGCAAGCCGCCCACCGCGATTTCGCGGTACACCACGTGACTGCCCTGATCGACCACCAGCACGAACTTCTTGTCCTGATCCGTGCCGACCGCCGCATCGTCGATCAGCAGCGCCGGGTGCGGCGCGCTGCCGCCCACCTTCACGCGTGCGTACAAACCGGGAATCAATGCACCGTCCTGGTTATCGAAACGTGCACGCACCCGGATCGTGCCCGACGACGTGTCGAGCCGGTTGTCGACCGATTCGATCGTGCCGCTGCGCGAGTAGCCGCTTTCATCCGCGAGACCCAGTTCCACCGGCACCTTGCTGCCGTCTTTTGCGCGGCTCAGGTATTGCAGGTAGGTTTGTTCGTCCGCGTCGAACGATGCGTAGATCGGCGATACCGACACCAGCGTGGTCAGCGGCGCCGAACTCGCGCCCGCCGACACCACGTTGCCCACCGTGATTTCCGCGCGCGATACGCGCCCCGCCACCGGCGCCACGATCTTCGTATAGCCGAGGTTGATGCGTGCGGTTTCGAGCGCGGCTTGCGCGGCCTTCAGATTCGCGCTCGCCTCGCGCGCGGCGTTCTGCTTCTCGTCATAGTCGCGCTTGGCGATCGCGTTGTCGGCGATCAGGCGTTGCGCGCGCTCCCAGTCGCTTTGCGTGTAGCCCGTGCGCGCCTGCGCGGCCGCGAGCTGCGCTTCGGCACGATCCACTTCGGCGGCGTACGGGCGCGGATCGATCACGAACAGCGTGTCGCCTTTCTTCACGAGCGCGCCGTCCTTGAAGTTGACCGAGACGATCGTGCCCGGCACCTGCGAACGGACGTCCACTTTTTCGACCGCTTCGAGACGGCCCGAATAGCTCTGCCAGTCGGTGATCGTTTTTTGCACCACGGTGGCGACATCGACTTCCGGCACGATGGTCGGCGCGGCGGGCGAACTCGCATCGACGCGGATCGCGCCGAACGTGCCGAGCCCGGCGACGGCGATGACGACTAGCGCGGCAATCGCCACGCGGCGGCGGGAAAGAGGAAGGATGGTCATGTGAAGCTCCCGGTATCGTTGATTGAAATTCTGTTTATCGATGGGCGCGCGCATCGAAGCGCCACTGAAAAAAGCGCACCGCTTCCTGCAAAGCGGGCGGATGATCGGCCAGCGCGGCGTGCGAAACGCTCGGATAGCGGACCACCTGGGTCAGCACACCCGCGTCGATCAGACTGCTTGCGTACTTCTCCGCTTCCACATGCAGCACGTCGTTCTGCGCGGTCGCGATCAGCGTGGCAGGCAGGCCCGCGAGCCGCGCCGATTCGAGCGGCGCCGCGTACGGGTGCATGCGTTGCGACGCCTGCGGCAGATACGCGCGATAACATGCCGCGCACTCTTTTGCCGTGATGTCGGAGCCCAAACGCTGTTCGTCACCCAGACGCGTGAGGCTTGGATCGAGCATCGGCCCGAACAGCGCCTGCGCGGCAATCTGCACGTCGCCGCGATCGCGCGCGATGAACGCGAGGCAGTTGGCCAACTGTCCGCCCGCGTCGTGGCCCGCTACGCCGACCTTTCTGCTATTGCCGCCGAACGCCCGCGCCCGCGTCTGCACCCACAGCGCCGCGCGGTGGGCGTCTTCTGGCGCGGCCGGAAACGGAAACTGCGGCGCGAGCGAATAACCGACCGACACGACCAGCGCCGGTAAGTGTTCTGCGAAATAACGCGCGGCGAAGTCGGCCTGGTCGATCGAACCCTTCGTAAAGCCGCCGCCGTGGAAATAAAGCAGCACGGGCAATGCGGTTTTCTTCGCCTGCCGGTACAAACGCAGTGTGATGTCCTGTGCGTGTCCCTCAATCTGTACGTCGGTGATGTCGAGTGCCGTGCTGTCTGCGGCTACCGGGCTGTTGGCGGCGGGCGCGAAAGAGTACGGCGGTTTAAATGCATCCATGTCGGGCTGCGCAATGCGCATAGAACTTTCAATGGTGCGAATTGTGGGTTCAGCAGAGTCGTAAATAAATGCCTATAATCCGGCAACACAATTCGGCGCCCCTGAACAATCGAGTGCGATTGCTCTGCGGATTCGATTTCCGCCCGGTGCGCCCGCCCCTTCTGGAGGTTTGCAATGGACCGGCTTCAGGCCATGCAAGTGTTCACGCGAGTCGTCGACACCAACAGCTTTACCCGCGCAGCGGAAACGCTCGACCTGCCGCGCGCATCCGTCACCACGATTATTCAGAACCTCGAAGCGTTCCTCGGCACGCGTCTGATGCATCGGACCACGCGGCGTCTGTCGCTCACGCCGGACGGCGCGGCGTACTACGAACGCTGCGTGCGTATCCTCGCCGACGTCGAAGAGACCGAAGCCAGTTTTCAGAGCGGCAATAAAAAGCCGCACGGCAAGCTGCGCATCGACATGCCGGGTTCGATCGGGCGCCTGCTGGTGATTCCTTCGCTGTGTGAATTCCACACGCGCTATCCGGACATCGACCTGCAACTCGGCCTGTCGGACCGGCCGGTCGATCTGTTGCAGGAAGGCGTGGATTGCGTGGTGCGCGTGGGCGCGCTACAGGATTCCTCGCTGGTGGCGCGGCGTATTGGCCTGTTCGAGGGCGTGACCTGCGCAGCCCCCGACTACATTGCGCGTGCAGGCATGCCGTCTTCGCTCGAAGACCTGGAGAATCACAAAGCAGTTAATTACTTTTCGAGCCGTACGGGGCGCACGATCGATTGGGCCTTCATGGTTGAGGGCAAAGAAGTCGAAGTGAAGATGAAAAGCATCGTGTCGGTGAACGACGCGGACGCCTACGTGACGTGCGGACTCGAAAGTTTCGGCCTGATTCAGCCGGCGCTCTTCATGGTGCTGCCGCATCTGCGCTCGGGTCAGCTGGTGGAAGTGTTGCCGGAGCTGAAGCCCTTGCCGATGCCGATTTCCGCAGTCTATCCGCACAGTCGTCATCTGTCGCCTAAAGTCCGTGTTTTCGTAGACTGGATCGCGGAGCTGTTCGACCGTTGCCCGTTGCTGAGCGGACGCGGCAGTCTCGACGCGACCTGCACGAAACGCACTTTCGAAGAACGCGAGTCCGCGCCGATGCTCGACACGCCGGTGATTACCGAATGGGTCGCGTGATGCACTGAAATTGAAGTACGGAATCTGGAACACTGAATTCCAACCGCGGCTCTAATGCCGCGGTTTTTTTATTCCATCAAGGCTTTAACTCGATTGTTCCGGAATCGCGACAATTCATTTCGCGAAAGTGCGATTTATCCGCACTCGCTCAAAGTCTACATTTCACCCTGCCGCAGCACTCCTCGTGCTGCAAACGAATTAGGAGTGAATCATGAAACGCAATCTTCTCGCAGGCCTCGCTCTTTCTCTGCTTGCAAGCACATCCGTGTTCGCACAAAGCAACGGCGGCGGTGGTATCGGTCGCGCCGGCACTTATGAAACGCCGCCCACGCCGAGCGCGAGCGCGAAAACGCGTGCCGAAGTGAAGGCGGAACTGGTCGCCGCTTATCGTGACGGTTCGCTACCCGCATTGAATCGCACCAGCTATCCGAACAAAGGCTTGATCGGACAGACACAGGCCGCACGTATCGCACTGCAGGAAAGCACGAGCGGCGACGTCACACGCGTCGCCAAGGGTCAGTAAGACAGACAAAGACGCCACAATGATTCGGTTTCCAAAATAAATCATCATTGCGGCGTCATTCATGCACTTTTCAAAAAGGAGCTCATCATGACACCATCCGAACTGGACAACTGGGATACCGACACGCCAGTGTGGACGCCGTATCGCGCGCCACAACATTGAGCGTGACCGGCCGTTTGAAGTTTGCGGTAAGCGTTGTACGTGTGCCCGCGGTATTGCTCCGCGGGCACATTGCCATCCGGATCTATCGAAGTGATTGGCCGTTATCGTTTCGGCACACCTTCGCGCCACTCGCCCCAATGCGTGACGATGTCCTGCACCAGCGGATTGCCTGAGCGGAACAGGTTCTCGATAGCGATCGTAAAGCCGCCTTGCGCCGCATAGTTGAGCAGGTTATCCGCGCTCGTCTGGCCATCGTAGGGGCGGTCGAAATCGGAACCCGCGCGCAATACCGCGACGCGATTCAGATCGACCTTATGCACCGAGGCCGCACGCTTGAGCGCTTCGTAGGTGGCATTGTCCTCCTGCTGCGTCGTGCAGTAGACGCCTTTGCCATCGGTCAGAATCTTCGTCCAGTCGCGGGCGCGCTGGCCGAGCTGCGTGCCGGACCACCACGTATCGCCAGCCAGCGTATCGCATTGAATGACCGACGGCGGGCGATTGGCCGGCGCATAGGAATATTTCGCGCGAGCGGCCTGAGCCTGCGCGTTATCGGACAACACGACGCTGCGCGACAACGAAAATGCCGTATCGGCGAGTTGGGTGTTCAACTGGAATACTTCGGTGCGATAGTCGAGCGGCGGCTTGTCCGAAGGGCTCGTCGTGTTGATTCCCAGATAACCCGTGTTCCAGCCAGGCGGAATCTCGCGTGCGTCGATCTCCCACTGAATGCCGAAGTCGACCAGATACTTCGCCCAAGCGGCCGAGCCCACCGTGCCCTGCTGCGGATCGATCCCGGCAATGCCGGCGACCATGAAGTACGTGTGCCGCAAATCGAAACGCGGCGAGAAGCTCAGCGCCATGATCGACGCCGCCGCGTTGGTGTGCCCCATGCCGGTGGTCATCACGCAGATATCCTGCTTGTTGCAATGAACCGCCGGGTAATCGGGTGACAAGCCATCCACCGTGATATCGCGCCATGGCCCGAGCCGATCGAGCCATACCTGACCTTCGGGGCCGAACATCGAAATGATCATCACCTTGACGGGCTGCCCATGTGAGCCGCCGTTGCCGTGAGAGGCAGCGTCGTTGTCGTCCGCGCTGGCCGGTCCGGACGAAAAGGCGGCGCAAGCCGCAAGTGCAACGGCGCAGAACGCGCGGAGTGAGCGAGTCAGCATCATGTTCTTCCTTTTATGCTTGTGATGCAGGTTGGGAGAGAGTGCTGCTTTCAAGCCGAAAGAAGTATAGGTGCGAAGAAATTATTTGCCACTACGTGATGAACGATGCCCTGTACGGAAAATGTAAACAGCGGACACGGCACGGTGCCCGGGCTCACGACGTTGTTCACGCCATTTCCCTATAATCGGAATCCGCAGCCCGCCTCCGAAGGAAAACTCCCGGAGAGCGCACCGCCTTTGTGCAGTTCACAACAGGAGCACCACGATGGACTATGTGAAACTCGGCCGCACCGGCCTCGATGTATCGCGTCTTTGTCTCGGTTGCATGAGCTATGGTGTGCCTTCGCGCGGCACCCATCCCTGGTCGCTCGACGACGAAGCCGCACGGCCTTTCATCAAGCAGGCGCTCGATCACGGCATCAATTTCTTCGACACTGCAAATGTCTACTCGGACGGCACCAGTGAAGAAATCGTCGGCCGCGCGCTGAAGGACTTTGCGAAGCGCGACGAGATCGTGCTCGCCACCAAGGTGAATAGCCGCATGCACAAAGGCCCGAATGGCGCGGGCCTCTCGCGCAAGGCGATCATGGCGGAAATCGATCACAGCCTGCGGCGTCTCGGGACCGATTACGTCGACCTGTACCAGATCCATCGCTGGGACTACGACACGCCGATCGAAGAAACCATGGAAGCGCTGCACGACGTCGTGAAAGCCGGCAAGGCGCGCTATATCGGCGCGTCGTCGATGTACGCGTGGCAATTCGCCAAGGCGCTGCACGTCGCCGAGCGCAACGGCTGGACCCGTTTCGTGACGATGCAGAATTACGTGAATCTGCTGTACCGCGAGGAAGAGCGCGAAATGCTGCCGCTGTGCGAAAGCGAAGGCGTCGGCGTGATTCCGTGGAGCCCGCTCGCACGCGGACGTCTGACGCGTGATTGGAACACCGAGAGCGCGCGCTCCGAGACCGATGAGTTCGGCCGCACGCTGTACGCGCACACGGAAGACGCGGATCGGCGCATTGTCGAGCGGGTCAGCCAGATCGCGAAGGAACGCGGTGTGCCGCGCGCGCAAGTGGCACTAGCGTGGGTGTTGCAGAAGAAGCCGATTACCGCGCCGATTGTCGGCGCGACCAAGCTGCATCACCTGGACGATGCGGTTGCCGCGCTTTCGTTGAATCTCAGCGCGCAAGAGATTCAGCAGCTTGAAGAACTCTATGTTCCGCACGCGGTGACCGGCTTCAAATAAGCCGCGCCGGTTCAAGTTCAAGCACGCAAGCCGGCAGGAAACCACCATGGAATCCGCCGGCTTCTTTTCATGCAGAAGCCGCCTCGCTGCGCGCCACTTCCGGTTCGAAGAACACCCAGCGCACCTGCGGAAACGTCGCCTGCAAATCCTCCTCGATCACATTGATCGCATCGACCATCGCGCGCCCGCTCGCGTAATCGATCATTTCCGCCTGCACCGCCACCACCACGTGACGTCCCCATTGCAGCGTAATCATATTGACGATGCCGCGAATCTCGGCGCGCGCGCGCAGATGCGCTTCGATCGCGCCGCGCACTTCCGGGCTCGCCGATTCGCCGACGATCATCGACTTCACTTCGCGCGCCACCAGCCACGCGATCACCATCAGCAGCAAGCCAACGCCGATGGAGCCCAACGCGTCCCAGACGGGATTGCCCGTCACCATCGTGAGCAGCACGGCAACGAACGCGATCGCGAGACCGGCCAGAGCGGCGATATCCTCGCCCGCGACGACCAGCAGTTCGGATTCGCGCGTCTCACGAAACCAGCGCCACATGCCCTTGTCCGGATGCTTCCTGCGGATCTCCTTGACCGCTCCCCACAACGACAGCGCCTCGAGCACCACCGACACCCCGAGCACCGCCAACGCGACATACGCGAACTGCAACGGCTCACGCGTGAACAGTCGATGCACGCCCTCGTACACGGAAAACGCACCGCCAACAAAGAACAGCAGCAACGCGACGAGCAGCGAATAGAAGTTGATTTCGCGTCCGCGGCCCATCGGATGCAACGGGCTCGCGGGTCTGCGCGCCTGGCGCAGCCCGAACAGCAGCAACAGTTGATTGCCGCAATCGGCGGTCGAGTGAATGGCTTCGGCGAACATCGAACCGGAGCCCGTGAACGACGCCGCGGCGAACTTGCAGATGGCGATGCCGAGGTTGGCGGCGAGCGCGTAGAAAATGGCTTTCGGCGATTCTTCTTTCATCGTCGGGATGGGGGCCGTGAGTTTGCAGAGTGCTTTCGGTTAGCAAGAATCCGTATTATGGACACGCCGGGCGGCATGCGTCCAACCCCGGCGTTGTTTGCACCACACTCCTGCTGATACTCGACGGTGTCCCCGCCGCCTGCGCGCCGCCGCGGCCCGCTAGGCCCGCTCCAGCGCCGCCATTTCCCGCACGATCACCAGCAGCATCGACAGACTCGCCCCGCCCGTGGCGCGCAGATCGGTCAGCAGGCGCGTGTAGCGTTCGAGTTGAGCGGCGCGCTTGTCACGCCATGCGTGCACCAGCGCATCCGGCGTCGACGCGTCGTCCGCGCCGGCCAGCGCGCTCGTGGTCAGCGCGCGTTTGAGCCGTGCTAGTTCGGCCAGCGCGGTCGCGCGCGCCAGCATGTCCCAGTGCGAAGGCGCCGGCAAGGCGGCCGCACGCTCGCTGATCCAACCGTAGTTCAGCAGCGTGCCGAGTTCGAAGTACACCCCCGCCACCAGTTCGAGACTGCGTCCGCAGGTCGACGCCACCTCGGCGATGTCGAGCAACGCCGCCGAGATTTCGCCGCTCGCGATCCGCACCGCCAGTTCGCTGTCCACGCCCGCATCGGCCAGCACGCGCTGGCGTTCAGACAGCGCTTCGAGATCGGCGGCCGGCAACAGCACCGGCCATTGCGGCGCGAGCCGCTGCGCCGCGTCGCGGCAACGTGCGAGCAGGCCGGCTACATCATCGTTGCCGACCGCGCCGGAGTGCAGATGCCGCAAAAACCACAGCGCCGAACGCTCGACGAGCCGCGCGACTTCGACGAACATGCGCGCCTGCACGTCGTCGGCGACGCGATTGTCGAGCGCGTCGATGCTGCGCCATACGTCGTCGAGATCGAACACGTCGCGCGCCATGATGCACGCGCGCACGATGTCGCCCGGCCGTGCATCGGTCTCTTCCATCAGCCGATGCACGAACTCGCAGCCGACCCGGTTCACCAATGCGTTGGTCAAATGCGTCGCGAGGATTTCGCGGCGCAACGGGTGACGCTGCATCGGCACACTGAAGCGCTGCCGCAGTGGTTTCGGGAAGTATTCGACCAGCATGTCGCTGACGAGCGGATCTTCGGGCATCGACGAGTCGAGCAGCGCGTCGTACAGCCACATCTTGCTGTACGCGAGCAACACCGCGCGCTCGGGCGTCGTGAGCCCCTGTTTCGCGGCGGCCCGTTCGGCGACTTCGTCATCGGTCGGCAGGAATTCGATCACGCGGTTCAGCCGCCCCGCGCGTTCGAGGTAGCGCATCAGCCGCGCTTCGGCATCGAGCAGTTCGACACCGTAGCGCCCCGCGATCGACAACGCCTGGGTCTGATAGTAGTTGTCCTGCAAGACGAGCAGGCCGACTTCGTCGGTCATTTCGGCGAGCAGCGCATTGCGCTGTTTCCCGGTCATCTCGCCATCGGCTACCACGAGGCCCAGCAGAATCTTGATGTTGACCTCGTGATCCGAGCAGTCGACACCCGCGGAATTATCGATTGCATCGGTATTGAGGCGGCCGCCGCGCTGCGCGAATTCGATGCGCCCGAGTTGCGTCAGACCGAGATTGCCGCCTTCGGCCACCACCTTGCAGTGCAGATCGGCGCCGTTCACGCGGATCGCGTCGTTCGCGCGGTCGCCTACCTGCAGATGCGTTTCGCGACTCGCCTTCACATAGGTACCGATGCCGCCGTTATAAAGCAGATCGACCGGCGCCTGCAAAATCGCGCGCATCAGTTCGGCGGGCGCAAGCGCCGGCGCGCTGATGCCGAGCACCGACTGCACCGCCGGCGACAGCGGAATCGTCTTGGCGCTGCGCGCAAACACGCCGCCGCCCGAGGAGATCAGCGACGGATCGTAGTCGGCCCAGCTCGAACGGTCGAGCATGAAGAGCCGCCCGCGTTCGGCGAGGCTCGCGGCCGGATCGGGATTCGGATCGAGAAAGATATGCCGGTGATCGAACGCGGCCACCAGTTTGATATGCGGCGACAACAGCATGCCGTTGCCGAACACGTCGCCCGACATGTCGCCGACACCGACTACCGTGAAGTCCATCGTCTGCGTATCCACGCCCATTTCACGGAAGTGCCGTTTGACCGACTCCCATGCGCCGCGCGCGGTGATCGCCATTTTCTTGTGGTCGTAGCCAACGGAGCCGCCCGACGCAAACGCGTCGTCGAGCCAGAAGCCGTACTCCTGCGAGATCGCGTTCGCGTAGTCGGAGAACGTGGCTGTGCCCTTGTCGGCGGCGACGACCAGATAGGGATCGTCGGGATCGTGGCGCACCACGTCGGGTGGTGGCACCACGTCCGTGCCCGCGAGGTTGTCGGTCAGATCGAGCAGGCCGCGCAAAAAAGTCTGATAGCACGCGACCCCTTCGCGCATCCACGCATCGCGCTCGCTCTGCGGCGGCGGATTCTTCACGACAAAACCGCCCTTCGAGCCGACCGGCACGATCACCACGTTCTTCACCATCTGCGCCTTCATCAGACCGAGCACTTCCGTGCGGAAGTCCTCACGCCGATCCGACCAGCGCAAGCCGCCGCGCGCCACGCGGCCACCGCGCAGATGCACGCCTTCCACTCGCGGCGAATACACCCAGATCTCGAACATCGGTTTCGGCTCGGGCAAGCCGGGCACCTGCGCGGGATCGAATTTGAAGGACAGGTACGGTTTGGGGCGTCCATCGGTGTCGAAGCGATAGTAGTTCGTGCGCTTGGTCGCCCTGATCACGCCAAGAAACTGGCGCAGTATGCGGTCCTCGTCGAGATTCGGCACCTGATCGAGCGCGCTGTCGATCGTGCGCAGCCAGCCGTCGACGCGCGCCTCGCGCGTGTCGCCAAGCACCGGGTCGAAACGCGCGATGAACAGTTCGACCAGCATTCGCGCAATGGCCGGATTGCCGGTCACCGCGCGCTCGATATACGCGTCGCTGAACGTCGAGCCGACCTGGCGCAGGTACTTCGCATACGCGCGCAGAATCGTCACCTCACGCGCATTCAGCTGTGCGCGCAGCACGAGACGATTGAAGTCGTCGCTTTCGATCGCGCCGGTCCATACCTGCTCGAAGGCCTCTTCGAACAGATCCTTCACGCGTTCGATATCGAACTCCGCGTCGTCAGCGAGTTCGAGACCGAAGTCGTGAATCCACGCGGGCGTGGCGCCCACCGCCTCGATCAGATAGGGCCGCTCTTCATCCACCCGCACGCCCAGATGTTCGAGCATTGGCAAGCTGCGCGACAAAGCGATCGGCTGCCCCGCGCGATACACCTTGAAGCGGAATGCGCGAGGGCTTGCTTCGATCGGGCGATACAGGTTCATCGCGAGCCGCTCGCTGCCCTGCACGCGTTCGATCAGTTCGATGTCGCGCACCGCCGTGCGCGCCGGGTAATCATCGCGATAGCCGGCCGGAAACGAATCCGCATAGTGTTGCAGCAGACGGTTGCCCTGCTCTTCGCCGTACGCGTCGAGCAACGCATCCGCGAGATCGTCCTGCCAGCGGCGCGCGACCTGCACGAGCCGCGCCTCCAGTTCTCGCGTATCGACATGGGGCATGCCGCCCGGTTTCGCATGCACGACGAAGTGAATCCGCGCGAGTGTCGACTCCGACAGCAGCGGCGTGAATTCGACGCTCTCGCCATTGAACGCGGCGGCCAGCAGATTCGCGATGCGTTGCCGCAGGTCTGTGTTGTACTTGTCGCGCGGCACGAACACGAGACACGACACGAAGCGATCGAAGCGGTCGCGCCGCACGAACAGGCGCGTGCGCTGATGCTCCTGCAAACGCAGCACGCCGAGCGCGATCTCGTAGAGCTGGTCTTCGTCGGCCTGAAACAGTTCGTCGCGCGGATAGGTTTCGAGCACCGTCACCAGCGATTTCGCCAGATGACCTTTTGGCAGAAAACCGGCGCGTCTCACGATATTCGCGCATTTGCGCCGCACGATCGGAATCTCGGCAGCCGATACGAAATAAGCGGTGGACGTGTAAAGGCCAATGAAGCGCCGCTCGCCGGTCACCTTGCCGTCCGCTCCGGTCAGCTTGACGCCCACGTAGTCGAGATAGCCGGGCCGGTGCACGGTGGCCCGCGAATTGGCCTTGGTCAGAAAGATCGGCAACGAACTGGCGATGATCTCGGCCGCGGCCGGCGGCAATGCGGTGACTTCGGCGGCGCCGGCGGGCCGCATCGCGTCGCGCAGAATGCCGAGACCGGAGCCCGGCACCGCGCGCAGGCCGTAGCCGTTGTCGACCTGCACCAGTTCATAGTCGCGCTGGCCGAGGAAGGTGAAATGATCCGCGATCATCCATTCGAGAAACGCGCGTGCTTCGACACCTTCGGGTCCCGCCTCGCCTGCCTTCATGCCCTTGACCGTCACGCGCGCGAGTTCGACGATTTTCGGCCAGTCCTCGACCGCCGCGCGCACGTCGCGCAGCACGCCGGCGATCTCGTCGCGCAGCGCGTCGAGTTTCGCGGCATCGCCGCAACGGTCCACTTCGAAGTGAATGAACGAGGTCAGATGCGAGCGCGTATCGGTGGCTTCTTCCGCGCCCTGGCTGACTCGCGCGATGCCGCCGTCGGCGCCGCGCCAGATGCGAAACACCGGATGCACGACCGAATGCAGCGCGAGCCCCTGCCGGTTGACTGCCATCGACACGGAATCGACGAGGAACGGCATGTCGTCGTTGACGATCTCGATCACGGTGTGATCCGAGTGCCAGCCGTGCTGTTCGAGAATCGGGTTATAGACACGCAGCCGTTCGGCGCCTGGCACGAAGCGCTGCGCGGTTTGCCAGTGCGCGAGCGCCGCACCGTACAGATCGGCGATCGAGCGGCTTTGCAGATCGTCGGCGTCGACGAAATCGTAGTAGTGCCGCAGAAAGGGCTCGACGATGGTGAAGGTCGGCTCGGGCAGCCGCCCACGCGCAAATTCGACGACATCGTTCAGCAGGTGCGTAACGGCTTCTTCGTTCTTTGCTTGCATGATCGACTCCCCCGGCTAGCGGCTATGGCGAGTAAGGCGTGATTCACATGCATCGTCCGAAGGGGAATTATGCGCCTGCCGCCTCGAATCCGGCGACGACCGCAGTTAGGTAATACCCGCTGACCGTGACGGATGCTGCAGTTGCACAGCCGGCTGCTTAAAGCACGGGTTTCGGTACGGCCTGCGTGGGCGCGGGTCCGGGCGGTTGCGCCGCGTCGAGCCATGCGCGCACCTGTTCGGCTGTCCAGGCGGGATCGTCGTGAGGCAGGTCGTGACCGGCCCACGGATGCTCGCGCCGCGGCACACGCCACGCCGCCGCGAGCTTTGCTGAGCATGCCGGATCGACCAGTTTGTCCGCCCGCGAAGACAGAATCAGCACTGGGCAATGCGGTGCGGCAGCGGCTGCAGTAAAGCGCACGGCGGCCCACAGCTGTCGGAGCGCATTGCCGCGGCTCACCGGCGCGCTGCGGCGAATCGCGCTCCACGTGTCAAGGTCCGCGTCCAGATCGTCGACGCGATTGCACGTCAGCCGATGAATGCCGCGCTCGACGCGCGGCGCGTCGCTCCAGTGTGAGGCCACACCCAGCACGCCGGGCCATGCCGACGGCCGCAGCCGCTCGTGCACGCGGCTGAACGGCCGCATGCTGGTATTGATCAGCACGAGCCGTTCGATCTCCTCAGGATGCCGCTGCGCCCAGTCCGTTGCCACCATGCCGCCGAGCGACATCGCAAGCACGCGATACGGACCGGGCACGCCGGTTTGCCAAGCAGCATGGCGCACGAAGCCGACCATCTGCGCGACCGTGGCTGGCGAGCGCAGGTGCGCGAATGCGCCGTTGCCGGGCAGATCGATCGGCAGCAGGCCACCGTCGACCGCATCGCGCAGCGCATCGGGCAAGCGGCCCCAGTGGCGCGTTTCGCGCGTCAGGCCGCGCAGCAGAATCCACGCGCTCATACGGCGTCCGATTTATACCAGTGGTCGAGTGCGCTTTGCAGCAGTTGCTCGCGGCGGTTGCCTTGCGGCAGCCAGCGCTGCGACGAAAACGCCGCGCGCGCCAGAAAGTCGAGCAGGTTCGCATGACGGCGCAACACGCGCGCGGTGCGATGCGCCTTGACCGGGTTGAACATGCCCTGACGCGAAAACAGCTGGCGCGGGTTTTTCTTGATCCAGAGCCATGAACCGAGTTCGAGGGTCATCGGCAGGAAGATGTTGGGCGCGGGCGCGCGGTCGTACGCGAAGTCCCATAGATCGCCATGCAACAGGTATTGATGGCTCTGCGGTTCGAACGCATAGCCGTGATGCGGATGCGCACGCTCGAACATCGTTTTCAACACGTACATCTCCGGCAAGTGCGGCATCGACTTGCGGGTTCGCGCGTACGGAAACCAGATGCTGTCGCTCCAGCCGTAACCCGAGTGGCAATCGAGCGCGATGCTCAAAGGCCGCGCGGCCAGTTGCGTTTCGACGACATGCAGCAACGCGGCGGCTTCCGGCTCCATCGGCTCGCCGTCGCGGCCGCGATACCACGGCAGCCATGCGCCCAGCCGTTGCCCCCCAGCGAGCAGCGGCACGCGTGCGTCGGCGTTCTGTGGCGCATTGCGCATCAGGTCGACGCCGTTCGGATTTGCGCGGGTGGCGGACCACATGCCGCCGGGGTTGACGAGAGGTACGCAATAAATACGTATCTTTTCGAGCTGCTGCATGAGCAGGTCGTCCCACTCCAGTCGAGAAATGAGCGAGCGCATATATTCCAGCACGAGCCGTGTGCCGATACGCTCAAGCCCGTGAATTCCGCCGAAAAACCCGACGGCTGGTGCTTGCGGGTCATTGCTTCCGACGCTAGCGACGAAGAGTTCAAACTTGCGATTGCGGACCTCCACGGTAGCGACGCTACGCGTGTCGAACCACCGCGAGCCTTCGTCGAGCAGCGCCTTCAGGTCGTCGTATTCGGCGAAGCTGTCGGGTATCAAACTCAGCGCTTTGGCTTTGGTCATAATTCACTCGAAGGGCCGTTTTGGGTCACTCTGATGCTGCCCGCCAATATAGCCGCTTCGTACGACGCCTCATCGCGAGTCAAATATAGGGCAAACCCTCAGGGAATATTTTCCGACTGAGAAACGTCTATACGGGCACGATTCCTGATCCTGCACGACCGAGGGCCCGCGTGCCCGAATCCGCCGAGGTGCATATGGACTGCTAGACGAGCCCAGATTGCACGCGCCCAGTCCGCTTGCCCGCCTGAGAGAACGCCCGCCAATTGTGCGGGCGTTCTCTTTGGGAGAGGCAAATGTGTTTCAGCAGGAACGTGAATCCCATTCTGTCACTTTGCCAGTGGAACCGGCTTGCATCGCTGGAAGCCATGACGCTCAATACGCCCGTCACGAACGGCGGCGCGTGCGCGCACTGTTATGGGCGCTGGAAGTGCGAAAGGTGCGCGTGTCAGTACTTGCCGCGCCGCTCTCGCGCATCTTTGGTATCCGTTTGACTGATCTGCTGCATCGTGATCTGTCAGCCTGTGCGCTTGACGGACGATTTGCGCGAGCGGTATGGCTTCGATGTCCAGGAGGTGATCGCCCGCCCGACAGACGGACTCACGGAAGGGTGAACCAGCGCGAATAGAAAGACGCCCGCTTGGAGCGGGCGTAAGAAGGGAAGGCTACGCAGGGACATCGCCTTCCTGGAAAGACCAAAGATCACTTTTCAATACTGGCGGGTCAGTTGGAAAAACTTCGCCGAGACCCGAGCAGTGAGAAAAAGCCGACGGTTTGTTAGTTGACGTGCCCGTAAAGAGATCATCGCCGAGTGCGCCTACCGTTGCAGGCGCGCCGCATTTCTGACGCCCCTTACTGTCGCAACCCGGCCTTCTGCTGTTCCTGAGCTATAAAGTCAGCCGCGATGCGGTTGTATGCCGCCGGCACGGTGTCGTGTTCGTCACCCGCATTCAGCAGGTCGCCGATGAAAACCGCCCCGTTATATTCGATGTAGGTGACGCTATTGGAAGCAGGCTTGAGGTAGCGATATCCGCCGAGAGACTGGATCGTGCCACCAGTAGTGGACTGAACCTGTTCGAGGGAATTCCATCCCGTCTTCGCGGTGGAAAGATTGAGCCAGAGATGCGTTGTTAATACCTTGTAGGGCAACCGGTACATCTGTGCGCCTTGTGGCATGGGGGTGGTGTCTTGCCCAAGGAGGACGGACAGGCCATTTGTCGACGGTCCTTCGTCCTTGTCGATTGCCTGGGACACGGGCAGGCCGGACACATCCTGTGGCGTGACTGTAACTTCATACAGCGCCGAGGACATGCCATTCATGCCGAGCTGATAGCCCTGTGGCAGTATCTGGAAGATTTTCGAACTACTGCCGATATCGATGTACGGGGTGCTGCTCGACGTGACTGCACCCTCAGCGCTGATGTACGCCTGATCGTCGTGTTCCTGTGTATAGGGGCCAAGGATGACGCTGCCAACCTCGGCAAAGTTCGCGTCACTGTCCGAGTTGACGTAGAACTGGGTGCGGCCGGTTGCGGTGGGCGTGCTCTTCGATGAGTCTAAGTTCGCACCGAACTGGAAGAATCCCGTGCCGCTATCCTTGAGGAAGACGCTATCGAAGAAGGTTGCAGCGGTGCTCGACGGGCCGGTCGAGTTTGATGCGTTACTGCCGGATGGCGAGTTGGACGTGATCGGGGAACTGTCGCTATTGCTACTACCACCGCAAGCAGCAAGCATTACTGCCGTTGCGACGGCGAGAGTCGCCGTGCAGGTCTGAATCCGGTTCGTTATCCTGATTTTGTTGGTTTGCATTGTTTCCTCTCTGTGGCCCCCCAGACGCACCGCGTGCCCAGCGTTTGAAAGTGATACGGTTCGACGTTAGAACTGCACCGTCGCCTGGAAACCGAGCGTCACGCGTGCGGTCGGAAAGCCAGCGGGTTCGTAAATGGGCGTTCCGGCGAACAGGTCGTACGAAAGCCCCCCAAATCGCGACGGCACGCCACCACGCAAACCGATCACTGCACCCGCGAGTTGCGTACCGACGAGATACGCGGCGCTCGGGCCGAACACATGGCCGTAGTCGATGCCTGCATAGAGCGACTGGCCGGTCGAGCCGATTGGCAACTGCAATTCATTGCGCCAGAAAAAACCGCGCTCTGCCGCCAGCATCGTTTCGCCGTCGAAACCGCGCACCGTGTAGCGGCTGCCTATCGTCAGGTCATCGATGTAGTTGAGCGTGTTGTTGGTGAACTGGCCATGAACACTCGTCACGTAGCGCAATGGCTGGGTTGCGATCTGGAACGGCACCGACAGGTTCGCGTCGAGCACGGCCATATGGAAGCGGTACGTAGGGCCATTCTCGTAGTAGTCCGGTGTCGCGCCGAGTCCGCCGATGCCCTGGCGGTATGCGAGACTGCCGTCTAACTGCGCGTGGCCAAAGTAATGGCGATCGGTCAGACCCGCTTCGATGAGGGTGTTGTTGCGGTGCTGCTGCGGGATATCCGTATCCTCGATGAAGCTTTCGCCAAAGCGCTTCGTCAGCCGGAACTGCGCGCCGAGTATGTTGTTCTGGTTGCGCATGAGAACGCGCTGAAGTTTGAAGTCCACCGTCTGGGAATTGCCGCTAGACACGAAAGTCGTGTTCGCGCCCGCGATCTGCTGATAGTACGTGTTCGTATAAGCCGAGAGCGTACCGGTCCAGTAGCCCCACGGAACCGAATACGAGCCGTTCCAGCCATGCGAGCCGAGACCCTTGTCGCCGAATTCAAGGTCCTGACTCACACCCACATTGAAGATGTCGTTCAGCCCGAGCGGGTTGTCGATGCCAAGGCTCAGGTTGCCTTGCAGCTTGCCGGTAGCGCGCGTGCCGGAGTTGTCCACCGACGCGACTACGGTCCAAGGCTTCGTGCGCTTCAAATCGAGTACCACGTCGCTTTCGCCGGGGATGTCGGTCGGGACGATCTGCATCGAAACGTCCTGACTGCTCAGGCGCTTCATCTGTTCAAGTCCCTGTTCGAGGTCGCGCAGGTTCAGCACGTTGCCATCGCGGGTCGGGAATGCGGACTTCCACGAGCCGCGCGTGGCAGGGTCGGCAAAGCGAAACTTGCCGATCACACCCGGCACCAGCGCGACCTTGAGCGTCCCGGTTGACAGGTCCTGTTCGGGCAGCAGTACGCGCGTGGTGATGTAGCCACGGCTCAGGATGGTTTTCTGCAACCCCTTTGTGAGCGTATCGAGTCCCGACTTGCCGACGCACTGCCCCTTGTAGTGGTCGAGCCATTCGCGCGCGAAAGCAAAGCGGTCCAGGGGTGGCGCTGACGCGCCCTGCGCGCGTGCCGCCTCTGGCAACGTCGCAGGCACGTCGAGCGCGAACGAGTCGATGCGAAAGCATGGCGTTTCGACCGGCAGTTCAGGCCAGTCGGAGGCGCGCTCAACTGTTGAACGCACGGAAGGCGCATTCACCGCCGCGGCGCGCTGCTGTGCGTCGCGCTGTTCCTGCACCTGCTGGTTCTGCTCGGCATTGGCACGGGCCGCTGCTGCGGTGTCGGCTGGGGTCGGGGCCTGCTGCGCGTAGGCGAATGATGCCAAGGCGGTGAGCGGCAAAGCCGCTAGCTTTTTTTTAATTGTCATTGATCTTGTGTTACAAGATTGACTGCGGCAGACCGCCGCCGGCTTTGATTGCCGATGGCAGCCTCAACGTATCAATCCAAAATTCTTAGGGCGGCAAGGGTTGTTCGTAGTTATCAACCGTCCTTGTTCTTGTGACTATTCAGCGAAGCAAAAAATACGGCGACAACCGCCAAACACCCCAGCCCTACCGGCACAAGGATTCCCACCAGTGTTGGTACGTTTGCGATGAAATCGGCAACCGCGATCCGCCATCCTGATTTGATCGCAATTCCAATGAATACACAAAAGTAGAAGGAAATAATTGTGCCTAAGAAGATATAGCGATACTTATATCGAGATAGACGGTGTGCCACTAATGGCCCCAAAAAGCCGCTAAAAACTGCCCGGATCAAATCGTCCATAATTGATGCTCAGTTGGAATGGTTCGAAGCCGGACTTTTGACTGCACGACCGAGTGTCTGTCCTAAGGCCAGCGAGTTAAGTCTTGTCACAATCCCCGGCGCAGTAGTGATATTTTTCAGACTGTTGGGAACGCTAGCCCAATTGTACATTTGCGTCCCGAACATGCTACTCGCTGCACCATATGCAGCCGTTACGGCCAGACCTTCCAGCGAAAATCTATTAGAAAACTCGTTTGCAAAAGCACTTGGATTTAAGCCGCTGCTGGTTCCCGCGCCCACTGCCGTAATAAACGTATAAATAGCCGCTGAAGATGTGGCACCGGTCAAGGCGGCGGTTACCAGCGAGTACCCGGTCTGGGCGGCCTTGTAGGCGGCAAGCGCTTCGGGACCGAGAATCGCCGCCCCAACACCAGCCGCAGCTACCGAGCCAGCGATACCTACATCCCTCACATTGTCTTGGGCCGTGCTATTCAAGTCAGTTTGAGCCTGAATTGCCGCGCTCAACGTTGCATCGCTACACTGCGCGCCTGCCGGACAAACCTGCGAGACCAGACTCTTACGCTTGTCGTTACCTTGGTTGTACAGTTGAACTGCTGAGCCGGTTGCCGCGCCCGCCGTCCCTCCGACCAGCGCGCCACCAATCCCCGCAACAATGTTGGCAGAAATGTTGCCGAGCAACTCCGAGCCCGTTGCCGATTCAACACCCTTGGAGATGCTATCCAGTCCACCGGCCATCGCAGAGGAAAGGCCTGCGCCAGCCGCGCCACCGATAGCCCCGAACGCGCTGCCGCCACCGAGGCCGCCAATCAGCGCTCCGCCCACTACGTGCAGTGCAACCCGATTCGCCCCACCCTCATCCCATGAATCAGCCGTAGCCTTATCACCTGCTGCTAACGCCTCATCACGCTTCATGTCTGCATACGCGCCGACGCCCTGCGCGACCACCTGACCCGCCGCCTGCGCCGCATTCATCAGATCGGCCTGCTGCGAGAGCAGTGCATTCACATCCGGCGTCTTCGACACCGTTCCGTTGGTATCGGTCGTGTTCCGGCTCAGGTCCGCCACGTCCTGCGTCTGCTTCGCGCCATCTGTAATGTTGATCGTGCCCGCACCAATCGCACTGCGCGTCGTCGCGCTTTCGTCGACGTTTTCATTCTGCGAGATCATCGGCACGATACCGCCCGAGCCGCCGACCGAGCCCGGTCCCGATGCCTTGCCTGTCGAGCCGACGCCTGCGCCCCCGCTGAACCCGTTGCTCGTCGCGCTGTAGTGCGATTCGTTTTCGATGTTGTTGAAGGTCAGCGTGCCGGTCGTCAGGCTGTTCTTCGATGCGTCGGCATCGCTGGCAATCACCGCCCCTTTGAGGTCGGTGTTACCCAGTACGCTAACCTTGAATCCACCAGTGCCCGCGAGGATGCCGGCCTGTTCCTTAACCTGCGCATAGTTCGAATCGGCGTGGCCGTTCTGCGCGCTGAAGCTCGCGCTGCCACCGCCCTGGCTAATGCTGAAGCCGCCGCTGACGCTGCTCTGGTGTGCGGTGCTGACGGTCGTATCCTGCACACTCGCGACACTCAGGTTGCCGCCCACGCTGGCCGTCACCGTGTTGCCGCTTACGTCCGAACCGATGATGTTCGTGTCACCGCCCGACACAATCGACACGCTGTTCGCGCCTGCGACATGCGTGTTGTTCTGCATGGCGGCGTCGCTGTTCGCGTCGCCGTGCGCGTTAGACATCGACGCCGAGACGCCGAAGCCCTGCGTGCCGTACGACACGCCCACGCTCGCACTCGATGACGAGTTGGAACTGCGCGTCGAATCCGTGTCAGTCGTATTGACGAGATTGACCTGGTTTTTTGCCGCGAGCAGCACATCGTTCGCGCTGACGTTCGAACCTGCCACCGTGATATTGCCCGAGCCTGCCGTGCCGTCTCCCGTCGCCACAAAGGTGGTCGTACCGCCTGCCTGCACCGTCGAGCCGATGTGCGAAGTCTGGTCTTCGCTGGCGTTGCTTTTGCTCTGGTTCGTTCCGAAGCTCAGTTGCACGCCAATGCTTGGATTCTTTCCTGCCAGTGCCCCGCCTGTCATGCCTGCTACTGCAATCGCCGAGTTGCCCGCTGCTGCAAACGCGTGCAGGGCTGTTGCGCGCGAATCGCCCGCCCCGTTGCTCGCAGCCTCCGCCTGATTCACCGCGCTGTTGATCGCGTCTCCAACGCTGCCCGACAACCCGAGCGTGAACCCGCTCTGTTTCATCTCCTGCGAATCGTCGTGATGCGAGGTGTTGGTGGCCGCATCGATGATGACGTTGGCCGCCTTGCCGGTTACGTTTTGTGCTGCGATTACTTCGCTGCCCGTGATATGCAGGTCCTGACCGGCGCTCATTGTTACGCTGCCGTTCGTGCTGCCTACCAGACTGCCGTTGTTCGTGACGCTGCTGTCGTGCGTGGTGTCGTTTTCTTCACGCGTGCCGTAGTTGATACTCGCACCGCCGCCACTCATTGCGCCAAAACCGGACGCCTGCACTTCGTGCGTGGTGCTGCTCTGGCTGGTGTCCTGCGTCGTCGTGATATTGAGGTCGTGGCCTGCCGATAGCGTCAGGTCGTTCGTCGCGGCAACGGTTGAGCCGTTGATGTTCACATCATGCGTCGCGCTCGCCGCCACGGTGTCGCCCGAGACGACAGAGCCGACCGACGCCACCTGATGCGAGGTCGATGTGTCGGTAACCTTGTTGCTCGACAGCGCATTCGAATGGTTCGTCTGCGACCAGTGATCCGCGTCGTGCGTTTCCGTCACCGCGCCGATCGTCGTGTCACCCGTCGATTGCAGGGTGACTGCGCCGCCCGCTGCCCCGTTGACGCCGCCAGTCGTGACCGACGAGCCGAGGACAGCGAGATTACCCGTACCAGTCTGACCCGCCGCGAGTGTCGCGTTACCGCCCGCATTGATGCTGCTGCCCTGGGCGGTCTCGTCGTACGTGGAGTCCTTGTGGTGGGAGAGATCGCCGCCCATCGACTGGCCGTTATAGGTGGCCGTATCCTTCGCCGCTGTCACTGTCAGGTCGCCGCCCGCAACCAGTGTGGCGTCGCCGCCTGCCTGGACCTTCGCATCGGTGAGGGTCGTGTTGCCAGCAGAAACGGTGGCGAGGTTGCCGCCGGTCGTGATCGTGCTGCCCACGTTATGCGTCGCCGTGGCGTGCCCGCCGTTCAGGCCGTCCGTGGTGCCCACGTCCTGCGTGGCGGTCAGCGTTGTGGTGCCCACGTTGATATCGCGGCCTGCGCCAATCGTCGTATCGCCGCCGCTCTGGATCGCGGCTCCGTTGATATCAACATCGCGGCCCGCTGCCAGCGTCGCGCTATTGCTCGCGGAAATCGTGCCGACCGACTCAACCGCCATCCCGCTCGCGTTCGAGTAGAAGCCGGGCGTGCTGGTACTGACCGTCGCCTGCGCGGTCGTACTCTGGTCGACGATATCGCGCCCTGCGCTGACCACCGTATCGACGCCGCCAATGCGCCCGCCGATATTGGTCACGTCCTGCACCGCTGCGACAGTCGTCGCACCGCCGCTACCAATGACGCCGCGATTGACCACGCTGTTGCCGATGACGGTGGTCGCCACATCGCCCGCCACGTGCCCGCTATTGGCCACGTCACTGCTGGCGTTCAGGTTCACACTGTTACCCGCCACCAGCGCGCCGCTGTCCTGAAGGTCAACGGTATTGGACTGTGCCAGATAGAGTTTCGGCACCAGCACCGTCTGCTGCGTCCCATCGGGCAGCGTCACTGTCTGGTTCACCAGCCACACCATGTCGGTGGTGAGCTGCGCCATCTGCGCATCACTCAGCCCGATGCCAACGCTCAGGTTGAATGCCTGCGCATAGGCCACGCCGTTATTCATCAGCGCGGTGTACTCGTCCAGGTTGTCGGTATAAGGACCCAGGAAGGTGCGACCGGTCAGTTGCGTGACCTGGTTCATCACGAGCTGTTCCTCGTAAAGACCATCGCCGAGGCGCTTCTCCACCATCTGCGGATTCAGTCCCAGCGCGCCCAGCATGTAGTCGCTCGAAATGAACTTCGAGTAATTCGTGAAGCGCGGGTCTGTGACCACCAGCCAGGATGCGCCCGGTGCCGGGTGATACGTGTACAGCGCATTCGTGGGCAGCGTCAGGCCGGGGATGCCGTCGCCCGCGCTCCCCAACGTCTGCGGACGGTTGCCCGAGGCACTGGCGCTGCCCAGTTGCGTACCGGTTGCGTCGCCCCCGGATACGCCCGCGCCGGTCACTGTCTGGCCCACGCGATTCACCGACCCGATGGTGATGTCCTGTGCGTCGGTCTGGACGGTCTGGTTGGCCGTTGCAATCGCGGGGAGCGAAGCAACCGTGGTGGACGGTAGCGGCACCGTGGCATCGTTGATGCCATTCTGCGTATCATCGCTGTCGCCGGTCTTCTGGTGCCAGTAGAAGTCTGAAACGTCAGTTTCCGAGCCCGTCTGCCGGAGCAGCGTGCCGGTGTCGTTCACCGAGCCACCCGTCGCGCGGCGCACCAGGTCGCCACCAGCGGCCATCGTCGACGAGACATTGTTGATGCTGCCGCCGTCCGCGTTGACCGTCATCGTGCCCTGTGACTGGATCAGGGCGGCGGGCGTGGCGCTCACAAGCTGGTCGGTCGTCGTGGTCGTCGTGACCGTGCGGCTCGTTTCAACATAGTCGTGACTGTCAGAACCGAGGTCGGTGCGGATGGTCACGTTATCCGGTGCGATGTTCTTCGTGGGATCGAAGTCCGGATAGAAAGTGACCGTCACGGTGCCGTCGCTGTTCTGCGTCAGGCTCTGGTAATACTGGACCGCGTTATTGGTAATGGTGCGGGTATATTTGTCGGGCGAAGCACAGTAGGTGCTAAGGCACAGCCTGTACGTGTCCGTCAGCGGCGTGGTGAGCGAGAACGTCTGGCTGGTGGCGTCCACGCCCGTCACCTGCGACGCGGGCAATGTCACCACCAGCGGCTTCTTCAGAAAGCCGATTGCCGCACCGCCAAAAGCCTCCGCGAGGGTGAAATTCCATTGCTCGTAAATCAGGCTGCGGTAAGTGCCGAGTTCATCAATCGGAATACCCGCCGTCCAGAGCGTCAGCGTCGGTCCCGTGGTCGTAACGGGCGTGCCCGCTTCAGTCACGATGCTGGTGCGCTCGTTGGTGAGCGTGTGGGCGGCCACGTCGATATTGCCCGCCGCCTCGATGGTGGCCGAGCTGTTGATGATCGTGCCGGTCTGGTCCGCGAGCAGGCCCGTGGAATCGCGCGCGCTGTCGCGCGCCAGCTCCATGTTGCCGCCGCTGTAAATGAGTGCGGCTTCCGCGTTCGTCAGCGAGTTGACCGCGTAGATGCCAACGAACGTCGCGCCCGCGATCACCGCCTGCGCACCCGTGTTGGTCACATCGCCTGCATTGAGCGAGACCGTGTTGCCAATGATTGCGCCGGTGTTGTACAGCGCGGCGCTGCGCGTCGTGACCGCATCGCCTTCGATTTCACCCGCGTTCGAAATACCGCCCGTCGCGTTGACGGTGGTGGCCGACGAATTCATGTCGGCCCCGGCCGCGTTCACGATGTTGTCCGCGTTGACCGTCAGTGCATTGACCGCCCCGAGTGCGGCGGTGTTGGTGAACGTGCCCGTCACGCCGAGCGTCAGATTGTTGTCCGCGTGCAGGGCGCTCGTCGCGTCGTTGGCGAAGTCGCCTTCGAGCGCGAGCGTAAGATCGTGGCCCGCCGTCATCTCGCCGCTGCCCGCAAACGCGCCGCTCACGCTGATATCGCGGTTGGCGCGCACGGCGCCGCCCGCGTTCGACAGGGACGCCACCGCGAGCGTGACATCCTGGCCGCCCTCGATGGTGCCGCCGTCGTTGACTAGCGTCGCGCCCGGCTCGTTCACGGTCAGCGCCGTGCCGCCGTACAGTCTGCCGCCCGCGTTATCGATCCGGCTTGCGACGTTCAGGCTGGCGGCACCACCAGCCACAACCTGGCCGTTGCCGCCGTTGGCGAGCGACTGGCCGCTTAGGCCCAGGTCGCCGTTACCACCGAGTACGCCGCCCGTGTTGGTGATCGAATCAGCCGCGGTGACGGACGTTGTACCCGTGCCTGCATTCGTGATCGAGCCAGAGGTGTTGTCGATACTGGAACCGGATACGGTGAGCGTGCCATCCGCGCCGTTCGCGGAAATCACGCCGCCCACGTTTGCAATCGCGCCGTCTGCGTTGACCACCAGATTGCTGCCGCTCTGTACCGAGCCCGCCGTGTTATCCAGCGCGCCTTGCGTGGATACCGTCAGGCCGTCTGCGCCGTAGATCTGTCCAGCGTTGCGGTTGATGATGCCGCTCGTGGCGCTCACGCTCGCGGCCCGTTGTGCGGAAAGCGTACCGCCCGTATTGTCGAGCGCAGACGCACTGGCCTGAAGTGCGCCGTTCGTCACGATCTGGCCCGAAACATTCGACGCCGTGCCCGGTGTCATCACCGAAAGCGTACCGGTGCCCGCGTGCCGGATCGAGCCGCCGTCATTCGTGAGCGCCTGGCCACTGATCGTGAGGTTCTGCGCGTTAGTGGCAATCGCGCCGTTGGTGTTGTCGAGCGCACCGCCCGCGCTGACCGTCTGGTCCGCCGTGCCTGACTGCGTAATCGAGCCACTGCGATTTATGAGCGCGCCTGCGCTCGACACGCTCACCTGATCGCCGCCGATCTGGCCCGAGGTGTTGTCAATGGACGCGCCCGAAACCGTGGTGTCTGTTGCCGAGAGCTGGCCGTGTACGTTGGAGAGCGTACCCGTGGCCTGCGCACGCAGCGAGCCGCCTGCCGTCAGGGAGCCGCCATCGTTACGGATCGTCTGTGCGGCGAGCGTGGCATTGCCGAGCGCGGACGCCATGCCGTTGTTCGTCAGCGTATCCGCTGTCAGGCTCACGTCGCCGTTGCCGCCGATGACGCCGCCCTGGGCACCGCTCGCAGTCGTGCCCGATGCGTTGACCAGCGCCCCCGTCGTGTTCACCGTCAGACCGTCGCCGTTGAGCGAGGTGATACGTCCGGCCGTGTTGTCGAGCGAACCGGCGTGAATGGTTTCCTTTCCGGCCGCCTCCAGCACGCCTTGGGCGTTATCGAGCGCACCCGCCGTCTGTACGGACAGCGTGCCGCCCGAAATCACATTGCCGCCTGTGTTCGTGACCTGCGCACCGGAGAGTTGCATGTCTGCCGTGCTGCCGAGCGTCGCGCCGCTCGTATCGAGCGTGCCGGTTGCTGTCGCATTGAAACCCGCGCCCGCCGACGCCGTCGCGCCCTTCAGTGCGAGGTCGCCGCCCGTGGCGCTGAGGCCGACTGAGGAGCCCGCAGACAGTTCACTGCCTGCGAGTTCCAGCGCCACGCCGTTAAGCGTGAGCTGGCTCGCCGCGATTGTCTGTCCGGTCGCGGACAGCGTGCCTGCGGCGGTAACGCTCAGATTGCCGCTGCTGCCGAGTGTGTCGTCGCTGTTGATACCTGCGCCGAGCAGGCCCGTCGAAGCGACGCTTCCCGCTGTCACGGCAAGGTCCTGTTGGGCGGCCAGTTTGCCGGAGTTCGACAGCGCGCCAGACGTGGTGAGGGTGGTATTCTGCTGCGCGTACGTCGTGCCACTATTATCAATGCCGCCCGTCGCCGACACGGCCATGTTGCCGCTCGCAGACGTCTTGCCAGTGAGTACCAGTTTGCCTTGCGTGGTGAGCGTCAGGTCTCCGGCCTGGGCGGCGATGACGCCCGCATTCGAGACACCAACGCCGTATTCGTTCGACGCCAGAACGATGCGATTCGCGTACATTCCGCCAAGCTGGCTCACATCGATGGACACGCCCGGCGCGGCGCCATCGCTCGCAATAGGGGTGGCCGCGAGCGTATCGTGACTGACCTGATTTGCGCCCGTGATCACGTTCAGATTGTTGGCGTAAATGGCCGCATTCGCCTGCACGGCGCGGGCGATTAAATCCACCTGATCGATATTGCCCGCGTTCAGGCCAGCACCCTGCACGGTAATATTGCCACCGGCCACGTTAAAGCCAGTCAGGTTGCCGCTGGCGTCAAGGATCGGCGAGCCTGTGGTCAAAATCCCTCTGGTGGTATTAATAAAGCCGCCACCGTCAATCACAATGCCAGAGGCGTTCGCCACGACCACTTCGGCCTTGCTTCCTGCCACCTCCAGAAAGCCGCGTAGCTGGCTGGGCGAATTGCTGTTAACCTGGTTAAGAATGATCCGCGCCGACTGTCCTGGCAGCAGATTTGCATTGCCGTTCACCATGCCCGCCTGCTGCGTCTGCACGATCGTCGGCGAGTTGTTCAGGATCACACCGGCCTTCGGCACATCGAACTGAGAATAGGTGTTCCGGGATACGCCAGCCCCGCTTGGGCGATTGATGTTCACTTGGGCAATGCCGTTCGCAGTCTGGGTGACGGTCGGCGCATGCGCGCCCGCCGCCGTGACCTGTGCATCAACCAGGGAAGGAATCGCGCCAAACAGCATCAGCGCGGCAAACGCCGCGTGCCGCATTGAGAATAATGAAATGCGCCGTGCTGAGTGGTGACCGTTGGTCTCACCCGAATCTGCCTTCCCAATTGCAGTAGCGGTTTCTGCGACGGCAACCAGCATGCCCCGGAGTCGGCTGAACACCAGCCTGAAAATGTTCTTGTTCACTCTTTCAATGCACAACTTACTTGGTCGCTGGGAAATTAACCCACCCGCGACGGGCAGTTAGTCAACAATTGTCAGATTCGAGGTGTATTCACCACACTTCGGAAAACAGGACACGTCCAATCGAATTTACTCGCTTGATTCATGAAATATCGATGACGCGCGATGCATCATCGCTCCGTAGAGGTCACTTTTCCGACAGACTTTCCCCATTATGAAATTAGTCATGCTTAGTAATGAGATCATTCAGAAGCTGAATATTGGCCACCGATCATGCAAAGCGACTTGAAATGACAATTCCTGATATTTACCGTGCATCAGAACGGCATTCTTTGCCATCTGAAAAGTGACCTATCCCCGCCCGTCGCCTGGCAGCAAGAATCGCGACAGCCAGGACAGCAGAGAACAGCGCGACACAACCTACCGCCACGTACAGATAGCCGGGCGGTCAGCGCAGCTACGCTGAGTACGGCTTCATGTTGCTGATGATCGCCAATGCATGCGCTATCGTGGGTTCGATCGGCGGCGGTTTGCTCAGCGACCGGATCGGCCGCAAGCGCGCCTTGTTGCTCGCGTCGGCCGCGACGTTCGTGATCATGATGTTCTATTTTCAGGTGCTCGCCACACGGAGCTTCGTGCCGATGGCCATTGCCATGGGTCTCTTCATGGGTTTCACCCAGGTCCAGACGGGGATTCAACCGGTCGCTTTTGCCGAAGTGTTTCCGACCAATGTCCGCTATTCCGGTTCGGCGCTTGCTTTCACTAGCGCGAGCCTGTTCGCGGGCGGCCCGATTCCAGTCGTTGCTACGTGGCTGCTGCATCTGGGCAACGGCTCGCCCTGGGCACTCGTCGCACTGGTCGCGGCGCTCAATATTCTGTCGTTCTGCATGATCGCAATCGGACCCGAAACCGCAGGCATCGACATGAATCGTCTTGATTCAGCGGCTGAGATTGCGGGCGAACATGAGCCTGTCTCGCGGCCGGCCACCTACTGATCCTCCTGCGGGAAATGCGCCTCGCGCGCATTTCCCTGAACGGCGTAACGCACAGCCTCCCTCTTCCGAGAAGCAACCAGCGAAAAAGCAGATGACCAACGAAGCAACCGGACTGCTCGCGATCTGGAGCACGATCGCCCCCGAATCTGAAACCGACTACATCCATTGGCTCACACGGGAACACGTTTTCGAACGTGTGAGCGTACTTGGCTTTCAATCCGGCCGGGTCCTGAAACGACGCGGCAGCAGCCCGTCGGAGTATGTGATGCTCTACGAACTCGACAATGCCGACGTAATGTCGAACTCTGGCTACCTCGAATGACTGAACGATCCGACTCCGTGGACACGACGAATCATGCCGACACTGGAGAAGTTCCGTCGGGGGGAGGCGCCATTCCCGCGCAAGGCGGCAACCCCGCCGGACACGGTAGCCGAGTTGCGATCGCTCGCTTCGAGGGCGCTCTGCCGGATTCACTGCGCGCCGATCAAGGACAGGAACTGGTAAACACGTTGGCAAGTAGCGATTGGATTGCGAATGTCCAGATAATGGCCGTGAAGAACGAGGCGACGTCGATTGCCACACAGGAAAAGTCCATGCGCCGAAGTTCAGAAGGACAATTCGCGGGTCTGCTCCTGATCGAAGCGCTCGATTGGGATTCGCTTGATCGCGCGATTACGCTCGCGAGTGAAGCGGGCGATATAACGCCCGACAGCCTCGCTTCATATGATCTTGTTTTCGTCTGTACTGCGCAGCAGTAGATTGCGACGCTTTGGCGAGGCTTTGGGTGCCGTCACCGAATCGCTACGCTAGCCAAGGAGCAACAAGGCATCCGCGAGCGAGAGTACTGTCGTGCGCGAATCGAACGCCGTAGAAAAAAGATGCTCGTGCACGATCTGATCCGGGTCGTAGCAGCAATCCTTGACCGTGAACAGGCGGAAGTCCGCATCGCTCGCGTACGCAACCGACGAGAGCACGACACCGGTCGACGCTATGCCCACCATGAGCAGCGTATCTATACCTTGCGCGGACAGCCGAACCTGCAGATCGGTGCCAAAGAACACGCTCGCACGATGCGCGATGATGACCGGTTCGGTGGCCTGCGGGGCGAGTTCCGGCGAGATCTGGTCGTCGATGAATAGACCCAGTTGCTTGATCCCCTGCCCGTTCCTGTTCAACGGACTGACTTCCGGATAGCCCGGGCTAAAGTGGATCCTGGCGAAATAGACGCTGACACCTTTGGTCCGCGCAGCATCACATAGCTTGCGCGTATTGGCTATCAACGTGGGCGCGACCGATGGAAATAACTCGAGAATGTCGGTCTGATAATGCATGACCACTAAAGCGGTTTGGGCTGGAACGATCGCTGGAATCTGCATGTTCACGCTTTGCGCCGCGGCGGCGCCTCCCATGCCTTGTTGACGATCTGACGGATCGACGGATTCAGATTTGATGCGTGGCCGACATCGAGGCTACGCGACAAAGAAAGCTATTCGACTCTACCACGGCCACCATGACGTGAAGCATCAGGGAAATGAACCGCGGCAACCTTAGCCGATGCAATCAGCGGCGAATCGCTCGAGCGTCTGTTTGTGGAGAGCTTGCATCTTTGATTGTGTCAGCAAGGGCACCCTTCCCAAATGCTGGGGAATCTCCGCTTGGTTGCCGTCCAGTTGATGGCGTTCAGACGTGAATTGAACGAATTCGGCCTTGAACCGCGAGGGATCATCAAGCGTTCCGGCATAGATGGTCACGATTTCCGGTGCGTGATGCGGCGTGCCAAATAGCAGGCTGCCACAATGTGCGCAGGAATTGCGCGTTGTTGGCATCCCGCTGCCGCCGATCATCGTATAAGCCTTGATTTCTCCTTTGAATGAAAAGTCCGCGGCTTTCACTACGACAACAGGCAAGCCGGCCGAGCCTGAAGCGCGCTGACAATCCCGGCAATGACAGATGAGCTGCGCGAGTGAGGCGCCCCGCGCTTCGTACTGCACGGTGCCGCAAAGGCAACATCCCGTCCAGGGACTTGACATGGATCTTCTCCAGTTGACGTGATCGTGCGATTCGTTTGTCGGGATGTTGGGACGCTATTCCTTTACATCGCGTGCGCACGCCACGAATCAATGTCCGCCAACCTTTCGGTGCTGGCCTTGGCAGCGGAGATCTCAGCCCGATGCCGTATCGCCGTGCTGACTAACAATCCGCAACTCGTATCGACACACATTTCTTTCTTGTGCCCCGAAATCGCCGAACTCTTCGGGGCCAACGTGTTTGCATCGGCGTCGTTCAGGGCAGCGAAGCCATCTGTGCACGTGTTTCACGGATGCCTTGAGGTGTTTGGGGTAACGCCAGCCGAAGCTCTTTTCATCGACGACCTGGCAGTCAACGTGACCGGTGCACGTCGACCCGGGCTTTACGGGCATACATTCACTTGCGCTCAAACACTTGCCGATGAACTTTGCGGATACAGTCTGTTAGACCGCTGACATACGGTGGTGCACGTCACACTCCAGAAGATGAACGTGGTGATTGATGCCAAGCGTGAGCCCAGCTCAGCCGCCCTTCAACGCTCAACCACCTTAAACACCCGATTCCTGTCCAAGGTAGCCGGATCAAGCGCACTCCCGCGATCTTCCGCCGGTAGCGCGGAGTCCATGTCCTCCAACGCGCGCCCGGTATAACGACCTCGCGGCCGTATTACCTTGCCCACCCGCAACTGCTCGATAGAATGCGCAAGCAGCCCCACACTGCGTGCCGTTGCAAACAGCGCGAACGACGCATCGCGCGGCAACTTCAACTGCGCCGCCAACGTAGCCAGCGCAACGTCGATATTCGGCTTGAGCCCGGTCAACGCCACCACCTTGTCGATGAACGACGTGATCTCCCGCGGCGGACCCAGTACTTCGAGCAATGCGCTCGCCCGCGGATCGCCGTCCGGATACAGGTGATGCCCGAACCCCGGAATTGGAATAGCCGACTGCAAATGATGGGCAACGACCTGATCCGCACCGAGTCTTCCGACGTCGTCGAATACCGCCCGCACGCGCCCTGACGCATCGCCATGCAGCGGCCCGGAGACCGTCGCGAGTCCCGTGAGCAGGCACCCTGGCAACGATGCACCGGTGGAAGCGGTAATCCGGGCGGCGAACGCCGAACTCGTCATCTCATGGTCGGCCACGAGAATCATGGCCCTGCGGATGAGTTCGGCACCGTCGCGGTCCTGGCCCCAACCGAGCGCGAGCCGTTCATGCGTCAGTCGCGCAGTCGTGTCACATTGCGCGCCGAACGCTTGCGCAATGAGCGCCACGAGCCGGCCGGCCTCGACATGCAGTGCGCTGTCGGTGCGTCCGAGGGTCGAGTGCCCGCTGGCCGCGAGCGCGGCCAGCGATGTGAACGCGCATTGCCTGCCGCGTTCGTCACCCTGCAGCGGCAAATCCCCGCTGTCGAAGGAAACGGACGCACGTGCATTCCAGAGAATGGCGGCCACGTCCTCGAGCGTCGCCGTTTCCGCAAGCCGGATGGTGTCCCGTCCCCGGTAATACGGCCGCCCTTTCGAAAAGGCGGTGATGCTGCTGTAAATGCAGGGCTCCGCGCCGAATATCGTCCCGGCGGCGAGCGCCTCGCGCTTGCGCCCCACCTGCTTCTTGCGGCACAAGCCGGCGACGTCCTCGGCACGATAGAGACTCTTGCGCGGGTCGTGCGGATCCGGCATGACGGCGATCGTGCCGCGACTGACGTAGGCATAGATGGTCTGCGGGCGCACTCCGAGTTGTCGAGCCGCTTCAGTCAGAGTGATCCAGTTTTGCATGGGGTGGCAAGCGCGGTGATGCGGTGGGACGGAAAGCGTGGCAGTCACGATGCGGATCGCGCCTCGCAAGCGGGCGCGATCCGACTCAGCTTCAATACTGACGTCTTTTCAGGTAAAAGTCATCTCCGCGGGCCGCCGCTCCAGTATTTCGACGAGGATGTCACCCGGCGATCGCACGAAGCATGCTCTTACACCGGGCCGAACCTGTTTGACGGGCTCGACGATTTCCGCGTCGCAATCCAGCAGATGCGCGAACGCGGCATCGAGATCATCCACGGTCACCCCGAAATGATCGATGCCCTGCTTGCGCTCGCCGTGAGCCGGCCGCGCGATCGGCGCGTCCGTCACCGGTGTGATGAACAGGTTGATGCCGCCGATTCGCAAATCCACTCGCCCCGGGCGCCGCACGATCTCGGCGTTCAGACAGCGCGCAAACCATGCGGCGGTCGCCTCGGCGTCCGCCGAACACAATTGCAGATGGTCCCACTTGAATTCAATCATTCGATTTCACCGGAAAGTCAAAAGCATCACAGTTCGATGCGGGAAAGCTTCCCCAGCAGCACGGAGTACGAGAGCGTGCCGAGCAGGCATATCGCGCCCATCAGGTTGAGGGCCCAATAGAAGTGGCCGGTGTGCTGGGTGATGTAGCCGATCATGAGCGGCGTGGTGACGCCCGCGATATTGGCTGCGAGGCTGGTGATACTGCTGGTCAGTCCCACGTACTGTCGAGGTGCGATTTCAGAGACCGCGGCCCACGACATGGACCCGACGCCCTGCGCGAAGAACGCAACGGTCAGGATGGCGATCACCACCTCGTTCGACTCCACGAAATTCACGAGCACGATCGACGCGCCGAGCAACGTGCCGATGATGAGCGGCGCTTTGCGCGCGGTGGAAATCGACACCCCGCGCCGGATGAAAAAGTCCGACAGGGAGCCCGCAGCGAGAATGCCGATTGTCGCACCGATAAAAGGCAGTGCCTGGAAAATCCCGACCTTGATCATCGACATGTGACGCGCTTCGATCAGATACGTCATGAACCACGTGGTGAAGAAGACCAGCAGGGTGTTATTGCAGAACTTCCCGAGGCAGATGGCGAGAATCTGCCGATAGCTGAGCAGCTTGAGCGCCATGCGCCAGTTGAACTTCTCGCGCGGCTTGCGCGCCGCCGTGGAGTCTTCATTGATGTATTGCATCTCGGCGGCATTCACGCCCGCGTGGCGATGCGGATCGCGATAGATCCAATACCAGATCAGACTGAACAGAATGCCGAAGCCGCCCGTGACGAAAAACACCGTACGCCAACCGTACGCGGCGGATATCCACAACAACAGGCCGGTAAACAAGGGCGTTCCGATGTATTGCCCCATCACGTAAACGCTGGTGGCGAAGCCGCGTTCCCGGGCGGGAAACCACAACGTCACGGCGCGTGCGTTCGAAGGAAACGCGGGTGCTTCCATTGCGCCGGTGGCGAGCCGCGAGCCGAGCAGCATGTGATAACCGGTCGCGAGGCCTTGCGTCAGCGTGGCGAACGACCAGCCGACGAGAGACAACGCATAGGCGAGGCGCGAACCGAGAATGTCGGTCAGCACGCCGCCGGGCACGAGCGCGATCGAATAGGCGACGCCGAATGCCGCGAACAGCTCGCCCATCTGCATCTTGTTGAGCGAGAGGCTCTTCGACAGGCTGGGCGCAACGATGCCCAGCGCCGAGCGGTCCACATAATTGAGGATGGTTGCGACGAGCAACATCGAGAGCACGACGTAGCGGACCCTCGTGCGTTTCGTGGAATCCGCGTACGCCGGGTTTCGCGCCGACAATGTTTGTTCCTCTACGACTTTCATCGGTGTCTCCATAATACGAGCCTGCTGTTTTTTATACTTGGCGCAAGGTCAACTTATCCGCGGCCGACGAACGGCATCGCGCTCGCCATGATGGTCATGTTGAGCACATTCGCTTCGAGAGGAAGACTGGCCATATGAACGACCGCATTCGCAACGTGCGTCACATCCATTCTCGCTTCAGGCGCCATGCGGCCGTCCGCCTGCAGTACGCCGCGATTCATGCGTTCCGTGAGTGAGGTGGCCGCGTTGCCGATATCGATCTGGCCGCAGGCGATGTTGAATGCACGTCCGTCCAGCGCGATCGATTTAGTGATGCCGGTGACCGCATGTTTTGTGGCTGAATAGGCGATCGTATGCGGCCTGGGCGAATGAGCGGAGATCGATCCATTGTTGATGATGCGTCCGCCTTGAGGCGATTGCGCTTTCATCAAGCGATAGGCGGCCTGAGCGCACAAGAAGACGCCGGTCAGATTGGTGGCCACGACATCGTTCCAGAAATCGACTTCGTAGTCTTCGAGCGGCACGGCCCCCGCGTTACGGCCCGCGTTGTTGAAGAGCACGTCGAGCCGGCCGAATGCCTGGGCGATTTGCGAAAACGCGTGCTCGACCGATGCCGCATCGGCAACGTCGGCCTGAAATACTTGTGCTTCTCCACCGGCCATACCGATTGTTTCCTTCGTTTCCAGCAGCGGCTCGGCTCTGCGCCCAATCAGCGCGACAGCGAATCCGGCATGCGCGAGCGCCACGGCGGCAGCGCGGCCGATACCGGAGCCGGCGCCCGTCACAGCGGCGAACTTCTTCGATGCAGGCATTTCACTTCCTCCCGACAATTCAATTGAACATGGAAAGAGAGTTGCATCCACGTCAGGGGCGAGCAATCTTGATTCATTGAATCAACATCTGAGCGCCCTACCGATGGGGACCGCATTAGGGTTTTCCTGATGCGCACGTTGCCGGCAGCGAGCCGCAGGGTACGTCGCGGCGAACAGGAGACGAATCACGTTCGATAAGTTGATTCATCGAATCAACATTGACGGCCTCGTCCGCGGTTTCGTAGTCTCTCGACGTCTGTTCATCCAAGGAAAAACCATGCCGGAAAATCACCGCACCAGGCTGTTGATTGCGCGTAAGGTCCCCACAGCCGTGGCGAATCGCGCCGAGACCGAATTCCATGCCTTCGTGACCGAGTCCGATATGGACTCGTGGTCTGTCGTCGACTTTTGCAAGAAGCACGAGGTGCCGGCCGTACTGATCGGTAAAAAATCCGGTTTGCAGGCGGAACACATTGCCGCGCTGCCCTCGACGGTCAAGATCATCGCGAACGCGAGCGCAGGCTTCGATCACATGGATGTGGCCGCCGCCCGCGAAAGAGGCATCGTCGTCACCAACGCCCCCGACGCGTTGACCGAATGCACCGCCGATTTCTCCATGCTGCTCGTGCTGGCGGCCTGCCGCCGCGCGTCGGAATACGAGCGAATCATGCGTAACGGCTGGGGCAAATCGTTCGGCATGACCGAGATGCTCGGTACGCGGGTGAATGGCAAGACGCTCGGCATCGTCGGATTCGGGCGCATCGGCCGGGCGGTTGCGAAGCGTGCGCAGGGTTTCGGCATGCGCGTGATCTACACGGACATCAGCCGCGCGCCGGCGTCGCTGGAAAATGGCGCGGCGTTTTACGCGAGCCTCGACGACATGCTGCCGCACTGCCAGGTGCTGACGCTGCACGTGCCGGGCGGCGGTGTCCCGCTGATGACGAGCAAAGAGTTCCAACGCCTGCCCAAGGGCGCGGTATTCGTCAACGCGGCGCGTGGCGGGCTGGTGGACGAAAATGCGCTCCATGAAGCGCTGACGTCGGGGCATCTGTTCGGCGCGGGTCTGGACGTCTACCGGAACGAGCCCAATGTCGACAAGCGCTTCGCAGAACTCGACAACGTATTCCTGACGCCCCATATGGCCAGCGCCACGATGGAGACCCGTGACCAGATGGGTTTTACGGCGCTGGACAACGTCGCGGCGGTGCTGGATGGGCGGGCCGCCTTGAACCCGGTCTGAGGCTGGGCCGCTCTCAAGATCAGAGCCCACGATGCGCGAGTGGCGAGAGCTTGTCTCGACCACTCGCAATCGCAAGCCGCAATGAGCAATAGTGGCCCGGGTGGCCGAGGCGCTCTGGTGAAGCGGCGCGGACAATGCGCGGCGCGAGCATCGCCAAGCCCCCGCCCACCTCGCCGCAACCGCCGCCGCACCGCGACACCCAAGGCCCGACACCCGCAGCCTCACCTTATCTCACGCCATAAATCGCCGCGTTTCTCCACATAAAGCCCCTTCGCTTTAGTCGTCCACTCCTGCATTCCGGCGTTCTGCTGGAATAATCACGGGCTTGCGGCCGGGCTCCCGGTCTTTCCTCCTCCTTCCCTGGTAGTCGATGGAACCCTTTGTCGTCCTGCTGGTGCTGTTCTCCGCGCTGCTTCACGCCACCTGGAACGCGTTTCTGCATCTCTCCGAAGACCGCATCTGGGTGCTCGGCATGATGGCGATACCGTATGTGGTCATCAGCGCGATCGGCGTGATCGTGCTGCCGATGCCCGCGCCGGCGGCATGGCCGTTTATCTTCGCGTCGGCCTTGCTGGAGTGCGGCTATCTGCTCGCGCTGATCCGGGCGTACCGAAGCGGCGACTTCGGCCAGATCTATCCGATTGCGCGCGGCCTGTCGCCGATGCTCGTGTTCGTCGGCGCGCTGGTGTTCGCCAACGAGGCGCTCAAGCCGCTGGCGGCGATCGGGGTGGCGCTGGTATCGCTCGGCATCGTCTCGCTGGCGTTTCGCCGCGGCATGCGCTTTTCCGGCGAGAGCGTGCCGTTCGCGCTGCTGACCGGACTCTTCATCTCCACGTATTCGGTGGTCGACGGCATCGGCGCGCGCGTAGCGGGCAACGGCCTGAGCTACATCATGTGGGTCTATCTGATCTGGAACATCCCGCAGTTTCTGCTCGCCTGGCATTGGCGCGGCGGCGCCAAGGGGCTCTTCATCGGCCGGACGGTCGTGCTCAAGGGCATCACGGCGGGCGTGCTCGCGCTGGCGGCGTATTGCCTGATCATCGAGGCTTACCGCTATCTGCCGATCGCGATGGTCTCGGCGCTGCGCGAGTTGAGTTCGATCTTCGCGGTGCTGATCGGCTGGCTGTTCATGCGCGAGAAGCTGACCGCGCGGCGCATCGTGGCGTGCGCACTGGTGACGCTCGGCGCTGTGTTGATACGGATATGACGGGTGTCGGCGATGCGTGGCGCCCCACCCTCACGCAAACTGCGGCAGTGTCGCGTCGATCGCCTCGGCGAGCGTGTCGAAGGCCGGCGCGATCTCTTCATCCGGCACACACGCATAGCCGATCAGCAACCCCGATGGCGCCAGCGACGGCTGCGCGTAATACCCCGACAACGGCCGTACGATGATATTGCGCGCCAGCGCGGCGGCCGCCACGCGGCGATCATCGCTGCCCTCGGGCAACTGCATCACCAGATGCAGACCGGCATCACCGCCCACCGCCGGCAACGCATCGCCATAACGCCTCGACGCGGCGTCGAGCAATGTCTGCCGGCGCTGTCCATACAGCGTGCGCATCCTGCGAATATGCGACGTGAAATGCCCCTCGGCGATGAACTCCGCGAGCATCGCCTGTTGCAGCAACTGGCCCTCCCGATACAGCTCCGCGCTCGCCGTGGCGAAGCTCTCCGCGAGCGCCTCCGGCACGACCAGATAGCCGATGCGCAACCCCGGAAACAGCGTCTTGCCGAAGCTGCCCACATAAATCACCTGCCCCGACGTATCCAACCCTTGCAGCGACGCGAGCGGCCGGCTCCCATAACGGAACTCGCTGTCGTAGTCGTCCTCGATGATCCAGCATTGATGCTGCCGCGCATATTCGAGCAACATGCGCCGCCGCGCGAGGCTCATCACCATGCCGAGCGGATACTGATGCGACGGCGTGACGAGCATCAGCTTGGGCGGCTGCGCGAGATCGTCGGCGCAAGGTGCGATGCCTTCGACGTCGACGGCAATCGGCCGCGACTGCAGGCCGGACACATGCAGCACGCTGCGCACGCCCCAGTAACACGGGTCTTCGGTCCAGATCACGTCACCCGGATCGGACAGCAGGCGCACGGCAAGATCGACCGATTGATGAATCCCGGTCGTGATGATGATCTGCTCGGGCGTGCAACGCACCGAGCGTGAGGTGCGCAGATAGTCGGCCAGCGCGTGACGCAGCGCGGGCAGCCCGCCGCCCGGCGCGTAAGTGAGCAGGTCCGGGCGCAGCCTGCGCCAGTACTTGTTGTGCAGACGGCTCCACACGCGTGCCGGAAACTTCGTGACGTCCGGCACACCCGGCATGAACGCGCCCCACTGACGCTTCGACACGCCCGCGCCCGCGATCAGCCGCGCGCCGCGCGTGGACAGCGCGCGCGTCGCGGGCTGCGGCAATGGCGACGCTGCGCCGGCTGGTGTCGAAGCCGCACCGCGCGCCTGCGCCGGGTCGGCATCGGGCGCGCCGACGATCTCGTCCGGCGCACTATCGGCGACAAACGTGCCGCGCCCGGTCGCCGAACTGACATAGCCTTCGAGCACCAGTTGCTCGTACACCTGCGTGACGGTATTGCGCCCGATGCCCAATTCCTGCGCGAGCAGCCGCGACGACGGCACCTTGCTGCCCGCCGGCAATTCGCGCGACAGGATCGCCTGCTGCAACAGCCGGTGCAACTGGCGATAGATCGGCTGACCGTTGCCCCGGTCCAGACGCTGCGCCAGCCAGTCCGACAGCACGCTCGTGCGCATGATTGGCTCCTACATTTTTATTGAAATGGCTCTGAAGTTAAGGGCCAAATCTCATTATAGTCGCTGCATGTGCCGCGCCGTGGGCGAGGCGTCCGCGAAAAACCGGGAGCGAAGGAGATGACCATGAAGAATGCCGAACTGAAGAGCCGCAAGGACGCCGCCACGCCGCGCGGTGTCGGCGTGATGTGCGATTTCTATGCCGAGCGCGCCGAGAACGCGGAGCTGTGGGACATCGAGGGGCGCCGCTTCATCGACTTCGCCGCGGGCATCGCGGTGTGCAACACCGGCCACCGTCATCCGAAGATCGTCGCGGCGATTCGCGACCAGCTCGATCATTTCACGCACACCGCGTATCAGATCGTGCCGTACGCGTCGTATGTCGAACTGGCCGAGAAGATCAATCAGCGCGCGCCGGGCGACTATCCGAAGAAGACCGCCTTCTTCACGACCGGCGCCGAAGCCGTCGAAAACGCGATCAAGATCGCCCGCGCCGCCACCGGCCGGCCGGGCGTCATCGCGTTCACCGGCGCGTTCCACGGTCGCACGCTGATGGGCATGGCCTTGACCGGCAAGGTCGCGCCGTACAAGAGCGGCTTCGGGCCGTTCCCGTCGGACGTGTTCCATGCGCCGTTCCCGAATCCGCTGCACGGTGTGAGCACCGCCGACTCGCTGAAGGCCATCGAATTCCTGTTCAAGGCCGACATCGATCCGAAGCGCGTGGCCGCGATCATCTTCGAACCGGTGCAGGGCGAAGGCGGTTTCTATCCCGCGCCGGTCGAGTTCGTGCGCGCGTTGCGCAAGCTGTGCAACGAGCACGGCATCCTGCTGATCGCCGATGAAGTGCAGACCGGTTTCGCCCGTACCGGCAAGCTGTTCGCGATGCATCACTACGACGTGGTGCCCGACCTGATGACGATGGCCAAGAGCCTCGCGGGCGGCATGCCGCTGTCGGGCGTGGTCGGCCGCGCCGACGTGATGGACGCGGCCGCGCCGGGCGGTCTCGGCGGCACCTATGCGGGCAATCCGCTCGCGCTGGCGGCGGCGCACGCGGTGCTCGACATCATCGACGAAGAGCGGCTGTGCGAGCGCGCCACGGTGCTCGGCGAACGCGTCAAGGCGAAGCTGAACGCGCTGCAACGCGACGTGCCGCAGATCGCCGACGTGCGCGGGCCGGGCGCGATGGTGGCGGTCGAGTTCTGCAAGCCGGGCGGCACGGAGCCGGACGCGGACTTCACGAAGCGCGTGCAGGCGCGCGCGCTCGAACGCGGGTTGCTGCTGCTGGTGTGCGGCGTCTACTCGAACGTGGTGCGCTTCCTGTTCCCGCTGACGATTCAGGACACCGTGTTCGACGAAGCGATGGCGATTCTCGAAGGCGTGTTGAAGGAAAGCGTGGCGGTGGCGGTTTAACGGCGGCTTCAAGGCCTGCTTCAAGGCCTTTTCCAGTCTCCGCATGACAACCTGACTCGACACGCTCACCACGAAAGCAAACGACAGATGACCACTTTGCCCCTGAAAGACCCGACTCTGCTGCAAACGCGCGCGTACATCGCGGGTGAATGGCAAAGCGCCGACAACGGCGCGACGTTCGACGTCGACAACCCGGCAACGGGCGAAACCATCGCGAAGGTGCCGCAGATGAGCACGGCGGAAACCCGCCGCGCGATCGACGCCGCCAACGCCGCGTGGCCTGCATGGCGCGCCCTCACCGCCAAACAGCGCGCCGCGATCCTGCGCAAATGGCACGACCTGATGCTGGAGAACGCCGACGATCTCGCGCTGATCCTGACCACCGAGCAAGGCAAGCCGCTCGCCGAAGCCAAAGGCGAAATCCACTACGCCGCATCGTTTCTCGAATGGTTCGCGGAACAAGGCAAGCGCGTGAACGGCGACACCATTCCCACGCCCGCGAGCGACAAACGCATCGTGGTGACGAAGGAACCGGTCGGCGTCTGCGCGGCGATCACGCCGTGGAACTTCCCCGCCGCGATGATCACCCGCAAGGTCGGACCGGCACTGGCGGCAGGCTGTCCGATCATCGTCAAACCGGCCGAGGCCACGCCGCTCTCCGCGCTCGCGCTCGCCGTGCTGGCCGAGCGCGCGGGCGTGCCGCGCGGCGTGTTCAACGTCGTGACCGGCGAGCCGAAAGCGATCGGCGCGGAACTGACCGGCAACCCGGTCGTGCGCAAACTGTCGTTCACCGGCTCGACGCCGGTCGGCCGTCTGCTGATGGCGCAGTGCGCGCCGACGGTCAAGAAGGTGTCGCTCGAACTGGGCGGCAACGCGCCGTTCATCGTGTTCGACGACGCCGATCTGGATGCCGCGGTGGCCGGCGCGATCGCATCGAAGTATCGCAACAGCGGCCAGACCTGCGTGTGCACGAATCGCTTCTATGTGCACGACAAGGTCTACGACGCGTTCGCCGAAAAACTGCGCGTCGCCGTCGAGCAATTGAAGGTCGGCGGTGGCACCGAAGACGGCGTCACGCAAGGTCCGCTGATCAACGAAGCGGCGGTGCGCAAGGTCGAGTCGCATATCGAAGACGCGCTCGCGCAAGGCGCGCGTGTCGTCACCGGCGGCCGGCGTCATGCGCTCGGTCACGGCTTCTTCGAGCCGACCGTACTCGCCGATGTCACGCCGGCCATGAAGGTGGCGCGCGACGAGACCTTCGGGCCGCTCGCGCCGCTGTTCCGCTTTTCATCGGACGACGAAGTAATCCGCCTCGCCAACGACACCGAGTTCGGCCTCGCATCGTATTTCTACAGCCGCGATATCGGCCGCGTGTGGCGCGTCGCCGAGGCGCTCGAATACGGCATGGTGGGCATCAATACCGGACTCATCTCGAACGAAGTCGCGCCGTTCGGCGGCGTCAAGCAATCGGGCCTCGGCCGCGAGGGCTCGCACTACGGTATCGACGACTACGTGGTCACCAAGTACCTGTGCGTCGGCGGCATCTGAACGGGTTAGAACCGGGCGCCGGTGGCGCTCGGTTGATCCGCCGTCGGCAGTTCGAAGCGGAACGTCGTACCCGGTCCATCCCGATCGAGCAAACGTATCTGACTGTGATGCAGTTGCAGCATGCGCTGCACGATCAGCAAGCCGAGCCCGCCGCCACGATGCGCGCCGCTCGCGCTGAGCGGACGCTCGAACAAACCCTCGCGCTGCGCCGCCGGAATGCCCGGTCCGGTATCGCTGACGCTCACCTCCACCTTGCCGTCCTTGTAAGCCAGATCGACGTCGATCGCGCCTTCGGCGGGCGTGTGGCGAATCGCATTGTCGAGCAGGTTCGTCAGCACACGCTCGATCATCCCCAGATCGGCGCACACGTTCGGCAGGCGCGGCGGAATGCCTGCCCGCAAGCGGATATGCCGCGCCTCGGCGGGCAACTCGAATTTCTGGAATACGTCCTGCACCAGATCGACCAGCGAGAACGGTTCGAGCACCAGCTGCACGTTGCCGTGTTCGAGCCGCGCCAGTTCGAATAGCGTCTGTGCGAGCCGCCCCACCTTGACGCTCTGCGCGAGCGCGATCGCCAGATAACGGGAGCGCTCTGGTTCGCCGAGCGAGTCGGCCTTCAGCGACAGCGTCTCCAGATAGCCGTGCAGCGACGTCAACGGCGTGCGCAAATCGTGCGAGATATTCGCGATCAGTTCGCGCCGCTGCTGGTCCTGCCGCGTCAACGCGCGCCACTGGTCGCCGATGCGCCGCGCCATCTGCGCGAAAGTCGTTTCGAGCACGGCGATTTCATCGCGCTGTCCGGCCGGCGCCGAGCGCGGCACGCTCGGCTGCACGTCCGGCGCGCCGTCCGCGTCGAAGCGGCGCATCGCCTCCGTGAGACGGCGCAGCGGCCGCGTGATCAAGCCGAACGCGGTCAAGCCCGCGAGCAACCCCAGCGCCGCGACCAGCGCCATCGACCACAACGTGGTGCGCAGCACCGAACTGGCCGCGACTCGCGCGGCGAGCGCGTCGTGCTCTTCACCGAGCAGGACCACGTAGATGTAGCCGGACGGCGGCTGCCCGTTCGTTTGCAGCGGCGCGGCGCTGAACACCTTCTTGCCGTCGACGCTGCGCGGGTCGTCGCCGACGATCGGCAACGCATCGCCCGCGATGAAGCGCCGGATCGGCGTCAGGTCCACCTGCTCGCGCTTGACGTGCCCCGCGGGCGCGTCGTCGCCTTCGATGCGCCCCTGGTTGTCGAGCAGATAAACCTCGACGCTCGGATTGACCATCATCAACTGGCCGAACAACTGGCGCACCGCGTCGGGCCGCAGACCGCTCGCGTCCATCAGCGTGGTGCGGTGCGCGATATGGTCGGCGAGGTTTTTCGACAGGCTCTGCACCACTTCCTTTTCGTGCAGATCGCTCGAACGGATCTGCAGCCACGCCGACGCCCCGCAACACGCGAGCAACAGCACGGAGAAAACGAGCGAGAGCCGCTGGGTCAGCGTCAGGTTCACGGCGCGTCCTTGTGCGTGGCGGCCTGCGCCGGCGCGTCGCCGCCAGTCACGGCCAGCTTGTAGCCGCGTCCCCAGACGGTGAGGATGCGCTCGGGCTGGGCCGGATCGGCCTCGATCTTCGCGCGCAAGCGGTTGATATGGGTGTTCACCGTGTGCTCGTAACCCTCGTGCTGATAACCCCACACGGCGTTGAGCAGATCCATCCGCGAGAACACCTTGCCGGGATGCTGCGCGAAGAAATACAGCAGGTCGAATTCACGCGGCGTCAGTTCGATCGGCTTGCCGTCGACCGCGGCCTCGCGCGGGAGCGGATCGATCGTCAGGCCGGCGATCTGCAGGGTGCCCGCGTCGACGCGCGAATCCTTCGCGAGCGCTTCGACGCGCCGCAGCAGCGCCTTCACGCGCGCCACCAGTTCGAGCACGGAGAACGGCTTGGCGAGGTAGTCGTCGGCGCCGAGTTCGAGGCCGAGAACGCGGTGCACTTCGCTCGAGCGCGCGCTGGTGATGATGATCGGCGTGTAACGCGTCATTGCGCGCGCGCGCCGGCAGATTTCCAGACCATCGACGCCGGGCAGCATCAGATCGAGGATCAGCGCGTCCCAGCCGCCTTGCTCCAGCAGGCGCAGCCCTTCGTTGCCGTCGGCGCTGTGCACCACTTCATAACGTTCATCGCGCAGATGAAGGCTCAGGACGTTGGCGATGTCGACGTCGTCTTCGACGATCAGGATGCGCTTTGGTTGGTTCATGGAAAGGTTCGGGTGCTTGCGGGAGCATATAGGAACACGCGGAGAACACGCGGGAGCAGGATTCGGCGCGCAGGCGGAAAACCGCTTCAGCCGGCGCGGGCCGTGCCGTCATTGTGCAAAATTTTCGGGCGGCGAGTTATCACATTTAATTTAACTTTTCGTGAGGACTTCGACACCGGCGCCGCCCTACGATGAGGCCACTTTCAGGACACGCGCGCAACCTCGCGCGGATTACCCATCGAGGGCTCATCATGCAAAGCAGAAGGCGCTTCTTCTTTTCAGGTGCGGCGGCGCTCGCCGCGCTGGCCGCCGCGAGCCGCTGGCGGCCGCTCGCCGCCGCGCCGGCGGACAGCGCCGCGCCGGGTGAAAGCTTCGAAATCATCCGCACGGACGCGCAATGGCGCGAGTCGCTGACGCCGGCCCAGTATGCCGTACTCCGCCACGAAGGCACCGAGCGGCCGTACAGCAGCCCGCTGAACGACGAGCATCGTCCCGGCGTGTTCGCTTGCGCGGGCTGCCGGCTCGACCTGTTCGCGTCGCGCACGAAGTTCGACAGCCATACCGGCTGGCCGAGTTTCTGGGCGCCGCTCGATCACGCGGTGGCGACCCGCGAGGACCGCTCGTTCGGCGTGTCGCGCACGGAGGTGCATTGCCGGCGCTGCGGCGGCCATCTCGGCCACGTCTTCGACGACGGCCCGCAGCCGACCGGCCTGCGCTACTGCATGAACGGCGTCGCGCTGACCTTTACACCGGCTGCCACCTGAGCTGGCACGGCCCCACTGAACGACCACCATCAAGTCCGGAATCGCCATGCTACTCATCGTTCTCGCCTACCTCGGCGGCGCTCTGACGATCCTCAGTCCGTGCATTCTGCCGGTCCTGCCGTTCGTTTTCGCGCGCGCCGATCAGCCCTTCGTGCGCAGCGGCCTGCCCTTGCTCGCCGGCATGGCGCTCACGTTCGCGCTCGTCGCGACGCTCGCCGCGGTCGGCGGGGGCTGGGTCACGCAAGCCAACCAGTATGGCCGCTGGCTCGCCATCGCGTTGCTCGCCGTGTTCGGCCTGACGCTGCTGCTGCCGCGTTTCGCCGATCATCTGATGCGCCCGTTCGTGAGCGCGGGCAACCGTCTGTCGAATTTCGCACAGGCCGACGGCCAGCAGGTCCGCGCAGGTTCGTCGTTTCTGCTCGGCATCGCGACCGGCTTGCTGTGGGCGCCGTGCGCCGGGCCGATCCTCGGGCTGGTGCTGACCGGCGCGGCGCTGCGTGGCGCGAGCGTCGGCACGACGCTGTTGCTCGCGGCCTATGCCGCGGGCGCCGCGACCTCGCTCGCGGTGGCGCTGCTGATCGGCGGCCGGGTGTTCACGGCGATGAAGCGTTCGCTCGGCGCGGGCGAATGGATTCGCCGTGGGATCGGCGCGGCGATGCTGCTGGGCGTCGTGGCGATCTCGCTCGGACTCGACACCGGCGTGCTGGCAAGGGTATCGACGGTCGCCACCGGCGGTCTCGAACAGAAACTCGTGGACCGGCTCTCGCCCGGCGCGATGCGGGCAAAGCCGGTCGTCGCGGACGCTGGCGCTGACACCAACGCTGACGCCGGCGGCGCGATGATGCGCAGCGCCACCCCGACTACTGCCGATGCCGACACGAGCGCCACCGCCGTGGACACCTCCGCTTCGATGATGCGCGCGACGCATGCCGCGTCGGGCGACGCGGCGCCGTTGCCCGTCGAAGGCGCGCTGCCGCCGCTGGACGGCGCGGTTCAGTGGCTGAATTCGCCGCCGCTGACCACTCAGGCCCTGCGCGGCAAGGTCGTGCTGGTCGATTTCTGGACCTACTCGTGCATCAACTGCTTGCGTTCGCTGCCGTACGTCAAAGCGTGGGCGCAGAAGTACAAGGATCAGGGGCTCGTCGTGATCGGCGTGCACGCGCCGGAATTCGCGTTCGAACGCAACATCGACAACGTGAAGAAGGCCGCGCACGACCTCGGCGTGGACTACCCTGTAGCCATCGACAACAACTACGCGATCTGGCGCGCCTTCAACAACCAGTACTGGCCGGCGCACTATTTCGTCGATGCGCAAGGGCAGATCCGCTACCACCATTTCGGCGAAGGCGACTACGCGGAGTCGGAAAAGGTGATCCAGCAACTGCTCGCCGAAGCGGGGCATGCGAGCGCGGAGAAGGTCGCGCTCGGCATCGCGGGTACCAGCGCGCAAGGCGTGCAGGCAGCGGCGGATAACGCCGATCTGCAGTCGCCGGAAACCTACATCGGCTATCAGCGGGCGGAGAATTTCGCGTCGCCCGGCGGCGCGGCACAGGACAAGGTGCGCACGTACACGGCGCCGTCACAGCCCACCGTCAACGAATGGGGACTGGCCGGCGCGTGGAAGGTCGGCGCCGAGCAGGCGGATCTCGCGGCGGCGCACGGGCGCATCGTCTATCGCTTTCATGCGCGCGATCTGCATCTGGTGCTCGGCCCGGGCGCGGACGGCAAGCCGGTGCGCTTTCGCGTGAGCGTCGACGGCGCGGCGCCGGGTGCGGCCCACGGCGCCGACAGTGCCGCCGACGGCAGCGGCACGGTCACCGAACAACGCCTTTACCAGCTCGTGCGCCAGCCGGGCGATGTCGCGGACCACACGTTCTCGATCGAGTTTCTCGATCCGGGCGTGCAGGCATACGCATTCACGTTCGGCTGATTCCGGCCGCGCGTCATCAATCAACGATCGTTAATGACTTTTCGAGGAACCGGCATCATGAACACGACATCTGCCATCAAGGCTTCGTTGCGCAAACGCTCGACCTTCGCCCGGGTCGCGGGTTGTGTCGCGATTGCGGCGAGCGTGCTGGCCGCGCAGCGCATCGCCAACTCCGCCGAAGCGCCGACGAAGATTCCCCCTCCCGTGCAGGACGAACAGGCCGGCTCAACGCATAGCGAAACCGCGGTGTTCGCGGGCGGCTGCTTCTGGGGCGTGCAAGGCGTATTCGAGCACGTGCGGGGTGTGAAGCAGGTCGCAGCCGGCTATGCGGGCGGCGCGGCCGGCACCGCGCACTATGAAACCGTCAGCGACGGCGACACCGGACACGCGGAGTCGGTACAGATCACGTATGACCCGGCGCAGATCAGCTATGGACGTCTGTTGCAGATTTTCTTCTCGGTCGCGCACGATCCCACCGAGTTGAACTACCAGGGCCCAGACCACGGCACGCAATACCGTTCGGCGATTTTCCCCGCCAATGCGCAACAGCGCAGCGTCGCGACCTCGTATATCGCGCAGCTCGACAAGGCGCACGTGTTTTCCGGGCCGATCGTCACGCGGGTCGAGGACTACAAGGGCTTTTACCCGGCGGAGAACTATCACCAGAACTTCCTCGTACTGCATCCCGACTACCCGTATATCGCCATTAACGATCTGCCGAAGGTCAGTGGATTGAAGCGGATGTTTCCCGAGTTGTATCGCAACGACCCGGTGTTGCTGAAAACCAGCGGGTTGTAGACGATATCCGGAGAGGGCCGCAGGAGAATCGCTGGAGCATGGCGGCACACCACTGCCCGGCAGTGCCCGTATGCTCCAGCGAGCAAAGCGTCATGCTCCGTGCTCAGAAACGATGCCGGATACCCGCCTGCACCAGCGTTGGCGAATGGCTGCTCGACGCCGTCGTGGTGTAAATCTGCGCACACGCGCCAGGGCCGCTCGCACGCTGGTAAATGCCCGTGAGGAACAGATCGGTGCGCTTCGAGAGCAGCTAGTCGGTGGCGAGCGTCACCCGGTTGTAGTGCGGTGTACGGCCGCCCGAATCATCGCCGGCCGCGTACACGTACGATACGCCGACGAGCCATGCAGTTCGATCCGCGTGACGAAATCCGGGTCCGTGTATTCGGCGACGTGCACGCCTTCCTGACTCTGCCAGCGCACCTTGTCGAATTCGACGCCGTATTCGTCGGCGAAAATGCCGTGCGTCCACACCGCGGCTGTGACCGAGTAGGTGCGCACGCCGGCGCGCGGACGTTCCAGATCCTTCGGATTGCGAATCGTCTACGAACGCAGCCGCTGCGTGCCCGCGTGGCGGAAACGGCGCGTCATCGGTAACGCCAGCGCGGTGAGCGGCGCGCCCGCCGCGACGGCCATCAGGTACGACGTCGGCGCCATTTCGCAGATGTCGAAGAAGCGGCCATGCACGGTTATCGGTTCGGCACGAAACGTGAAGCCCGTGTGGTGTTGCCGAGGCCGGACTTGAATGTTGAGAGCGCGGCGTCGCAAATGCCCGGCGTGAATCCAGGGCACGGCGACAAGAAAAAGCAGGCCCGTTCTTCTCAGCCCGCATGCGCATGGCGAGACCGCACCCAATGATTGAGCCCCGCGCAAATCGCCAGCAGCAATGCGGTCACGAAGAACACCGGCTGCAACCCGATGTGCGCGCCGATCTGCCCACCGATCAGCGGCCCCACCACCTGCCCGCTGAACTGCGCCGACTGCAAATAGCCCAGCGTCGTTCCGGACTGACTTTCGTCGACCGACTGACGCACCAGCTTCGCGATCGACGGCAGCAAACCGGCGATCGTCATCCCCATCACGCCGCGCAGCAGCGCCAGTTGCCACCAGTGCGTCACGAAAGCCTGCGGCAGCATGACCAGCGCGGTGGCGACAAGGCAGCCGACGATCACATTCCAGCCACCCACCCGATCCGCGAGCGCGCCCAGCCGCGACGCGGTCAGCATGCTGCCGAAAGCGGACGCCGCCATCACGATGCCCGCCATGCGGGCAAGATGCTCGTGCGGCACACCCAATTGGCCGATGTACACCGTAATGATCGGTTCGATCGACATGTTGGCGAGCAGCACCATCATCGCCGTGACGAGCAATGCGGGGATCACGACGCGATTCGCGCTCACACGAGGGGATGCATGCGCGGCGAGCCGGCGCTTCGCATCGACGGCATGGTCGAAGTCTTCGCGCACGAGCAGCATGGTCGCGACCGCGGCCACGGCAATCATCGCGCCGCCGACGAAAAACGTGCCGCGAATCCCGACCCATCCCGGCAGGAAGCCGCCCACGAGCGGGCCGATCAGATTGCCCGCCAATGCGCCGGTGGACAGCACGCCGAGCGCCCAACCCGCGCGTTCGCGCGGCGCCTGCGTGCCGATCATGACGATGGACGCCGACGCATAGCCGCCGATCAGCCCGGCGACGAGACGCAACACGACGAGATCGATCACGCTGTGCGCCACGCCGATCAACGACATCACCACCGCCATGCCGACCGCCGCTCTCACGAGCATCGGCTTACGTCCATAGCGGTTGGCGAGGCGCCCCCAAAGCGGCGCGGTGATAGCGGTGCCGAAGAAGGTCGCACCGAACGCGACGCCCGACCACTGGACCACCGCCGCCGGCGACCTGACGCCGAGTTGCTCGACGTACAGCGGCAGAAAAGGCAGCAACATGCTCAGGCTCACCAGGGTCGTGAACGACCCGAACACGCAGACAGCGAGATTGCGCTGCCAGTACGACGTATTGCGCTCAGCGTAGCTGATATGACTGCGCTGGATCGGCAGCGCGTCGAGCCGGTTCGCCGGCAAATTCATTGGGTCGCTCATGATGCAGAACCACGGCCGTGGGTGGCACGGACCGATTTCAGAAATGGGTGATCGGGACGTTGGCGAAGATGGCCTGAACCTCTTGAAGCCGCCTGGAGCCAGCTACCGCCGCCTAAGTAACCACGTCAGGTTACGCACGCCCATCCATCTTGAAAAATGAATTTATCTGATCGGATTAATCTTGTTTTTTGATGACGAAGACGAAGAAGAAGACGAAGCCGGATCGACGACGACTTGAGCCGGCCACGCCAGCTCGATCGCCTGCAACGCACTGAGCACGATCGAACGATTCAACGCCGCCGCGAGCGCGCCATCGCGCTCGGCGTACGCCTCGCACAGCCGTTGATGATCCGCGCACGAGCGTTGCAGACGGCCGGGCAGCGTCGTACTGAGATGCCGCAAGCGGTTGGTTCGCATCCGCATCGAGTCGAGCACTTCCTTGAAAATGCCGTTGCGGCACACGCGCAACTCTTCGTCGCGGAAAGCGACGTTGGCCCAGAAATAACCGTCGACGTCGCCTTGCGCGGCGACCTCGGCAAGGCGTTGATGCGCGCGCCATAGCGAGGCGATGTCTTCGTCGGTCGCGCGCTCGGCGATCGCGAGCGAGACCTCGCCGTACAGGATTGCGCGCAGCTGATAAATCTCCCGCACGTCCTTCAGATTGACCGCGGACACGCGAGGCCGCCGCCGCGGCGACCAGTCGACCAGCCCTTCGCGGCTCAGAACGAACAACGCTTCACGCGCCGGCGTGCGGCTCACACCGAAACGTCTGGCGAGATCGACCGAATTCAGATCGTCGCCCGCCGCGAGCCGCCCCTCGATGATGCCGCGCGCCACCCAGTCGACGATCTCCGCGACCGGCGACGCTTCGCCGTCGTCCGCAAGCGCGCTCTTGTCGACATCTTCATCCATCGCGAGTCCTTTCGTGAAAGCGTGCCGGAGGGCGGGCACAGCAGCGGATTCTAGCAAACCGCCGGGCCTGCACACGTCGCAAACTGCCAGCTCAGCACGCTCAATGTGTGCACACTTCCTCTAGCCCGCCCTTGAGTTTTTAAGAAGCATCGCGTCATAATCCGCAAAATGTCGACACTCAATCCGGAGCCGTCATACTCATTCCAGGCGGCACGCGATCTTCACCGGCGCGATGCTGCTCAATCCGGCCGCGCCCCATCACGGTGTCTCGGAGTTCGCCCGATCGGCGACCCGTTCACCCGTTTCCCCCATGCAATCGACCCTCTACGACCATAAGGAATTGACATGTCCGAGTGCCACTCGCCGACGCGCCGCCGCGTGCTTCAATCGGCCGGCGCAATCGCCGCGTTGACGCTGTCTCCTGCCCGCCTGTTCGCCGCCGGCAATGCCGACGTGACCGGACGGCTCGCGCGTTACATGGTGGCGGCGCAAACCAATGCACTCCCCGACGCGGTCGTGCTCGCCTGCAAACACCGCATTCTCGACACGTTCGGCGCGATGGTGTCCGGCTCGCGCATGAAGCCGGGCTCGATGGCGGTGAACTACGTGCATGGACTCGGTGGCGAGCCGCAAGCCTCGGTGATCGGCGCAGCGTTCCGCACCACAGCGATCAACGCCGCGCTCGCCAATGCGATGTGCGCGCACTCCGACGAGACGGACGACTTCGAGCCCGTCACCAAGGCGCATCCCGGCAGTTCGGTCGTGCCGGCGGCGCTGGCGCTGGGCGAGCGCGCAGGCTGCAGCGGCGAAGCGCTGATCCGCTCGGTGACGCTCGGCTACGATCTCGCCTGCCGGCTGCTGATGGCGCTCGGACCCGACCAGGTGCGCGGCTCGCATCGCAGCGCCGAGGGCACCGCGTCGACCTTCGGCGCGCTCGGCGCCGCGGCATCGCTCGCGAAACTGGATGAACTGCAAACGCGCTACGCGATTTCCTATTCCGCGCAGCAGGTCTCCGGCTTGTGGAGTTGGGTGAAGGACAAAGACCACATCGAGAAAGCGTTCGACTTCGCGGGCATGGGCGCGCGCAACGGCGTGACGGCGGTCGACATGGCGCAGTCGGGTTTCACCGGCGTCTACGATGTACTCGACGGCACCAACAATCTCTTCATAGCACTATCGACCAGTCCGAAGCCGGAAGCGATGCTCGACGGACTCGGCAGCCGCTTCTACGTCACCGAGACGGCCATCAAGACGTACTCGGTCGGCTATCCGATCCAGTCCCCGCTCGACGCACTCCTGACCTTGCGCAAGCAATACGGCCTGACGCCGGACAACGTGCGCAGCATCCTCGTGAAGATTCCCACCGATGCCGAAGGCATCGTCGGCGACAGCGCGATGCCCGATGTCAATTGCCAGCATCTCGTGGCGCTCGCGCTCGTCAAAGGGGCGGTCTCGTTTACCGACAGTCACGACGTCGCGCTGATGCACGATCCGCGTATTCTCGCGCAGCGTGCGAAGGTCACCGTGACGCCGGACGCCGCGTTAATGGACCCCGCCGCGCCGCGTGGCGCGATCGTCGAAGTCACGCTGACCGATGGACGGAAGGTCGATCACTTCACCCGATTCCCGCCTGGCACCAAGGAGAACCCGTTGAGCACCGAAGCCGTCAGCGCGAAGGCGCGCGATCTGATGGCGCCGGTTCTCGGTGAGCGCAAGACGGAGCAGCTCATCGAACAGATCAACAGGCTGGAGACCGTGGACAACATACAGCAGTTGCGCCCGTTGTTCACGGTGTGACCGATCGGCGCGCGCAACGCGTAAGCACGAGCGGGCCGGAATGCAGAATGGCCTGCTTCACCGATCCTCCGGTGAAGCAGGCCATTCATGTTCGAGACAGATTTGGCCCGGCGCGAGACCTACGCTCGCGCCGTGGCCGATCAATGACCGTAGCTGACGACCGGAGCCGAATACGAGCTCGACTGCGCATCGGCGCGGCTGCCGGCTTGCGACGAACCGTGGGTTGCCGAACCATAGCCGCTGGTTTGGGCGGTGGCGTTCTGAGCTGCGACGCGCGCTTCGGCCGCCTGAATGTTCGCCGGATAGTCGTCGGCATCCGCGCTGGCCGGGTCATAGCCCGCCTTTTCCAGTTGAACCAGCTCGGCGCGCACTTGAGCGCGAGTGACCGGCTGGTTGGATTGAGCAAACGCGGCGAGCGGCGCGGTAATGAGAGCGGCGATGACTACAGCTTCGATCAGTGATTTCATGATTCCTACCCCAGAGATTGTTTTTGCGGCGCTGGAGGACCTGTTGAGTTCGGCAGCGAGTGAGGAGAGTCTAGGAGCCAGGTGACCTAGGGTAAACCCCTAAATCAAAAATTCACTGTTGCGTCAGGCGACACAAATTGGCACTTATGCGAGGGTTGTGCTTTCGCTGCAGTACGTTCTGAGTCTGATTGCATGCGTGAGTGCCGCGTGACGCCATCCCCGGCCGCCCCCGAATCGCCGTGAACTAAACTGACGACGCCGACCACGCGCAGCGATGCGCCGCCGCCCGCACCCAGGCGTCGCGAGCGCGCGCAGTTCCAAAGCCAATGCATTCGAATGACGGAGATCCATTCCCATGCCGCATCACGCTGCTCTGCCCTGCTACCGGGACGTCGTGCGGCCCGAATGGGTCGATTACAACGGGCACCTGCGCGACGCGTTCTACATGCTGATTTTCAGCTTCGCGACCGATTCGCTGATCGACCTGATCGGTTTGCCCGACGCGGAGCGCAAAGCGCGACGGCGCTCGATCTACACGCTCGAAGCGCACGTCAGCTATCTGCATGAAATCAAGGAAGGCGCGCCGGTTCGCGTCGACATGCGCGTGCTCGCGCATGATGCGAAGCGTCTGCACCTGTACCTCGAAATGTGGAGCGGCCATCGCGAAGCGCCTGTGGCCGCGGGTGAGCAGATGTTGCTGCACGTCGATACCGGCGGGCCCCGCGCCGCAGCGTTCGATTCCGATGTCGAAGCCCGCCTGCGGGAATTGGCCGACGCTCACGCGCTGTTGCCGCCGCCAAGGTTCGCGGGACGCGTGATCGGCTTATCCGCCGGCACGCGGCGCAATGGGGGTGGACATGTTTGAACCGGAATTGCCGCGCTGGTCGAAAGGGGCACCGCTATCTATCGGCAATCTATCGGCAGTCGCGCGTTTTTTGCGCCACCCCACTGCGCGCGTACCATCAAAGGCGCAACGCGCTCGGCATCTCGTGTCAATGCCAGCGCCCAAAACGCGCCGGCGGCGCGCGTAGCGCGCGATCGGCCGGCGTGCCCGGAACCGGCAGCCGTATCGTGAAGGTGGTATGCGCACCTTGCGTCGAGCTGCATTTGATACTCCCGCCCAGCATGACGACCGCGCGACGGCAGAACGCGAGCCCCATGCCCGCGCCGCTGCCGTGGCGCTTCGTCGAGAAGAAGGCGTCGAAGATATACGGCAGCACGTCGGGGGCGATGCCCGGTCCCGTGTCGCGGAACTGCAATACGCAGAAGTTCTGATCCTGGGCGGCACTGATCATGATACGGCCCGCGCCTTTGGCGCGAATCGCGTGCAACGCGTTCCTCAGCAGGTTGAACAGGACGAAGACCGCCACCGTATCCGAGCCTGAAAACATCAGCGCCGGATCGATCGGCATGACGCTGACGCGCGCACGTTCGTCGCCGCGAAACGGGTAACGCTCCAGCGCCGACGCCACACATTGCTGCACGGAATGCGCGCTGAAGCGGCTGCGATCCAGGCGGTCGAGCGTGAACGACGCGAGCACCATGTCGACCATCGCGCTGGTGCCCGACACCTCGCGCCGAATCGCAGTGGCGAGCTGGCCGATGCGCTCGAACTGCCCCGGCTGCGCATGGTCTTCATACTGGCCGTGCGTGGCTGGCATTCGCTGGCCAGTGGACATCTGCTTCCAGACGCTGGCGATTTCGTCGGCGTGCAGGCCGATGGTCGCGAGCGGCGTCGTGAACTCGTGCGCGATGGTGGCCGCCAGCGCATGCGGGTGGATCAGGTGATAGCGAACGATCATGAGTGCGAGCAGCCCGAGGCTGAGCGCGATGAACAGCACGCCCGGCGGATAAAACCCGTAGCCGTAGTTGACCGCGTAATCGACCGCCGCGAACGAGTACAGGCACAGGTTCGCGAAGCAGAGATCGAGCCGTCTGCGTGCTTCGCCGCGAGCATGCTTGCGCGCGGCGAGCAGAATCTGCGCGCAGCGCCCGGCAAGCACCACCGTCTGCACGACATGCAGCGGATGCAGCGGCCCCGCCACCGGATAGAAACCGAAGAAGTGCGCCTGATAGCCGGCAATCACTTCGTGGCCGGGCAACAGCGCGGCCAGCACCAGACACAGGCCATACGAGGCGAACAGAAGCGGCTGCTCACGCCGCCGCGCCGCCACCTCGATGACGAAGTGATAAAACGTGGTGGGCAGAAAGAGGATAAACAGATAGCCCAGCCTGACCAGCACGCCCGCGAGCTGCGGGTTGTCGGTCTGGAACAGCAGCGTCCATGTGCCCTGCCAGGCAAAGGTCGCCGCGCACATCAGCAGAAACGGCCCGGACAGCCGCGTGATCCCCTGAGTGACGAATACGTATAGCCCGAACACCACGAACAGCGCGGCCACGAAAGCTGTGGGAATGGCGTACATGTCGCTCAACCTGTCGGCCGGCTTCAGCGATTGCGCTCATTCCGCCATTGCGAGAACGTCACGAGATCCAGGCCCACCTCGGCCGGATCGATGCGGGTCCAGCCATAAAACGCGTCGTCCCAGCCGGGGATGCCGCGCGGCGTCAGCTTTCTGAATTCCATGCCCCCGCGGTAGGCGAGGTCCGGCCAGAAGAGCGGCATCACCTCGCGTACCGCCAGTTGCCCGAGCAGTTCGGCCGGGCCGCCCTCGTCGGCCACGATCTCGCCCTGCGAGATCCAGTCGTTCTCCGCCCACGCGACGAACACGCTCGGGTTGCCGGCGCGATCGAACATCAGAATCGCGTTCTGCTCCGGACGCCAGTAATACTCGACGATGCCTTCGGCAGCCACCACCTCGTCGATCACCTTGCGCGTGCGCGGGTCGCAATACGTCATGCCGTTCTCGCCCAACGCGAGCCAGCCCGATTCCGAGCAATGCCGGTTTCTCGCATCCTTCAGGAAATAGGCTAGCCGGTTGGCCGAATCCGCATCCGTTTTGCGCAGATACAGGTCCACGATGCCGGCGTTGAACGCCTTGACCGCGACGGTCTCGTTCGCGACGCCGGTCAGCAGCACTTTCGCGCAGCGCAGGTGGGAGATCGACGAGAGGAATTCGACGCCGTTCATGCCCGGCATGTCGTAGTCCACGACGACCGCCGCCACTTCCTCGAAACGGGAAGGCCGCGCGACGACATCGCGCTCGGAGGAAGTCTCGACGAACCGCTCGACGCCCGGCTCGCTCAGGCACGCCGACGCCGACGCGAACTCCAGCGAATTCTCTCGCGCATGCTGACGGATGAAAGCGAGCGCGGCTTGCGGCCGCGTGAAAAACAGATTGGTGAACGTGTCCGGGAAGAACCGGCGCAGGGCATCGAGGTAGCTGTCGTTGTCATCGACGAAAACAACCGTTGCCGGATAGAAAACAGGTGGTCGAATAAAGTTGTTCATTTTTCACGTGGTCCGTCACGTCGCCGCCGTCGCACACCGAGCAGGCCGGCTGGCCGGCGCGAAGGCCTGGCCAGTCGGCGTGCCGGAATACGACGGCCCCGGGCACGACAGGCGGTCGATGCTTCGCCCGTGAGCCGCATGGTCGGCGCGTTGTTTTTGCCGTTGCCGGTCGCAGCAAATTCACAAGGGAACCGGTCGACGCCCTTTTTTGCGCGCCCGAGTGTGGAGCTTCGGATGCGAGCTAACAAGCCGGCCCCCTGTTGATCCGTATAGTACAGGGCTCTTTGCCTGACGGTGCAAACTTCCATCGCAGTGCAGCGAAAGCGCACACATCGGCTGCGCGGGTCGAATCGGGCGAACGGGCAAAACTTTGCGGCGCAGCCGCAGACACCGGGCCTATACGGGACGCGCCTGCGAACTGGCCCGTTCAAGGTCCAATCGGACATCAGCCATCGCCAACTGGCGGAGCGAACGGTCGTTCGGAGAGCAGTCGTTTATCATCGACTCTTTACAGTTCTTGATTTATCTGTTGGTTAAATATGACGAATACCGGCAAGGTGTTGATAATCGGCCTGCTCGTGATCGACGTAGGCGTCGCCGGCTATCTACTTTTCCCTAAGGAAGAAGAACGGGCGCCGGCGGCAACCGGCGAGGTGATCGCCAGCGCCAGCACCGCGGCAGCGGACCCGCCGCGCGCCGGCGAATCTCGTATGGCTGCGGGAGCTGTGGTTCGCACGCTCCCGGACGGCGGCGGCTCGGACAAGCTCACGGCAGCGGCGCGGATTGCGCCAGCCGCGCCCGCGACGACGGCTGCCGCTGCGGCAACGACGGCGCTTGCCCCAGGCGTGGTTGCCACGCCTGTCACGCCTGCGGCGCCTCCCTCGCCTGCCGTGGCTGCGACACCTTCCGCGCCCGCAGCGACTGCTACGTCCAATCTCTCCCCGGCAACCCGGCAAGCCGCGAACGGCTCACAACCTGCAACCAGCACCGTCATCGCCTCGACCGAAGTGCAGCCGTCCGTGCGGACGAAGTCGAAGCCAGCCCCGCGCGCTGAACAACCTCGCGGGCGCAAGCATGACGACTCGCGCCGCGGCGGCTCGAACCAGGTCTCGGCGGCACTGACGGCGCAACTGGTCAAGGAATCCGCCAAGCCCGATCCGTCGTTGCCGCTCCCGCCGGGTGGCAGCAGCCACCTCGGCAAGAGTGGCCGGAGTTCGAATCCGGTGGCATCGGCGATGACCGATCAATTGGTCAGGGAGTCCTCGAAGGTGGATCTGTCGGCACCCGCGCAATCGTATAAGCACTGAAGCGGCGGGCGCCTTCATACCGACGCGTCACGGCCGCGATGCGACTTCGTCCAGATGTTCCAGCAGGTCGGCGGGATCGTCGTAGACGCGCAGCGCGCCTGCGCGTTCGAGTTCCTCCGTGCCGTACCCGCCCGATAGCAGGCCGACCCCGAGCGACCGGCAGCGCCGCGCGGCGAGCATGTCCCAGATGCTGTCGCCGACCACCACCGTGTGCTCGATCGATACGCCCAGACGCTCTGCGGCAGCGATGAACAGGTCCGGGTCGGGCTTGGCGTATTTGACGTCGTCGCGCGTCACGACGACGGCCTTCGCGGGGTCGACGCCGAGCGCTTCCAGATTGAGCGCGGCGGTCTCCATCCGGCCGCTGGTCGCCACCGCCCACGGCGTGCCGGCCTGCGTCAGCGCATCGAGCAACTCGCGCGCGCCCGGCAGCGGGCAAACCTGCGCACGCAGTCGCTGATAGGCCGCCGCGTGCGCATGACGCAGCCGCTCGCCGCGCTCGACGCTGATATCGCCATGCGTCTCACGCAATAGCTGATGGGTGAACAAACCGCCGCTCATGCCGATCTTGCGATGGATCCGCCACACCGACAACGGGATGCCTTCGCTGTCTAGTGCTTCTTTCCAGGCCAGCACGTGCTGGTAGACGCTGTCGACGAGGGTGCCGTCGAGATCGAAAAGAAAGGATGTCTGAATTCGCATGGCAGGGCTCCAAGGATGGCGGGTTCTGCCAATATGCCATGTATTCATGGCGGGACAGGGATCGCGCGCTGCTCAAAGAACGGCTACTGCGCGGCTATCCTGCCCTGCTGGCAATTGGCGGGTCGGCGCGCTATGGCGCGCTTGCGTGGCCGTGGCCATGGCCGTTGCCGGCGATCGGGCTCGCCGCACGTTTGATCACACCGGCGACCACCGCCGCGCTGATGGCCTGCGTCGACGGCAGCCGCGCGGGTATCGCGGCAGGCGTGCTGAATGCGGCGCGCCAGACTGGTGCAGCGCTGGGCGTGGCACTGTCGGGCGCCTTGATCGCGATGCGGCCGTCGATCGCCGAAGGCATGCGCGCGAGTGTGCTGATCGCGGCCGTGATGCGACGATCGCCGCCGTGGTGTGGTGGCGCGCGTCGACGCAATCGAGCTTTCCCGCAGGCGAAATCAATACCGCCCGGCGCAAGTTGCCCCAGCGAAGAGCCAGGTGAGCGTGCAAAAGAACGCATTCGCACGCTCGCCGTGCGAAGTTCTCTTGCGTCGCTGCACACGATCATTTCCTCATCGATCAAACACGAATTGCGCGCGTTATTACACCGGCCTTTCCTTTTAATTTCAAGGAAATAAATCGCCATTCAAGCTAAGGCATCACCACGCCTCCTTTTTCGGACCTGAATGCCGCACGGCATCGAGGCCAATAACAAAACGCTCCTATATCGCCCATTCTGTCGCGTGAATCACACGTCGCCACTCCCGCCGCGCGCCGGAAAACGGTAAGCTTCGCCCCCTCATTGTTCTTTTGCAGCCACACGGCTTTATTTTTTCAACACCCCGATTATTTTCCACGCCATATGATTGGAGCGACGTTATTTCCGCTCCAACCAGGATGCGCTCACTCCGCTCATCGCGAAACCATGCAGTCGACCAGCATGCACGCTCGCAAAGCCATCGCAATGGCGTTATTGCGCGCAATAAGCATCTATTCAATCACCTGAGTTTCGACGATTCTCGCAACGACGAGTGGTAAATGCATGGCATACGCGTTCGTGGCGCGGCGTCGGTGAATAAAGCAACCCATTCCCTCTAGCACTGTTTAATCACGGAGCCAACCAGTATGAAAAAGTCTTTGCTCGCGGCCGCGCTGTGCGGCGCATTTACGATGTCCGCGCATGCGCAAAGCAGCGTGACCCTCTACGGTCTGATCGACACCGGACTGGTGTACACCAACAATCAACTCGGCCACAGCAACTGGCAGTTGGGCAGCAGCTCGACGCAGAACACGGTGTTCGGCCTGAAGGGTTCGGAAGACCTGGGTGCCGGCTTGCACGCGATCTTCAAACTGGAACAGGGCTTCTTGCTGAACAACGGCGCGCAGGCTTTCTCGGGTAGCGCGTTCGGTTCGCAGGCATGGGTCGGTCTGCAAAGCGATCCGTACGGCACGCTGACGTTCGGCCGCCAGTTCGACGTGATGAACGACCTCGTCGGTCCGGTCTCGGCCTCGTTCAACACGTGGGGCGGCAGCATCGCCGGCCATCCGTTCGAGAACGACAACCTGGCGGCGAACTCGGTCGTCATCAACAATTCGGTCAAGTACGCGAGCCCGGTCTACCGCGGCGTCACGTTCGAAACGATGTACTCGTTCAGCAACAAGGCCGGCGACTTCGCGAACAACCGCTCGTATGGCTTCGGCCTGTCGTATGCGCAGGGCCCGCTGTATCTCGCCGCCGGCTACCTGCAACTGAACAACGCCGGCAACGGCGCCGGTGCGGTGACCTCGAGTGACACCAGCGCGAACTTCCTCGCGGAACGCCAGCGCATCTGGTCGCTCGGCGGCAACTACACGTTCGGACCGGCTACCGTCGGGCTGCTCTGGAGCCATACGCAGATCGACAACGTGTCGGGCGTATTCTCGTTCGGCACGGGCAGCTACCTCGGCGCGGCCGACAGCACGGCGGGCACGCTCGCCGGTTCGCTGCGCCTCGACAACTACGAAGTGAACGCGAAGTACGCGCTCACGCCGGCGTTGAGCGTCTCGGGTTCGTACACGTTCACGCACGGCGCCTACAACGGTTCGTCGCCGGGCTGGAATACGGCCATGCTGCAAACCGATTACGCGCTCAGCAAGCGCACGGACTTCTATGTCGAAGGCGTGTATCAGAACGTGCATGGCGCGCCGGCGGATTCGGTGCTGTCGCATGCGATGATCAATACGCTCTCGCCGTCTTCGACGAACACGCAAGTGGCCGTCACGGTGGGCATGCGTCACGCGTTCTGAGCAACGCTTTAGCACGTAGCTTGTGAAAACGTATGCCTGGCGTCTGTCAGGCATACGCGCAGTTCAGGCAGCGCCGGTGCTTCGCGCACTCTGCCTTTTTCGCTTCGCTTTTTCCGAACCTTCGCTCCCGGATTAGCAGGTTTATCCGATATTCGTCCTGACCCAGACTGAGGCTCCTCATCACTGCGGACACTCTCCGCGAAAGGACCCTCATCATGCGAACCTATCCGCGCAACAGTCCCCAGGCCGCTGCACGCATCGTGGCGCTCGCGCTGACTTCCGACGGGCATGTATGCAGCTCCGAGGAACACGCGCTCGAAAGATTGGGCATCGCAGGCGAACTCGGTCTCGCACCGGCGCAGTTCGCGCAGATCGTGCAGACGCTGTGTGAGGACCGCTCGGTGGCGCACATGTCGCCCGACCTGGCCGTGGGCCATCTCGACACGGCTCCGCTCTCCACGCTGATCGACGAAATCGACGACCCCGCATTGCGTCGCAAGGTCATGCGTCTTTGTATGGCGGTGGCGATCGCGGACGACCACCTGGCGGACGGCGAGATCGCGCTGCTCGCCGCGGTGTTCAACGCGTGGGGCCCAAAAACGCGCCACTGACAACGCACGCGCACGGCGCGCCGCCGTGCTAGCGAAGCTCGTCGTGCGGTTACGACCGCGCGGCGGCCAGCACCTGAGAGGCGAGCGCATGATGCTGCCCGCGCCGCGAACGGATTGCGTGAATTTCCTCGACCACACCGTCCGAGCGACCGAGCCAGCGCAAACCGCGCAGCAATGACAGATCTTCCGCCCCGAGTTCCGCGAGCGGAAATACGCCCAGCCCCCGCGCGGCGAACACCGCCATCAGCGCGCTGTCCTCGAATTCGCCGACGATGCGCGGCCGGATGCCTTCGCTGTCGAACCACCGGTCGAGCCGCGCCCGCAACGCGCCGTGCGCGGTCGGCAAAAGTACGGGCAATTCCGCCAGACACTGCGGAAAACCCGCCCGTGCGGACTTGCGGACGATCTCCGCCGGCCCGTACCAATCCACCGGCGAGCCCACGAGGCGCTGGCTCAGCACGCGCAGGTCGGTGTTGTGCGGCGCCGGCTGGCACGCGAGCACGAGATCGAGCCGATGCAGCGCGAGTTCCGACAACAGGTGCGCGTGTTCTCCCTCATGGCACAGCAGCCGCAGCGCCGGCGTGCCGAGCACGGGCGCCAGCAGCGCATGCGCGGCGAGCTTCGAAATGCCGTCCGACAGACCTACGGCGAGCCGTGCGACTCCCTCGCCGCCCGTATCGCGCATCTCGTCGAGCAGCGCCTCGCCGAGCTGAAAAATCTGCTCCGCGCGACTGAAGGCCGTCTCGCCGGCTTCGGTCATCGTGACGCCGCGCCCTGCCGGCTTGAGCAGCTGCCGCCCGATCGATTTCTCCAGCTCGCGCACCTGCGCGCTGATCGTCTGGACGGCCATGTCGAGCCGTTCGGCCGCGCGCGCGAAACCGCCCTCTTTCACGACGATCCAGAAATAGTAGAGATGACGGTAATTGAGCATGCCTCGGACACTTCGAAATAATCGATACATTGCTCAGCTTATCACTGATTTATTCGAACCCTGAAGGCGACCATGATGGCGGTTCCGCGACCGCCGTCGCATCGATTTTCGTCACCGCCCCATGGACTCCCTGCTCGTACTCGTTTCCGACCCTGCCGCATGGGCCGCGCTGCTGACGCTGGTCGTGATGGAAATCGTGCTCGGCATCGACAACCTGATCTTCATCTCGATCCTCAGCAACAAGCTGCCCGAAGCACAGCGCGCGCGCACCCAGCGCATCGGCATCCTGCTCGCGCTCGTGATGCGGCTCGCGCTGCTCGGCACGGTCGCGTGGATCGCGCAACTGACCGAAACCGCGTTTACGTTTTTCGGTCACGGCTTCTCGTGGCGCGATCTGATCCTGGTCGGCGGCGGCCTGTTCCTCGTCTGGAAGGCGACCAGCGAAATCCGCCATCACGTGACCCACGCGGACGCAGTCAGCGACAAGGCGAGCGGCACCGTCCAGTTGACGATGGCGGCCGCGATCGGCCAGATCATCCTGCTCGACATGGTGTTCTCGATCGACAGCATCATCACCGCAGTCGGGATGACCGAGCATATGCCGATCATGTTCGTCGCGGTGATCGCGGCGGTCATGGTGATGCTGTTCGCGGCGCGTCCGTTGTCGCGCTTCATCGATCGCAATCCGACCATCGTGATGCTCGCGCTGAGCTTCCTGCTCGTGATCGGCATGACGCTGATCGCCGAAGGTTTCGGCTCGCACGTGCCGAAGGCTTACATCTACGCGGCCATGGCGTTCTCCGCGTTCGTCGAGGCCCTGAACATGCTCGTGCGGCGCGCGAAAACGAAGCGTGCGGCCGGCGTCGCGCAATGAGCGCCGCCGCGCGGCACCGTGTGAAAGGCGGTTGAGGAAAGTGGGTTCAGGCAGTGCCGGCTAGCGAGTCCCGTAGCGGGAGGCTAGCCGGGCTGAACGTTCGAAGTGCGGATACTTTCAAGTCAAGGAGCGACACCATGAAGTGCCCTGTGTGCAAAACGACCGACCTGCTGATGACCGAGCGCCGTTCGATCGAGGTCGACTACTGCCCGGTATGCCGTGGCGTCTGGCTCGATCGCGGTGAACTCGACAAACTGATTGCGCAGGACGCGGCAGAGCAAATCGATACGCCCTCTGCGGCGCGCGCCGGGCGCGAGAGCCACCGGGATCGGGACCCAGCGTACGAGAGCGACCGCCAGCGCCGCTACGACGATGACCGAACGGGACATCGGGGATACAAAAAGAAGCGCTCGATTTTCGACGTGTTCGACTTCGATTGAACGCGCCCGCTGCGTTAGCGTGCTTTCCCCCGCGCGCCTTTGCTGCCGCTTCCGGCGCGCGGTGCTTCTTTACCCGTCGGCGCGCCGCCACCGTTTAGTTGTTCCATCCACGCCAACGTGTCGACGTACGATAAGAACTGCTTCAGATACCCCGGCGACAACTCGCGCATCAACGAAAGCGAACGGTGCACGAGGCTGCTCGAATTGAGCGGGCCGGCGTTGCCGGGCACTTGCGCCAGTGACTGGCGCATCTGTTTCTCGGCGCGGACTTTGGACCAGACTTCCCGGAAGTAATCGAGCGCCGGTAGTTCGGGGTACGAAGCGGCGTCCGCACGCTCGGCCTGTGCGTGACGGGCGATGTGGCCGAGCAGACCCGCCAGCGTTTCCTGGGCGGGCTCGCGTGAAGGCGAGACCGGCGCGGCGGCTGCCACTTCGGCGGCTGCCGCCGTCGCGCGTTCGAGATCCGCGGCATACGCGTCGAGCAATCCTGACAGCTTCTCGTCGAGCATGCGCCGCGCCTCGCCGCCGTGAGCGGCCGCGCGACGTTCCAGCGCCACGATGAAATGAAAACGCACGGGGTCCAGACGATCCGCACCGCGCGCACGCCACGCGTCGAGCGTCGCACGGGCAGTGATTGTCACGCCGCTATCGTTGCTGTCGCCGCTATGCACCGGGCTTCACCGTTGCAGTCGACGGCCTGGGAATCGGCGCGATTTCCACGCGACGGTTTTTGGCCCGCCCTTGATCATCCGCATTCGAACTCACCGGCTGCTGCGAGCCGAACGCGGCCGCGAACACCGACGCCGCCGGCACGCCCGCGTCGATCAAGCCACGCGTCACCGTCAACGCGCGCTGCGCCGACAGCTCCCAGTTGTCCGCGAAACGGCGATTGCCTTCGCGCAGGCGCTGGTCGTCGGTAAAGCCGCTCACCATCAGGATTTCGTCGTTGGCCTGCAGATACGCGGATAACGGCCCGGCGAGGCTCTTCAGCAGATCGCGGCCTTGCGGCTGCAACTGATCGGAATTCAGCGCGAACAGCACGTTGCCGCTGATGCCGATGCGCCCGTTGACGAGCGTCACGCGCCCGGCCGCCAGCGGCCCGGCCAACGCCTGCTCGAGCGTCTTGCGGCGCTGCGTTTCCGCCTGACGCTGCTTGACCTCCTGCTCCAGCTTGTTCGAGAGTTCGAGCTGCACGCCGATGACGCTCACCAGAATCAGCACGAACGCGCCCAGCAGCACCGACATCAGGTCGCCGAATACCGGCCAGATCGGCGCGGCCGGCTCCACGCCGCCGTCGATTTCCTCGCTCATACGACGTCGGCTCCGGCGGACGCGCGCTGACCCGCAATCCGCTGCAGGTCTTCGACGATCTGCTTCTGCGACATCACGCTCAGGTCGATCACTTCACGCGCCTGCGCGACGTAATAGGCCAGTTGTTCGTCACTGCGCGCGAGGGACTTGTCCAGCGCGGTTTCGATACGTTGCAGGTGTGTCGCCAGCTTGTCGTTCGATTCGCCGAACACCTGCACGGCCGCGCCGAACGCTTCGCCGAGGCTCGCCACTTCGACGGCGCTGCCCGTGACTTGCGCGGCGACCGCGCCGAGCTTGCCGGTCTCGCGCTCGACGTGATCGGTGAAGCGGGTGCCGACGCGCTCCAGCAGGTCCGCCGACGTGGCGACCAGCGCATCGACCGCCGTGCGTTGCTCGGTGGACGCGTGGTTCACCGCGTCGAGCAGCGTCTCCAGCGTTTCCAGCAAGCGGCTGCGCTCCTGCAGCATCGCGGTATCGCGGACCATGCTGTCGGAGAGCTTCTGACGCAGTTCGGCGACGACTTCCGCCGCAGCCTTCGGCGCTTCCGACGCGGCTTGCACGAGGCGTTCGATCTCGCCGATCGTCTCGCTTGCATGCGTCTGCGTTTGCGCCGAGATATCGCGTGCGGTTTGCGCCAGCGTTTCGCAGATTGCCTGCTGACGGCTCGCGGTTTGCGCGCCCGACTGCTCCCACTGTTCGCTCAATTTCGTAGCCATTGAACCAAGCGTTTCGGTCCATGCGGCCAGTCGCTGCTGATCCCGCGCGGCCAGTTCCGCTTGCAGGTTCGCCGCAGCCTTCGGCGCTTCCGCCGCCGCTTGCACGAGGCGTTCGATCTCGCCGATCGTCTCGCTTGCATGCGCTTGTGTTTGCGCCGAGATATCGCGTGCGGTTTGCGCTAGCGTTTCGCAGATCGCCTGCTGACGGCCCGCGGCTTGCGCGCCCGACTGCTCCCACTGTTCGCTCAACTTCGTAGCCATTGAACCGAGTGCTTCGGTCCATGCGGCCAGTCGCTGCTGATCCCGCGCGACCAGTTCCGCTTGCAGGCTCGCCGCAGCCTTCGGCGCTTCCGCCGCCGCTTGCACGAGTCGATCGATCTCGCCGATCGTCTCGCTTGCATGCGCCTGTGTTTGCGCCGAGATATCGCGTGCGGTTTGCGCCAGCGTTTCGCAGATCGCCTGCTGACGGCTCGCGGTTTGCGCGCCCGACTGCTCCCACTGTTCGCTCAACTTCGTAGCCATTGAACCGAGCGTTTCGGTCCAAACCACCAGCCGCTGTTCATCGCGCGAGGCCAATGCCGTTTGCAAATCCGCATGCGACTGACCGACCGTGCGCAACAGCGACGCCGAATGCTCCTCGAAGGTCGCCGCGGCCATCGCAAGCGCTTGCTGGTTGTTGGCCGCCAGCTTCTCGCCGACGCTCTCCTGCTGCGACAGCGCCTCCTTCCATGCTTGCGACACACTGCCCGCCGTCACGTCGAGTCGCGCGGTCACGCCGTCCAGCAGCGCGGCCGAACGTTGTTCAAAGATCTCGGCGGTACGCTCGTGCGACGTGCGCAAATGCGCGGCCAGTTCGTCGTTCGAGCGCTGATGGCCGGCCAATGCGTTGCTCCAGATCTGCGCGACGTTCGCGCTCGTCGCCTCGAAACCGCTCGACAGTCCGTCGATCTGCCGCTGCACCGCCTGCGAGACCGTCTCGTGCAACGCCGCCGCCTCGCGCGCAAGGCCGGCCAGCGTGGTTTCCATGACCGGCTGCAACGCCGCGCCGGCAGCGCGCGCGCTCTCGGCGACGCTGTCCTTCAACGACTGTTCGACGGCTCCGGCAAGGCGCATATACACGGCCTCCGTCTTGCCATGGAACGCGTCCTGGTTCGCGATCTGCCGCTCGCTCGACGCGGCGCTCTGTTGTTCGATGGCCGTCATCATCGTCTGCAAGCGTTCGACCAGCGCCGGCATCACCTCGGCCTGGCGTTGCAGCAGCCTGAAGCTTTCCTCGCGCTGATGGCTCTGCGAGTACACGCGCAAGCTCGTCGCGATCTTCATGTCGAGCATTTGCGCCGCTTCGAGCCGCTCGCGGCGGTACAGCGCGGACAACAGTCCGAGCATCGCCGAGGTGGCCACGCCCGCAATCGAGGTGCCGAACGCGAAGCCCAGTCCCTTGACCGGCGCCGCCAGCGACGCGCGGATCGCCTGCAAGTCCGTGGCGCTCTCCAACGCGATGCCGGTGCCGCGCAGCGTCGCCACCATGCCGAGCAGCGTGCCCAGCATGCCGAGCAACACCAGCAGGCCGACGAGGTAAGGCGTCAGCGCCGGTCCCGGCAAAGCCACGCGCTCGCCTTCGATGCGCAGCCGCGCCGCGTTGCGCAGGCTCGGATGCAGCGGCTCGAGCCACGCCCCAAGACTCGGCGGCGGCCCGGCGAGCCCCGTGACCGCGCGCGTCAGCGTGGCGGTCGCCTGACTGTAGCGGCGCAGTTCGAACGCGCCTGCCACGTAGCAGGCGCCGATCAATAACGTGACGGCCAGCGCCAGCGGGTTCGAACCGACATAGCTGGCGGCAATCCAGCACGCAGCGGCCAGACCTGCCAGGAATACAACGAGATCAATACGATATCTGGACATAGCGTCCCAGTTAGCGGGTGCGAAGGGCCGCGAGCAACCCCTCCACCGGTTGAAAACGAACCTCCAGTTCGGCAAGCAGGACGCTCTGCATATCCTTGCGGAATACGTCCAGCCAGGCGCCGGGCGTGACCGGCGCGGCGTCTTCGGAAGCCTCCGCTGTCTCCGCGGTGGCAAGCGCCTGCTCTTCGGCTGCGCGCAAACGCTCGAAGTGCCCGGCCAGCAGGCCCGGCACCGACGCCAGCAGATTCCGCTCGCGCTCGCTCAGCGCGCGCTCCATCACCGCGTCGATCACCGCGAGGCGCGCCATCGCGGGCGTCTTCGCGGCGAGCATGCTGCGCAGACGCCCGCGCAGCGTCGCGATGCCCGTTTCCATCGACTGCTGGATCGCGAGGTAGCGCTGACGAAACACCGCGTAGTCGGCTGGGGCGTCCTGCATTTGCATGTGCGTTTGCCCGTGGCCGCGCCGCCGCGTTCCGGCGAACACGCTGTCGCCGGCAACGGCCTTGGCGAGCGCGCCGCGCACGCGGACGCACTCGTCCTCTTCGGCGCCGCCGCAGCCGCGCGCACCGGCGGCGACCGCGGGCGGATTGCCGTTCAGCGCCGACGACAACGCAATCGCGTCGGTCCAGCCGAGCCATTGGCTCAGCCGGTCCGACAACGATTGCCTGGATTCGGGGACATCGACATCCGCCAGACGGGCCAGCAGGCGAATAAGCGCCGGGCCGCTGGGCGCTGCGCGCGGGGGGGCTTGCAACATACCACCGGAGACAAAAAGTCAGCAGTTTACACGGTGACGGGACGCGGGTCGGTGTTGGATGATGTTCGAAGCATCGAAGTGAGGCGGATCGGTGCGTGTGACGCGCATTTGCATCGCGCCTTTCGAGGGTTTTTTCGTGTCCATTCGAGCGGCTTATCCGGGTTCCGCGGCAACACCCCGTTGTAAGATGAAACCCGCCGAGACCAGAGTTCAGGCGATGACCGGGTCATGGATATCTTCGATCTTCGAACGCAATAATTTCAAGCGAGGCAAACGGGCAGCATGAAATTCGATACCGTCGTGCTGGGCGCCGGCATTGTCGGCGTAAGCGTTGCCGTGCATCTGCAGAAGCGCGGCCGCCAGGTTGCGCTGATCGACCGCAAATTGCCCGGCAACGAAACCTCGTTCGGCAACGCCGGGCTGATTCAGCGCGAAGGCGTTTATCCCTATGCGTTTCCACGCGACCTCGGCACCCTGCTTCGCTACGCGCGCAACCAGTCGCCGGACGTTCGCTACCACGCCGACGCGATGCTCAGAACCGCGCCGTTTCTGTGGCAATACTGGCGCAACTCCCATCCGGCAAGACATGCGGAGATCGCGAAGTCGTATTCGACGCTGATCGAACATTGCGTGAGCGAGCACCGCGCGCTTGCCGCCGCTGCCGGTGCGAGCGCGCTGCTGCGCCCGATCGGCTGGATCAAGGTGTTTCGCAGCGACGCGGCACAGGACGCGGAAACACGGCTCGCCGAACAGTGGCATCGTGAGTATGGCGTCACGTTCGAAACGCTCGATCCCGCACGGTTGCAACAGATGGAGCCCGATCTCGCCACGTATTTGCGAGGCGGTCTGCGCTACCCCGAATCCGATTCCGTCAGCGATCCCAATGCGCTCGTCACCGCGTACGCGAAGTATTTCGCAGCGCTCGGCGGACGTTTTTTTATCGGCGATGCGGACACGTTTCGCGAAGGCTGGCAGGTCGATACGGAAGCCGGCACGGTGACGGCGGACTCGGCGGTCGTCGCGTTGGGGCCGTGGTCGGATCGCGTGAGTTCGCGGCTCGGCTATCGCGTGCCGCTCGCGGTCAAACGCGGATACCACATGCATTACGCGCCGCGAGAAAACGCCCGGCTGAATCATCCGGTGCTGGATGTCGAGAATGGTTATCTGCTCGCGCCGATGGCGCGCGGCATCCGGCTCACGACCGGCGCCGAAATCGCCCGGCGCGATGCGGAGAAAACGCCGACCCAACTCGCCGCGGTCGAGCCGATTGCGCGCACGTTGTTTCCGTTGGGCGAGCGTCTCGACGCCGAACCGTGGATGGGAGGCCGTCCCTGCACGCCGGACATGATGCCGGTCATCGGGCCGGCGAAAAGACATGCGGGCTTGTGGTTCGCCTTCGGCCACGCGCACCACGGACTGACCCTGGGTCCGATAACGGGCCGATTGATCGCCGAGATGATGACCGGAGAGCCGCCGGTGGTGAATCCACAGCCGTTCAGGGTGGAGCGGTTTTAAGGCCGGCGCAAATCCTGTGGCGCGAGCACCGCATGCGGTTGATCGCGCAGGTTCCTTGCGCAAAGGACCTGCGCCGCCTGCATGAAAACGTCGGCGCGGCCTCGCTCGAACTTCCGGCCGCAGACCGGTCCGCATCGAAACCGCGCTATAGCCGATCAAAGTGGCGGGCTCCGGCGTTATCGGCCCCTTTGCAGCAACGCATCGACCACGGACATCGCGATAAAAACCGTCCGCCCGCGTACCTGAATCCGAATCGCGGCCACGCGCATCCCCTTATCCGCATGAAAGAAACTGGCCAAGGACCGAGCACGCCGGAAAGCGTGTTGGGTGGCCAGCCTCCTCTTTTCCCCTATCGAAAAGAGGGCTAAACCATCGTCACCCACCCTCTCCTGGGCGCTGTCGCGCACTCGCCACACGAGCGCCATCATTACGCATACGCCTGCCAAATATCGCCATTCCATTACCAAATACGCGCAATTTCTATTCAATCCGCCGTCTCAGCAGTGCCGCAACAGACGTTATTTTCAGTCTTCTTGATTGAGAACGCTTCTCAATTACTCAGTAATTACTTAGAATCCGCTTCGAAACCTATTTGTAATAAACATGGAATTCATGGGTAAGGATCGACACGCCTGTTCGGATTCCAGCACTACGGGATAAAAAAAATGAAGTTGCGGTCCGACGAACCGAAGCTCGGCAAAATCAGCACGACGCTGTGCAGCATGTTGGCTGCCGGCCCCGCCCTTGCGCAGGGCACCACGGGCACTCCACCGCCTGAGCGGGAAGGCCAGCTCACAGCGATCGCCGTGCAAGGCCAGACGGACGACGGCTTCAAGACGGACCAGTCGTCTTCGGTCAAATTCACCGCGCCGCTGCTCGATACGCCGCGCTCCGTGACCGTGATTCCGCAGGAGCTGATCCAGAGCACCGGCGCATCGACGCTGACCGAAGCGCTGCGCACCGTGCCGGGCATTACTTTCGGCGCGGGCGAAGGCGGCAATCCGCTCGGCGACCGGCCGTTCATCCGGGGCTACGACGCGCAGGGCAGCACCTTCGTCGACGGCATGCGCGATGTCGGCGCGACCACTCGCGAAGTGTTCAACATCCAGAGCGTCGAAGTGATCAAGGGCGCGGACGGCGCATTTGGCGGCCGTGGCGGCGCGGGCGGCAGCATCAACCTGATCACCAAGACCCCGCATCTGGGCAACTCGGCGGACGGCAGCGTGGGTCTGGGCACCGATCGTTATCGCCGCTTCACCGCCGACGGCAACTGGCAAATGGCCGATCACGCAGCGTTCCGCCTGAACGTGATGAGTCACAACAACGACGTGGCCGGCCGCGACGCGGTCAACAACGAACGCTGGGGCATCGCGCCGTCGTTCACGTATGGTCTCGGCACGCCGACCCGCGTGACGGCGAGCTACTATCACCTGCAAACGGACGACCTGCCCGACAGCGGCATTCCGTACTACTACACGACCACCAACAAACCGGCAGGCGTCAGCACGATCTATCCGGCTCCCGTCGACCGTCACAACTTCTACGGCCTGATCGACCGTGATTTCCGCAAGACGACTTCGGATATCGGCACGGTGCGTATCGAGCACGACATCAACAGCAACCTCACGATCCGCAACACGACGCGCTACACGAAGTCGAGCCAGGACTACATCTGGACCCAGCCGGACGACAGCCAGGGCAACGTGGTCAACGGCATGGTGTGGCGCCGCGCGAACACGCGCGCCAGCGACGTCTACAGCCTCGCGAACCAGACCGAACTGTTCGGCGAGTTCAAGACGGGCTTCCTGAAGCACAGCTTCACCACCGGCCTCGAAGTGTCGCGCGAAACCAGCGTGAACGATTCGTACACGGTGGCTGCGGCAAGCGGCGCGATCTGCAAGACCGCCGGCATCGGCGCGGCGTCGAACTATAACTGCACGAGCTTGTGGACGCCGAATCCGAACGACCCGTGGGCCGGTTCGGTCAAGCAGACCAACGATCCGAGCGAGCAGCGCACGACCACCAGATCGCTGTACGCATTCGACACGATCGAGCTGACCAGGCGCTGGCAAGCCAACGTCGGCCTGCGCGTCGACGATTACTCGACCGACTTGCGCAACACCGTCGCCAACGGCGCCGGCCGCGTCTCGCGCGACGACACGCTGTTCAACTACCAGTTCGGCCTCGTCTTCAAGCCGGCGTCGAACGGCAGCATCTATACGTCGATCTCCAGTTCGTCGACGCCGGCCGGCTCGCTGCTCGGCCAGGGCAGTGAAACGCAGTCGCTGATACCGGGTCGTGGCGGCGTTGGCCTGAACGCGGCAGCCCTCTCGCCGGAAAAGAACCGCAGCATTGAACTCGGCACCAAGTGGAACGTGCTGAACAACAAGCTCTCGCTGACCAGCGCGATCTTCCAGATCGACACGACCAACGCGCGCGTCACGCTGCCGGACAACACCTACGCGATGGTCGGAAACAAACGCGTGCAAGGTTTCGAATTCGGTCTGGCCGGCCAGTTGACCAACAAGTGGCAAGTATTCGGCGGCTACACGTATCTGAAGAGCGAGCTGCGCGACAACGGCAAGACCACGTCGGATAACGGCCACCAGTTCCCGAACACGCCGAAGAACAGCGTCAGCCTGTGGACCACCTACGACGTGCTGCCGAAGTTCACGATCGGCGGCGGCGCGTTCTACATGTCGCAGGTGTACGGCGACACGGCGAATCTGCGCGCGGTGCCCGCTTACTGGCGCTTCGACGGTGTGGCGACGTACCGGGTCAACAAGCATGTCGACCTGCAGTTGAACGTGCAGAACATCTTCAACCGCACGTACTACGACCAGGCTTATGCGTCTCACTATGCGTCGATCGCGCCGGGACGCTCCGCGTTCCTGACGCTCAACGCGCACTACTAAGCATCGACCCGATGGAACAGGTGACGCTGAAGGCGTTGGCGAGCGTGTCGCACGACGAACTCGCCACGATTCTCTCCGGGCCGCCGGCCCAGGCCGCCGCCTGGGTGGCGGCGGCCGCACATAACGGCATCGTCGAAGCGCAGGCGGTGTATGGGCAATATCTGCTCGACGGCCACGGCGTCGAGCGCAATACGGAAGAAGCGTTCACCTGGTTCCGGCACGCGGCGCGGCGCGATCATCCGATGGCGATGAACATGCTGGGCCGCTGCTACGAACATGGCTGGGGCACGGCCGCTTGCGCGCCGGTCGCGCTCTACTGGTATCGGCTCGCGGCGCGGGCCGGGCTCGATTGGGGCATGTACAACTACGCGTCGGCATTGGCGCTTGGCAACGGCGTCGAGTGCGATCGCGTGGAGGCGTTGCAGTGGTTCCGGCGCGCCGCCGAACTGGGGCACGCGAAATCGCTGAACTTCGTCGGCAGCTTTTACGAAGACGGCTGGGAAGTCGACGCGGACGCGACTATCGCGCTCGACTACTACCGGCGCGCGGCACAGGGCGGCGACTTCCGCGGTCAGTTCAACTATGCGAGGCTGCTGGCCGAACGCGGCGAGATCGACCACGCGCTGCAATGGCTGCGACGTGTGCCGCACACGGCGACGCCGGCGTTTGTCGCGAAGATGCGGCGATGGCTGGCGGCTTCGACGGTGAGCGAGTTTCGCGCGCTGGGTGAAGACATCGAGGCGAACGCCCTCACAGCGAATGCCGCCGCCCACATCACCGGCAACACCCAAGCGAACAGCGACGCGCCATATAACGCCATGCTGCGCCCCGCACAGGAATCAAACGCATGATGCTCCACCTGCAAGGCGTACTCAGCAAACAGCAGGTCGCGCAATGCCGCGAAGTGCTCGACGCGGCGCAATGGATCGACGGCAATGCGACTTCCGGCATGCAATCGGCGCAGGCCAAGCGCAACCAGCAACTGCCCGAAGGCTCACCCGCCGCGCGCGCGGTCGGCGATGCGATTCAGGACGCGCTCGGCGTCAACCCGCGGTTCTTTTCCGCGGCGCTGCCGCTGAAAGTGTTCCCGCCGCTCTTTAACCGCTACGCAGGCGGCGACGGTTTCAACACTCACGTGGATAACGCGATCCGCCTGCTGCGCGGCACGGACTTCCGCATTCGCAGCGATCTGTCGGCCACGCTTTTTCTGGCCGAGCCGGACACTTATGACGGCGGCGAACTCTGCATCGAAGACACCTACGGCGTGCATCGCGCGAAACTGCCCGCCGGCGATATGGTGCTCTACCCCGCTTCGAGTCTGCATCACGTGAGCCCGGTCACGCGTGGTGTGCGAGTCGCATCGTTCTTCTGGATTCAGAGCATGGTGCGCGACGACGGCGAGCGCACCATGCTGTTTCAACTCGACAACGACGTGCAGCGTCTTGCCGCCGAGAAGGGTTCGAACGACCCCACGGTGGTCAGCCTCACCGGCATTTATCACAATCTACTACGCCGCTGGGCCGACGCCTGAGGCGAACCGGCAAAGAACCGCCAAACAGCGGGCACAAGAAAAAACGCCGCGAAGCAGAAGCTTCGCGGCGTTCTATTCAGACGAACACAACGATCAGGCCGCGGCCACCGCTCTGCGCGGGGACACCACCGACACGGCAAACGTCACGACGATATTGACCACCAGTGCAATCAGGCCGATATACAACGGATAAGCCGTCGCGCCGAGATGCAGCGCGTACACCGGCTTGAGCCCCTGCGACATCGCGAGCCCGGTGCCGATCACGATCCCGACCAGCCAGCCGCAGAACAGACCCGGCGTGTTCAGTCGACGCGTATACAACGAGAACACGATCGCCGGGAAAATCTGCAGAATCCACACGCCGCCGAGCAACTGCAGGTCGATCGCATACTGCGTCGGCAGGAACACGATGAACAGCAGCGCGCCGAACTTCACGACCAGCGACACGATCTTCGCGGTCGAAGCCTCGCCCTCGGGCGAGATATTCGGCGACACCAGCGGACGCCACAGATTGCGGGTGAACAGATTGGCCGCGCCGATCGACATGATTGCGGCGGGCACCAACGCACTGATCGCAATCGCCGCAGCCGCGAAGCCGACGAACCACTGCGGGAACAGCGTGCCGAACAACGCCGGCACCACGTCGGACGCCGACTTGACGTTCACGTCGGCGGCAATCGCCATATAGCCGAGCAACGCGATCAAACCGAGCAGCAACGTATACGCCGGCAGGAAGATCGCGTTCTTCTTGACCGTCTTCGCCGACGCGGACGACAGCACCGCCGTCATCGTATGCGGATACATGAAGGCCGCCAGCGCCGAGCCCAATGCGAGCGAAGCAAACGCAGTGAACTGGCCCGGATGCAGAATGATGCCGGTCGCGCCGCCCTTGGCCTTGAAATGCGCATCGGCCGCGTCGAACACGTGTGCGTAACCGCCCAGCTTCGCCGGAATCAGCCACACCGCCGCGATCACGACGATATAGATCATGATGTCCTTGACGAACGCGATCATCGCCGGCGCACGCAGGCCGCTCGCATACGTGTAGAGGGCCAGAATCACGAAGGCGACGATCAACGGCATTTCGCCGCTCACGCCGAGCCCTTTGATCACCACCTGCATACCGACCAGCTGCAGCGCGATATACGGCATCGTCGCGACGATGCCGGTCAGCGCGACCGCCGCCGGGAACCACTTGCCGCCGTACTCACCCTGCACGTAGTCCGCCGCCGTGATGTGGTTCTTCGCGTGCGCGACCTTCCACAGCTTCGGCATCACCGCGAACACGAACGGATAGACGATGATCGTGTACGGCAACGCAAAGAAGCCGTACGCGCCCACCGAATACACCAGTGCGGGCACCGCGATCACGGTATAGGCGGTATAGAAGTCGCCGCCCACGAGGAACCACGAAATGATCGTGCCGAACTGGCGGCCGCCAAGCCCCCATTCATGCAACTGCGTCAGGTCGCCCCGCTTCCAGCGCGCGGCGAAGAAGCCGATCACGGTGACGAGCACGAAGAACGCGATGAACACGCTCATCGCGACCGGGTTCACGGGATTCAGATCATTCATTTGACACCTCGATACACGATGTAAATCAGCAGCGAGGTCAACGGCACCCACAGAAACTGATACCAGTAGAAGAATGGAAAGCCGAACAGCGGCGGATGCGTGTCGTTATAAAACGGCAGCCACAGCAGCGCGATATAAGGGATCAGCAGAATGAGCCAGAGCCATGAACGGCCGGCGGATGGGGAGGTCTCCACGAACTTCTCCTAGGTCTATTATCGACACCGCACGCCATGGCTCGTGGCCCGGCGCACGGAAAACCGATGATCTGATATGGGGCAGAAAACCGGATGCAGGCGTCTCCCGCCTGTTTGCGGACATGCCGGGGCAACCCGGCATACGCGGCAACGCGAATCGTCGCGCGCAACAGGCCAAAGGGGGCCGCCACGCGCAGGTTTCCGCGGGGATGTAGTATTCGCCTTCGTGAGCGTCCTCACAAGCGCGCAACTACGTAAGCCGGTTACGTAATACTACGTAGCCTGTCGGCTGTTTTTTCAACGATGAAACTCAAAGCGAAGATTGTCCTGCTGGCGATCGTGCCCTTTCTCGCGGCCATCGCCAGCATCGAAACCGGCGTGCGCCGGGAAGCCACGGCGCTCGCCGAAACGCAGCACGCGACCACCCAGGCCGCGTACATGGCGAGCAAGGAAATCGAGCTCAAACATTACGTCGAGCTTGCCACCACCGCGATCGCGCCGCTTTACGACGCCGGCCAGGACAATGCGCGCGACGACGCGCTGCTGCGCATGCGCGCGCTCGACGTGCTGGAGAAAATGGATTTCGGCAAGGACGGCTACTTCTTCGTCTACGACATGCACGGCCGTTCGCTGATGCATCCGCGCGAGCCCGATCTGGTCGGGCGCGATCTATGGGCGCTGCGTGACAGCCAGGGCACGCCGACGATCCAGCAATTGCTCGCCGCGGCCTCTCGCGGCGGCGGCTACGTGCGTTATCTGTGGCATCGTCCGTCGACCGGCAAGATCGCGTCGAAACTCGGCTACGTGGTGCCGCTCGAACGCTGGGGCTGGATGATCGGCACCGGCATCTATCTCGACGACGTCGACACCACGCTCGCGCATATCGACGCGGGCGCGGCCGCCAACATCGATCGCACGATGAAGTGGATCGACGCGATTGCCGTGGCCGGACTCGCCGTGATCGCGCTGTGCGCGCTCGTTCTCAACGTCACCGAATACCGCAGCGCCGACGCGAAACTGAAGCGGCTCGCGCAGCAGGTGGTCGAGTCGCAGGAAAACGAACGCGCGCGCTTGTCGCGCGAGTTGCACGACGGCATCAGCCAGATGATGGTGTCCGTGAAACTGCTGCTCGAATCCGCGCTTGCGCGCTTCGAGCGCGCCGACGCACGCGTGCCCGCCGCCGAAGTCGCGCTCACCACCAGTCTCACGCGGCTCGGCGATACCTTGCGCGAAGTGCGGCGCATTTCTCACGCGCTGCGTCCGTCGATGCTCGACGATCTCGGCGTCGCGGCCGCGCTGGAGCAACTGACGCGCGAACTCAGCGAGGAGTCCGGCATCGAGATAGGCTTCACGCAGATCACGCACACGCATGCGGCGACGCTGCCCGACACCGTCAATACCGTGCTGTTTCGCATCGCCCAGGAAGCGCTGACCAATATCGTGCGCCATGCGCAGGCGTCGAGCGCGGCGCTCGCGCTCGACATCTCGCACGACGCCGTCACGCTGACGATCGCGGACAACGGCCGCGGCTTCGACGTGACGCACGCTTTCGTCGGCCGGCGCTCGGGCATCGGTCTGCGCAATATGCGTGAGCGGCTCGAAGCGCTCGGCGGCAAGCTCTCGCTCTTATCTCAAACCGGCCATACGGTCGTCACCGCACGCGTGCCGCTCGGCACATCCGAGGCGGCGCTGCCGCCCTTGCAGGAAATCCAGTCATGAACAACACCACCGCCGCCATCGCACGCCTGCTTCTCGTCGACGATCATCCGCTCGTGCGCGACGGTTTGCGCGCGCGTCTCGAAGCGGTGCGCCATTTCGAAGTGGTCGGCGAAGCGGGCAACGCGCAGGAAGCGCTGGCGCTCGCCGCGAGCGACATGCCGCATCTGGTGCTGATGGACGTTGGCATGAACGGGATGAACGGCATCGCGCTGGCCGGGCTCTTTCATGAGCGCTTTCCGGCGATTCGCGTGCTGATGCTGTCGATGCACGACAACCTCGAATACGTGACCCAGGCGGTTCGCGCGGGCGCGAGCGGCTACGTGCTCAAGGATTCGCCCGCCACCGAAATCATTCAGGCGATCGGCGCGGTGCTCGACGGCAAGACGTTTTTCAGCGCGGGGCTCGGCGCGCGGCTGATCCAGGCGTCGGCGACGCAATCGCCGGTCGAACGTCTCACGCCGCGCGAGCGGGACATTCTCGATGCGTTGGCCGAGGGCCTATCGAGCAAGCAGATCGCCCAGCGCAACGATCTGTCCGTGCGGACGGTGGAGACGCATCGGCTGAACCTGAAGCGCAAGCTCGATATCGAAGGTCAGGCGGAGCTGATCAAGTTCGCGGTGGAGAATCGGCGCACACAGCGGTGAGGCGCTAAAGCGCTGAGCGGCGCGTAGCCGTCCCGCAGCCCGCGCCCTCATGCCGCGCACCGCCCTCTACACGCCAACCAGCGCCGGCAACTCCACTTCGTACGACAGGCGCTCGGACCAGCGGCTCGTCTGTGATTGACGCATCACGTGGCTCGCAGGCGTCGCACTATCGACGCGTATCTGCAAGCGCGCTGGATAGCGGGCGTGTTTCTTCTCGAGAATGGCGCGGCTCAGAAATTCGGCGCTATAGGCTCTCAGCAAGTGCGGATGCTGCGCTTCGATGTACGCGGCAATCTGCTCCTGTTCGCCGTCGATCATGGCAAGCGACGTCAGCGTGCGCTCATCCCAACGGAAGCGCAGGCCGAGTTCGTCGAAAGCGGTGTTATAGGCGCACAGTTGCGCCTGGACTTCCGCATCGGGCTCGCTGTCGCGAGCATGCAATTGAACTGGGTTCATGGTCGTCTCCTTCCGGCAAATGACATTGATCCAGAATAGAAGAGCCCATGAATAAACAATAGTTAAAGTTTTTTCGAAAAACGATAGTCTTTTGTTTATACATTCGATCGCCGTTGCGACCGCGACTGTGGGCACAGACCCATTCCCTGCAACTCTTTGCCTCCCGCATGCGTAGTATCGCAGGAAATCTGACGAGTTCCAGCGCCGCGAGAACCCCGTCGCACGTGCTTTTCGCGCCGTTCAATTCTCGCAGCGACCACGTGCCGAACGAAACCGCGTTCGTCCGCCTGCGCGCGAAAAACTCAGCAGTCAGTCACCTTCGGGAAAACCCGCCCTCGGCGAAAAGCCGCTTTCCGCAGCCACTCCAGGTCAAAAGGGTAGACCCTTATATTACGGATGACTAATACAAACCATAAAATGTTTTAACTTTCGTTTATCGCCGATCTCGCGCAGCATCCCATCACACACGTTGCACCGTGCAATAGCTTTCTCTCAACTGTTGTGCACTCAGCGAGTCAGGGTTGTCGTTAGTACAGTTCTTTCTGGCCGACCATTGGCGCTTCATCGCCCGCAGGCAAACGGCGACGCAGCGATTCGATCACGTAAGTTCAACGCGCCACTCGAGCGCGGCAGAACAGGAGACGGAGACATGGGATATTCCAACGTATCGGAAGGCGGCCGCGCACCATTCTGGCAACACCGGTGGGTGCAACTCGCCATCGGCATCATGTGCATGGGGCTCGTTGCGAATCTGCAGTATGCGTGGACGCTGTTCGTCGTACCGATGGACAACAAGCACCATTGGGGCCAGGCGGCGATCCAGACCGCCTTCACGATCTTCATCGTCACCGAAACCTGGCTCGTGCCCGTCGAGGGCTGGCTCGTCGACAAGTTTGGGCCGCGCCCCGTGGTGAGCGGCGGCGCACTGTGCGCAGCGCTCGGCTGGATTATCAACGCGCATGCGACCACTCTCGCCGAGCTGTACGTCGCAGCCGTCATCGCCGGCATTGGCGCGGGCTGCGTGTATGGCACCTGCGTCGGCATGGCGCTCAAATGGTTTCCGGACAAACGCGGTCTCGCAGCCGGGCTAACCGCAGCGGGTTTCGGCGCCGGCGCGGCCGTCACGGTGATACCGATTGCCAACATGATCCAGCGTTCGGGCTACGAGCACGCGTTCATGTTCTTCGGCATTTTCCAGGGTGTCTTCATCCTGCTGCTCGCCACCATGTTGGTCCGGCCGAAGCCGCCCGCCAATGCGATCCCTGCTAAACGTATCGTTGCCAGCAAGATCGACTACACGTCCGGCCAGATGATCCGCTCGCCGCTCTTCTGGGTGTTGTATTTCATGTTCGTATTCGTGGCAGCCGGCGGCATCATTGCGACCGCGCAGCTCGGGCCCATCGCGAAGGAATTCGGTTTTGCGAGGCTGCCTGTGAGTTTGATCGGCATCACGCTGCCGCTCCTCACGATGACGCTGTCGATCGACAACCTGTGCAATGGCCTCACCCGTCCCCTCTGCGGTTTTCTGTCGGACCGCATCGGCCGCGAAAACACGATGTTCATGATCTTCCTCGGTGAAGGCGTCGCGCTGCTGGGACTGATGCAGTTCGGCCACAACCCGTACGCGTTCATGTTCTTCGCAGCCGCCGTGTTCCTCTGCTGGGGCGAGATCTTCTCGATCTTCCCCGCGACTTGCGCGGACACGTTCGGCAGCAAACACGCCGCGGCGAATGCGGGCACGCTCTACACCGCCAAGGGTACAGCCGCGATGCTGGTGCCGATCGCCTCGCTGCTGTCGGCGAACGGCGGATGGAACACGGTGTTCATCTCAGCAGCAGTGATATCGATCGCCGCCGCCGTCTCCGCGAAGTTCGTCCTTGCCCCCATGAGAAAGCGCTGGATCGAAAACTCGGGCGCGCGAGCCGGCGTAGCCGTGGCCGAGCCGCGGCTGCAGCCATGGTCCAGCGGCTCATCCGAATAAACGACCACGTGAGCGCCCCGCTCACGACCCACCACACAACGCCCCGCCAATAAGGAGAGATGTCATGGCAGAAGCCGACCAGTCCACAACAGAGGACACGTTAAAACAACAGGCGACCGAAACGACCGACGGATTCCATCTCGTCATCGATGCGCTGAAACTGAACGACATCGATACCATCTTCGGACTGGTGGGCATCCCCATTACCGACCTGGCGCGACTGGCACAAGCGGAAGGAATGCGTTTCATCGGCTTTCGTCATGAGCAGCACGCGGGCAACGCGGCCGCCATTTCCGGCTACATCACGCAGAAGCCGGGCATCTGCCTGACCGTGTCGGCACCGGGCTTTCTGAACGGCCTGACGGCGCTCGCCAATGCGACCACGAACTGCTTCCCGATGATTCTGATCAGCGGTTCGAGCGAACGCGAAATCGTCGATCTGCAGCAAGGCGATTACGAGGAAATGGATCAGTTGAATGCGGCCAAGCCATATGCCAAGGCCGCGTTTCGCGTGCTGCATGCGGAGGACATCGGTATCGGCGTGGCGCGCGCGATTCGCGCTGCCGTGTCGGGGCGCCCCGGTGGCGTATATCTGGACTTGCCCGCCAAGCTGCTCTCGCAAACGCTCGACGCCGTGAAGGCGCAGCAGTCGCTCGTGAAAGTCGTCGACGCTGCGCCGCGCCAGTTGCCGGCGCCGGACTCCGTCAAGCGTGCGATCGAGGTGCTCAAGAGCGCCAAACGTCCGCTGATCCTGCTCGGCAAAGGCGCGGCATACGCGCAGGCCGACGCGGAGATTCGCGGCTTCGTCGAGCAAAGCGGCATTCCCTATCTGCCAATGTCGATGGCCAAAGGCCTGTTGCCCGACACGCATGAACAATCGGCATCGGCGGCGCGCTCGTTCGTGCTGCAGGAAGCCGACGTGGTCGTGCTGATCGGCGCGCGTCTGAACTGGCTGCTCTCGCACGGCAAAGGCAAAACGTGGGGCGCACAGCCGAAGCGATTCATCCAGGTCGATATCTCGCCGACCGAAATCGACAGCAACGTCGCGATTGCCGCGCCGGTCATCGGCGATATCGGTTCATGCGTGGCGGCACTGCGCGCCGGCATCGATGCGAGCTTCCGCAAACCGGGCGCCGAGTGGCTCGGCGCGATTGCCGAGCGCAAGAACAAGAATCTCGCCAAGATGGCCGAGACGCTCGACAAGAACCCGTCGCCGATGAACTTCCACAGCGCGTTGCGCGCGATTCGCGATGTGCTGAAGACGCGTCCGGACATCAACGTCGTCAACGAAGGCGCGAATACACTCGACTACGCGCGCAGCATTATCGACATGTACGAGCCGCGCAAACGCTTCGATTCAGGCACGTGGGGAATCATGGGTATCGGCATGGGCTTCTCCATCGGCGCGGCGGTCACGACCGGCAAACCGGTTGTCGCGATCGAAGGCGACAGCGCGTTCGGTTTCAGCGGCATGGAACTCGAAACGGTCTGCCGTTACGAGTTGCCCGTCTGCACGATCGTGTTCAACAACAACGGCGTGTATCGCGGCACCGACGTGAACCCGACCGGCGGCAAGGACGTCGCACCGACGGTCTTCGTGAAGGGTGCGCGTTACGACAAGATGATCGAGGCGTTCGGCGGCGTCGGTTATCACGCGAGCACACCGGAAGAACTCACCAAGGCGCTGCTCGAGGCAATCGCATCGGGCAAGCCGAGCCTGATCAATGCCGTCATCGACGAGGCGGCGGGCACCGAGAGCGGCCGCCTGACCAATCTGAATCCGCAAAGCGCGGCAATGAAAAAGTAATCAGGTAACTACGGAGATATCGACATGACCAAACCTCTGGAAGGCATCAAGATCATCGACTTCACCCACGTTCAGGCAGGTCCGGCGTGCACGCAGTTGCTCGCCTGGTTCGGAGCCGATGTGATCAAGGTCGAAAGACCCGGTTCGGGCGACGTGACGCGTAACCAGCTGCGCGACATCCCCGATGCCGACGCGCTGTACTTCACCATGCTCAACAGCAACAAGAAGTCGCTCACGCTGGACACGAAAAAGCCCGAAGGCAAGGAAGTGCTCGAAAAGCTGATTCGCGAGTCCGACGTTCTGGTCGAGAACTTCGGCCCGGGCGCGTTGGACCGGATGGGCTTTTCATGGGAACGCCTGAACGAACTCAATCCGAAGATGATCGTCGCTTCGGTGAAGGGCTTCAGCGACGGCCATCACTACGACGACCTGAAGGTCTATGAAAACGTCGCGCAGTGCGCGGGCGGCGCGGCCTCCACCACCGGCTTCTGGGACGGTCCCCCGACCATCAGCGCCGCGGCGCTCGGCGACAGCAACACCGGTATGCATCTGGCGATCGGGATTCTGACCGCGCTGCTCGGCCGCGACAAAACCGGTAAAGGCCAGAAGGTCGCCGTGTCGATGCAGGACAGCGTGCTGAACCTGTGCCGGGTGAAACTGCGTGACCAGCAACGACTGGAGCGGGTCGGCTATCTCGAGGAATATCCGCAGTATCCGCACGGCGAATTCAGCGACGTGGTGCCGCGCGGCGGCAATGCGGGTGGCGGCGGTCAGCCGGGATGGGTGCTCAAGTGCAAGGGCTGGGAAACGGACCCGAACGCCTATATCTACTTCACGATCCAGGGCCACGCGTGGGAACCGATCTGCAAGGCACTCGGCAAACCCGAGTGGATCGATGACCCGTCTTACAAGACTGCGGAAGCGCGTCAGCCGCACATCTTCGACATCTTCAAGACGATCGAAGCGTGGCTCGCCGACAAGACCAAGTTCGAAGCGGTCGACATCCTGCGTAAGTTCGACATTCCCTGCGCACCGGTACTGACGATGAAAGAACTGGCCAACGACCCGTCATTGCGCGCAAGCGGCACGATTGTCGAAGTGCCGCACAAGAAACGCGGCTCGTACCTGACCGTCGGCAGCCCGATCAAGTTCTCGGATATGAAGCCGGAAGTCACCGCGTCTCCGCTGCTCGGAGAGCATACCGAAGAGGTGCTGTTGGGCCTTGGCTACAGCCGGCAGGACATCTTCAATCTACGCGAAATCAAGGCAGTTTAACGGCGTCGCGCGGGCCCGCTTCGGGCTCTGGCGTGCCAATGCGGCGCTCGTGAGGGCGCTGCATCCGCTTCAGATCCGCGTTGTTACTTCGGAGGAACGCCGTGCAAACCGCCATCGACTACCAGCAACTCGCCAACGCAATCGGCGACGCCATTATCATCTCCGATGCCGGCGGCAGCATCACTTTCTGGAACCCAGCGGCTGAACGCATGTTCGGCTTTACGCAGAGCGAGGCGCTCGGACAATCACTGGACCTGATCATTCCGGAACGCCTGCGCGGCCGCCATTGGGACGGCTATCACAAGACCATGGCAACGGGCCAGACCCGCTACGGCAATGATGTGCTGCGTGTCCCCGCGGTGGATAAGAACGGGCGCTCAATGTCGATCGCCTTTACCGTCGCGCTGCTGCATTCGCCGCAAAACGAGTTCACCGGCATCGTCGCCGTGATCCGGGACGAAACCACCCGCTTCCAGGAGGACCGACTGCTACGCAAACGTCTGGCGGAACTGGAAGCTTCCGCAGGCGCGTGAGTGGCCGTCGTCGCACGTTATCCGTCAGGCACTTCCCCGCATCAGGTGTAAAAATAGGGTTGCCGTTCAACTCCTTACAGTTGAACGGCCAACTCCTGGAGCGGGTTAAAGATGACACGCCTGATCGAACTGCGCCTCGCCAGTCTGCTGATCTGCATGGCCGCGACTCAAGCTCATGCGGAACAACCGCGCGTCAATCGCGGCCACGACCCGTTCTTTCAGATCTCCAGGGCAATCAGCGAGTGCCCGACACCACTCGGCCCATTCGAAACGGAAAAGGAATGGCTCGACGACAGCCATTACCGGATCGAACGTGGCAATAGCTGCTGGATCGAGGGCCGCTGCCGTTTGTCGAACGCCTATCTGTACGACGCCGAAATCGCCGAGGCTGTGCAACGGCGCCTCGCCAACATCAACTATGCGACGCACTGGCGCGAACAATCCACCTTGTGGCTCACGCTGCAACGCCGCTTCATCTACGTGGAAGGCTGCGTCGCGCCGGGCTTCGACAAGCGCACATTCCTCGCCGAGCTTGCGAAGACAGCGGACGTCGAACGCGTGATCGACAACACGATCACCGACCCGCATGCCGCGCAACTGCCCTATCGAACACAGGCGAATCCGGACAAGCCGGTACGCGATCCGGGCAACTAGCGCGCCAGACGACTCGCGGTAACCCGCCCGCCACTGCCCGGCGACGTTGCAACAGCTATATCGGCAATCCTTCATAGCAACGCAGAAATCGATCTTTGGCCTTAACGACGTCATTGCTAACATCGGCGACCCGACACATCCGGTCAGCACAACAATGACAACACAGAGATCGCAACCCTCCGCATTTCGTCTCGGCCTCATCGGCGCCGCCGTCGCCAGCCTCGTGGTACTCGCCTCGTGCGGCGACGACAATCTGCCGAGCGCCAACGCGACGCCGACACCGGCACCCGTGGTTGCGCAGAAGCGGCCCAACATTCTCTACATCATGGCCGACGACCTCGGCTATTCCGACATCCACGCGTTCGGCGGCGAAATCAATACGCCCAACCTCGACGCGCTGGTGCAATCCGGCCGCATCCTCACGAATCATCACACCGGCACCGTCTGCGCGATCACGCGCTCGATGCTGATCTCCGGCACCGACCACCATCTGGTCGGCGAAGGCACGATGGGCGCGCCGACCGACGAGCGCAAAGGCCTGCCCGGCTATGAGGGATACCTGAACGACCGCGCGTTGTCGGTCGCGCAATTGTTGAAGGACGGCGGCTATCACACCTACATGGCCGGCAAATGGCACATCGGCTCGGGCATCGTCGGCAGCACGACGGGCGGCGGACAGACGCCGGACCAATGGGGCTTCGAGCATAGCTACGCGCTGCTCGGCGGCGCCGCGACCAATCACTTCGCGCACGAACCGGCGGGCTCGAAGAACTACACCGAAGACGGCCAATATGTGCAACCCGGCCAGCCGGGACAACCGGGCGGCGCCGGGGGCAGCCCCGCCGTGTTCTACTCGACCGACTTCTACACGCAACGCCTGATCTCGTACATCGATTCGAACAAGGGCGACGGCAAGCCGTTCTTTGCGTATGCCGCGTACACGTCGCCGCACTGGCCGCTGCAGGTGCCCGAGCCTTATCTGCACAACTACGCCGGCAAATACGACGCCGGTTACGACGTGATCCGCAACGCGCGCATCGCGCGGCAAAAAGCGCTCGGCATCATTCCGAACGACTTCGTACCGTACGGCGGCGCATCGGAGACGCTCGTCGCGAGCCCCGCCACCGCGAACAACGGCACGGTGAACGCGAAGTACGTGAGCGCCGTGCATAGCGCCGCGCAAGGCTACACCGACTACGGTCCCGGCACCGTGAACAAGTCGTGGGACAGCCTCTCGCCCGCCGAGAAGAAGGCGCAGGCGCGCTACATGGAAATCTACGCGGGCATGGTCGAGAACCTCGATCACAACATCGGCCTGCTGATCCAGCATCTGAAAGATATCGGCGAATACGACAACACGTTCATCATGTTCCAGTCGGATAACGGCGCGGAAGGCTGGCCGATCGACTCCGGCGCCGACCCGAGCGCGACCGACATCGCCAATGCCGCCGAGCCGGTCTATTCGACGCTCGGCACCGACAACGGTCTGCAAAACGCCAAACGCCTGCAATACGGTTTGCGCTGGGCCGAAGTGAGTGCGACGCCGTTCCGTCAGACCAAGGGCTATTCGGGCGAAGGCGGCGTGTCCACGCCGTTGATCGTGCATCTGCCGGGTCAGACCTCGCAGAAGCCGACGCTGCGCGACTTCACGCACGTCACCGACAACACCGCCACGTTCCTCGCGCTCGCGCAGATTTCGCCGCCGACGCAAGCCGCGCCCGCGCTGATCAACACGCTGAGCGGCGTCGATGAGAACAAGGGCAAGGTGGTCTACAACAATCGCTACGTGTATCCAATCACCGGGCAATCGCTGTTGCCAGTGCTGAACGATCAGGCCACGAGCGCGGTGCACACCGCATCGTTCGGCGACGAAGCGTACGGGCGCGGTTATCTGCGTAGCGCCGACGGCCGCTGGAAAGCGTTGTGGACCGAGCCGCCGCTCGGTCCCGTGGATGGCCACTGGCAGCTGTTCGACATGAACTCGGATCGCGGCGAAACGCAGGACGTGTCGACGCAGAATTCGTCGGTGATCGACGGCCTCGTACAGCAGTGGAACAACTACATGAGCAGCGTCGGCGGCGTCGAGCCGTTGCGTCCACGCGGTTATTACTGAGCACGCGATGACGTTTCGATTCAAGCTCAAAAGCGGCGCGGCGCTGTACGGCGCCTACGCCGTGCTCGCGGCGGCCGCCTTCGCCGCTGCGTTCACCGCCGCAGCGGTCGCTTCGACTGCCGCGTCGACCGCATTCGGCGGCCCCGCGAAACAAGGCGCATTCGACGACCTGAACCGCTCGCGTCCGCTGGCCGCGCTCGGCTCGGAAAAGCAATGCGCGCGCTACAGCGGTTTGCCCGCGCGCTGGCGCGACGATCCGCAGGCCGGCATGGTGCACCTGCATGGCGGCGACTTCGTGTTCGGCAGCAAGCTTGGCTATGAAGACGAGCGCCCCGCCAGCGACGCCAAGACACACGTCGCCGGCTTCTGGATCGATCAGACCGACGTGACGAACGCGCAGTTCGCCGCCTTCGTCAAAGCGACCGGTTACGTCAGCGATTCGGAACGCCAGGGCGGCGCCGTGGTGTTCCACTCGCCTACGCGCGAAGAGATGAACGCGCGCGACCTGGCGTGGTGGAGCTGGGTGAAGGGTGCCGCGTGGAATCATCCGACCGGTCCGGGCAGCACGCTCGACGGACGCATGAACCAGCCGGTGACAATGGTCACGCAAGCCGACGCACTCGCCTACGCGCGTTGGCTAGGCCGTGATCTGCCGACCGAAGCCGAGTGGGAATACGCGGGCAAAGCGGGCCACGAAGGCGCGGACCTCGACACCGCGCCGCGCGACGAACACGGCAAGCCGAGTGCGAACTACTGGCAAGGCGTGTTTCCCGTGCTGAACACCGACGAGGACGGGCACGTCGGGCTCGCGCCCGTCGGCTGCTATGCGGCCAACGACTTCAGGCTCTACGACATGATCGGCAACGCGTGGGAGTGGACCAAAGACGTGTACAGCGGTCCGCACCAGTCGCACACCAATGGCGATACCGCCGCCGTCGCGCCGCTCAGCCGCAGGCACGATACGTCGATGGTCATCAAAGGCGGTTCGTTTCTCTGCTCGCGCGACTATTGCGTGCGCTATCGCGCCGCCTCACGCGAGCAGCAGGAGGCGGATTTGCCGGCCGCGCACATCGGTTTTCGCACGGTATCGCGGGATGCGTCATGAAGCCGCTTGAGATCGCGGCGGCGGCGCTGCTTGGCGTCGCCGCATTGTTGCAGCCTATGCAAGCCTTGGCGGCCGCGCCGGACCAGGTCATCAAAGTCGGCGTGAGCGCGGGCGCCCACGCCGAGATCATGGAGCAGGTGCGTCGCGTCGCTGCCGCGCGAGGACTCGCGCTCGACGTCGTCGTGTTCGACAAACCGGCTGCGATCGACGCCGCGCTCGCCGCGAGCAGGATCGACGCTGCGAGCTTCGAAGACGAGCCGAGCTTCGATGCGCAGCGCAAACAGCATCGCTATGCGCTCACGAGCGTCGCCACGACTGTGACGTTTCCGATTGCGCTGTACTCGCGCAAGCTGACGAACCTCGGCCAGTTGCAACGCGGCGCGACGATCGCAATTCCCGACGATCGGGAAGGCACCGCACGCGCGCTGATCCTGCTACAGAACTTCACGCTGCTGACGTTCAAGGACAGCGCGGGTCTGCATGCAACACTCGCCGACATCACGAGCAACCGTCTGAATCTGAAGATCCGCCAGGTGCCGCGCGCGCGTCTGTTCGACTCGCTGAACAGCGTGGCCTTCGCCGTGATCGACAGCGACGACGCGGCCCGTGCGGGCCTCTACCCCGCACGCGACAGTCTCGGCCTCGAAGACGCGCGCTCGCCCTATGCCAACGTGTTGACGGTTCGCGACAGCGACCGTGACGAGGCGTGGGTCGCACAATTGGTCGCCGCGTATCACTCGGACGACGTCGCGCATTTCATTCTCACTCGCTATCAGGACTCGGTGCGCCGGCCATGGTGAACGCGTTCTCGTTCGCGTGTTCGGCGTGCGGCAAATGCTGCAATAGTCCGCCGGCGATGACGTTGGCGGAGCTGTTCCGGCATCGCGACCGGTTCATCGGCTGCATTGCGATTGGCCGCATACCACGCAAGCGCGTGGGCGAACGCGTGCGCGTCGGGCAACATGAGCGCGTGCTCGATGAGGCGGATATCGCCGCGTTCGATACGATCGCAGATACGCTGCTGCAGCGTGCCGGCGATACCTTCAGCATCACCGCGCAAGGCTACGACTACCCTTCTCTCGCGCGTTGCCCCGCGCTCGAAGACGACGGGCGCTGCGCGATTCATTCGCACGGCAAGCCGCTCACGTGCGAAGTCGTGCCACTCGACCCGCTCGTGCCCGACACGCTGCAGCATCTGGTATTGGCTGCGCGCAATCAGAGCGCCGTGTATTTCGGCGCCGAATGCATTCGCGAAGGCGAACGCGAAGGCGCGGCGTTGATGGTCGCGCAAGGCCGCGTCGTCGACGCTCATGCAAAGGACGCGCTAATCCGTCGCCGCCTCGCACTCGAAAAAGAGCGCGAAGTGTGGGGCCAGGCTGTGTTCGAAGCGCTACGCAAAGAACTGTTCGACTCGCCCGCTGCGTTGGCGCGCATTCCCGCAGGCGGCTTTCTGACCATCTCGATCGTGCCCGCGCTGTTGACGGTCGCGTCCGTCTCCGGGCATTGCCGCCGGTTATGTGCCGACTATATCGACAGCCAGCTTGCATTGATCGACCGTTGCATTGCGCAGGCACTCGTGCGTCGCCGGCTGGAGGATCGTCCGGTCACCCTGGAATTGCGCGGCTTCGCGAACGCCTATCGGCACGCCAAGGCGGTGCTCGCCGAGTCTACTGTCATGGCATCGGACGGCGGCCACTCACCGGCTCCCGGTGCCGTCGAAGCCTACCTGAGCGGCGCGGTTCTCTAGTAAGACGAAGTCGCATACGTTTCAGCGTTCGCCGCCGTATTCGACTTTCATCGCTTGACCGTGCCTTTTCTACAGCTGCGTGTCCAGCATCCATACGAACTTCTCAATCAGCTTTTCGCTCAGCGGACGGTGCATCCATGCTTCGAGCGTGATGCGTTGCGACTTCCTGATGTCGTCCGCGAAGGTGGCGGTTTGCTGACGCGCAAAGTCGCGATCATAGATATTCAGGTTCGCTTCGTCATTCAGCTTGAAAGAGCGACTATCGAAATTGGTCGAACCGACCGACACCAGGTACTCGTCCACGACCAGCAATTTGCAATGAAACATGGTCGGTTGGTACTCGAATATCTCGACGCCCGCTTTGAGCAGATCGCCCCAACAGGCTCGCGACGCTTCGCGCACCGTGTGCGTATCGATGCGTTTGCCCGGCGTGATGATCTGCACTTTCACGCCGCGTTTCGCGGCCTCGACGATCGCGTTGATAGTCAGCTTGTCGGGCACGAAGTAGGCGCTCGCGAGATGAATGCTATGCGTGGCGGCGGTGATCGCCATCAGATACATCAGCTGCATATCGTCACTGCCGCCCGACGGCGAGCTGCTGAACATATGCGCGAGACCGTCGCCCTGGGGATCGACGTGCGGAAAATAGTCCGGGCCGTGCAGTACATTGCCGGTCGCCTTGACCCAGTTGTCCATGAACACCGCTTGCATATGTCCGACCACCGGACCGGCCACGCGAAAATGCGTATCGCGCCAATGCTTTTCATCCTGCGCGTGTCCGGTCCATTCCGGCGCGATGCCTACACCGCCGGTAAAGCCAATCTGGCCGTCGATCACCAGCAGCTTGCGGTGAGTCCGATCGTTCATGCGGCCAAGGCCGGTCCAGTGCGGCTTGTGATACTGGATCACTGCCGCACCCGCGTCGCGTAGTATCTCCAGATAACGCCTGTCCATTTTCGACGAGCCGACCCAGTCGAGCAGAATGTGCACCGCGACGCCTTCACGCGCTTTATCCGCGAGGGCATGGGCAATCTGCTCGCCGATCTCGCCGGACCAATAAATGAACGTTTCAAATGTAATGGTTTTGCGCGCCGAGTGAATCCCTTCGAGCATCGAAGGAAAAATGCGGTCGCCGTTCAGCAGCATTTCAAAGCGATTACCGGAGACGACAGGCGGGCCGAGCAGCAATCCCATCGAACGAAGAAATTGCGGATCGTCGCTCGCATACAGTCGTTCGATCTTGTGTTCGATCTTCTTCTCGCCGCTCGACAGATTGGCGATCACCAGAATGATGACCAGCGTGACGAATGCGGTAAGGGGAATGGTCAGCATGCGTGGCCTCGATGCTCAGCGGCAGAACACGCAACGCACGTCCTGCAGTTTGACGGAGAGTGCCGGACCCGAGGTCCGGCTTTAACCACGCATACCGGACGCATTGCGCGTGCCCGTTGCGGGCGCGCGCTTTGCTACGCCGCTACCTTGACTTACCTGACCAGCGCGAACGCTTCCCGGCTCGCAATCTCGCCCGCGCCATAGACGCCGACCACGGTATAGTCCGACGCCACGCATTCGAACGTCGAGTCCTGAAACGTAATCACGAAATGGCGCAATGCCGGCACCGCCGATCCGACGGTGACAATTTCCGCCGCGAGCGACGAATTCACGACTTCGTGTGCCGAGTAGCCGAGCAACCCTTGCATGGCGAGTGGGTGAATCTCGAGATCGACGTCGCCCGGTGGACCGAGCCGATGAAACGCGGCATCGGGGAACAGCACCGTGCAGAAGGGATCGTCGTCGGGATCGAACGGTCCGAAGCGTTCAAAGTCGGCTTCCGCAATCGGGTAAGCCAGAATCACCCGGCGGTCGCTGGCGACGATGAACGGTTCGGCGGCATCGGCCGCCGGATGAGGAACGGAATCCAGCAGGACGACCTGGTCTTCCTGCCGGAGTGAATCGATCGTGCTAGTCATCTACTTCACGACTCCGTTGCGCTCATGCGCTCGCTGGCACCGTGGCGGTCGCGGCTTGCGGCACTGCCGCAGTGCTGGTTACCGCGGTTTTAGCGGCGGCTTTGCGGACCGGCGCTTTTCTTGCCGCCCTCGCGACCGTGCTCTTCTTCGCGGCGGGTTTCACTGCGCCTTTCTTCGCTGCGACTTTTTTGCTTGCCGTTACTTTCTTCGCAGCAGCCTTTCTGGACACTGCGGCCTTTTTCGCTACAACTTTTTTCGCCGCGGCTTTCTTGCTCACCGCACCGCTGGTTGCCGCCGATCTGGCTTTGCCAGCTTTCGTCGACGCTTTAGTCGCTGCTTTAGCTGCCGCCTTAGTCGCAGGCTTGGCCGCGGCACCGTCGATCAGGAACTTCGTGCGGTCTCTCACCGTTGCGAGCCATGCGGGCGCCGGACCACGGCCGCTCCAGGTTGCACCGGTTTTCGGATTAAGGTACTTGGGCGGCTGCGCGCCTTTCGGCTGACCTTTACCGGCTTTTGCATGAGCGACCACGGCCTTTGCCGCAGACTTGAGTTCGCTTGCGCTATCGATCAGGAATTGAGTGCGGTCTTTCACGCCAGCAATCCAACCGGGGGCACGGCCGTGGCCCGTCCAGGTTGCGCCGGTTTTATGGTCGCGGTATTTCGCCGGTTTTCCGGAAGCACTGGCTTTTACCTTGCCGGTGCCGACATGGCCATTCAAGCCGCGCGCGACTCGCCTCGCCTTTGCTTTGGCTTCGATATCCTCAGTAGTCAAACCATGCTTGAGCATGAGCTCGCGAATCTGGTCGACCGCGACTTGCGCTTTTCTGGCAACAAGGATATCGGCCTGCGCCTGCAGTTTCTTCAGCTTTGCCTGGATTTGCTCTAACGTTGGCATTTGATTCCTCCCTTGGTGGTAATCGTCGAACTATGCCATGAATGAAAGAAGAAAGGCAGATCTGTGTGGTGTTTTAAGGCACCCAACGCACTTCCATCATCTGGCGTTCGAGTATGGAGCTTTCAGGTCCACTACTCAATTATCCGATCTCTCTTTCTTTTCCTTTCCCAAAGACTCTTCTTTTGCCTTCCAGTTCCGGCATTCCGACTCAGGCAGGCGTAAAAACGACAGCCTGGCGGTCGGCAATGTAACGCACACTACGTACAAAACGGTATTGTTGACCATCCGCGGTTATCCGGTTAAGTCCCAGACAGGTCAGCATCAGTATTTCGTCCGCCTGACAGGCATCGACCACCCCGGAATCCGTCAGATCCTCCAAAGTTCCGGAAGGATTACCGACATAAACGCTGCGTACCTGCGTGCCAATTCGCATTAGGACCACACTTTCGCCTTCGTCGAGCGCCAACTCGAGATAGCCGGCAAGCGTGCGTAGCGACTCTGGCGTACAGGTTCCGGACTGATAGGTTGCAGCATTCCAAGGCGTCATTTCCGTTTCCCCGTACCCGCATCGATGAAAAGGTGGTTTGCCGTGCTTCGCGGCAATAGCCGCTTCTACTATAGGCAAGCATTTGAATATTCAAAGCACAGTAGTTCATTTTTTATTCGAAAGTGGGCTTTCCTGGCGGCCGGCTTTAAAAAAAGCAGTAGGGGCAATGAAAAATCCACGTTCGACGCCGACGAAATGCGTACGCGAGGACAGAAGTAACCCAACGTTACGGATTTCTCAGCCCTGTTTCACTTGTGTTGGGGCGGCGCTTCTACACTTCGGAGCGTGCCTGGCGGAAAACCGGCGGGAACTGAAACACGTGAACACGGGCACTGGGTTGGCTATTGAAAAGAACCCGGAAAGCACCACCTTCGGCAATCTCAACAGAACGGTACTCTCAGATGAAAGCGGGTTTTATCAAAGTCGCCCTTGCAGCAGCGGCACTCACTTCGGCCATGTCCGGCACGGCGAACGCGGCGGGTTGTCTGAAGGGAGCCGTCGTGGGCGGCGTGGCGGGTCACTATGCGGGGCATCACGCGGTCGTCGGCGCGGTGGGCGGCTGCATCGTCGGACGGCATGTAGCGAAGAAGCACGCTGAGGAACAGGCCGCCCAGCGTCAGCAAGCAAAGATGCAATAGTCTGGTCAGTAAAAGGAGCCGCCGCCGATATCACCCAGCTTCGGCAGCGGCTCCTTCTTCCGCTCTTACTCTAACCTACGCGATCCGCAGTCCGTGGGCAGGCAGAATCTCCTGTGTCGTCACGAAACGATGTTGTTTGACCGCGTCGTGAAAGCGCCGGTAATCGCTTTTCTCAAAGGTACTCGTCCAAACCGGTCTGTCCCCGGTGTCGTCGTCGCACTCCAAACCGGTCGCCAGATGTTTCCACGAACCTCGCCCCTTGGCGATATAAGCCGGAATCCGCTCTTTCAAACCCGGAATGCGGCCGGCTTTCACCCACTCGCAAACGGCTAGCAAGCGGTGGTTATCGTCCGCATGACGATTCGTATCGAGCAGATCGGTGAGCGTCTCTTTCACATCCTCCGGCAAGCCGGGCTGTATGTCGAAGTCTTCCCGTCCCGCCACATAGGCGCGCACTGCGCGGCAAGCCATATCGGCCGCCTCGACGAACTCCGGCAGGTTATGTCTCGAGATGAAGTTGTTTCTGCCGTCGATGTAATGCCAGCGAGCCCACGGCTGGTCGGGATAGTGCAACGCGGCGCCGTGACCGACGGGGAGCGCCAGCGTCAATACGTCTTCCTCGATGTGTTCCAGCAGATGGCCGGCCACGAGTTGGAGATTGGCAAACCAGCCTTTGCGCGTGCAATCCTGGGCCTCCAATAGATGCACCCGATTCCATGGGCTCTCTATCCCCGCGAATCCCTGATGCGCCCAGGTATCGACGTACGCGTGAAGCGTCACACCCAGTCGATGCAAACCGGTCTCCGAGTCGCGCTGCCGGATCGCACGCCGCACCACTTCGCGGGCGACCTCGCTGTCCGGCCGGCAGATAGCCTTCTCTTCGAGGGTTTCGCCTTCGGCGGCCGGCAGAAAATGAAAAGGCGTCCACACGAGGCAGTTCTGATCGTTCTCGGTGTTGGCGTAATCGAATAGCTTATGCGCGGTGGCAAACCGCTCGAAAGTCTCGCCGCCCTTGAACCGCAGTATTCCCCGGGTCGTCGCGTCGTCGACGTATTGGCAGGCATGCGCCACGGTCAATGCGTCGCCAGCCGTCATCCCGCCGACGCGTGCGGCGATATAGACCACACCATAGTGAAAGTCGATATTCATGGCTGGCGCTCCTGACGCGCGACGGATGAAGGCAAAGGTTCTCGACTGCGCGGCAGGGCGAATGCGGGGTCGGCGCGTGAGTAGAGAGTAGACGACCGAGAGCAGTCCGGCTTTAAAAAAAGACGCCTCATCCGTATTCGCCGATCGACGCGGTAAGGAGCGGTTCGCTTTGCCGAACGGCATGACTTGCCCGATCATGAACATTCAAACTTTCGGGATGCCGATAGAAGAAGGCAGCATCCAGATGGGGCAATGTCGCGCGCACAGACAAGACCTCTCCAGCAGTTCCGCCTGCGCCCCCTATATATATAAGAGCCTCAGGACAGATGAGCAACCGCCATCCGGCCATTCCATTGTGTGTTTAGATACTCGGTCGCAAGCAACCGGTGACAGCGATGGGGTAAATGTTCACTGCAAAGCAGGCAAGCCGATTGAAATAGATCGACATCCAGATTGCTTTCCACCCGGCGCTTTGCAATCAGTTCGACGTACTCCGCCGTGAACTGGTCCCAGGACAGTAGCTTGCCCTGATAGCGCTTCAGCAAATCCGGCTCGGGAGCGAGTTCCGGCATTTCGACGTACGCTGCATTGCACAACCTGTCGAGAAAGTACGGAAGGTCCTGCTTCTTCGCAAAGCCGGCCAGTTGCGAGGTGTTATTCAGGCGGACGTCGAGAACGGTGCGCACCTGGGCGTTTCGCAGCAAATCGAAAAAATGCTCGGCACTCTTGCCGGCGAAACCGATAGTTGCAACCCGCACGGCATTCTTTTCACGTTTCATGACGAATACCCAACAGGGGCGACTCCGCGCCCGGAGCAACAAAAAGCCCCGCAACGGCATCCGCAGCGGGGCTCAATTGTCGACGCATTTCGCACCGGTGTTACTTGCCGATGCCGAGCAGTTCGATTTCGAACGTCAGATCGGTATTCGGCGGAATCGGGCCGACGCCACGATCGCCATAGGCGGTGGCCGCCGGGCACGTCAGTTTGGCCTTGCCGCCTACCTTCATCTTCTGGACGCCTTGCGTCCAGCACGGAATCACGCGATTGAGCGGGAACGATGCCGGGCCGCCGTGCTTCGCGGAACTGTCGAACTCGGTGCCGTTCGGCAACGTGCCGCGATAGTTGACCTTGACGACATCGTCGGCTGTCGGTTGGGCGCCCGTGCCTACCGTCAGATGCTGGACGATGACGCCCGAAGGCAGTTTGTCGGTCGTAGGCGCGGCGGCCATGGCCGTCGAGGAGAGAACAGCTGCGGCAACCAAAGCAACGATGGATTTCAAAGCGAATCTCCAGTGGGGTAATGCGCGCCATTGTAGCGGATCGCATGTTGCTTGCCGCGGCGCGGCAGTGCCATGCATGCCTTCTGTCGACTCGTGCAATCGACGCGAATCCGGTCTCGCGGAAAATAGCGTCCGTGGCCGACAATTCGCTCTATTGCGAGAGTGCCAGAACTGCCCAAAGCGCCGATGTGCCAATTGCGCAAACGGTCAGGTTCGATTGAACGTGCTTCAATCGAGCCGTTGCACCCTGTATCTATTAGCCGCCAATACCTCACCTCGCGCGTTGAAGTCGGCAAGCACCGTTTCACGTTCGCGCACATCGGCCAGCACCGCCGGATCGAATAGCGCGGCAATCACTTCGGCGCGATCACGGCCAGCCTGCGCAATGACGTCGCCGTACGCATTCCAGATTGCACTCGCGCCACATGCCGCCCAGCCACCGGTCGTACCGACGTGATTCGACAACAGCACGTACATGGTGTTGTCGAAAGCACGCGCGGGAAACCAGATACGCGACTGGTGATAGCCGGTCTTTGCGCTGAAGAGCGCGCTCGCCAGATAAGCATGCGCACCATTGACCGCCGCAAGCCGCGCATGCTCGGGAAATCCGGAGTCGTAGCATACGCTCAGCGCAAGCCGCCATCCGTCGAGTTCCAGCATGCAGCCCTGCGAGCCCGGCTGATAAATACGCGTCTCGCTGCTATAGAGATACTGCTTGTGATACGGCTCGATCTGTTCCCCGGAGCGGTTGAATATCAGCGACGAGATATGCAGATCATCAGCGCCACTTTCAGCCACCCTACCGCGCGTCGCCGCACCGACGATCACCGCGATCTCGCGCTGTCGGCAAACGGCGCGAATCGGCTCGAGTCGCGGATCGTGTGCGTCGAATGCGTACTTCGCGGGGTCGCCGGCAATCAGATCCGGCTCGTAGCCGCTCAGGAACTTCTCGGGAAAAACCACCAGTTTCGCGCCCTGGTCGGCGGCAACACCGGTCAATTCGACCGTTCTCGCGATGTTGGCCGCCACATCGCCGGGAACCGGTTGTGCTTGCGCAGCCGCGATTCGCAATGAGGTTTGCGGCAGCAATACCTGTGTGTGACTCAACGTGAACCCCATAGTGAATGGATCGTTGCCATGCGCCGGCGCGGATTCGAGCGCAAGCATGAGCGAGCGAAGCCTCGGCATTTGACCACGGACCGCACTGCGATGTGAACCACCGCCACGCTTCAGTAGTCCACATAAGACACCCACCGCGAGCCATTCGTCGACACGCGACTCCCATGCCAAAGAGTACTTTCGATGACCGCGCCGACTGATTCCCACGAGTCCCTCGTTCCCACACCTGCCGTCGCGCCGGAACGACGCCGGGCGCCCCGAGGACGCCGGATTCCGCGCAGCCGCGAACAGCAGGCGCGGCTCGACGCACGCGAACCGGCCTTCGAACCCTTCCCTTTTGCTTTAGACGAAGCCGCCGCGCGCCGCCCGTTTGCCGACAAACTCCGCGAATGGTTCGAAGCGCGCCGCTGGCAACCCTTCGATTTTCAACGCGACGTATGGGCGGAAGTCGGCCGGGGCGCGAGCGGCCTGCTGCACGCGACCACCGGCGCGGGCAAAACCTGGGCCGTGTGGTTCGGCGCGCTGGGCGCCTTCGCGACGGCCGAACCCGTGTCCCGCAAGCGCGCGCCACGCACGCACCCGGACCCGCTCACCGTGCTCTGGATCACGCCGATGCGCGCGCTCGCCGCGGACACCGCGCGCGCGTTGCAAAGTTCGGCGGCCGAGCTTGCGGTGCCGTGGAGCGTCGGACTGCGCACCGGCGACACGTCGTCGGCCGAACGCGCGCGACAGAACCGGCGCATGCCGTCGGCGCTCGTCACGACACCCGAAAGCCTGACGCTCATTCTCACCCGGCCCGACGCGCGCGAGGTGCTATCGCACGTGCGCCTCGTGGTCGTCGACGAATGGCATGAGTTGCTCGGTAACAAACGCGGCACGCAGACACAACTCGCGCTCGCGCGTCTTGCGCATTGGCGCCCCGAGTTGCAGGTGTGGGGCTTGTCGGCGACGCTCGGCAACCTGTCCTTCGCCGCCGGCGTATTGCTCGCGCCCGTGAAGACGCCGCGCGTCAGCGTGCATGGAGCGCTGCCCAAAGCGCTGATCGTCGATACGGTCATTCCCGATACCATCGAGCGCTTTCCCTGGGGCGGCCATATGGGCATGCGCCAGGTCGGCGCGGTCGCCGATGCGATCGGTGAAGCGCAAACCTCGCTCGTGTTTACCAATACCCGCTCGCAATGCGAGCTCTGGTATCAGGCGCTGCTCGAAGCGCGGCCCGAATGGGCCGGCCTGATCGCGTTACATCATGGCTCGCTCGATCAGGAAGTGCGCGAATGGGTCGAGCGAGGCCTCAAGGATGGCTTGCTGAAAGTCGTGGTGTGTACGTCGAGCCTCGATCTCGGCGTCGATTTCCTGCCGGTGGAGCGCGTGTTCCAGATCGGCTCGCCCAAGGGCGTGGCGCGTTTGATGCAGCGCGCGGGGCGCTCGGGGCATGCGCCTGGCCGTCAGTCGCGCGTGACGATCGTGCCGACGCATGCGCTCGAACTGGTCGAAGCCGCTGCCGCGCGCGAAGCCGTCGACAAGCGTCAGATAGAAGGCCGCGAAACGCCCGAGAAACCGTTCGACGTGCTGGTCCAGCATCTCGTCACGGTCGCGATCGGCGGCGGCTTCGACGCGCGTGAACTATACGGTGAAATTCGCGGCACCTATGCTTACCGGCAATTGACGCAAGCGGAGTTCGACTGGGCGCTCGGCTTTGTCGAAGGCGGCGGCACGTCGCTGCGCGCGTACCCCGACTACCATCGCGTGGTGCGCGAAAGCGACGGACTGTACCGCGTGCCGCGCGAGGATCTGGTGCGGCGGCATCGCAACAACATCGGCACCATCGTCGCGAATGGCACGTTGAATGTCGCGTATCTGTCGGGCGGGCGCCTCGGCGCGATCGAAGAGTCGTTCATTTCACGCCTTAAATCAGGGGATATTTTCACTTTCGGCGGACGTGCGCTCGAATTGATCCGTGTGCAGGACATGACCGCGTGGGTGCGGCGCGCCACGACCTCGCGCGGAGCGATGCCGCAATGGGCGGGCAGCCGCATGCCGCTCTCGTCCGAACTCGCCGACGCCACGCTGACGATGCTCGCGCGCGCCGCCGACGGCATCTATGACGAGCCCGAAATGCGCGCCGTGCGGCCGCTGCTCGAATTGCAGCAGAAATGGTCGGCGTTGCCCGAGCCGGGCGTGCTGGTGGTGGAACTGGTGAAGTCGCGTGAAGGACATCACTTCTTCTGCTATCCGTTTGCGGGGCGCACCGCGCATATCGGCCTCGGCGCATTGCTCGCATGGCGAGTCGCGCGCGAGAAGCCCGGCACCTTTTCGATTTCGATGAACGACTATGGTTTCGAACTGCTGTCCGCGCAACCCTTCGATTGGGCCGCGCAATTACAAAGCGGGCTGCTCTCGCCCAACGAACTGGAGCACGACATTCTCGCCAGCCTCAACTCGTCGGAACTCTCGATGCGTCGCTTTCGCGAGATCGCACGCGTGTCGGGACTGGTGTTTCAGGGACATCCCGGTCAGCAGAAAAGCGCGCGGCAATTGCAGGCGTCGAGTGGCCTTTTCTATGAAATCTTTCGTCAGCACGATCGCGGCAACCTGCTGCTCAATCAGGCCGATGACGAAGTGCTGTTGCAGGAACTCGACGCGCAGCGCATGCGCCGCGCGCTCGAACGCATGATCGCGAGCCGGGTGGTGGTGACGCGGCCGAAAAAGCCGACGCCGTTTGCGTTTCCGCTGATCGTCGGACGCTTGCGCGAGAAGGTCAGCACGGAGAAGCTCGCGGATCGCGTCGAGCGGATGCTGGCCGAACTCGAGAAGGCCGCGCGCACATGAAGCCATCTTCGTTGACGGTCCACGTCGCCGGGCATGCCCTGGTGCTGTCGAGTTTGCGGGCGAGTTTCGATCCTGTGCTGCGCTGTCTGTTCGTCGCTGATGCGCATTTCGGCAAGGATGCCGTGTTTCGCGCGCGCGGCATTCCGGTGCCGATCGGTTCGACTGCCGACAATCTGATGCGCCTCGACATTCTGATCGCGGAATTCGATCCGGCCATGCTCGTGTTTCTCGGCGACCTGCTGCACGCGCGCGAATCGCATGCGCCGGAAACGCTCGATGCGCTGCATGCGTGGCGCGCGCGGCATGCGCGACTGCGGGTGGTGCTGGTGGAAGGCAATCACGACCGGCATGCGGGCGCGCTGCCGTCTACGTTGGCTATCGAGTCTGTACGGGAGCCCTGGCTCATCGGGCCGTGGGCGTTGTGCCATCTGCCGCAGCGGGTTGATGGCGCGTATGCGCTCGCAGGTCATGTGCATCCGGTCTATCGGGTCACGACGCGGACCGATTCGGTGCGGGTGCCGTGCTTCCGTTTCGGGATCGAGTGTGGCGTGTTGCCGGCGTTTGGAAGCTTTACCGGGGGAGCGCGCGAGGAAGGACGTGGGACTCGAGAGAGGGTGTTTCTGGTGGTGCAGGAACGTGTGATCGAGATGGGTGGTGCGTTAGGGTGAGTGGACGGGGGTCGTCCACTCGGGTTGCGTAGGTTGCTTGTTTCTGCTGCCTGCTTCTGGCGCGGAGGTCGGCTTGCCGGCCTCCGCGCACTGTGAAGAAAACTATCCTCGTTTAGTGGTTGCCCCCTCCGTGACCACCGCCTTGGCCGCCACCGCCGTAGCCGCCACCGAAGCCGCCGCGACCTGCACCGAAGCCACCGCCGAAGCCACCGCGGCCTGAACCGAAGCCACCGTTGCCTGGGCCGCCCTTGCCGCCGGGGCCACCGTTGCCGCCGGGACCACCGTTGCCGCCGGGACCACCGTTGCCGCCGTTGCCGCCGTTGCCGGGGCCACCGTTGCCGGCGTTGCCGCCATGGCCTCCGTTACCGGAACCGCCGCCACCCGCGCCACCGCCGTTGCCGCCGTTGCCGGAGCCGCCGTTGCCCGGACCGCCGCCATGGCCTCCGTTGCCGGAACCACCGCCACCCGCGCCGCCGCCGTTGCCGCCGTTGCCGGAACCGCCGTTGCCCGAGCCGCCGCCATGGCCTCCGTTACCGGAACCACCGCCACCCGCGCCACCGCCGTTGCCGCCATTGCCGGAGCCGCCGTTGCCCGGACCGCCGCCATGGCCTCCGTTGCCGGAACCACCGCCACCTGCGCCGCCGCCGTTGCCGCCATTTCCAGAACCGCCGTTGCCCGAGCCACCGCCATGGCCTCCGTTGCCGGAACCGCCGCCACCCGCGCCGCCGTTACCGCCATTGCCGGAGCCGCTGTTGCCCGAGCCGCCGCCATGGCCTCCGTTGCCGGAACCACCGCCACCCGCGCCACCGCCGTTGCCGCCATTTCCAGAACCGCCGTTGCCCGAGCCACCGCCATGGCCTCCGTTGCCGGAACCACCGCCACCCGCGCCACCGCCGTTGCCGCCATTTCCAGAACCGCCGTTGCCCGAGCCGCCGCCATGGCCGCCGTTGCCGGAACCACCGCCACCCGCGCCGCCGTTACCGCCATTTCCAGAACCGCCGTTGCCCGAGCCGCCGCCATGGCCTCCGTTGCCAGAACCACCGCCACCCGCGCCGCCGTTACCGCCATTTCCAGAACCGCCGTTGCCCGAGCCACCGCCATGGCCTCCGTTGCCGGAACCGCCGCCACCCGCGCCGCCGTTACCGCCATTTCCAGAACCGCCGTTGCCCGAGCCACCGCCATGGCCTCCGTTGCCGGAACCACCGTTACCTGAGCCGCCGCCGTTACCGCCATTACCGGAACCGCCGTTGCCCGAGCCTCCGCCATGGCCGCCGTTGCCGGAGCCACCGCCACCCGCGCCGCCGTTACCGCCATTGCCGGAACCGCCGTTGCCCGAGCCTCCGCCATGGCCTCCGCTGCCGGAGCCACCGTTACCTGAGCCGCCGCCGTTCCCGCCATTGCCGGGACCGCCGTTGCCCGAGCCTCCGCCATGGCCGCCTCCGCTGCCGGGACCGCCGTTACTCGCCCCACCACTATGGCCGCCATTGCCGGGACCACCATTGCCCGGCCCGTTGCCATCACCGTGACCACCGTCGCCATGACCCGTGCCGCCATTACCTCCATCACCATGGCCGCCGTTTCCTTGGCCGCCATCGCCGTGACCTGTGCCGCCATGGCCACCGTCGCCGTGACCACCATCGCCGTGGCCGCCGTCACCATGTCCACCGTCACCGTGACCTGTGCCGCCATGGCCACCATCGCCTTGACCACCATCGCCGTGGCCGCCGTCACCATGTCCACCGTCACCGTGACCTGTGCCGCCATGGCCACCATCGCCTTGACCGCCGTCTCCATGACCGCCGTCACCGTGACCTGTGCCGCCATGACCACCATCGCCTTGACCGCCGTCTCCATGACCGCCGTCACCGTGACCTGTGCCGCCATGGCCACCATCGCCTTGACCGCCATCTCCATGACCGCCATCTCCATGACCGCCGTCACCGTGACCTGTGCCGCCGTGACCACCATCGCCATGGCCGCCATCGCCGTGACCTGTGCCGCCATGGCCACCATCGCCGTGGCCGCCGTCACCATCGCCACCATGCCCATGACCACCGTCGCCATGGCCACCATCACCATCGCCGCCATGTCCATGACCACCGTCACCATCGCCACCATGCCCATGACCACCATCGCCATGACCACCATCACCATCGCCACCATGCCCATGACCACCATCGCCATGACCACCGTCACCATCGCCACCATGCCCATGACCACCATCGCCATCGCCGCCATGCCCATGACCACCATCGCCATCGCCGCCATGCCCATGACCACCATCGCCATCGCCGCCATGCCCATGACCACCGTCACCATCGCCGCCATGTCCATGACCACCATCGCCATGGCCACCATCACCATCGCCGCCATGCCCATGACCACCATGCCCATGACCGTGACCACCATCTCCATGGCCACCATCACCGCCGTCACCGCCGTCACCACCGTCCCCGCCACCACCGCCCCCCGGCCCGCTACCACCCGAGCCGCCATCCCCCGCCCCGCCCTTCCCGCCGCCACTGCCGCTGCCATTACCGCCGCTACTGCCACTGCCACTACCATTCCCGCCCGTGCTCCCCGAACCAGTCCCGCCTGACCCAGAGTTGGTCACACCGTTTCCGCCGCTATTGCCCGAGCCAGTCGACGGAGCCCCGCCGCCGCTTTGCGAACCCGTGGTTGATCCGATGTTCGCCGCCGCAAGGCCGCCGCGCCCTGGCGCGAACAAGCCATCGCCCTGCACCGCGCAACCAGGCCCCCCTCCGGCCGGACAACCCATCGCCGACGCCTGCGCCACGACCAGCCCCGCAGAACTGGTCGACGGATCCGCCGACCCCGCCGGATTCGTTTGCGCTCCTGCCATCGCCGCATACAGACTCACCGCGACTGCCAACACCGCCCGCCGCGTTCCCAATGTCCGCGCGTCCCCGTTCTGTTTTTTCATTTCATTCTCCTAACTATCAACCTAGAGTGACCGGCCAGATACCGAACGAATCTCTGCTCACTGTTAAAAACGAAAATTCAAAGCCCAGTCGACGCTGCCGCGGGCGATGCAAAAGCGCATCGTGCGTGGCACCTCTCCCGCGAAAAATCCCGGTCCGATTTGGCGTGATCCGAGAGAAGAGACTGGCTGCGCGCGAACTTCGTCGTTAGAACGGCACAGCATGGCCTGATGGACGTTGAAGTTATGCGGAGCCACTTACGGCGACCGTGCGCTAGACCACGCAATGCGATATCGCAGATCTACTGCCCGCTAGCGGCATGGGTAGAACCGTCAGAAATAGTCAATTCGAGAGCTTCTTAAAGCGCGGACTTTTTTATATTTAGATACGCAGTCCAAACTATTGTTTCGCAAGCCATGCGTCTCACTTCCCCGCTCGAATCGCATAATCATCAACCGAATCCAACGCGATTTTCATCAACCAACCAGGGTTAAAACGTACGCCGCGGATCTTTCTGCGTGTTTATCCGCACACAAGCGAGCCGCTGCCGAAACCGGGTGAGCGCAATCCCACAGACAGGATCGAAGAAAGTGCTGCGCGCACTCACTGTTCAACCTCGACCCGGCACCACAACCCATCACTGCAAAAGCTCGAAAAACCCGGCAAAAAACAGCGCTTCCCAGAAGCCCTTCACCAACCTGCCACGACCTTTCAACCGCAGACGGGCACTTCGTGCGCTATCCCACACAGCGAGCCAATCCCCAACTCAGGTGACAATACGAACCTCGCAACTTCATCGACAACAGGAAAAACAGATGCTTCTATCCGATCAATGGGTGCTGGTGACGGGCGGCGCCCGCGGACTCGGCGCGGCGATCACGCGAGCGTTGGTGCGCGAAGGCGCGGGCGTGATCGTGAACTACCGCAAGAGCGAAACGCTGGCGCACGCGCTGAGAGAGGAACTGGGCGAGCGCGTGCTGCCGCTGCAGGCGGACATCACCGATACCGCCGCAGTCGCGCGTCTGTTCGAAGAGGCGCAAGCGCAAACCGGTCAGGCCATCGTCTCGGTCGTGAACAACGCGCTGGCCGACTTCCAGTTCGACGGCGACGGACGCCCCTCGATCGACTCCATCGACTGGCCGCGTTTCCAGCAGCAACTCGACGGCTCGCTCAAAGGCGCACTCAACACGATGCAGGCGGCCGCGGCCGGCATGCGCTCGCGCGGGTTCGGGCGCATCGTCAACGTCGGCACCAATCTGTTTCAGAATCCCGTGGTTCCGTATCACGACTACACGGCGGCCAAAGCCGCACTGCTGTCGCTCACGCGCACCGCCGCGCACGATCTCGGTCCCGACGGCATCACGGTGAACATGGTGTCGGGCGGTCTGCTGCGCACCACCGACGCGAGCGCGGCCACCCCGGAATTCGTTTTCGACCTGATCGCGAATTCAACGCCGCTGCGGCGCGTCACGACGCCCGAGGAATTCGCCGACGCAGTGCTGTTCTTCCTGTCGCCCTGGGCGCGTGCGGTGACGGGCCAGAATCTGATCGTCGACGGCGGCCTCGTGAAGGGCTGATTCTCCAGCGCGGCTGGCCCGCATGCACGCACGTCAGGCCTGGCCAAAAGTGTCGCTGCGCAGCCACCTGCGCGGCGCAATCCAACACTTCGCCGCGCGATCTTTTCCCGAAGTATTTCCACCATCCGTGGCGCAGGGCCGGCTCATCGTCGCCTGCGTGGCTCACGGACGCTTATCGCGCGAGCGCTTGCGCGAGATCGCCGGCAAGCGCGGGTTTACCTTTGTTTGATTTAGCCAAACTGCCCCGTTTACTGGACCCAAGCAAAGCTCTCAATCAGCTTTCTGTTTTGGCGTTCCGTTTGCTTTGGTCATCCGAATAGCGATGAGGGAAACGCCGTTCACTCTCCAATGAGGCAAGTCATGGTTAACGTGTCCAGCAGCGCTACCGACGAATTGAAATCCGCGATCCGAGGCCAGCTCCTGCTGCCTGGCGATGCGAGCTACGATCAGGCACGCAGTATCTGGAATGCGATGATCGACCGGCGTCCGGCGCTGATCCTGCGTTGCGCGGGCGCCGCCGACGTGCGCTACGGCGTCGCGTTCGCGCGCGACAACAACCTGCCGCTGGCGATTCGCGGCGGCGGTCACAACATCGGCGGCAGCGCGCTTTGCGACGATGGTCTCGTGCTCGATCTGTCGTCGATGAAGTCGGTGCGTATCGACCCGGAGGCGCGGCGCGCGTATGTCGAACCAGGCGCGACACTGCACGACTTCGACCATGAAGCCCAGGCCTTCGGGCTCGCGACACCGCTCGGCATCAACTCGACCACCGGCGTCGCGGGCTTGACGCTCGGCGGCGGCTTCGGCTGGCTGAGCCGCAAATACGGCATGACGGTCGACAACCTGGTGGCGGCGGACGTCGTCACCGCCAACGGCGAACTGGTCCACGCCAGCGCGGATTCGCACGAAGACCTGTTCTGGGCGATACGCGGCGGCGGCGGCAATTTCGGCGTCGTCACGTCATTCGAATTCCAGCTGCATCCGATCGGACCGCTTGTATATGGCGGCCTCGTCGTGCTGCCGATCGCGCAGGCGAAAGACGCGCTCGTCAAGTACCGCGCCGCGCACGCCGGCATGCCGGAGGACCTCAGCGTGTGGGCGGTGTTGCGGCTTGCGCCGCCGCTGCCGTTCCTGCCGCCGGAAGTCCACGGCACGCCGGTGATCGTGTTCGCGATGTGCTACAGCGGGCCGGTCGACAACGGGCCCGCCGTGGTGGAAGCCGTACGCGGCTTCGGGACGCCGGTCGGCGAACATCTCGGCCCGATGCCGTACACGATGTGGCAGCAGGCGTTCGATCCGCTGCTCACGCCGGGTGCGCGCAATTACTGGAAGTCGCACAATCTCGGCGGCATCGACGATGGCCTCATCGACGCGCTGCTCAGTGCGATCGGCAACCTGCCGTCGCCGCAGTGCGAGATTTTCTTCGGCCAGATCGGCGCGCAGACGCAGCGCGTGCCGGTTGCGGCCACCGCCTACCCGAGCCGCGATACGCAGTACGCGATGAACGTCCACGGCCGCTGGGACGATGCCGCCGACGACGAGCGCTGCATCGCCTGGTCGCGTGCATTCTTCGAAGCCGCCGCGCCGTTCTCGCTCGGCAGCGTGTACGTCAACTTCATGACGCAGGAAGAAGGCGGCCGCGTCGCCGAAGCCTATGGGCCGAACTACGAACGGCTCGTCGCGGTAAAAAGCCGCTACGACCCGCACAATCTTTTCCGCCACAACCAGAACATTCGACCGGCGGCCTGACAGCAGACGGCGCGGCACGCGACGCACGACCTCGCCGATTCCTCACCACCTCCCGATCCAACTCCGCCGTCCCTGCGCAGATGCGCGGGGTCGGGTACGCTGTTTGCTAATTCGCAACCGACGTACGGGCGTGCTGCCAGCGGGGCAAAGGCATCATGGCTCCGGATACGCACGGGAAGCGAACCGGCACCCGCCCTCCCGTCCCTCCATAACGTAAAAGGACAATACCGACATGCGCAGACGACAATTCATCCTCACCGGCAGCGCTGCTCTGGCCTCCGCTGGCCTCAGCCTCGCCGGTTGCACGACGACTTCGCCGTCCTCCAGTGCTTCGCCTTCGGCCAATGCCGGCAGGCGCGATACGATCAACGCGGGTGTCGACGCGACACTGGCGCGCCTCTACGAAAACGTCAACGGTTCGCGCGAGCTGGTCGCGAAGGCGCGCGGCGTGCTGGTGTTCCCGTCCGTCATCTCGGCGGGCTTCTGGGTCGGCGGACAATACGGCGAAGGCGCTTTGCGGGTGAACGGCCAGACGACGGGCTTCTATAGCACCGTCGCGGGATCGTTCGGTTTGCAGATCGGCGCGCAGTCGAAGGCGCTCATCTTCCTGTTCATGACGCAGGAAGCGCTGGACACATTCCTCCACAGCCAGGGATGGGCGGCCGGCGCGGATGCCACCGTCGCGGTGCTGAAAGTCGGCGCGAACGGCGCGGTCGACACGTCCACCGCCACCAGCCCGGTCGAAGCGTTCGTGCTGACGAACGGCGGCCTGATGGCCGGCGTGTCGGTCGAAGGGACCAAGGTGTCGCGTCTGATCATCTGAGCGCCCGCCTCTCGTCACGCCGCCGCTCGCCGGTTGCGTGACGTCGGCATCAAGTCAGGTCGCGGTGTTCCTTGCGGTCGCGACCTTGCCCGCCTCACCGGTCACATCAACCGTCCTGCTGTAAAATCCACACCTTTCGCCAATTTGCGATTCTCTCCGGTCAGGGCTGAACGCCTGGCCGCCGGACGCAACTTGCGCCGCGCCACGTGCCTCGCCACGTACGCCGCTTGCCCACGCGCTCCCGCGCTCCCCACCTCGTTGACAATGAACACCGCAAGTCCCACTCACGGTCGGCCCGCCGCGCTGCCCGGCATCAGAAGCAATGTGCTCGCAGGCCTGACCTCGTCGTTCGCGCTGGTGCCGGAATGCATCGCCTTCGCGCTGGTCGCCCACCTCAATCCGTTGATGGGCCTCTATGGTGCGTTCTTCATCTGCACCATCACCGCGCTGTGCGGTGGAAGGCCCGGCATGATCTCCGGGGCCGCCGGTTCGATGGCGGTGGTGATCGTCGCGCTCGTCGTGCAGCACGGCGCGCAATATCTGCTCGCCACCGTGATACTCAGCGGCATCCTGATGGTGCTGTTCGGCGCGTTGCGCCTCGGCAAGCTGATCCGCATGGTCCCGCATCCGGTGATGCTGGGCTTCGTCAACGGCCTCGCGATCGTCATCGCCACCGCGCAGCTCGCGCACTTCAAACAGAGCACGCCGCAAGGCGAACAGTGGCTGCACGGCAGTGCGCTGGCGATGATGTGCGGCCTCGTCGCGCTGACCATGGCGATCGTCTATCTGCTGCCGCGGCTCACGCGCGCCGCGCCGCCCGCGCTGGTGGCGATCGTCGGCGTGGGGCTCTTCACGCAACTGCTGCATCTGCCCACGCGCACGCTCGGCGACATGGCGCACATCGCAGGCGGCCTGCCCACGCTGCATCTGCCCACCGTGCCGCTGAATCTGGACACGCTGCACGTGGTGCTGCCGTACGCGGTGCTAATGGCGATCGTCGGCTTGCTCGAAACACTGCTCACCTTCAACCTGACCGACGAGATCACGGAAACACGCGGCCAGCCGAACCGCGAATGCCTGGCGCTGGGCGCGGCGAATATCGCGTCGGGTCTGTTCGGCGGCATGGGCGGCTGCGCGATGATCGGCCAGACCATGATCAATCTGAATTCGGGCGGCCGTTCGCGGCTGTCGGGCATCGTCAGCGGCGTGATGATCCTGATGTACATCCTGTTCCTGGCGCCGCTGATCGAACGCATTCCGCTCGCGGCGCTGGTGGGCGTGATGTTCGTGGTGGCGCAGCAGACCTTCGCCTGGGGCTCGCTGCGCGTGCTCGGCAAGGTGCCGCGCAACGACGCGCTGGTGATCGTCGCGGTCACCATCATCACCGTGTTCTCCGATCTGGCGATTGCGGTGATGTGCGGCATCGTGATCGCCGCGCTCAACTTCGCGTGGCAGCATGCCCGCGAAGTTCACGCGCATGTCGAAGACAGCGCCGGCGACAAAACCTACGTGCCGCGCGGCACGCTCTTCTTCGCGTCGACCACGCGTTTTCACGAACTGTTCGACCCGCTCGACGATCCTGAACGCGTGACGGTCGATTGCAGCCACCTGCTGCTCGCGGACCATTCCGCGCTGGCCGCGTTGCAGGGATTGGTCGAGCGCTATCGCAAGGCCGGCAAGCAGTTGCGCATGAAGAATCTCTCGGAGCGCAATCAGCGTTTGCTCACTCGCGCGGGAATTGGGCTCGCATGACGCGTGCGGCGTAAGCCGGCGCCGTTCGCTTCCCTGTCTGCGTCGGACGCTGGAGGCACCGCGCAATTTTTACAGTATGTAGTTGTTGATGAAAGGTAAATTCCCCCACATACCTTTCTTTTTCACTACATTAGATGTTTCGCGCATGCAGGTCTTGCGGAGGCCCCAGTGACGAGACGAGTATCTCTTGACGATGAAACCGAATTTGCGATCTGGAATCGGCGCAGCGCGGCGGCCGAGCAGCCTTCGCGCCGCGTCCTGATCGCGCATCGCGACAAGGCCATCGGCGACTCGCTGGTGCGGCTGCTCTCGGTGAAGGGATACGATGCGATGTATGCCGCCGATCTGAACAGGTTGCAGTGCTTCCTGAAGCGTTGGAGTCCTCACGCGGTGTTGCTGGACACCCGGCTCGACTCGCCGGCGGGCTACCAGTTCACCCGCACGGTGCGCGCCGAACCCGCCCACGCCAATGTCCTTTTGCTGGCCATGAGCAATATCTGGCCGCTCGATCCGATCGGACCGCTTAAAGAAGCCGGATTCGACGGCCATTGCCGGCGGCCATGCTCGCTGTGGCGCGTGGTCGATATCCTCGAAAGCTACTTCGCGCCCGCGTGAGCGGGCGCCGGTTCAGCGCTGCTGCGGCAGCGTGAACACCGCAATCGCCGCGGACAACTGGCCGGTCTGCTCCTTCAGCACCTCTGCGGAAGCGCTCGCTTCCTCCACCAGCGCCGCGTTTTGCTGGGTCGTCTGATCCATGCTCGCGACCGCGATGTTGACCTGCTCGATGCCCGAGCTCTGTTCCACCGACGCCGCGCTGATCTCGCCCATGATGTCCGTCACGCGGCGCACCGCCAGCACGACTTCCTGCATGGTGTCGCCGGCGCGGCCGACGTACTGCGAGCCGCCCGCGATCTGCGCCGCCGACTCCTCGATCAGCGCCTTGATTTCCTTCGCGGCCGCCGCGCTGCGTTGCGCGAGCGTGCGCACTTCGCCTGCCACCACGGCGAAGCCGCGCCCTTCCTCGCCGGCGCGCGCCGCTTCGACCGCGGCGTTCAACGCGAGAATGTTGGTCTGAAACGCAATCCCCTCGATCACGCCGATGATGTCGCCGATCCGATGCGACGACTGCGAGATGCCGCGCATGGTCTCGACCACCTGGCCGACCACTTCGCCGCCGCGCGCCGCCGTCTCCGATGCGTTGTGCGCGAGCTGGCTGGCCTGCTTCGCGTTATCGGCGTTCTGCTTCACCGTCGCGGTGATCTGCTCCATGCTCGACGCCGTTTCGCCGAGCGCGCTCGCCTGCTGCTCGGTGCGGCGCGACAGGTCCGCGTTGCCGGCGGCGATCTCGTGGGACACCGTCGCGATCAGCATGGCGCCGCCGCGAATCTGCGTGATCGCCTGCGCGAGGCGATGCTGCATGCGCCGCATCGCGGCGAGCAGGCTGGTCTCGTCACCGGCTTTCGTCTCCACGACCACGTCGAGATCGCCGTCGGCGATCCGCGAGGCGATCTGCGCCGCGTAGGCCGGTTCGCCGCCGAGCTGCCGCAGGATGCTGCGCAGAATCACGCCGATCACGAGCGACACCAGCACGCTCAGCAGCAGCGCGGCGCCCGCGTACTTCATGAGCGCCGTGTAGAACGCGCTGTCGATGTCGTCGGTGTAGACGCCGGTGACGATGGTCCAGTCCCACGGCTTGTAGAGCCGCATGTAGTTGATCTTCGGCGCGAGCTGGCTCGAGCCCGGCTTCGGGAATTGCAGATGGACGAACGCTTCGCCTTCGCGCTGGGTTTGCTCCGAGCCTTCCTTGAACACATGCCGCCCGTCCGGATCGGTGACGCCCGTCATGTCCTTGCCGACCAGATCGGCGCGCGTGGCGTGCATCAGTACGCGCGCGTGGCTGTCTTCCAGCACGAGGTAGCCGCCGGCGCCGTCGTAGCGCATCGCGCGCAGGTCGTCCATCGCCGCGCGCTGCGCATCGGCGAGCGGCAGCGTGCCGGCCGCGGCGAGACCGTTATAGCGGTCCAGCACGCTGTGCGCGACGCTGACGACGCTCTTGAGCTCCGCCTGGCGGTCGGCGATCATCGTGTCGCGTGCTTTGAAAGCGCCCCACAGGCCGATCGCGAGAATACCCATGCACATCACAGCGAGCGCGAGCCAAAGCCGAACTTTCAGGCGAAACCGTTCCATCTCCGTATCCTTTGTACTTGTCGTCGGCATCCGCGCGAGCGCGCGCCGCGACGGTTCATGCCGACTGCTGGATTAACGGCGGAACAGGGGAAAACTTCAGGTTTTATCCTTCAATGCGGGTAGGTGGCCCGCAGCGGCCACCATACCGATGGAGAGCGGCGGCTTTTGCCGGCACGCGCGAGGTCATAGTCCAGTTCGCCTGACGGCACGGCGGGCGGTCCGGCCTCACTCGGCCGGCAACGTCAACGACGCGACTTCGCAGCGCGGCCACTGCCGCAGCACGTCGGGCGCGAGCAGCAGCTTGGCCGCGCGCACGCCTGCGCCCATCACGATCTGCGCGCGCTCCATCACGGCGGCGTCGACGAGGATGCGCCAGTCGGCCGGCAAGCCGAACGCGGTGATGCCGCCGAATTCCATACCACTGTGCTCCACCGCCTGCTCGCGTTTGGCGAACGAGAGCCGCTGCGCGCCCAGCGCCGCCTTCACCGCTCCGTTGATGTCGAGCCGCAGCGAACCCAGCGAGACCACCGCCGCGTAGTGCTCGGCGCCCTCTTTCTTGTAGCGGATCACGATCGTGTTCGCGCAGTCTTCAAGGCCGAAGCCATAGCGCGCGCTGAATGCGGCGGTGTCGGAGGCGTCGTCGGTGACCGAAAAGACCGTTACGCCATGAGCCGGCAACTGCTCGACCACGTGCACGGGCAAGTGCGCGCTCCATTGTTCCGCCGCAATGACGTCCAGCTGCTGTACGAGTTCGTGCGAGTGCATAGTGAATGAGCAAGGGGTTGAGAATGCCTCCGCATTCTAACGGCACACTTCGCCTGGCGCGCATCGCGTGGCGCGTGGCGCGCGTCCGGTCGGCATCGCCTCGCGTGCATCGCCAGCGTTCGGCGCATACCGGTCCACGGTTACCCGTTTCCCGCCACGCGTGCCCGCCGCGTTGTGTGCTTGTATATAGTGACAGGCACGAGGTTTGCGCAAGACACCCATGTGACGACTGCGTCGGGGCCACCTCGACGGCTCGCACACGGCGTATGCCAAGCCGGCATCCCATTGAGAAACACGACATGGACATCGACTCCCTTTCCTCCGCGAACCTCCAGCACGTGGCCCGCAGGCAGGCCAACTGGGCGCTCGGCGCATTCAGACAGTTCGCCGACGACCGCTGCGCCGCGATGGCCGCCAGCATCGCCTTCTATGCGGCCTTCTCGCTCGCGCCGACGCTGGTCATGGTGATCGCGGTGGCCGGCTGGTTCTTCGGCGCCGCCGCCGCGCGCGGCGAGCTGTACCACCACATCAACGGCTTGCTCGGCGACCAGGCCGCCGCGGGTGTCCAGACCATCGTCGAAAACGCGCATCACAGCGGCAGCGCGGGCGGCATCGCGGCGATCATCTCGTTTTCGGCGCTGGCGATCGGCGCGTCGGCCACGTTCTCGTCGCTCAATACCGCGCTCAATCAGGTGTGGCCTTACACCGGGCCGCGCACCTCCAGCGTGATCGCGCTGGTGCGGGTGCGTTTGATCTCGTTCGGACTGGTGCTGGGCGTCGCCTTCCTGCTGATCGTCTCGCTGGTGCTCGATACGGCCATCACGTTTGTCGGCAACTGGCTGTGGGGCGATTCGCCGTACGTGATGATCGGCAATCTGCTGCAACTCGGTGTCGGCCTCCTCGTGCTGGCGTTCGCGTTCGCCGCCCTGCTCAAGTTTCTGCCGGACGCCACGGTGCGCTGGCGCGACGCGTTCGTCGGCGGCATTGTCGCGGCCGTGCTGTTTTCGGCGGGCAAGAAACTGTTCGCGCTGTATCTGGCGCACGCGGGCATGGCGACGTCATTCGGAGCGGCGGGTTCGCTCGCCGTGCTGCTGATGTGGCTGTACTTCTCGGCCGTCGTGCTGCTGCTCGGCGCGGAATTTTCGGCGGCGCGCGGACGCCTGCACGATCCGCGCGGCGGCTGGGGCATGCAGGCAGGCGCGCCGCCGGGCAGCCGCGCGAAACTCGCGTCGGTGCTGGCGGCGTCAACGGTGCCGGGGTATACCGACGGGGCGGCAACCGGGGACGCTGCCCTCGCACCCGCGCGTGCAGCGCCGTCCGCGGTGGCCTCGGCAGCCGCTTCCCGCGCACCGGGGCGCAATGGCACCTCGGCGCGAGCGACCGCCGTCAAGGTTGGACGCGGCGTCGCCATGGCCGAAGCACAGGCCACCCGCCTCGCGGCTGACGCACTCGTCGAAGCCGGCCGCAAAGCGGCGGCGGCCGACCGCTATGTCAGGCGCAATCCGTGGACCTCAGTGCTGCTCGCCGCGGCGGCCGGACTGGCGGCGGCAACGGTGGCGCGCCGCACCGGCGACGATCGCTGACCAAAGGCGCCATCTCGAAGCCGCCATCCGCACGCCGGCGGTTCCGCCACTGCGCGGGCGGGAGGGGGTCGTCTACCCGGAGCACATCGATTCTGTCCAGCAGACCTCCCGGACACTACGTCTTTCCGTTTTTATGTTTCCGTTACGGAATCGTACAGACAAATAGACGACTTTATTACAAAAAGCATTCAATTCAATGCGAAATATGGCTACAAACGATTTGTCACTGTCAACAAAACAACAATAATGCTCAATCAACGAATAAATATTGCTCAAACAGAAACAATCCTTAACGTGCTTTAAATACAAGACCTTGCGCGGTTTGTCAGTTTTTGACGACACTCTTTTTTTTCCAGTTCTTGCCCGCAGACACCGTGAGCTATTCTCCTTTCCGCAACAACGAAACTAATCATCGCGTGGAGAAATAGATGAAACGAATCGCACTGTCTAGCCTCTCGCTGGCGCTCCTCGGCGTCACCGGCGTGGCACATGCTCAAAGCAGCGTCACCCTGTATGGCTTGATCGATGAATCGGTCCAGTACGTGAACAACGCCACCCCCAATGGTGGCTCCCTCGTGCAACTGGCTGGCGGCAACCTCCAAGGTAACCGTTTCGGCCTGAAGGGCACGGAAGACCTGGGCGGCGGCCTGAAGGCAGTCTTCCAGTTGGAAAACGGCTTTGACATCAACACCGGCAAGCTGCAGCAAGGCAGCCGCCTGTTCGGTCGTCAAGCTTACGTTGGCTTGTCGCACGACGCCTACGGTACGATCACGGCTGGCCGTCAGTACGACCCGCTGGTCGACATGATTCAGCCGCTGACGGGCGACAACTACTTCGGTAGCACGTTCGCAACGCCGGGCGACGTGGACAACAACGACAACAGCTCGCGCACGAACAGCGCGGTCAAGTACGTTTCGCCGGTGTTCGCAGGCTTCCAGTTCGAAGGTCTGTATGCACTGGGCGGTGTTGCAGGTCAAACGGGTTCGGGCCAAACCTGGGGTGCCGCGGGTACGTATGCAACGGGTCCGTTCAGCATCGCTGCTGGCTACCTCTCGATGAGCAACAACCACACGACGGCCCCCGTCCGTACGGGTTGGACCAGCACGTCGGATGGCATGTTTGACTCCGCAACCCCCGACGTAGCAGGCATCAACGCCGCCTACGCTAGCGCGTCGCGCGTCGGCATCGCTTCGATTGCCGTTCAGTACGTTACGGGTCCGTGGACCGGTAACCTGAGCTACAGCAACGCACAGTACTACCAGGACGGAAGCTCGAGCTTCGGTCAGACCCAGAAGTACGAAGTGGGTCGCGCCTATTTGGGCTATCAGATCACGCCGGCAGCGCTGCTGGGTGTTGGCTACGCGTACACGAAGGGTCACGGCGACTCGTCGGCGACGTATCACCAGGTGTCGCTGGGCGGCGATTACTCGCTCTCGAAGCGCACGGACTTGTACCTGGTTGGCGCATGGCAGCACGCAAGCGGCGAACAGCGTGATCCGACCACGGGTCAGCTCGTCTCCGCTACGGCTTCGATCGGTTCGTATGGCAATCAGGCGAGCACCGACAACCAGGTCATGGTCAGCCTCGGTATCCGTCACAAGTTCTGATCGGGACTTGCTACGTAGCTGAAAGCGACGTAGTAAAAAGCCAGCCAGAGGCAATGCCGATGGCTGGCTTTTTTTTGTCTCGCGGTTTGCGATACGACGCGCTCATGTGCGAGCGCAGAACCTGGTGCAAGCGACGCAACGACGGCGGCGGCAAAACAGAAAGGCCGTCGACGGGCCCCTTGCCGGACTCGCGGCGACCTTCGTCGATATCGCATAAGCGCACCGGCCGCCGATGTTGGTCCGTACGGAGCGCCTGCGGCCCACCGCGCCGCGTCTACTCTTTCCCCCGCTCTCACGCACCGCAAGCACACCGCTGCGGCCGCTTCCACACCGCTCTACCGCCGCTGCGTCTTCCCTCTATCCGCCTGCGCGAGGGTCTGCGCGGGCTTCGCGTCGAGTTCATGCTCGATGCCGTCGGCGCCGACCGGCGCGCGATGCAGCACCAGCGCCCGCTCACGCTGCAACGGCGGCACGTCGGCCGTGTCCTGCCAGTCAGGATCGGGAATCGAACCGAACACCTGGCGCAACTGCTCGCCCCACGTGTTGTGGATCATCTCGAAGTACGCGTTGCCGTGATCGATCGACACGAAACGCGTCACGCGTAGCGCGTCCTTCTCGTACACCAGCAGATCGAGCGGCAGGCCCACCGAGAGGTTCGAGCGCAGCGTCGAATCCATCGAGATCAGCGCGCACTTGGCGGCTTCGTCGAGCGGCGTGGAAGGCGTCAGCACACGGTCGATGATCGGCTTGCCGTACTTGGCCTCGCCAATCTGGAAGTACGGATTCACGGCCGACGCTTCGATGAAGTTGCCCGCCGAGTAGATCATGAACAGGCGCGTGCGGTTACCGGCGATCTGCCCGCCGAGAATGAAGCTGCAATTGAAATCGACGCCGAACTCCTGCAGCGCCTGCGCCTCGCGCTGATGCACGCAGCGCACCGCGCGGCCGACCACGCGCGCCGCGTCGGCCATCGTGGGGGCGCTCCAGAGCGTTGGCAACGCGGGGTCGGTGGGTTCGGACAACTCGTGCAACACCGCTTGCGTGAGCGACAGATTGCCGGCGCCCAGCAGCACGAGCATGCGCTCGCCCGGCTGCTCGAACACCGACATCTTGCGCGCCGTGCTGATGTGATCGACGCCCGCATTGGTGCGCGTGTCCGACAGGAACACGAGACCGTCGTCGACGGCCATCGCTACGCAGTAGGTCATAAGGTACCCGCGAAAAGCAACTGAACAGCGCTATTGTAATGCGGCGCGCATGCGTTTCTGTTCTGCGCCGCTCTTCTGCGCGTCTGTTCTGCGCCGCTGTCTGTATGTCGGCATTGACGGGCTCGTCCTGAAGGATGAGCGTTCGAGCGCTCCGCCGAAGCCCCGTGGCGAGCCAGAGCGCACGGGGTCCGCGAGGCGCCTTCCCGGCCATCTACTGAGGCTGCTGCGCGCTGACCGTCACCGACACCTTCAATTGCTCTTCGAGCCCGCCGATACGCCGTCCACGCACCGGCGCGGCGGCTTCGTAGTCGCGTGCGACGGCGAGCCGGCAGTAGATCTCGCTCGCAAACGCGGCATGCGTGACGTCGATCGAAATCCAGCCCTTGCCGTCGAGCCACACGTCCACCCATGCATGACTCGCGCCGTGCGGCGCCGCGGAGGAGGCTTCCATCGCGGACAGGTCGCCGGGTTCGATATAGCCGCTCACGTAGCGCGCCGGAATGCCGCGCGCGCGGCAGCACGCCAGCATCAGATGCGCATGGTCCTGGCACACGCCGTTGCCGAGCGCGAGCGCCTGGGCCGCCGTGCTGGTGACTTCGGTGATGCCCGGGCGGTACTTCACGCGCTGCACGATCTGCTCGGACAGCTCGATCAGATTTGCCGAACTCGCGAGGCTCGGCACCGATTCGGCCAGTTCGCGGATCGCCGCGTCGGCCTCGGTCAGGCGCGTCGAGCAGGTGAAATGTTCGAGCGGAATCGGGCCGACCGCGTCGCGCAGCAGACCGTCGACGAGCGGAATCGTGTCCACTTCGCCGGACACCTGCAGACGGATCTCGCTATGCGGCTTGTTGATGACCAGCGTATGCAGCACGTTGCCGTACGCATCGAAGGTCGCGTCGAGCTTGCCCGGCGCATCGATGCTCCAGCGCCGCACGACCTGGGCGGCGCCGCTCGCCGGCGTCAGGCGCAATTGCTGGATCGAATAATGGACCGTCGCTTCGTAGCGATACGACGTGTCGTGGCGGATCGTCAGGTACATAGAAAACTCCGTCAGGCGACTGGCAGCATCAGATAGGTACGCGCGACCAGATTGCCCAGCTCGAACACGCGAGCGAGAAACTGAGTCAGATAGGCGTGCAGGCCGGCTTCGAAAATCTGCCGGATATCGGAATAGACCAGCTCGGCGCGCAGCTTGCCGGCGAAACGCTCACACTGATTCGAGCCCGACGTGCGCAGCATCGCCAGATTCGTGCAGACGCCGTCGACCGACGCGAGCAGCGAGCGCGGCATCTGCTGGTTCAGGATCATCAGTTCGACCACACGCGCCGGCGTGACGACGTCGCGATACACCTTGCGGTAGATTTCGAGCGCCGACACCGAACTCAGAATCGAGGTCCAGTAATAGAAGTCTTCGAGCTGGCGCGCGGCGTCGCGTGAATTCGGTTCGACGTCCGCGAAGCGCACGTCGAGAATCCGCGCGGTGTTGTCGGCGCGTTCGAGGTAGGTGCCGAGCTGCGTGAAGAAGAACGCGTCGTCCTGCAGCGCGGTACCGATCGTCACGCCGCGCGACAGATGCGAGCGGAACTTCACCCATTCGAACAGCGCGCCCGGATTGTGCGCCGCCTGCCCGGACGAAATGCGTTCGTTGAATTCGAGCCACGTGTCGTTGATGGTTTCCCACCATTCGGTCGTCAACGTGCCGCGCACCGCGCGGGCGTTTTCGCGCGCGGCCTGCAAGCACGAATGAATGCTCGACGGATTGTTCGCATCCGCGACCATGAAGTCGAGCACGTGTTCGCGGGTCGGTTCGTCGTAGCGCTGTGCAAACGCGCTTTCGAGCTCGGAGATGCGCAGCACCGAACGTTGCGCGCGCGCCTCCTGTTCGGACGTCTGCGGCAAAAGCAGCGCCTTCAGATTGATGTCGAGCATGCGGGCGGTGTTCTCCGCGCGCTCCATGTAACGGGCCATCCAGAAAAGGTGATCGGCGGTGCGGCTTAGCATGACGGCGTTCCGTATCTGATGAGGCGAGGCTTACGCAAAAAGTAAAAGTACAGGCTCGCTGGTTATCCGGATGCGCGGGCGGCGTGCCGCGTGTTGCGTACTACATATGGCATGCCGCCGCTGCGCGCTGGGCTGCGAACGCGCCCGCCCGGCTGCCCGACGAGAGCGGCGGCGGCAAGCGCATTGCAATCGCGTCAGTCGACCATCCACGTATCTTTGGTCCCGCCTCCCTGCGACGAATTGACGACGAGCGACCCCTCCTGCAACGCGACGCGCGTGAGGCCGCCCGCCACCATCGTGACGGTCTTGCCCGACAGCACGAACGGCCGCAGGTCGATATGGCGCGGCGCGATGCCCGCTTCGACAAAGGTCGGACACGCGGACAGCGCGAGCGTGGGCTGCGCGATATAACCGGCCGGGCGCGCGATCAACCGTTCACGGAATGCCTCGATCTCGGCTGTGGTCGAGGCCGGTCCCACCAGCATCCCGTAGCCGCCCGCGCCATGCACTTCCTTGACCACCAGCTCGGGCAGATGCGCGAGGGTGTACGCCAGATCGTCGGGCTTGCGGCACTGGAACGTCGGCACGTTGTTGAGGATCGGCTTTTCGCCGAGGTAGAACTCGATCATCTCCGGCACGTACGGGTAGATCGATTTGTCGTCGGCGATGCCGGTGCCCATCGCGTTGGCGAGCGCCACGCGGCCGGCGCGATACGCGGTCAGCAAGCCCGGCACGCCGAGCGCCGAGTCGGTGCGGAACGCGAGCGGATCGAGAAAGTCGTCGTCGACCCGGCGATAGATCACGTCGACGCGCTTCGGCCCCTGCGTGGTGCGCATGAACACGTAGTTGTCGTCGACGAACAGGTCTTTGCCTTCCACCAGTTCGACGCCCATCTGCTGCGCGAGGAAGGTGTGTTCGAAATACGCGGAGTTGTACATGCCCGGCGTGAGCACCACCACGACCGGATCGTCGACGCCTTCGGGTGCAACCGAGCGCAACGTATCGAGCAGCAGATCGGGATAATGCGCGACCGGCGCGATGCGGTTCTGCACGAACAGTTCGGGGAAAAGCCGCATCATCATCTTGCGGTTTTCGAGCATATAGGAGACGCCCGACGGCACCCGCAGATTGTCTTCGAGCACGTAGAACTCGCCCTCGTCGCCCGCGCGCACCACGTCGACCCCGGCAATATGCGCGTAAACACCGAGCGGCACATTCACGCCCTGCATCTCGGGCCGGTACTGCGCATTGGTATAGACCTGCTCGGCCGGCACGATGCCGGCGCGCACGATGTTGCGATCGTGATAGACGTCGTGGATGAACAGATTGAGCGCCCGCACGCGCTGACGCAGACCGGCTTCGAGCGTCTGCCATTCGCCGCGCGGAATGATGCGCGGGATCAGGTCGAAGGGAATCAGCCGCTCCGTGCCGGACAGATCGCCGTTCACCGCGAAGGTGATGCCGACCCGGCGAAACAGCAAGTCCGCTTCCGCACGCTTGCGTGCGATCGCCTCGTTGCCCTGCTTGACCAACCATCGCTCGAAGCGTGCGTAGTGTGGCCGCACGGCATCGTCATGATGACGCATCTCGTCATAGCATCGCATGTCACGCCCCGCTCTTGTTGTCGGATAGAAGGCGAATGCGCTGCGCATTCGGTGTTCGACAATCGATCAAGCAAGCGCTATGCCATTGAGCTTTTAGCGTATGGAACACGTTGCATGCACGCTAACAGCGCATCCCGCGCCGGCAAGGCTTCGCTGCCATCGTACTGCGGCGGATCACGATGCGCCAGTACAGTGCATTCGCGGCACCGTGATGCACGCGAGCAGCACTCGCACGCTGACGACGCACAAAAAAAGTCCCCGTGGATTTTCATCCACGGGGACTTCGAGACAACTGGCACGACGGACCGGATCAAACGTCAACCATGGTCAAGTCAAACCCTGATGGCCGACACCACGGCAACGCTCGATGCGCGATCAGCCTGCTGCAGCGTCTTTCAGCTTCTTCAGCGCACGTGCCTTGATGCGCACGCTAGCCGGCTTGGCCGGGAACCAACGCTCTTCGCCCGAGAACGGGTCTTTGCCGAAGCGCTTCTTCTTCGCCGGCACAGCTTGCACGACGATCTTCAGAAGACCCGACAGCGTGAATTCGCCAGCGCCCTTCTTGTGGACGGCGCCGAGGATCGTGTCTTCGAGCGCGGCCAACACGGCCTTGGCGGTCTTCGGTTCGACAGCAGCGCGTTCAGCGACGTGAGCAGCCAACGAGGCCTTCGTGAAGGTGTCCTTGATCGGCGACGGTGCGCTGGAAGCCTTCACGGCGACCTTCTTAGCTGCGACGGCCTTCTTCGCAGGGACTTTCTTTGCAGCAACCTTCTTGGTCGGTACCGGGGCAGCAGCCTTCTTGGCCACCTTTTTTGCGGAAGTCGGCATGTTTCTCCTACCTGTTGTGGTCAGTGAATTGCAAGAAGCGCACACCGTATGTGCACGCTTCAACGCCGGATTCTACAAGCGCTAATACGATTTGCGCGACTCTTTTGTGTATTCCCGCGAAGGTTTGTTGCGTGGCGCAGACTCCGCAACACATTTTGATGCTTGTTTTAGCGGGTAAACGCGTGTCGGCGAGCCGCGCAACACGAACACGTAACGCACGTTACAGTTCGTTTCGATGCATGTATATAGGCACATTCGTCTTCGGCGTACGGCTGCGCGAGGTGCTTTGCGATGGCGAAGAACGCATTGTTAAACCTCGATTCGGGCGTGCGCCAAAGCGCAACCGATGACAATTCGACCGCGGCATAACGCGCCCCCGCACGAACCTGGGCTGCCGACAAGCGTCAATGCGCCACACGCGGCAGGATCGCGGCGAGGGTCGTGAGCGCCGCATCGATGTGTTCGACCGCGATGCTCCCATAGCCGAACATCAGGCCGGGCCGCGGCTGCGCATGCAGATGAAACGGCGCCAACCCATACAAGCCGATCGACGCCTCGCGCGCCGCATCGACCACCGCCAGCTCCGTCAACGGCGCGCGCAGACGCGCCGCCATGTGGATGCCGGCGGTCGGCACGATCGGCTCGAACCACGGCGCGAGGTCGCCGTGCAGATGGTCGAGCAGCATCGCACGCCGCGCCGCGTAGATCTTGTGCATGCGCCGCAGATGCTTGGCGAAGTCGCCGTTGAGCATGAAAGACGCGAGCGCGGTTTGCGTGAGCGTGCAGCCATGCCAGTCGGCGATCTGACGCGCCTTGACGAGCGGACCATAGAGCGACGCAGGCGGCACCACGTAGCCGACCCGCAGCTCCGGAAAGATCGTCTTCGAGAATGTCCCCACGTAGGCGACCAGTCCGGCGCGATCGAGGCTCTTCAGCGGCTCCATCGGCCGGCCTTCGAAGCGGTATTCGCAGTCGTAGTCATCCTCGATGATCACCGCGCCGCGCTTTTGCGCCCACTCGAGCAGTTCGACGCGACGCTCGAGGCTCATCGGCATGCCGAGCGGAAACTGATGCGACGGCGTCACGTAGACGAGCCGCGCCTTGTCCGGCAGCTTGCTGACGATCAACCCTTCACTGTCCACCGGCACCGGCACGACGCGCGCGCCGGTGGCCTTGAAACACGCAAGCGCGGGGGGATAACCGGGGTCTTCGAGCGCGGCGATTTCGCCGGGCCGCAGCGTGATGCGCGCCATCAGATCGAGCGCGTGCTGCGCGCCCTGCGTGACGATCACGTCTTCCCAATTGCTCGCCACCGCCCGGTTGAACGCGAGGTAGCGAGAGATCGCGAGGCGCAACTCCTGCTCCCCCGCCGCGTCGCGATAGGTGCCGGGGCCGCGCGCCTGCGTACGCAACGCGTGATTCACGCAGCGGCGCCAGACGTCGAAAGGGAACAGCGCCTTGTCGGTCGCGCCGCCGACGAAATCCTGCGGCGACGGCACCGACGGCCGCGGCAGCGGCACGCGCTCGGGCATCTGTTCCCACAGCGGCTGGGCGCGCGCGGCGGCGGCTTTGGCCTTCGCCAGGGACCGCTCGCGCGACGACTCCGCCGCGCGCGCCTGCGCGGAGCGTTCCACCGGCAAACGCTCGAGACCGTCGGCGACGAAAGTGCCCGACCCGGCGCGTGCGCTCAGATAGCCCTCGGAGAGCAGCCGCTCGAAGACGTCGAGCGTGGTCTTGCGCGACACGCCCAGTTGCGTCGCGAGATCGCGCGTTGACGGCAGCCGCGTGCCGCCGGCGAGCCGTCCTTCGACGATGCCGGCGCGCAACTGCCGATAGATCTGTCCGGCCAGATCGTGATGCCCTTCGACCGCGAGATGAATGTCCATTCGGGTGGTTACCCCAAATACCAGGGAAATGGTTGTTTCGAAAGACCACTGACGAACGTAAGCTTACCCTTGGCGCTGCTATCGCAACGGGTATAGACGAAGAGGGCCGCGCGCCTGAAATGCAAAATGGCGCGACTTGCTGGGCAAGGCGCGCCATTTTGACCGTGTGTGGGCCGCGCGAAAGTGGCTCACACCACTTTCGCAGCTACAGCGGATTACTCTGCCGCCACGCTGTCAATTGCCGCGTTTTGCCGCGCACTCTCCCGCGCTTCATCGCCGCAACGCTGATGTTCGCGCGAGAGCTTGCGCATCAGCGGCAGCAACAGGACCGCCACCAGCGCGCCGGCCGCCGCGAGCCAGCCCAGGCCGTTGAACAGCCTGGTGTAGAGCGGCAACGATTCGAGCGGATCGAGATTGCCGGCCGGCATCTGCGCGAAGTTCGCGACCACGCTGCCGAGATACTGCGATACGCCGGTCGCCACGAAGTAAGCGCCCATCATGAAGCCGCTCATTCGCGCGGGCACGTAGCGGGCGATCATCGCGAGTCCCAGCCCGCTCACCAGCAGTTCGCCCAGTGAATACAGGCCGTAGCCGCCCACCATGAACCACGACGACACGCGGCCATCCACCGCATAGTTGCCGCTCGCCGCATACACGAAGAAGCCGGCCGCCACCACCGCGAAACCGAACGCGTATTTCACCGCCACCGGCACGTCCTTGCCGTTCCTCGCGAGCTTCGTGTACAGCAGCGCGAGCAATGGGCTCAGCAGCATGATCCAGATCGGGTTGAGCGCCTGGAACTGCGCGGCGCTCCACGTGAACAGCGTCGTGCCGAACAGCGTGAAACGCGGATCGACGTTGCGCAGCGCGAACAGCGTGAGCGAGGTCGACATCTGCACGTAGAACACGAAGAACAGGATCACCTGCACGGTCAGAATCAGCGCGGCGACGAGTCCCGCGCGCTCGGAGCGCTCGCACTTCATCAGCATGTAGCCGAAGATCGCCAGAATCGCGATACCCGCTGCATACACGCAGGCCACCGCAATCGCCTTGTGTTGCAGCACGAACATCGTCGCCGCGCCGAGCAGGAGGCCGCCGAGCGCGACCGCGCCGACACGTTTCCAGCGCACCGGTTCGGCATCCGGCGCGGAGCCGATATGCGCGAGCGTGCGGAACATGACGAAGTAGTTCACTACCGACAGCAGCATGCCCGCGCAGCACACCGCGAACGCCGCGTGCCAGCCCCAGTGGTCCTTGATCCACGGCGTGGCGAGCATCGACACGGTCGAGCCGATGTTGACCGCCATGTAGTAGATCGTGAACGCGCTGTCGATGCGCGCGTCATCGCCTTCGTAAATGCGGCGCACGAGGTTCGCCGCATTCGCCTTGAAGAGGCCGTTGCCGACCACGATCACGCCGAGCGACGCGTACATGTACGCGAGCTGGTCGTTAGGCAGCGCCAGCATGAAGTAGCCGGCGCTCAGCACGCCGGCGCCGAAGATCATCGTGCGCCGCGCACCGAGAATCTTGTCGCCGATCCAGCCGCCGATCGATGGCGACGCGTACACCAGCGCCGTGAACGCGCCCCACGTGAGCGTCGCGTGGCTGTCGGTGAAGTTCAGCTTGTCGATCATGAACAGCACCAGCAGCGCGGCCATGCCGTAATAGCCGAAACGCTCCCACATCTCGATCAGAAAGACTGTCGAAAACGAACGGGTCTGCGAGACGCGTGCGTCCGACGGGTGGGATGAATTCATCGTGTACCTCTTGTTCAAACAGTTACGGCGTCGCGCGAACGGGCCGCGCGGCGCGAAATACGGGATCTGGAAAAGCGGTCGGCCAAGCCTGCGCGGTTGGCGCATACGCGATAGCGTCATGACCGGCGTGCTCGTTCGCACGCTCATGCGCCAATTACCAGCGGAAAGACCAGAGGATGGGGTGTGGAGGCCCGCCTCGCGGTAAGCTGCGCCGCATCGGCCTCGGGCTCCGGCAAGCGGAGCGGGCTCAATGATAAAGCATCGCTGGAAAGGGGGACGCCGCGCGGGACGCCCCGCCCCTCAGCACCTGTTCTTCCGCCGCTTATCCCGTGATCCGCTCGGTCGTCATCGCGCGCGACAAACCATGCATCGGGCGACGCAGCGCGACGTCGAACGGATTGGTTTGCGGCCCGATCGCATCGGCCTGGCGACGCAGCAATTCCACCACCATCGGCAGACGGTCGTCGCCGAGGCGCGCGGCCAGCGTGCCGACGCTCAGCGCCGCCACCGCGACGCCGGTGCGGTCCAGAATCGGCACCGCCACGCCCGCCATGCCGTCTAGCACGCCGCTATTGCGCCCCGCATAGCCCAACTGGCGCACGCGTTCGATCTCGGTGCGCAAATACACTTCGTCGAGCACGCCGTAGCCGCGAATCCGCGGCACATTGAAACGAATGATTTCCTCGCGCTCCGCCTCAGGCAGAAACGCGAGGATCGCGAGGCTCCCCTGGCCGACACCCAACGCGACGCGTCCGCCGATATCGCCCGTGAACGAGCGGATCGGAAACGGCCCTTCGCAGATGTCGAGGCACACCGCGTCGAAACTGCTTTTGACGAGCAGGAAGATCGTGTCGCCAAGACTCGCGCACAGCCGCAACAACGCCGGACGGCACAGCGTGCGCATGCCGCTCGGATTGCCGGCCTGCGCCGCGAGCGCGAAGAAGTCCACGCTCAGCCGGTACAGCTTCGAGCTTTCGTCCTGTTCGACCATGCCCTCCGCCATCAACGCGTGGAGGATGCGGTGCACCGTGCCCTGCGTCAGCCCCACCGCTTTGGCGAGCCGGGTGACGCGGCCGCCGTCCGGTTGCGCTTCCGACAACGCCCGGATCACGGCAAAGGCTCGCTCCAGCATGCCCGGGCCGGGCGTGTCGCCCGTTTGGCCCGGTGCGGCAGCGGTATCTCGTTCGGCGGCAGCATTCATCCTGTTGGCTCTCAGTTATTTCATTGTCCGGAATACTATAAGACGTTTTGTCCGCAAACGGAATCTTTGGCTCACGCCGGTGATTCAACACTCCGCCGCTGATTCATAGGGATATTGCGGAGCCCGTGGAGCGGAATAGTTCATTTGCATCGCGTCAAATATATTCCGTGCAACGGAATTTTTTTCAATCATATCTCGCTAAACGGAATTTCAAATTGACGCCCGGTAATTTGGCTGGCTAGAGTCGCCTCCATCACGGCTCACAGCAGTCGCCGTTTGAACCGAGTCGAACCATCAAAAGGCCAGACCATGTCGTTCCTCACTCTCACCGATGTCGCCAAATCGTTCGGCAACCTGCAGGCGGTCACCGACGTGAACCTGTCGGTGGAAAAAGGCGAGTTCGTTTCGCTGCTGGGGCCATCCGGCTGCGGCAAGACCACCACGCTGCAAATGATCGCGGGCTTCGTCGAAACGACGCGCGGGCGCATCACGCTCGACGGCCGCGACATCACGCACATGAAGCCGAACAAACGCGGCCTTGGCATCGTGTTCCAGAGTTACGCGCTGTTTCCGCACATGAGCGTCGCCGACAACGTCGGCTTCGGTCTGGAGATGCGCAACATCGACAAGGCCGAGCGGCAGGAACGGGTGCGCGAAGCGCTCGCGCTGGTGCGGCTCGACACGCTGGCCCATCGCTTTCCGCGCGAGCTGTCCGGCGGTCAGCGGCAACGCGTGGCGATTGCCCGAGCGATCGTGATTGCCCCGCCGGTGCTGCTGCTCGATGAACCCATGTCGAATCTCGACGCCAAGCTGCGCGAAGACATGCAGTTCGAACTGCGCAGCATTCAACGCAAGATCGGCACGACCACGATCATGGTCACGCACGACCAGTCCGAAGCGCTGTCGATCAGCGATCGCGTCGTGGTGATGGAAGCCGGCCGCATCACGCAGATCGACACGCCGTACGAAGCGTACGAGCGCCCCGAGAACCGCTTCGTCTCGCAGTTCATCGGCAAGGCCAACATGCTGCCCGGCACGGTGGTGGCGCGCGACGGTGACGCGATCCGCATCGACCTCGGCCACGACCTCGCGGAAACCGGACGCACCGCGCAGTTGCCGGCGCGCGAGCGGGTGGTCGCGGTCGGCGACGCGGTGACCTTGTGCATCCGTCCGGAAAAGCTGCGGCTGTGCGCGCCGGGCACAGGCCGCGTGCGGGCCACCGTGACGAGCCGCTTCTTCCTCGGCAGCCAGTGGCTGTACCGGCTCGACAGCCGGCTCGGCGAAGTGCTGGTGTGCTGCCAGAACGAAGGCGCCGAGCCACTGCCGGAAGGCGCGGCGGTGGGTGTCGACTGGAACAGCGAAGCAATCCGCTTCATTCAACGGGATGCACACCATGGCTAGCACGCTGCCCGCCACCGACAACGGCAGCCGGCCATCCGGCGACGCGCGGCGCGCGCCGTGGCACGCGTTCCTGCCGCTCTGGCTGATGTGCGCGCCGGCCTTTCTGCTGTTCGCCGCACTCGTGCTGATTCCGCTCGTGATGACGCTGGTGCTGACCTTTTATCGCTTCGACCCGGCGAGCGGGCCGCTCGCCGCGTTCCAGTTCGGCAACTACATCGAGGTGCTCGGTTCCGCGTATTTCCACACGATCTTCCTGCGGACCTTCGGCATCGCATTTCTGGTCACGCTGCTGTGCGTCGCGATCGGCACGCCCGAAGCGTACGTGCTGTCGCGTATGCGCGATCCGTACCGCTCGATGTTTCTGCTGGTGATTCTCGCGCCGCTGCTGGTGTCGGTGGTGGTGCGCGCGTTCGGCTGGAGCATGCTGCTCAACAGCAACGGCCTCGTGAATCAGGCCTTCGGTCTGGTCGGCCTCGGCCCCTACAAGCTCGAATACACGACCTTCGCGATCGTCATCGCCCTCGTGCACGTGATGCTGCCGTTCATGGTGATCCCCGTATGGACCGCGTTACAGAAGCTCGACCCGCAAACGGAAAACGCCGCGCTCTCGCTAATGGCTTCGCCCGCTACCGTGCTGCGCCGCATCGTGTTGCCGCAACTCACGCCCGGCATTCTCTCGGGCAGTCTGATGGTGTTCGGTTTGTCGGCGAGCGCGTTCGCGATTCCCGGCCTGCTCGGCGGACGGCGTCTGAAAGTCGCCGCCACCGCCGTCTACGACGAATTCCTCGGCTCGCTGAACTGGCCGCTCGGCGCGACCATCGCGCTGCTGTTGCTGGTCGCGAACCTGATCGTGATGCTCACCTACTACCGGGTTCTGGAACGCAGGTACGCCAGAAGCCTGGGTTGATCGACTGCCTCATCGAGTGAAGACATCATGAGAAAAAACGGCCCCGTCGCGCTGATTTTCCACACGCTGGTGATTGCGTTCGTGCTCGCGCCGCTCGTGATCGTGGTGCTGGTCGCGTTCACGCCCGACGAAACGCTCACGCTCCCCACGCACGGCTTGTCGCTGCGCTGGTTCCGCGCGATCCTCAATTACCCGGACTTCATCTCCGCGTTCTTCAATAGCCTGAAGCTGGCATTCGCGTCGGCGACGTTGTCGCTGCTCGTCGCGCTGCCCGCCGCGCTCGCGATCGGCCGGGCGCGCTTTCCGGGCCGGGCGTTTCTGAACGGGCTGCTGCTCTCGCCGCTCGTGATTCCCGGCCTCGTGCTCGGTATCGCGCTGCTGCGCTTCTTCGCATTGATCGGCGCGACCGGTTCGTTCGCGTGGCTCGTGCTCGCGCACATGATCATCATCACGCCGTTCGTGATGCGGCTCGTGCTCGCTTCGGTGAGCGGCCTCGACCGCAGCGTCGAACATGCGGCGCACTCGCTCGGCGCCGACGCGTGGACCACGTTTCGCCGCATCACCTTCCCGATGATTCTGCCGGGCATTACCGGCGGCTGGCTGCTCGCGTTCATCAACAGCTTCGACGAACTGACGATGTCGATCTTCGTCACCTCGCCGCAAACCGTCACGCTGCCGGTGCGCATGTACATGTACGCGACCGAATCGATCGACCCGATGATGGCTTCCGTCTCCGCACTGGTGATCTTCATCACGGCCGGCGCGATGCTGCTGCTCGATCGCGCGTATGGACTGAACCGGATTCTGATCGGCCAGCACTGATGTCTTCTTCCTATTCTTCGATGCGATCCAGCCCGCCGCCGTCCTCCCATGCCGCCACGCGCGCAAGCGAGCCGCAATTCGTTCGTCTCGCCGAAACGCGGCGCGAGCCGCTGCGGTTTTTTCTCGATGGCCGCGAAGTCACTGCGCTGCAAGGCGACACGCTACTGACCGCGGTGCTGACGCACCAACGCCGCGTGCGCGAGAGCGAATTCAGCGGCGCGCCGCGCGCCGGCTTTTGCCTGATCGGCGCTTGCCAGGACTGCTGGATGCGCACCGAAGACGGCCGGCGTTTGCGCGCGTGCTCGACGCCGGTGACCGACGGCTTGCGCGTGCTCACGCGGTTTGCCGCGACCGAAGCCGGCACCGTTGCCGTTGCTCCCGTCGATGGAGACGCGCGATGAGCGACGAACGCCGCATCGTGATCGTCGGCGCGGGTCCGGCGGGCGTGCGCGCCGCGCAAACCCTGGTCGCGGCGGGCCTCAGGCCCGTCGTGATCGATGAAAACAGCCGCTGGGGCGGCCAGATTTATCGGCAACCGCCCGCTCACGGCGACTTTCAGCGCTCGAAAAAAGCACTCTATGGTTTCGAAGCGCACAAGGCCGACGCGTTGCATACGACCATGGCCGCGCTGCTGCCGCATCTCGACTATCGTCCCGACACGCTCGCGTGGGCCTGCGAAGCGGGCTGGCTCGATACGCTGCAAGCGGGACGCGAAACCCGCGTGCCGTTCTCGCACCTGATCATCGCGAGCGGCGCGACCGATCGCGTGCTGCCGCTGCCCGGCTGGACGCTGCCCGGCGTCTACACGCTCGGCGCGGCCCAGGTCGCGCTGAAGGCACAAGGCTGCGCAATCGGCCGTCGCGTCGTGCTGGCAGGCACCGGGCCGCTGCTCTACCTGGTCGCATACCAGTACGTCAAAGCGGGCGCGCAGGTGCTGGCGGTGCTCGACACCAGCCCGCTGTCGCAACAGATCGCCGCCGCGCCGAAACTCGCGCGTCTGCCGTCGACGTTCGCCAAGGGTCTGTACTACGTCGGCTGGCTGAAAACGCGTGGCGTGCGCATCGAACGCGCGGTGAAACTCGTGGGTATTCGCGGCGCAGAAGGTGTGGAGGCGATCGAGTGGCGCAAGCCGGGCGACGGCGCGGCGAGCGAAACGATCGCCTGCGACGCGGTCGGCATCAGCTTCGGACTGAAGCCGGAAACGCAACTCGCCGATCTCGCCGGTTGCCGTTTCCGTTTCGATCCGACCAACCGCTGCTGGCTGCCCGAACTCGACGCCGCCGGCCGCAGCTCGGTGCGCGGCATTTATCTTGCCGGTGACGGTGCGGGCATTGCCGGCGCCGACGCCGCCGAACTGGCGGGCCGCCGCGCGGCGCTCGCCCTGCTCGACGACCTCGGCATCGAGCCGCCGCGTGGCCCTGGTCTGCCCGACGCGGCGGCGCTCGAACGCGGCCTGAAACGTATCGCGGTGTTTCGCGAGGGCATCGAAGCGGCCTTCGCGCCGCCCGCGCGGTGCGCCGCGCAATGGCCCGACGACATGACCGTATGCCGCTGCGAAGAGATCGACGCGGGCACCGTGCGGCGCTGCATCCGCGGCGGCGAAGCGAACGAGATCAACCGGCTGAAGGCGCTCACGCGGGTCGGCATGGGCCGCTGCCAAGGGCGCATGTGCGGTGAAGCGGCGCTTGCGCTGCTCGCCGGGGAAACCGGCAAGCCGCTCGAAGCGGTCGGCCGCCTGCGCAGCCAGCCGCCCGTCAAACCGATTCCGCTTTCACCCGCGATGTACGCCGACGACCTCGCCGAGATCGCCAAGGAGGCCCGCGATGAGTGACGCGCTGCATTACGACGTCGTCATTGCGGGCGGCGGTCTCGTGGGTTCGTCGGCCGCATTGGCGCTCGCGCGGCGCGGCCTGCGCGTGGGCCTGTTCGAGCGGCGCTATTGCGGCGCGCAGGCGAGCGGCGTGAACTACGGCGGCGTGCGCTGCCAGGGCCGCCCGGCCGAACAGATGCCGCTCGCGATGCGCGCGCGGCGCATCTGGGACCGCTTGCCCGAACTGATCGGCATCGACGGCGAGTTCACGGTGTCGGGACATTTGCGGCTCGCGCGCAGCGAAGCCGATCTTGCCGCGCTGCAGGCATGGGCCGACATGGCGCGCGATTACGGACTGCGCTCGCAAGTGCTGGACGGCGCCGACTTCCGCCGACGCTACCCGTGGCTCGGCTCGGCAGCCATCGGCGGCTCGTTGTGCGCGAGCGACGGGCATGCGAACCCGCGTCTCGTCTCGCCCGCCTTCGCGCGCGCCGCGCGCGCCGCGGGTACGGACGTGCGCGAGCAGACCGAACTGACCGGCATTCATCACGACGGCACACGCTTTCAATTGCACGCCGGCGACACGCGCATCAGCGCCGACTGGCTCATCAACTCCGCCGGCGCATGGGCGAACAAGGTCGCGGGTCACTTCGGCGAGACCGTGCCGATGAAACCGATCTATCCGAACATGTGGGTCACCGAGCCGCTGCCGCTCTTCATCGCGCACAACCTCGGCGTGTACGGCGGCGGCATCTACGCGCGCCAGGTGGCGCGCGGCAATTGCGTGATCGGCGGCGGACGCGGTCATGGCGACGGCGAATACGGCCAGCCGTCGACACAAACCACGCGCGCCGTGATGCGCGACGCGTGCGCCTTGCTGCCCGCGTTGCGCGAGGCGTTGCTGATCCGCACGTGGAGCGGCGTCGAAGGCGAGACGGCCGACGGCAATCCGGTGATCGGCGCGAGCCGCACGGTGCCGCGTCTGTTGCACGCGTTCGGCTTTTCGGGCGGTGGCTTTCTGCTCGCGCCCGGCGTCGGCGAAGTCCTGGCCGATCTCGTGATCGACGGCGCCACGGCCACGCCACTCGACGCTTTCTCGATTGGCCGCTTTGCCGCGGCGACCACCTCATCCGTCGTTTAAGTCTCAAATCCAGTGAAACTCAGGAGCCCATAATGAAACAGTTCAAGACGCTTGCGGCACTCGCCGCCCTGTGTGCATTCGGCGCGGCCGCGCCGGCGTGGTCGCAAACCAAAACGATCTACATCGGCATGAACGGCGGTCCGATGGAAAAGGCCTATACGAGCCGGGTGCTGCCCGACTTCGAAAAGGCCAACAACGTGCACGTGGTGGTGGTGCCGGGCACCTCGTCGGATATTCTCGCGAAACTGCTCGCCAACAAGGCCAGCCCGCAGATTCACGTGGTGTTCCTCGATGACGGCGTGATGGCGCGCGCGGTCAGCATGGGCGTGTGCAAGAAGCTCGACGACTCGCCGGTGCTCAAGGAACTCTATCCGTTCGCGCGCATGAAGGACGACATGGGTGCGGGCGTGCAGTTGGGCATGACGGGCATCGCATACAACAAGAAGCTGTTCGCCGAAAAAGGCTGGGCGCCGCCGACTTCGTGGATGGACTTCGCCGATCCGAAGTACAAGGGCAAGGTGGTGTTCCAGTCGGCCTCGAGCAGCACCTTCGGGCTGCATGGCTTTCTCGCGATCAACCGGCTGATGGGCGGCAGCGAGCAGAACGTCGAGCCGGGCTTCACGAAATGGGCAAGCACGGTGGGCCCGAACGTGGTCGAGTACGTGCCGAATTCGGCGAAGATTTCCGAAATGGTTCAGACCGGCGAAGCGGGCCTGTTCCCGCTGACGCCGACCGGCGTCGGCGACCTGCAGGACAAGGGCATCCCGGTCGCTTATGTGAATCCGAAGGAAGGGCCGGTGCTGCTGCTGGTCGATCTGTGCGTGGTCAACAACAACCCCGATCCGCAATTGGCGCAAAAGCTCGCGCAATTCCTGCTGTCCGCGCCGGCCCAAACGAAAGCCGCCGAGGCCGGCAAGCAGATTCCGACCAACCATCTCGCGAAGATGACGCCGCCGATGCAGCAAAGCCTCGGCAACGTCGACGATCTGGTCCACAAGGTGACCGTGGTGGATTGGGACACGATCAACGCGCATCGCGCGCAGTGGGACACGCGCTGGAACCGTCAGATCGAGCGCTAAGTCCGCCGGGTTCAAGTTCAGCTTCGATGGAAGAAAACGCGCCTTGCCGCTACAAGGCGCGTTTTCTTTGGGGCGTACGTGACGCCCTTCGCATTCAGAAAACCACCGAGATCGCCACCGCGAGCCAGATTGCGATGACGCCCGTGAGAAACAGATGCCGCGCGATGCGGATGCGCACGTCGCTGTCTTCCGGCTCGACGGGACTCGTCGCCATCCACGGCACGAGCCCGAGGCAAGCGAAGCCGATCAGCGCGCAGATGAAGACGACGATGTCGGCGGGACGCCATTTGGTCGGCTCATACAGGCCCCAGTAGCCGAGAAAGACGATGCCGATCGAGAAGATCGTTGCCGAAGCGGCACTCAGCGCGGGCACCGATCCAATTGGACTCGGCATGTTTCACCTCCGATCGTTGGGCTGCGATGACGGTCCTTCTTCATCCCCCTGCCTTCCCGCGCCGACTGCGTCCCGTTCAGGACGTGCGTGCCTGGCGCGCTTCGTACGTCTTCAGATGGCTATAGGCGATGCGCAGCAGCGACACCCCGTGCTCGCCCTTTTGCGCATCGCCGCCGCGTGCGATCAGATCGCCGAGAATGTGATCCGCCTCGGTATGCGAGTGGTTTTCGACGTCCCGCAGCATCGACGCGGTCAGCGGCGAAGGCGTGAACAGCGTCTGGGTGGCGCGCGCGTCGAAGTCCGGGCCCATCGTGAAACCGTTGTGTTCGGCCACCGCGCGGCACTCGCCCAGCAGATTCTCGATCACGCGCTTGCCGTCCGGCGCGGCCAGAATATCGCCGACCGAGCCGCGCATCAGGCAGGTACTCGCCGCCAGCGTGGCCAGGAACACCCACTTTTCCCACATGCGCAACAGAATGTTGTCGCTGACCGAGACGTCGAAGTTCGCATCGGCCATCGCGTCCGCGATCGCCTGGACACGTTCCGACGTGCCGCCCGCCCGTTCGCCGAAAGTGATCGCGTGCATGTCGTTCAGATGCACGATGTGCTGCTCGGCGTTGAGCGTCGCGGCGATCACGCATTGACCGCCGAGCACGCGCGACGCGCCGAACTTTTCCGTGAGGACGTCGATGTGGCGCATGCCGTTGAGCATCGGCAGGATCAGCGTCGACTCACCGACCAGCGGCGCGAAGGAATCGATGGCGTCGTCGAGGCTGTAGGCTTTGCAGCTGAGCAGCACCAGATCGAACGGCTCGGCGTTGACGCCGGCAAGGATCGTCTTGATGCCGTCCAGCTTGAGGTCGCCGCGCGGGCTGCTGATGACTAGTCCGTCACGCTGCAGCTTTTCCGCGCGGCCCGCGCGCACGAGGAAGGTCACGTCCTGACCCGCCGCCGCGAGACGCCCGCCGAAGTAACCGCCTACCGCGCCCGCCCCTACTACTAGAATTCGCATCTTTTGGCCTCTTGATAGATTTCGGTCACGCGCGCCGCGCCTTATTGAAGAGTTCCGGCTCGCGTACACAGTGTGTGTGCAGAATGTAGCAAAGATTGCCGCGAGGCATCGGCGACGATTGCCGCGCCCGCACGTGCTGCGATGCAGCGTTACCGCGGCTCAGGCCTGCTCAGGTCAGATCAATCGCGGCGCTGCGCCGCCCTGGCTCGCAGCTTCTTCACAATCGGCCGCCCGCGCAGTGCGCCGCCTTTCAACACCACTACCTCACTTCGGGCAAGCCGCAAATGGTGCGCTCGTAGAGCGCCAGCATACCCGGCACATCCACGCCGATGCAGACCTTGCACGCCGGGCGGCTGTCCCAGTCCGGCGCGGGCACGGGCAGCGTCGCCGGCTTCTGGATGGTCTGGCCCACCGCGATGCCTTCCGTCAACACGCGCACCGGACCGCTGCGCGTCGTATAGAGGTGCGGCGCCAGCACATACGCGACCGCCGATGAATCGTGCACATAGATGCCCGCCAATTGCGCGCTCTGCCCGTGAAAAGCCTCGTAGTGACGCGACACGTCCCACACGAATTGTCCCGCCGCGCCGCCGCGATCGCGCAGCGACGCGAGATACGCGCGGCTCATGATGGTCGGCTGCGTGACGTCGAGCCCGACGATCGCCACCGGCCACGCCGCGCCGAGCACGCGGTCGGCCGCGTCGGGGTCGCCGAGGATGTTGGCCTCCGCGGCCGGCGTCACATTGCCGAGCACGCCGGCCGTGCCGAACGCGCCGCCCATGATCACCACCTGCCTGACGAGCGGCGCGATCTGCGGATCGTCGGCGAGCGCCAGCGCGAGGTTCGTCAGCGGCCCGACGGCAAGCAGCGTGACTTCGCCCGGATGCGCGCGCACCGTGTCGATGATGAAGCGGTGCGCAGGCCGCGCATCGAGCGGCGCCGCGCAGGTACTGTCGAACGCGATGTTGCCGAGGCCGTTGTCGCCGTGAATCTGCGCGAGCGGCGCGGGCGCGGCGCGCCGCAGCGGCGCCGCCGCGCCCTGTGCAACCGGCACACCGGCGGCGAAGCGCCCGGCCAGAAAGCGTGCATTGCGCGTCGTCGTCTCGATCGTCGCGTTGCCGAACACGCTTGTCAGGCCGAGCAGTTCGATGTCGGGGTGCAGCGCCTGGAAGACGAGCGCCATCGCATCGTCGACGCCCGGGTCGGTGTCGTAGATGATCTTGTGCTTGCTCATAGGTAGAACGCGTCCGGCAGTTGTTCGCGCGCGGTGGTGTCGCGCGTGGCGCCGCGCAGATTGCCGAGGCGAATCGGCAGATCGGGGCCGCCCAGTTCGAGGATCACCTGGCGGCACGCGCCGCACGGTGCGATCGGGCCGTCAGTGTCGCCGATCACCGCGAGCGCCGCGAACTGATCGCGCCGATAACCCGCGGCGATTGCGCTGAAAAACGCCGTGCGTTCGGCGCAATTGCACAAACCGTAGGCGGCGTTCTCGACATTGCAGCCGTCGAATACCTGGCCGTCGCGCGTCAATAGCGCGGCGCCGACCTTGAATTTCGAATAAGGCGCATAGGCCTTTTCTCGCGCGAGGCTCGCGCGTTCCAACAGTTGTTCCATGTTCATGCGGCGGTCCTCGATTCGGTTCTGCGTGATGAACATGCCGGGGAGAGTGGCGCCCATCAGGTTCGTGAGCGTCATGGCGGGCTCGACACGCAGGCCGTCGCGCGGTTTGATGCGCGGCGGTGCCAAACACTGGGTCGGCTTCGCGATCGATCGCAGCAAAGTTCGCGAAGCCGTATGACGCGCACGACAGGGTAGCAATGGTACGCTGATCGAGTGGTCGCGGGCCAGTCGTGTTCGTGCTCGCGACGTCTGGGCACGCCGCCGCCGAGCCTACAGCACTTCCAGCGCCAGCGCGATCCCCTGCCCGCCGCCGATGCACAACGTAACGATGCCACGCTTGAGACCGTCGCGCCGCATCGAATGAACGAGGCGCGTGGTCAGCACCGCACCGGTCGCGCCGATCGGATGACCGTGCGCGATCGCACCGCCCTGCACGTTGATCAGTTCGTCCGCAATGCCCAGCCGCCGCGCGACGGCGATCGGCACCGCAGCGAACGCTTCGTTGATTTCAAAGCGCTCGACATCGTCCAGTTGCCAACCCGCGCGCGCTAATGCGATCTGCACGGCGGGCACCGGACCGAGGCCGAACATGCCCGGCTCGACCGCCGCGACCCCATACGCGACGAGCCGCGCGAACGGCTCGATACCGCGCGCTTCGGCGAAACCCCGCTCGGCCACCAGCATCGCGGCCGCGCCGCTGTTCAACCCCGGCGCGTTGCCCGCGGTGATCGTGCCGTCCGGGCGGAAGGCCGGACGCAATCTGGCGAGCGTCTCCACGGTCGTGTCCGGGCGCGGCTGTTCATCGCGCGTGAACTGCTGCGGACCTTTGCGCGCGGCGATATCCACCGCTACCAGCTCGGCGTCGAAGTCGCCGCGCGCCTGCGCGTCGGTAAAACGCTGTTGCGAGCGCGCGGCCCAACGGTCCTGGGCTTCGCGCGTGATGTCGAACTGACTGACGAGGTCTTCCGTATGCCAGCCCGAATGCTCGCCGGAAAACGCGTCGTTCAGGCCGTCGCGCAGCAGGCTGTCGTGAATCTGCGCGTTACCCATCCGATACCCCCAGCGCCCGCCATCGAGCAGGTACGGTGCGCGATCCATGTTCTCCATACCGCCCGCGACGGCGGCATCGCCAAGACCTAGCCAGATCTCCTGAGCCGCCGATGCGATGGCCTGAGCGCCGGAGCCGCACACGCGATTGACGGTCAGCGCCGGCACCGCCACCGGCACGCCGCCGCCAATCGACGCCTGGCGCGCCGGGTTCATTTTGTTGCCGGCCTGAATCACATTACCCATCACGACCGAAGCGAGCGCACCCGCTTCGAGCCGGCTGCGCCGCAGCGTTTCGCGCACGGTTACCGCGCCGAGTTCGGTTGCGCTCACGTCCTTCAGCGATCCGCCGAATGCGCCAATCGGCGTTCTCACCGGATTGCAGATCACTACTTCTCGCATACTCGTCATGGTTCTCTCCAGTTGGATCAGCACTGTGTTTTCTACTGCGCCTGCCTGCTCATTGGATGACGCCGATTGGCCGCAGCCACGAATCAGCGTTTCGCCGATACCGCCGCAACCGTCTCGCCCGCCCCCACATCCCACCCGCCACCCAGCGAGCGGTACAACGCGACCGCCGAAAGCGCATGCTCACGCTTCGCCTGGTTCAATGATTCCGCGTCGCGCAGATACGCCTCCTGCGCGGCGAGCACGTCGAGAAAGCTCGACGCGCCGCCCTTGTACAGTTCGGTCGACAAACGCAGCGCATGGTTCGACGCATCCAGCGCGCCGCCGAGCCGTTGCACCTGCACGGCGCCGCTCACCAGATCGCTGCGGTTGTCCTCGATCTCCTTCAGCGCCTGCAGCATGGTCTGCTGCAACCCGAGTTGCGATTCGCGCATGCGGCTCTCGCTTGCGTCGATATTCGCGGTGATGCGGCCCGCGTTGAAGATCGGACTCGTTGCATTCAACGCGGCGCTAAAGAGGTTGTCGGTGAGCGTCGGCAAGCCGAGATACGACGAAGCGAGCAGGCCATTCGCGAGATCGATCCTGAACTTCGGATAGCGCTGCGCCTTCGACACCCCCACTTCGGCCGCGCGCTGTTCGACCAACGCATAGGCGGTGCGCACATCGGGCCGCTGCAACAGCGCGTCGGAAGGCAGCATCTGCGGTGCGCTTTGCGCGGGCAGCGGAATCTCGCGGGCGTCGGCAAGCAGCAACTTGTCGACGCTCTCCGGCGTGCGACCCGAATACACCGCGATCAGACTCAATTGATGCTGCACGGCCGATTGCATGCGCGGAATCTGCGACTGCAAATCCTCCAACTGATTCTGCGCACGCGCGACGTCGAGTTGCGTCGACAGTCCATAGTGCAGACGCTGTTGCGTGAGTTTCAGCGCACGAGCGCGAATCTGCTCGTTGTCGCTGAGAATCTGCAATTGCGTCTGCGCCCAGCGCAGATCGATATACGCCGCCGCCGTGTTCGCGGCGAGCGCGAGCCGCACCTGATTCAACGCCGCCTCGCTTCCCGACACCTGGGCCTGCGCGGCCAGTACCGCGAGACGTTCGCCGCCGAACACATCGGGCGTCCAGCTCGCCGTCAGGCCGATACCGGCCTGGCGCACATAGCCGAGCGGCGGCGGCGTGTTCTGCCGCGTGTTCGACGCGGTTGCGCTGGCGTTCAATTCGGGCAGCAAGGCCGCGCGATTCTGCTTCGCCAGATCCTGTGCCTGCCGCACACGCTCCACGGCGGCCTGCACGTCGAGATTGCCGGTCAGTACCGACTCCACCAGTTGGTGCATGACCGGGTCGCCGAATTGCGACCACCACGCGTCGGCGCTGATATTGTCTTGCGGTGCATCGACACTCCACGCTGCCGGCGCAACGGTCTTCACCGTCTGCGGCAAATCCGCGTGCGTGGCCGGTTGCACGGCGCACGCCGCGAGCGTCAGCAACGCCGCGCTCGCCAGTACTTTGATTACGATCGGCTTCATGTTGAAATCCTCAATGGGCCTCGGGCGGCGGCGCGGTGTTGCCGAATGGGCGCGAGAACAGCACGCTGAGCAAACCGACCACGAAACAGAGCGACACGGCAAGAAACGTATCGGAGAAAGTGAGCACCAGCGCTTCTCGCAACAGCACGTCGTGCAATTGATCGAGCCCCGCGTGCGCCGCATTCAGCACATTCCCGCCGATGGCCGCGAAGTACTCGGCCTGCTTCTGCAAGATCGACTCAACCGCCGGACGGCCTGCGTTCAGATGCTCGTCGAGCCGTTCGTAATGAAAGTTCAGCCGATCGTTGAGCATCGTGCTGCTCACCGCGATCCCGATCGCGCCGCCCAGATTGCGCATCAGGTTGAAGAGGCCGCTGGCGGAGCGAAGCCTCGACTGCGGCAACGCCCCCAGCGCCATCGTGACGATAGGCGGAATACAGAACTGCTGGCCGATGCCGCGCAACGCCTGTGGAATCAGCAGTTGCTGCCAGCCCCATTGACTCGTCAACGGCACATACAGATAGCAGCCGATGCCGAACAACGCGAGCCCGAACACCATCAGCAAGCGCATATCGACGACACGCGCGAGCATCGAATACGCGGCCAACGCAATCAACTGGAAGCAGCCGACCGAGAGCAACGCTAGACCAATCTGCAACGAATCGAAGCCGCGTACGCGCGCGAGGAACACTGGCGTCAGAAACACCGTGCAGAAGATCCCGATGCCGGTAATGAAGGACAGCAAGCTGCCGATACCGAAGTTGCGCACCGCGAGCGCGCGCAAATCGACGATCGGTTCTTTCGCGGTGAACGCATGCACGATGAACAGAAAGCCGCAGATCGCCGACACCCACGTGCACAGAACGATCACGTCGTCGCCAAACCAGTTCTTGCGCGGGCCCTCTTCGAGCACGTATTCGAGGCAGCCGAGGAAGCCCGACATCAGCAGAATGCCGAGGTAGTCGCCTTTTTTCAGCAGCGAGAGATCGACCCTGTCGATGTGCACGTACTTCGGCACCATCACCGTGACGGCAATGCCCGGCACGAGGTTCAGATAGAACAGCCAGTGCCACGACCATTGCGACGTGATCCAGCCGCCGATCACCGGGCCGATGGTCGGCGCGAGCGACGCCAGCGCGCCGATCGTGGTGGACGCGATCAGCCGCTGCTTGCCGGGAAACAGCACGAACGCGGTGGTGAACACCGTCGGAATCATCGCGGCGCCGGCCGCGCCCTGCAAACCGCGAAACAGGATCATCGAGTTGATGTCCCACGCGAGTCCGCACAGCATGCTGGTAACCGTGAAGCCGAGCGCGGAGAACGTGAAGAGCCAACGCGTCGAAAACACGCGCGTGAGCCAGCCGGACATCGGAATCACGATGATTTCCGCAATCAGATAAGAGGTCTGCACCCACGAGAGTTCGTCCTGGCTCGCGGACAAACCGCCGCCGATGTCGCGCAGCGAGGACGCCACGATCTGGATATCGAGCGTGGCCATGAAGAAGCCGACGCACATCAGCGCGAACGCGAAGACTTTGGTGCGGGTCGGCTGGTCGGCGGGATTGTCGAGGACTTGAGTCATGATCGGCTCATCATCCGTGTACTTGTGCGCGGCCGGCGTCGACATGCACCTTCACGGTTGCCGAGAGGCCGGGGCGCAGCACGCCCTGCATGTCCTTCGGCACGTCGAGGCGCACGCGAACCGGCACGCGTTGCACGATCTTCGTGAAGTTGCCGGTGGCGTTCTCGGCGGGCAGCACGCTGAAGGTTGCGCCGGTGGCCGGTGCGAGGCTCTCCACCACGCCGTGAATCCATTTGTTCGATGCGTCGAGATCGACGTCGACGCTATCGCCGACCTGCATCTTCTTCAACTGGTCTTCCTTGAAGTTCGCGTCGATCCACAGTCCGCTCGACGGCACCACGGTCAGCAGCGACACGCCGGTGTTGGCGAGCAGTCCCACTCGCGCGCTGCGATTGCCGACAAAACCGTCAATCGGCGAGCGAATCGTCGTGTACTCCACGTTCAGTGCGGCGACGCGCTGCGCGGCCTGCGCGGTGGCGATGCGCGCCTCGGCATCGCCAATCTGCGCATCGAGCACGGCGATCTGCCGTTGCGCCGCGATCAGCGCTGCACTGCTTCGATCGACTGCGGCGTGCGCCTTGGTCAGATCGGCATCGGCCCGCTCGACCACCTGGCTCGATACCGCCTCGTCCTTCACCAACTCGCGGTAACGCGCCTGGTCGGCGGCGCTGCGCGTGAGTTCGGCGCCGGAGGCGCGCACCTCGGCCGCCTGTTCGTTGATCGTGGCAAGTTGCAACGATTTCTTCGCCTGCAACTCGGTAACGGCGGCTTGCGCGCTCTGCACTTGCGCACTGGCCTGCGCCAGCCGGGCGTCGTAGTCGCGAGCGTCGAGGCGGACCAGCACGTCGTTCGCATGAACGAACTGGTTGTCATGCACGAGCACGTCGGCGACAAAGCCGTTCACCTTCGGCGCCATGACGGTGACGTCGCCGCCCACGTACGCATCGTCCGTCGTTTCGACGAAGCGGCCAACGAAGAACCAGTACGACACGGCAAGCGCCAGCGCGACGATCACGGTGAGGATCGCGAGCAACATCCACGGAATGCGCTTGGCCGGCCTGGCGGTATGCGCCGCACTCGGCGGGGCGACAGTCGAAGGTGTAGTGGACATGATGTCGATATGTGCGTATGCACTCGTTGCGTTGAAAAAAACGGCGCGATGCGCCGGCCTTCGTTGCGGCCGCGGGCGGCCTCAGATTGAATCCCGTGTCAGAGCGAACAGTTCGCCGCGCAGTGCGGCCGCGCGCTGTTCACCGAAGCGATGCTCGAATTCGGCTTGCGCGCTATACCAATGCTCACGCCCGGCGTTCAGCCGCTCTTCACCGATGGCTGTGAGCGTAATCGTCAACGCCCGCGCATCCGCACCAAGCGCCGCGCTCGACACGAGGCCATTGCGGCGCAACGGCTGAATCGTACGGACCAGCGTGGTGCGCTGCATGCGCATAGCTTCGGCCATCTGCTTCATCGTCATCGGGCCGGTGCGTTTGAGACGGCCCAGCAGCGAAAACTGCGTAATCGTCAGGCCGACATTGGCCAGATGCCGGTCGTAAATCTGCGATACGTAACGTGCGGCCTGGCGGATCGCAAAGCAGTCGTCGTCGAATAGCCCTTCCATTGCTGCGCTTCCCTATTCGTGAGTGCGTATGCACACATGCAAATACAACAACGCTCGCCGGAACGAGCGTGTGCCTGCCTAACCGGTAATGCTGAACAGTTCGGCGCGCAGCGTCCTGGCGCGCGCCTGGCCGAACTTCTTTTCGAACTCGTCCTGGGCGGCGCGCCATGCGATGGCGGCCTGATCGAAGGTCTTTTCGCCCTGCTCCGTCAAACTGAACAGAAACGTGCGGCCGTCATGCTCCGCCGATTCCGCCACCACCAGGCCATCGCGCTGCAAGGGCTTCATGGCGCGGACCAAGGTTGTGCGCTCCATGACCATCGCGTCGGCGAGGTCCGCCATCGGCAGGCTCGGCGTGCGTGCGAGCTTGGCAAGAATCGTAAATTGCGCAGCCGTCAACCCCACTCCACCGAGATGGCGTTCGTAGATTTGCGTGACGTGCCGCGCCGCCTGGCGCAGCGCGAAGCAATTACATTCGTCGTAAGAGAGAGGGCGGGTCATGAGAGGCAGTCTATATGTGCATACGCACAGAGTCAAATTTTATTTCGATTAGGGCCGCTGTGGGCGCAAGACGCAGTCCGTAGGCATACCAGTCCGCAGTAGCGGCTTAACGTCCAGCGTAGCCTCTTACGGCCATCAAGGTGGACGCGAAAACGGCTCGCCGGAGCGTTCCGGCGAGCCGCCTTTTCTATCCGCGCGATACACGGAGCGCAGACAGCCTGATTTAGAGCAACCGGTACGCCAGGCGTGCAGCCGCTCTCGCTGTGCGCTTGTCCTGATCGAGCGACGGGTTGTACTCCGCGATATCCGCCGCGCGCAGCTTGCCCGAGACCCGCACGCGCCGCACCATCGCTTCGACCACCGATAGCGGTACGCCCAGCGCAGCGGGCGCAGACACGCCCGGCGCGGTGGCGGCGGGCAAGACGTCGAGATCGATCGTCAGATAGACGTCGTCCGCTGCGTCCAGCAACTGCTGAAGCTCATTCAGACGCTGCGGCAGTTGCGTTTCCTGCATATCGACGTCGAGCACGTAGTGCACGCCGAGATGCTGCGCATGCGCGAACAGCGAGGCAGTGTTGCCCAGATCGCTGATACCGAAGCACGCATAGTTGAACGGCAGCCCCCGTTCCGCGCAGTCGAGCGCGATCTGATCGAACGGTGTGCCGGAATTCGCGGGGCGCTTCTGGCGCAGATCGAAGTGGGCGTCGAAGTTGATGATCAGCAGCTTGCGCGATGCGAGCGGCGCCGCTGCGTTGTCGGCTTCACGCAGCTGATGCAATCGCAAACCGCTATACGTTCCCCACGCGACTTCATGACCGCCACCGAACACCAACGGCCGGCCACCGCTCGCCAGCACTTCGCTGACCACGTCCGCGAGTTCCGCCTGCGCGCCTTCGAGGTCGCCGTCCTCGCACACCACATCGCCGGCATCTGCGAGCGCCGCCATCGACGTTTTGGCCGGCAACCCCGCCAGCACGCGGCGCAACTCCCTGGGTGCATGCGCTGCGCCGATCCGGCCTTGATTGCGGCGCACGCCTTCATCCGAGCCGAAGCCCACGATCACCGGCGCGTCGCGCTGCAACTGTACGACGTCACTGAACGGCATTACCTGATTGAAGACACGCCGCGTGTCGCCGGGCTCACCGTCGTCGGAGCGGCCTGCCCACACCTTGTCATCGAATGAAACTCTCATGCGCGCGATAACACCGCCTGCAGGAATGCGCGTGTGCGCGGCTGCGAAGGCGCGGAGAAAATCTCAGCCGGCGGCCCCGCTTCGACGATCACACCGCAGTCCATCACGACCACCACGTCGGCCACTTCCTTCGCGAAGCCCATTTCGTGCGTGACGACCACCATCGTCATGCCTTCGCTCGCGAGCAGCTTCATCACTTGCAGTACTTCGCCGACCAGTTCGGGATCGAGCGCAGACGTCGGCTCGTCGAACAGCATGACGCGCGGCTGCATCGCTAATGCCCGAGCAATCGCAACCCGTTGCTTCTGACCGCCCGACAGACTCGCCGGCATCACGTGCGCCTTGTGCGCGAGCCCGACTTTTTCCAGCAGCGCGATCGCAGCCGCTTCGGCCTGCGCCTTGCCGAGACCGCGCAACATGCGCGGACCGACGGTGATGTTATGCAGCACCGATAAGTGCGGAAACAGATTGAACGACTGAAACACCATGCCGACTTCAGTGCGCAGCGCATTCAGCGACCGCTCCTTGAGCATCTCGCCCTGTTCGACGAGCCGATGCCCGCAGATGTCGATCGTGCCGCCTTCGGCCTGTTCGAGTCCGTTGCAGCAGCGCAGAAAAGTACTCTTGCCCGAGCCGCTCGGCCCGATCACCACGACGACCTGTTGGGGCTGGATATCGAAATCGATGCCGTTGAGCACCGTATGCGCGCCGAACGATTTGGTCAGCCCGCGAATGCTGACGATAGGCTCATTGGTTTTGGCCACGGTATTCATTGCACCATCCCTCCCGCACGCAAACGACGCTCGACGCGATGCAGTGCGTAATTGGTCGCCTGCGTCAACACCAGATATACCAGTGCAATAGCCAGATAAACTTCAAGCGAACGATACGACACGCTGATGATCTTCTGACCTTCGTGCATCAGATCGTCGATCGTCAGGAGCGACACCAGCGCCGAGTTCTTGATCAGCGCGATGAATTCGTTGCCGAGCGGCGGGATCATCCGCACGATGGCCTGCGGCAGAATGATCGCGCGCATCGCCTGCCCCGACGACATGCCGATCGATCGCGCCGCCTCCATCTGCCCGCGATCGACGGACTGAATCGCGCCGCGCACGATCTCCGAAACATAAGCGGCCGAATACAGACCGAGCCCCAGCATGCCGCACACGAACGCCGGCAGCAGAATGCCGAATTGCGGCAATCCGAAGAACAGCAGAAAGAGTTGCACAAGCAATGGCGTGCCGCGGAAGAACGTCAGGTACGCGGTACACAGGCCGTACACGATGCGCCGCTTGGGCGTCAGCCGGCCAATGCCGATCAACAGGCCAAGCACGCAACTGAGCGCGAGCGACGCGGCGGTCACTTCGACCGTCACCAACGCGCCGTGCATGATGTCCGGCCAACCGGCAATCACCGGCGAGAAATCAAGTTCCATTTCGTTTGCCCGGCCGCTTATTGCGCACTCGCGCCGAACCACTTCTTGACGATCGCCGCATACGTGCCGTCAGCCTTGATCTTCGCGAGCGCAGTGTTGAAGGCGGTCTTCAGTTGCGGCTCGTCCTTGCGCACGGCGATACCATAGGCTTCGGTCGTCAGCGTCTTGTCGAGCACGCGGAAGCCGCTGCGCGTTTTCGCGAGTTGATACGCGGCCGGCTTGCCCGTCACGGCAGCGTCGGCACGGCCGATCCCCACCAGATCGAACATCTCCTGGTTCTTCTCGACTTCGACGCGATTGATCTGCGGGAAGTTATCGCGCAGATAGTTCACCGACTTCGTGCCCACCTGGACCGAGACTTTTTTGCCGTTCAGATCGGCCACCGTCTTGATCGGCGAATCACTTTTCACCAGCACGGCGAGGCCGCCCGCGTAATACGAATCGGTGAAGTCGACCACTTTCGCGCGCTCGTCGGTAATGTAGATGCCGGAGATCGCAGCGTCGAAACGATGCGCGATCAAACCCGGAATCAGCCCTTTGAAGTCGATGTCGGTCCATTGCACGCGTTTGCCCATCGCTTTCGCGAGCGCGTTCATCAGGTCGACGTCGAAACCGGTACGCGCGCCGTTCTCGGTGAACTCCATCGGCGGGAAGGTGGCGTCGGTGGCGACGTTCAGCACGTCCGGCGTTTGTGCCGACGCCGCGCCGGAGAATCCGGTCAACGTCACGGCGAACGTGACGCATGCGAGGGACAACAGTCGTTGCAGTTTCATGAGGTAGGCTCCTTGTGGTTCTATCGATTCGTGCAATTCGTTCGGAATCCGTATTGAGGACGAAACCGGGAAGTTTCGTCCAGTCAATCGGATTGCATATGCTCGGAAATGGCGCGGGCCGTGCGTAGCGTCCCGTCGATGAATTGGCTTTCGCGGCCGATGGCACGCGTGGAAGGCGCCATCAGCGTGATCGATGCGCCGCTGCCGGCGCTGCGTCCACTGCGATGAAAGATCGGGGCGCTCACCCCCCACACGCCCGGATCGACTTCGCTGTCGCTGACGGCGTAGCCTTGGGCGCGAATCTGTTGGAGTTCTGCTTCGATTGCGCAGCGGCCGACGGGGTCGTTGTCGAACACGCTGTCGAGCACTTCGGCGCGCGCCTTGTCGGCCATGAACGCCAACAGCGATTTCGCCGAAGCGCCCGCCTTGAGCGGCACAGCGCGGCCTTTCTCGAACGAGCAGCGCAACGAATGCTGGCTGTCGACCATCTCGAGGCACATCACCTGATGCTTGACCGCGACCACCAGCCCAATGCTTTCCTGCGACGCTCGCGCGAGTTGCTGCATTTCGCTGCGGCTCGCTTCGACGAGCAGCGAATTCACATCGAAGCCAAGCGCGAGTTGCAGGCTGATCGGGCCGGGCGCGTAATACCCCGCGTTTTCGGCGACGAAACCCCAGCGCTTGAGCAGCGCGATCTGCCGGTACAGCGTGCTTTGCGCAAGGCCTGTCACGGCTAGCAGATCCTTGACGGACATCGCCTTGCCATGACTAGCGAGCGCCGCCAGCACCAGCAGCACCCGTTCAGCCCCTGTCACACCCTGTTCGACGTTCACGATCACACCGCCCGCAATCCAACAAGGGCCCAGAATGCCAGAACGTTCTCAGATTTCAAAAATGGAATTCCCATTGGGCGGGAATGAAGAACAAGGGATTTCCCCAGGTCGGCATGAAATGAGTGCAAGGCCCGAGCGCCACTAAAGCGCAATCACCGTCACACCCACTTCCACCTGATGCGCGCCGCCCCCAAGAATCATCCCGCGCAGCAACGATACGTCGCTGTAATCGCGGCCAATCGCGAGCGTCACGTGATCGACATCGGCCAGTACGTCGTTGGTCGGATCGAGATCGATCCAGCCGCTGCCGGGACAATGCACCGACACCCATGCATGCGATGCATCCGCGCCGATCAAACGCGGCTGCCCCGGCGGCGGATCGTTACGCAGATACCCGCTGACATAACGCGCCGGCAAACCCAGCGAGCGCAGACAGCCGATCATCACCTGCGCGAAGTCCTGGCACACGCCGCTCTTCAGTTCGAACGCGCGCTCGGCTGGCGTATCGAACATCGTCGCCGAAGGCTTGTACGCGAAGTCGTCGTGAATCCGGTGCATCAGATCTATCGCGCCCGCGGCGATCGGCCGTCCCGGCGGAAAGCTCGGCAGTGCATAGGCGCGCAGCGCCGGCCGCGGCACGATATTCGGCGACGCGAAACAGAACTCCACCTCCGGCCTGAACTGCCCGCCGACGCGAAACTGCAGCGCATCGGCCACCTCGTCCCATGCGGGCGTGGCGTCGGGATCGAGGTCGGTCCAGCGCGGCGTCAGCGACACCGTCGTTTCGCTGACGAGTTGCAAGCGCTCGTGCGGCGCATCCAGCGCGAAGTACAGCACATCGTTGCCGAACGCATCGACACGGCTGTGCAGATACGACGGTTCGGGTTCGATCCGCGCGCTATGCGAGACCAGCCGCTGCCACGAACAGGCGATCGGCCGGATCGTCGCGAGATGCTGCGCGGTCTCGACATACGTGGAATAAACGTAAGTCGTGCGATGCGAAACGGACAGCACGGTCGGCGCGTGCTTCATGACCACACCTGCGAAGTCACGGTACTCGCGTGACTGAAATAGCGCGCGCTGATCTCATGCGCAGCCGCGCCGACGAACCCGCCGATCTGATCGCAGACCGCCATCAAGTGACGGTAAGCGCCGTTTTCATCCACTTCACACAGCGATTCCAGCGACGGCAAGGAGCTCGCAGGCGGCATCAACTCCGCGAACGGACGATGCCGCACGCTGCCCGCGGCCAGCGCGATCTCGTCGAGCTTCTTGCGCAGACGTTCGTACACGCCGTAGATGCCGCGCGGGTTGGTCGGCTCGATCACCAGCAGGTCGAGCAAGGCCGGCACTTCGAAGCGGCCCGGATAGAGCGAGCGGTACGTGAGCGTACTGTCGAACAGTTGCAGCAGCAGATCGAAACCCGCGGGGGTGGCAAGCTGGCCGTGCTCGGCGATCACACGCAGTAGTGACGTCATCGCCGCCACGCGTTCGATGTGACGCCCCACGAACAGCAAACGCCACGCTTCGTCGCGTGTCATGCGGTCGCCCTGGGCGCCGCTGATCGCCGACAACTGCACCGACAGGCGCTCGAGCGCGTTGACCAGCGTGATGCGGTCGTAACGGTCGTAGCGTTCGCCACGGCCATTCGCGCCGTTGCCGCCGCCATTGCCATTCCCACCACCTTGCGCCGCCGCAGCCGGCATCAACGTGTGCAACACATCGCGGAAGTCGTTGCGCGACGCGAGAATCGTGCGCCAGTGATCGTTCGACAGCCGCCCTCGCACTTCGCCATTCGAGCGCGCCTGGTAGTTCAGATTCTGGCCGATGCTCGCGGCCCCGGTGCTCTCGCTCAGATTCGCGACGAGCGCGCGCTCGAACACTTGCGGCGAATACGGCGCGGACATGTCGCCGGATTGCACGAGGCCACATTGCATCGCGAGTTCGACCAGGGTCGGAAACATCGCGTCGGCATCGTTGCCTTCGAGCGAGCCGAGAATCAGACGCAGCAGCCGCACGTTGTTTTCGGCGCGCTCGCCGTAACGTCCGGCCCAGAACAGATTTTCCGCCGCGCGGCTCGACACCGTGCGATGCTCGCGCGCGAGGTCGGCGGGCTGCATCGGCGAAGGCAGCAGCGTGAAGGTCGAAGTCGGCTGGCTCGACAGCACCCATGTATCGACGCTGCTGCCGCCGTACTGCATCGATACCGTCGCCTGGCGCTCGGCGGCCATCCGCGTGAAGCCGCCCGGCATCACGTGCCAGCCCCCGTTGACATCGGCAATCGCATAGGCGCGGAGCACCGCCGGGCGGCGGCCGATCGTGCCGTCTTCGTAACGCGGCGTACACGAGAAACGCTGCACCTGCTGGATCGTGTACGTGTCCGGCATCGCCTCGATGCGCTCGCGCCACGCCGACAGCGTCTGCTTGCCCTGCTCGATGCCGGGCGGCGCATCGCGCCCGGTCACCGGCCAGGTCGGCACGATGAACGCTTCGTCGAGCCGCGCGAATGCATGCTCGCGCGCCGCCTGTTCGCCGCACCACCAGGTCGCGACGCTCGGCAGCACGAGGTCTTCGCCGAGCAGCACTTCGGCGACGCCCGGCAGAAAGCCGTGCAAGGCCGGCGATTCGACAAAGCCCGAACCCGGCACGTTCGACACGATCACGTTGCCCGCGCGCATCACCTGCAGCAGGCCGGGCACGCCGATGCTCGAATCGGCGCGCAGTTCGACCGGGTCGCAGAACGCGTCATCGAGCCGGCGCAGCACGACGTGCACGCGTTCGAGCCCGGCGAGCGTCTTCAGATAGAGCATGTCGTCGCGCACCGTCAGGTCCTTGCCTTCGACCAGCGTGACGCCGAGATAGCGCGCGAGAAACACGTGCTCGAAATAGGTTTCGCTGAACGGCCCCGGCGTGAGCAGCGCGATATGCGGCGACTGCGGTGACTCCGCGGCGCCAGGGTCGTGCCGCATCGTGGACTGCGCCGATTGCGCGAGCGTCGCGATCAGTTGCGAATAGGTCGGCGCGAGGCGGCTCACGCGCATCGAGCGGAACGGCTCGGCGAACAGCGTCGACACGATCAGCCGGTTTTCCAGCGCATAGCCGAGACCCGATGGCGCTTCGGTGCGATGCGCCATGACGGTCCAGTCGCCGTTCGGCGTCCGCGCGAGATCGACCGCGACCACTTGCAGGTACTGGCCGCCGGGCGGCGTGAAGCCCTTGACTGGGCGCAGATAGCCCGGATGCCCGAACACCAGCGCGGGCGGCAGTTGCCCACGTTCGAGCAGGGTTTGCGGCCCATAGATATCGGCGACGATCGCATTGAGCAGATGCGCGCGCTGCGTCACGCCGCGTTCGATATGCGCCCACTCGTCCTCGCTGATCAGAAACGGCAGCAGGTCGAGCGCCCAGGGACGCGACTCGCCGTTATCCGCATAGACGTTGTAGCTGATGTCGTTGTCGCGAATCTGTTGCGCGACCGACGCGCAGTGATCCTCCAACCGTGCGACGCCGTCCTCGCCAAGCCGCTCGAAGAATTGCCGCCACGGCTCGCGCAGCACGCCCGTTTCGTCGCGCAACTCGTCCCAATGTCCGTCGTAGCCCGGCAGCAGCCGTAACAGGGACGAAGCGTCCGCACGAGCCGCGGACGCTTCGAAGGGAAAAGTCGATTGAAAGGCCAAGATCGTATCGTTCTAAGTATGGGCGGTTTTACCAGTAGCGCAGATCGAGCGTGAACGGAAACTCGAGACTGCGCTGCGGCAGGTCGACCGTGAGCGGCCCCGGCGTATGACCCGACGCGAAGAAGCGTGCGCGCCGCCGGCTTTCCGCCTCATAGGCGTTGACCGGGAAGGTCTGATAGTTGCGCCCGCCCGGATGAGCGACATGATACTGGCATCCGCCGACCGAGCGGCCAGTCCAGGTGTCGACCAGATCGAAAGTGAGCGGCGCGTCCACGCCGATGGTCGGATGCAGCGCCGACGGCTGCGACCACGCGCGAAAGCGCACGCCGGCCACGTATTCGCTGACGCGGCCGGTGGGCTGCAACGGCACCGGCACGCCGTTGACGGTCAATACATGGCGGTTGCCGTTCAGACCGAGCGCGCGCACTTCGAGCCGCTCCACCGACGAATCCACATAACGCACCGTGCCGCCCGCCGAACCCTCCTCGCCCATCACGTGCCAGGGCTCGAGCGCGCTGCGGATCGTCAGCGCGACGCCGCTCACCGTGGTCTCGCCCACCAGCGGGAAGCGGAATTCGAAGTGCGGCGCGAACCAGCTGCTGTCGAATGCGAAGCCGGCGCGGTTCAGCTCGTCGAGCACGTCGTCGAAATCCATCTTCACGAAGCTGCCGAGCAGGAAGCGGTCGTGCAGTTCGGTGCCCCAGCGCGTGAGCCGCTGCGTGTACGGCTCGCGCCAGAAGCGCGCCACCAGCGCGCGCAGCAGCAACTGCTGCACGAGACTCATGCGCGCGTGCGGCGGCATTTCGAAACCGCGCAATTCGAGCAGGCCGAGGCGTCCAGTGGGGCCGTCGGGCGAATAGAGCTTGTCGATGCAGAACTCGGCGCGGTGCGTGTTGCCGGTCACGTCGATCAGGATGTTGCGCAACGAGCGGTCGATCATCCACGCGGGCAGGTTCGCGCTGTCGCGGCCGCCGAGCAGGTCGATCTGCCGCTGCAACTCGCGGAATGCGACTTCGAGTTCGTAGACCTGGTCGTTGCGCGCTTCGTCGATGCGCGGCGCCTGGCTGGTCGGCCCGATGAAGAGCCCCGAGAACAGATACGACAGCGACGGATGGTTGTGCCAGTACGCGATCAGGCTCGCGAGCAGATCGGGCCGCCGCAGGAACGGACTATCGGCGGGCGTCGCGCCGCCGAGCACGAGGTGATTGCCGCCGCCGGTGCCGGTGTGGCGCCCGTCGGTCATGAACTTCTCGCTGCTCAGATAGCTCTGCGCCGCCGACTCATACAGGTACTCGGTGTGATCGACCAGTTGTTCCCAGTTCGCGGCCGGATGAATGTTCACCTCGATCACGCCGGGGTCCGGCGTGACCTGCAGCATCTTCAGGCGCGCGTCGCGCGGCGGCGGATAGCCTTCGAGCACCACCTGCATCTTCAACTCGGCGGCTGTCGCTTCGACGGCGGCGAGCAGGTCGAGATAGTCGTCGAGTTCGGTGAGCGGCGGCATGAACACATGCAGCAGCGAGCGGCCGCTGCCGAACGCATCCGCTTCGGCTTTCGGACCGGCCGCGCGTTTGGGGTCGCGCGCCTCGACGCAAATCGCCGTACGCAGCGTTTCCTTCGACGACTGCCCGTGCGCCGGCGCCTGCACATCGCCCGGCTGACGCGCGTAGGCGAGCACGCCGCTGCCCGCCATGCCGCTCAGCAGATCGCCCGCCGACAGCGACAACGCGGCCGCGCGCCGCTTCTCGACAAGTGTCGGCGCCTGGCTCGCGTCGCGCTGTTCGTTGTCGTACTGCAAGCGCAATTGCGCGGACGAACGCAACGGCACCGGCGGCGCGAACGGATCGTGCGCGTGCTGATACGGATAGTCGGTCTTCGACACCCACGGCAGCGAGTCGAGCGGCAGCCGGTAGCCCATCGGCGAATCGCCGGGAATCAGATACATGCGTTCGTCGCGGAAGAACCAGCGGCCGCTGACCCACTTCGGCGTTTCGCTCGGCACGTCGCGCTCGCGCGCGAGCGGCAGCACATACCCCGTGGCGCCGCTCAGGCCCGCATCGAACACACGACGCAAGCGCACCCGCTCCAGTTCGTCGTCGAGCCGGGCGTCGAACGGATCGACGTTGACCGGCAAGCGGCGCTCGCGCCACAGGTAGTACCAGACGTCTTCGAAACCGGGCTGGATGCAGTCCGTGTCGAGCGACAGCTTGCCCGCGAGATGGGCGAGAAAGCGTTGCGCGTCGCCCGCGGTGTAGCGGCCAGGCTCGCGTTCATCGGCGAACAGCGCCGGGTTTTGCCAGCAGGGTTCGCCATCGGCGCGCCAGTAGAGCGACATCGCCCAGCGCGGCAACTGCTCGCCCGGATACCACTTGCCCTGGCCGATATGCAGGAAGCCGTTCGCGCCGTAACGCGCGCGCAGCTTGTCCATCAACGCGACGGCATAGCCTCGCTTGGTCGGCCCGAGCGCGTCGGTGTTCCATTCGTCGGCGTCACGGTCGCGCACCGACACGAAGGTCGGCTCGCCGCCCATCGTCAGGCGCACGTCCATGTCGGCGAGTTGCTGGTCGACCTGCTCGCCCATCTTCAGCACGTCGCGCCACATCGCTTCGCTATACGGCTTCGTGACGCGCGGCGTCTCCAGCACCCGTTCGATCGACATCGTGTGATCGAACTCGACTTCGGATTCGTCCACCGCGCCCGAGATCGGCGCGGCGCTCCCCGGCTCGGGCGTGCAGGCGACCGGAATATGCCCTTCGCCCGCGAGCAGGCCCGAGGTCGGATCGAAGCCGATCCAGCCCGCGCCCGGCAGATACACTTCGCACCACGCATGCAGGTCGGTGAAGTCGACTTCGGTGCCGCTCGGGCCGTCGATGGATTTGACGTCGGGCGCGAGTTGCAGCAGGTAGCCGGACACGAAGCGCGCCGCCAGCCCCAGTTGCCGCAAGGTCTCCACCAGCAGCCAGCCCGAATCGCGGCACGAGCCCGCGGCGCTCACGAGCGTTTCCTCGGGCGTCTGCACGCCCGGCTCCATCCGGATCAGGTAGCGGATCTCGCGTTGCAGCCGCTGATTCAACGCGACGAGGAAGTCGGCGGTGCCGGTCGGCGTGCGGTCGATGCTCGCGACGAATGCGGCGAAGCGCGGCGTCATCGGACGCTTGATCAGATACGGCGCGAGTTCGAGCGCGAGGCCGGGGTCGTAAGTGAACGGGAACTGCTCGGCCGACGGTTCGAGGAAAAAGTCGAACGGGTTATAAACGGCCATCTCGGCGACCAGGTCCACGGTCACCTTGAACTCGCGCGTCTTCTCAGGAAAGACGAGCCGTGCCTGATAGTTGGCGAACGCGTCCTGCTGCCAGTTGATAAAGTGTTCGGCCGGTTCGACCCGCATCGAATAGGCGAGGATCGGGGTCCGGCAATGCGGCGCAGGCCTGAGCCGCACGACCTGGGGCGACAGCGAAACCAGCCTGTCGTAGCGGTAATGTGTGACGTGATGCAACGCGACGCGTATGGACACACCTGACTCCTGGACGAAGGATGGCAGCCCGCCAAAAAGCAAGCTTCATGCCGTTGATAGAACGAGCGCGACAAGCGTTGTGAACCGCGTGTACTGCTTCAGCACTGCCCCGGCGCACCGGCTGCTGTCAACTTTGCCGCACTGGCCGGCCGTGCGGACCCTCGAACCGCCGGAGGTTGGCCGCTTCTCGCCAGGCCACGCACCAAAGCGGCGCAGCGCCCATGCACGATCATGCACGTAATGTGCGTTAAACCGGTGACGTCTGGCAATTGCGGCATGAAGATTGCGGCAAGCGTTCGCTCACGACTGCCACCCTCACCCAGGCTCGCCCGATGAAAACCTTCCATTGCAATCGCTGCTCGCACCTCGTCTTCTTTGAGAACGTCCGCTGCGAACGTTGCGAGTCCTTGCTCGGCTATGTGCCTGACCTGGCGGAAATCAGCGCGTTCGAAGACGCCGGCGACGGACGCTGGCGCAGCCTGCATCCGGGCGCGGACGGCGCGCTGTTTCGCCAGTGCCACAACTACGCGGTCGAAAACGTCTGCAACTGGATGATCCCCGCCGACTCGCCCGACAGCTTGTGCCGCGCTTGCCAACTGACCCTCACGATCCCCAATCTGGGCGCAACGGAGAACCGGCTCTACTGGTATCGGCTGGAGATGGCCAAGCGCCGCCTGCTCTATACGCTGGCCGAACTCGGCATCGACGTGAAATCGCGTCAGGCGGACCCCGAACATGGCCTCGCGTTCGAATTCCTCGAAGACGGCGGCGACGGCGCGCGCGTGATGACGGGTCATGACAACGGGCTCATCACGCTGAACATCGCCGAGGCCGACGACGCTCACCGCGAAAAAGTGCGCACTGCGATGGGCGAACCGTATCGCACGCTGCTCGGCCATTTCCGTCATGAGACCGGCCACTACTACTTCGACCAACTGGTGCAGAACGACCCGCGCTGGCTCGAACCGTACCGCAAGCTGTTCGGCGACGAGCGCGCCGACTACGGCGAGGCGCTGGACGCGTACTATCGCGACGGCGCGCCGCCCGACTGGCAGGCGTCGTACATCAGCGCGTATGCGACGATGCACCCGTGGGAAGATTGGGCGGAGACGTGGGCGCACTATCTGCTGATCGTCGACGTGCTGGACACGTCGACGTCATACGGCCTCGCGCTGCTGCCCGACGACCCGAGCGAGCCGACGCTCACCGACCGTACGCCGGTCGAGGACGCCAGCTTCGACAATCTGATGAAGCGCTGGTTTCCGCTCACCTATGCGTTGAACAGCCTGAACCGCAGCCTCGGGATGGCCGACGGCTATCCGTTCACGCTGGCCGCACCGGTGGTGGACAAGCTGCGCTTCGTGCATCGGGTGATTGCGCACGCTGGCGACAAGGCCGCTCAATAGGCGACATAGGGCCCGGTGCCGCCAGGCGTCGCCTGTTGTTCGACGGCCGCGTACACATTGCGGCCATAGAAAAACGGCAGACCCCAGTCGAAAATCGTCGACGTCACGAAGGCCGGTCCCGCCAATAAAGGCAATGCCGAATCGCCGGCATACGTCTGCGCGATCGACGCGGCATTGCCCACGCTGAAGCTCACCGCGCTCGTCGTGCCGTTCACGCCTTCGATCAGCGCACTCAACTGCTGGGTCGACGCCGGGCAGTAGTACGCGCTGTTCGGAATCGGGCAAGCCGCCATCGCGCTGGTCTGGAAGAAGAGTCCGGTCGAGCCGCTGTCCAGAATGCTGTGTGAATACGTGGTGCCGTTCTGCACCGTCGTGAACGTGCCGTTCGACGGACTCACGCCGATCACCTGCGCACTGCCGAGCGCATTGTTGGCCTGCGTGCCGATGCCGAACACCAGTTGCCCGGACACCGACGGTGCGCCGCCGGAGACCGTCGGCAGGCTCAGCATCGAACCGTTGTTGTCGGTCGCAAAGTACGGCACCGGATTGGCCACCTGAAATGCTTCGGCAAGCGGAATCGACGTGCAGGGCAGGCTCTGGCAGGCGTAGTACGTGCCGGCCAGCGCCTGCGCCACGCAGTTCGCGCCGCAATCGTGCTTGAACACGCCGATGCCGAGAATCCCGTTGGCCTGCAAGGTGCCCGGCGTGTTGCGCGAGGCGCCGAGGTTCGCGCAGTCGGCGGGCAACGTCGGGTAGTTCGGGTCGATCACCTGGATCGGCAGCGAGGCGGCTTTTTCGCCGGCGATCTGCAGATCGGCGAGCCGCACCGAGCCCCACGTGTAGCCGTCGAAGAACTGCATGCATTCGGCGACCAGATTACCCGACGCGTCCTTCTGCTGCGGCAGGTTCATCGACGCGGGCAGTTGCGAGGCGAACACCCGCACGCCCCATGAGCCGGTATCGACCAGCACGTGATCGATGGTCTGACATTCGCTCGTACCCGGCGCGCACAGCGTGATGCTGACGAACGGCATGTTGGGCACGTTGCTCACGCCGGCGTCGACCGTCACGCGCACCGCGTTCGCGGCGAGCACTTGCGGCGCGGGCGAGGTATTGGTCACGGTCGGACCGCTGGTCGAGCTGCTGGAATTCGCCGTGGTGCTCGCGCCACCGGAGCCGCCGCCTCCGCCGCCGCACGCGGTGACGAGCAACGCGAGCAGCGCCGCGCACAACAGGGTCATCCACGAAGACATGTGACGCATGATCGGCTCCGTTATTGAATGACGCCGACGTCGACGCCCGCGGGCACCGCCTGCGGCAAATACGCATGGCCGGAGAACGCGCGCAGATGGCCGCCGGAGTAAATCACCAGGTCGCTGTTCGACACCGCGAGCGGCGTGCCGCGCCGGGTTGCCGTGGCGGCGACGTATGCGTCGAACGACGCGCCCAGCATCGACTTCAGATCGGGCAGCGTCGGGCCCTCCCACGCGATGCCGAACACGATGCCGTTGCGCCCGACGTACTCGCGCACCTGCGTGCCGGACGGCATCGTCAGCAAATGGACCGAATAGGCGCTCTGCGTGGTGGCCGCGCGAGCGACCGCGCGCAGGTGTATCTGATCGCTATCGACAGTGCTGACGTTCTGGCCGAGCGTGGCGTGCGCGGCAAAAGACAGCGCGCAGCTCGCCCCGAACATTGCGCGGGCAATGCGGGTGTGGAGCATCGGTTTCACGAGATTTCCTTCGAGGTGAAACGCTCGTGACCCGGCACTCGCCGATCACAAACGTGAAACTAGGGGGCGCACTTCCGACCGGTGGTGCCAGTGTGGCCTTCACGCCGGTCGGGCTGCGTGAATGCGTCTACGGAGCGACTGGATGAAACTTGAGCGATGACGGCCCCCGGCGCCAATCGTTTGCGCGGCGATTTAAACCTTTAGGGCACGGGACACCGTTCAGCGCCGTTTGATCGTTAAGGACACGATCACCGTGGGACGGCCCTCCCACGGTCATTTTTACATTGCGTCCTGCTTAAAGCGAACACAGGCGACCAAAGATCGGCGAGCATCAGAAAATGTTCACGCAGGCCGCATCAAACAGTTCGATGTAAATACCCGCTGAAAACAGCGGGCTTCAGCACCGCTTTCCTCTGACAAGAAACACGGGGAGCGGCGTATTCCCAGGACGAAAGCCCACCACAAAAAAAAGACCGCGAATGGCGCGGCGGCCAATAGCGGTCCATATTCAATCGACGGGATGCATCGCGCTCGAATCAGATGATTCGACGCGACAGCGCCCGCTATTTTTTCTGCTGCAGGAGCGACTTCAGTTCCTGCACATTCTCTTCTACGCGTTTTGCGATGACCGCATACGACTCGGCTTGCGTCTGATACGCGGCTTGCGCGAGTTGCTGCATATCGGCCAGCGACTTGTGCAGGCTCTGCTGGATCAGCTCGGCGGTTTTCGTGGAAGGCGCTGCGCCGCCCGCCGACAACTGACCCGTCAGCGACTGCAGTTCGGTCAGGGTCGTGCGCAGCATGTCGGCCTGCTTCTGCGCCAGCGATTGCATGCCCTGGAAGGCCGTCTGATTCGCCTGAACCAGCGCCTCCATGTCCTTGCGTCGCGCTTCCATGATAGCGGGGACATCGAAGCCGGGGAGCTTGAACTGCTCCAGCATTTTGGTGAAATCGCCAAATGGATTGGCGGCGTCAGGTCGGTCCATTCGAAATCCTCCTTAGCGGTTTGAGTACTCGCCGGCAGTGCAGGCGCGGCATGTTGCACCGACGCGCGCACCGACAGGCACGTGTGCCGCGCGACCCACGATCCGCCGAAGCTTGCCGGATCTGGGGTCGGACGGCGCATCGATCAATCATGCGCCATCCGGCCACATTGCGCCAGCCGACACTCACCCTGGCTCGCCGCCGGCTTCTCTCCGCTTTGTCGATTTCGACCGGCCCGCATCGCGGCGCATGCAAGGCTTGGTAAGTTACATGTCGGCTTCAGTAACCCTACGAAACGGCATGTCGACTATCGTTGCTCCTACACCGGCGCACTGTGGCGCCGGCTCTGTCTCAATGGGAGCGACATCATGAAAAAAACCATTTTCAGCGCGGCGCTGGCCGCCGTTCTGACCGTGTCCGCGACAGCGGCGCTCGCCCAGGAAACGGCCCCGCCCTCGCCCGCGCAGATGCACGGCGAACCGCAGCGCGGCGACGGTCCGCCTTCGCATGGCGCGATGGGTCCGATGATGGGTCCGAGGGGCCCCGGTTTTGCGGTGATCAACGATCTGGAGCAGTTGCGCCGTCTGTATGCGCTGAGCGGCCATCCGGGTGAGATCGTCGCGGTGTATCACGAGGTGCTCGGCAAAACGCAGGACCCGATGCTGCGGCATTACATCTACGATTCGCTGGCTCGCGAACAGTTGAAGCCCGCGAATCCCGAGCAGGCGATTGCAACGTTGCGCACCAGCTTGTCGGAGGATCTCGCCGCGGCGAGCAAGGCACCGCATGGTGCGCCGGGGATGCCGGGACAGGCGCAGTAATTCCGCTGTAGCGGGAGCCTTTTATGCGCGAAGCGGCAACTCGCCGCCTACGTGGAAGAGCTCCCGCCGATCCACAATGCGCTCGTCTGGCATGCAACGTTAGCTGTCCCACACTCCCGCGTCAGTGTCACTTTTCATCTTCCATCAGGTGATTAGGATAAGAGCACTGAAACGCTCGCGTGTGGTGAAGAATGCGATACCCGATGAATCTGGTAGTTGCGGCCATCCTGCTTGTGCTGGTCCTGTGTTGCATCATCAAGCTGGCGCTGAACTGATGCCCGATTCTCGCGGTACATCCCGCGCCATTTCACGATTTCACATTGCACGCGAATAACGCCGTTCCCGGCACGTCCGCATTTGTCCCGCTTCGGTTCCACTTCGCTTCAACACCGCATCGGCACCGCCGTCGGCACCGCGCGCGTCGCCGCCTTTTCGCATGACATCGCTCGAAATAATTGCTGAATGGAGTTCGGCAGGCGACTCGACCATACTTCGTTCGCTGCCGGTGCGTACGAAACAAGGACGCATGAGATCAAGAGTGTTTCACGTGCGAATACGTTTCGCCGATGATCAACGATCCTACGGTTGCCCGATCATCGGCTGATACGTTCGAAGCTACCGGCACCGCGTGCCGAAGACAGGATGAACATGTTGACTTCAGTGAATTTCCTCAGAAAGAACGCCACCCGTCTGGTCTGCGTGGCGATGCTCGGCTGCACCGCGTTGCTGACCGGGTGCGCCGGCAGCGGCATCAGAAACACGAGTGAAGCGAGCGTGCAGTCGCAAGTACGGCCGGACACGATTTACGTGTACACCTTCGACGCCGATCCAAACCAGGTCAAGCTCGACAGCGGCATGCTGCAGAAACTGAAGACGCACCTCAACGGTTCGTCCGATGCACAGAAGCAGGTCGCCGATGCGGACGAAGTGCGTGAACAGGTCGCCAACGAAATCGTGCAGCAACTGCAGTCGATGGGTCTGCACGCGGTTCGCTCGGATGCCCCCGCCCCGGCCGACCAGAACGTGCTGCTCGTGCAAGGCAGCTTCGATACGATCGACTCGGGCAATCGCCGCCGTCGCACGATGATCGGCCTCGGTGCAGGCAAGAGTCAGGTGAGCAGCACGGTGCAGATTCTGTACAAACCCGCGGGCGGCGCGCCGCGTCTGGTACAGCGCTTCGATGCCGATGCGGACAGCGGCAAGGCGCCGGGCGTCGCCGAAACCGCCGGGGTGGGCGCGGCGGCCGGCAGCATCGCGACCACGGCGGCACTGGGTGGCGGTTTGCACGCCGTATCCGAAACCAAACGGGCTGGCGTGTCAGCGGACGCGAAGCGACTCGCCGATGCGGTGGCGAAACAGATCGCACAGATCGGTGTGAGCGGCGGGTGGATGTCGACGCAACACATGAAGGGCTGATGACTCGCCATTGAATCCCAGCGGCAGAACCGGGTACAGACAAAACGCAGCGCGGCAGCGTGGAGCAAAACTCCACGCTGCCGCGCGTTGTCGTTCATGCCTTCGTATAGCGCAGCCACACTGCGTCGTGCCCGGCTTTTTCCACCGACGTCAGCTTCAGATACGCGGGTGCCCGCCACTTGTCCATCGGGACTTCGAACGAAGAAGGATGCTCGCTGCGGCCATCCACCAGCGGCAGAATCAGCACGCTGACCTCGTCGACGAGACCGGCGTTCACGAACGCGCCGCTCACATGCGAACCGCCTTCGACAATCAGCTTCTTCACGCCGAGCTCGCGCGCCAGGGTCTGCACCACTTTGTCGAGATCGATCCCGCGCTTGCCGCCGAACGCGTAAGACACGCCGATCGATCGCAGATAAGCGAGGTAGTCGTCGGCGACCTCTTCGGTCAGTACCTCGACAACATGCGACTTGAGCGCCGTGTTGCTCTTCCATGCGACACGTCCTTGCGGATCGATCGAGATCGCGTACTGCGCCGCGTTGCGTTCGACGAAATGATCCGTGCGAGGCAGCGCGCTCTTCGCGAGCCCCTTCGGATAATCGGCACCATGCGAGATTTCCTGCATGGTCACGCGCCCGCAGATCCAGCCGTCGGCTTCGAAGCCGGCAGCGGTGGTCTCGTAGAGGTCGCTGGCGAAGTCGAGATGCCAGCCGTCCGTGAGACTGCGGCCGTCCAGCGACGACATCATGTGAGCGACGATGTAAGGTTTCATAGGAAGAGCCTCCGTGGTGGTCTATGAGTGGAGGTTCCAGCAAGGGCCGTTCCGCTCGCCGTGTATGACCGCGTCGAAGGTCAAACCCGCATGGCGCAAAAAAAGCGCCGTTCACCCGCCACATTCGGCAGCGGGCAAACGGCGCTCATCAGCATCACCGACTTCAGTTCAAACGCTTACGACGCGACCGCGTAACGCTCGAGCCAATGCGCGTACGGCGCGGGCAACGTCCACGACGCGCGCTCGATGCCGAGCTTGCGCGCCGCATGATACGGCCAGTGCGGATCGGCCAGATGCGCGCGGCCGACCATCACCAGGTCGAGCTGTTCGTTCGCGACCGAGCGGTCCGCCAGTTCCGGCGTATCGATTCCCCATGCCGACGAAACCGGAATACCGGCTTCGCGGCGCACGCGCTCCGCGATCGGCGCGAGAAATGCGGGCGCCCACGGAATCGCCGCTGTCGGCGTGGAGAAACCCACGCTGACGCTCAGCATGTCGAGCCCTTCGCGCTTGAAATTCTTCGCGAGTTCGATCGACTCCGCGAGCGTTTCCTCGTCGCGGCCGTCGTATTCGATCACGCCGAAACGCGCGGTCAACGGCAGATGCTCGGGCCAGACCTTGCGCACCGCAGCCAGCGTTTCCAGCAGGAAGCGGCTGCGGTTTTCCAGGCTGCCGCCGTATGCGTCGTCGCGTTGATTCGAATGCGTCGAGAAGAAGCTCTGGCCAAGATAGCCGTGCGCGAAGTGCAGTTCGAGCCATTCGAAGCCCGCGTCGCGGGCGCGCTTCGCGGCGCCGACGAAATCTTCGCGCACCCGTGCGATGTCGTCGAGCGTCATCGCTTGCGGCACTTTCGGCAGGTGCGCGCCGAACGCGATCGCCGACGGCGCGATGGTCTGCCAGCCGCGGCTGTCGCCGGCGGCGATGTGGTCGTCGCCCTCCCACGGACGGTTCGCACTGGCTTTGCGGCCCGCGTGACCGATCTGGATGCCCGGCACCGAGCCGGCCGCCTTGATCGACGCCACCACCGGTGCGAAAGCCTGCGCCTGCTCGTCGTTCCAGATGCCGGCGCAGCCCGGCGTGATCCGGCCTTCCGGCGAGACGGCCGTCGCCTCGACGATCACCAGCCCCGCGCCGCCGCGCGCCAGACCGGCGAGGTGCACGCGGTGCCAGTCGTTGATCAGGCCGTCTTCGGCGGTGTACTGGCACATCGGCGGAATGGCGATACGGTTGCGCAAGGACACGTCCTTGAGCTTGTAGGGCTGAAACAATGCGGACATCAGGCTAAACTCCACTAGATAAACTTGTACGGTAGTTCGATAAACATCGAACTATGGAGTATCGCAGAAACCTCTACTATTTGCAGAATGCGCACTTATACCCACCCTGCCGCCGAGGACTTCACGCTCGGGCGGCTGTTTCATGCTTTGAGCGACCCGGTTCGCCTCGAAATTGTCCGGCGGCTATCCACTGTGGACGAAGCCACCTGCGGCGAACTCGACGGCGGCCGGCCGAAGTCGAGCGTGTCCCATCATTTCCGGATCCTGCGCGAGGCGGGGCTGGTGCGCACACGCGTGGCCGGCACCGTGCATCAGAATTCGCTGCGTAGAGGGGAACTGGACGCTCGCTTTCCGGGTTTGATGGAGGCGATTGTTCGGCAGATCATTGCCGAGCCGGTGATAGGGGAACCGGCTTAAGGACAACCGCCGCAAGCCGCCCTATTCGCGCCACAGCCTGCGCATCAGCGCAAGCAAGGCGGTCGGCGCCGTGCCTTTTTGACAATAGCCGTCGAAATTGTGACGTGCCCTGCCGGTTTCCTTGACGTGATCCTCGTCGAGCGACGTGAACGCGACGATGCCGAGACTTTGCGTCGGCAGATAGCTGCGCAGCGCGCTGGCCGTTTCGTAGCCGTCACGCTCGGGCATCATGATGTCGAGCACGACGACGTCCGGCACCCAGTCCCGCACACAGCGAAGCGCATCCGCGCAACTGACGGCGGCACGGGCTTCCACGCCTTCGTAGGAGAGATAGGTAGCGAGCGCTTCGGCCGCGCCGGCGTTGTCATCGACGACGAGGACACGCGGCACTTCGTGCAATACCCGGATTTCGCGGGCGCTCCACCTTTGGCAAGTAGACAGGGTTCGAGACATGTAGGGCACGTGCGAGAAAAACATCAACGCCCAGCAAACCGCATACCAAGGCGGCAGGAGGTGCTTCGACGGGCCAAATCAGGCGAATCGACTTGTGCAAAAGCGGATCAGTTCCGGAGGCTGGGCGTGCTGCCGGACTTAAAAGACAGCATCTAACCGGCAATTAAAAAGCTGACGGCTGGTAGAACTTAAAATGGTCTGAGCAACAAGCCGGCTTTCAACAGAGGAATCCGTATTGATGAAATCGGGCGCGGCGATTTTTCTGGCTGAGTGGCAAATACGTTATTCGCGCGATTTATTGAGCCATGTAGTTTGCGCAAACGTTCTCCATGTGCACAATCTTCTCGTCATACTTAAGCGCCCGATGGGAAAAGGTAACAGTTACCAAACGAGATTTGACAATATTACAATGGCCTTTCTTAAATCTAAGATTGAGAGGGCACGCATGGTTCTATATCACCGTGGCGCAGCGATTCAGGCGTCGACTGTCAGATACGGCCACACTTTCGTCGCCCGCGCCTGCATTCTGAAAGAAGACGGCGAATCCACGTCGCTGGGGGATCTCGGGCAGTTCGCAAGCCCCGCGTGCGCTTATGAATTTGCGGTGCGCTGTGCAAGTGCTTTTGTGGACGGCATGCCGATGCCTCGCTGCCCATTCGGCAAATCATCACACGTGGACGAAACAGTTAATAACTAAAGTTTCCAGCAAAAGGGGGCCGCGATGTACAAACCTGTATTAAGCCGCTTTCAATATACGCGCCGGCACGGCAAGCAACGCACTTATGACGTCACGGTCAATCTCGTGCAAAAGGCTTCCGGTGTCTGTACGTATGCCGCATGGGTGCATTATCAAGCTGAATTCAAGGGTTCGGGATTGATGCTGCCACTCGTTGCCAATACTCCTGATGCCGCCGTGCGCGAAGCACAGATGCGCATTCAGGAAGACATCGACAATCTGATCGGTATTGTCGAGTAGATAATCAATCTGGCCGGCGCAATGCGGAGTGAACTGTGCATGCGCGGCCTCTCGTGGTGCTTATACCAGCAGGTCTTCGTAGAACGCACCGAATCGCCGCGTCGGATGAGCGGGTTGTATTTCGCGTATTGCCCTTCGGCCACACGCCGCGTGTTCTTCAAGGCAGATCGGCAATGTCCAGCCCCATCACCGCCGAGCTCAACGATTTGCCGTGCGCATCGAGTGCGAGCGAACGCGTGACACCGCCGCCAAGCGCCTCTCCCAGCACGAAATTGAATGCCGCGAGATGCGGCAATTCATAGCGCACCACCTCGCCACGCACGACGTCGCGCAAATGCGATTTCACGCGATCCGCGGATAACTCGCGCCGCAGATGTTCGTAGTGGCTCGGGTCGTAGCATATGACCGACACGTTCAGCGTATTGCCCTTGTCACCTGTTCTGGAATGGGCAAGTTCTCGCAGTTTCATTTCACGCCTCCACAAACTCGAATGCCGGATCGACGTCGACGCGCGGCAGCAATACGGATTGAACCGCGAGTACCTCTCGCGTCGACCTGGTGACGCCTCCGCCGCCTGCGGGGCCATTCGTATAGAGCGTTTCCACTTCGTTGCCAATCCGCAGCGCTTCCTCGGCCGACGCGGCGCGCCCCGTCACACGTGCGCGCACTTCGTACGGCTGAGTGCCGCCCGCTGTCCCCGCGCTCTCGCCATGCAACGCGTTCACGCCGATCAGATCGAACCGCAGCTCACTCGTCTGCGCGCCGGTCAGTTGCAACCGTTCCCGCACGATATCGAGTGCGAGCCGGCCGCGCTCGACAGCGCCCGGACCGCCATAAGAAATCTGTCCTTCCCCGATGTATCCGTCGGTATACGCCACTGACACCTTGAGCGTATCGGTGCACGGCGTGCCACGTCCACCGGTCACGCGGACGCGATCGGGCGCTTCCTCGCTCACGCGAACGCCGGTGAAATCCGCGACGACATCGGGTTGCAAATAGCGAGCCGGGTCGTGAATCTCGTAGATCAGTTGCTCCTTGCAGGTCGCCTCGGTCACGCGCCCGCCGGCCTGCGCGACTTTCGTGATGATGACGGAACCATCTTCGCTCACCTCGCCGATCGGAAATCCGAGGCGGGCGAGATTCGGCACGTCCTTGAAGCCCGGGTCGGCGAAATAGCCGCCCGTGACCTGCCCCGCGCACTCAAGCAAATGCCCGACGACGGTCGCTTGCCCTAGCGTGTTCCAGTCGTCCATTTTCCAGCCGAATTCGTGGATCAGCGGCGCGGTGAAAAGCGACGGGTCCGCCACGCGCCCGGTCAGCACGATGTCCGCGCCGGCCGCGAGCGCGGCGACAAGCGGCGCGGCGCCGAGATACGCGTTCGCCGAAACGATACGATCGTTGAACGACGCGACGCTTTGCCCCGACTCCTCGAAATTGAAATGACCTCGCTGCACGACGTCGAGAACATCATCGCCGGTGACGGCGGCGATCTTCAGGCCGTCAAGTCCGAGTTCGCGCGCGATCTGCGCGGTCTTGCGCGCGGCCGCTCGCGGGTTCGCCGCGCCCATGTTGGAAATGATGCGCACGCCATTGCGCGCGGCGATCGGCAGCACCGCCCTCATGCGCGCCTCCAGCAGCGGATCGTAGCCGAGCTCAGGGGCTTTGCGGCGGCTCTGCTGCGCAAGCGCGATCGTCCGCTCGGCAAGGCATTCGAACACGAGGTAGTCGAGCTTGCCGGATTCGGCCAGTTCGACCGCGGGTTCGATCCGGTCGCCGGAATAACCCGCGCCTGCGCCGATGCGCACGCGGCGTGGGTGTTGAGTTGTCGTCATACGGATACCGCCTGTCGAAAAGGACTCAAAGAGGAAACACGCCGAGCACGACGCACGCGATCGTCATGACGATCGACGCGCCGAAGAGCAGCGGAAAGCTGAATTTCTGGTGATCGGCGAGATCGATACCGCACAGCCCGACGACGAGAAACGTCGCTGGCGTGAGCGGGCTCACCGGAAAACCTGTGGTCATCTGGCCAAGCAACGCAGCCTGGCCGACGTGCACCGCCGGCACGCCGAGCTGTCCCGCGACTTCGGCCACCACGGGTAGTACGCCGAAGTAAAAAGAGTCGGGATCGAACAGCATGCTGAGCGGCATCGACACGAGGCCTAACGCAACGGGGATATGACTCGCCATCGCCTGCGGCACGAAACCGACAGCCGCCTGCGCCATTGCCCTGAGCATGCCGCTGCCCTGCATGATGCCGGTGAATACGCCCGCTGCGAGAAGAATGCCGGCCATCATCAGCGCGGCGCGCGCATGTGCGTCGATACGCTTGCGCTGCATTTCCACATTCGGATAGTTCACCATCAACGCGATGCACAGGCCCACCATGAACATGATCGCGGGCGGGACCTTTTCGCCGAGCACGACCATCGTGCCGAGCACCACCAGCGTCAGGACGATGTTGAACCAGAAGTTCTTTGGCCGCCGGAGCGCCTGTTCTTCCGGCGTGAGTTCGCGCCTGGGCATCGGCACCGCACCGTCCGCGCGGAAGTACCCGAGGCGCTTTTCCTCGCGCCGGCCGAGCCAGAATGCCATGCCGAACACAAAGACGAGTCCGACGATCTGCACGGGAATCAGCGGATTGAACAGCGCCGAGATCGGCAGATGCAGCGACGCCGACGCGCGGATCATCGGCCCGGTCCACGGCAGGAAGTTGATGCCCGCCGCCATCGAGACCGCGGCGGCGAGCACGCGCCGGTCCATTTTCAGGCGGTCGTAGAGCGGCAGCATCGCGGGAATCGTCACGAGAAAGCACACGGCGCCGGAGCCGTCCAGATGAATCAGCAGCGCGAGCAGCGTCGTGCCCATCACGATACGCGTCGGCTTCGTGCCGACCGCGCGCAGAATCCGGTCGATGATCGGGTCCAGCGTGCCCGCGTCGGTAATGGTGCCGAAATACAGAATCGCGAACACGAACATGCCGACCACCGGCGCGAGATTCTTCAACCCGTCGATCACGAACTTGCTCGTCTGAAACCCGAACCCGCCGATCAGCGAAGCGGCAATAGGCACGATGATGAGCGCGACGAGCGGCGACATACGTTTCGAAAGGATCGCCCCCAACAGGACGACGATGGTTGCCAGCCCCAGCAATGGAAGCATGAACTTGTCTCCAGATTTGTCTTTTAGTGGGCCCAGCGTAAATTCGCGCCTACAATAAATCAATTGAAATGATTTGATTGCAACAATCACAAAACGTAATGGATCTGACCTTCCGCGATGTTCGTGCCTTCATCGCCGTGGCGCACGCGGCCAGCTTCACGCGCGCCGCGACGCGTCTGAATGTTTCGCAGCCCGCGCTGACCGTGCAGATTCGGCGTCTGGAGCAGACAGTTGGCGTGCGGCTGCTGGACCGCAACAGCAGGAACGTCACGCTGACACCGGCGGGCCGCGAACTCTTACCGGTGCTGCAAAAGTCGCTTCAGGACATGGAACATGTATTGAGCGACGCCCGCGCGCTCGGTGAAGGGACGAGCGGCACCGTGAGACTCGCGTGTCTGCCGACCTTTGCCGCGAGCGTGCTGCCCGAGCTGATTCAGGATCTGAAGCAGGAGGTGCCGCGCGCCCGCTTTTACATTCGCGACGTCGTAGCGGATAGAGTGAATGCGCTAGTGCGCAACGAAGAGGTCGACATCGGATTGACGGGCGGTGATCTCTCCGACACGGCATTCGAAGTCTTGCATGCCGGCGTCGATCGCCTGGTGGTGGTATGCCAGAAGGAGCACCCGCTGGCGCGTGGGCGGCGCGTGAAGCTCGAAGAGCTTGCCCGCGTGCCGCTCGTGCTGACGGCACAGGGAACGAGCGTCAGAGCGGTTGTCGATGCCGCGTTCGAAAACTGCGGCTACGCGCCCGACATCGCGTGCGAGCCGACCTACATGATGACCGCGGTAGCGATGGTGCGCGGCGGCCTGGGTGTGACGATCCTGCCTGCCACGGCGCGGGAAGTGCTCGCCGAACCAGGGCTGGTTGCAAGGCCGATCGGCGACCAGGCGTTCGTGCGGCCGATCGCGCTGATCAAGAAGCGCGGGCGCACGCTGCCTCCGGTCACGGAGAAGTTCGTCGCGGCAATGAAGAAGAAAATCGGCGCTACGCGTCGGCGATCATAGACACGTGGTGAGGCGAACAAACCCTCCGCAAGCCGAAACTTGCTACGTGGCGACTCGCTCCTTCAGCCGTTGGCTTGCCGCTCATCTGCGCGTCGATGCCGTCGCCAGCCCGCTCTGCGCGCGCTGCAGCCACTCCCGGTTGTGCTCCCGTGCGTGACGCGGCCAGTGTTTGGCATCCTGAACGATTTCCGCGTACAGGGTGTCCGCTCGCTCGCGATCCGCCGGGTCCGGCTGCGCCGCCAGCCAGTCCGCGAACAGACAGCGCGGCGCCACGTCGTTCGCGCAGGTCAACGCCTGCTCGAAGGCCGCACGCGTACCGGGGACTCCCAGCGCGGCAAGCGTGCGGGCATACAGCAGCGCCGGCTCGCCTTGATTGCGGGCCTGTGGATTGGCCGCGAACAGGCTTGCCAACGTGGCGTCGGTGGCCGTGTAGTTGCCCATTGCAAACTGCGCGCGACCCAGGCCGAGCAGTAACGCCGGGTCGTTGGCGAACGGCCCGTTGGCGGCGGCCTGATAGTGCTCGAGCGCTTCGCTGGCGTTACCGGCTGCCAGCAACGCTTCGCCGAGCCGCATGCGGTGCTGGACAGTAGGCGCGCGGTCGAATTGAGCGCGCGCCTCGCGCACCGCGCGATTGGGGTCGACGAACTGCGTGATGGCTTGCGTGGCCGCGCGCGCGCCGCGAGATTGGCGCAGGCTCGGCAGGTAGATGGCGAACAGATAGACCACACTACCCAGCATCGGGAAAGCGAACAGAATGAATAGCCAATACAGCCCCTGCCGGCTGCGCACCGCATGCACCGCAAAGCAGATCGCGACGATAACGTGCAGACCGATTCCAAAGAAATATGGCATGTATATTCAACCTTCGTTCAACTTTCGAGCCGATGAGAGCGCCTGCCGGAAATGGCCGCGCTGATCCTTTATCGATAAGTTTATTACAGCGGGCGTTCGCGCGACATTTAACTCCGCCCATACCTTCAGGCATTCAGCCAATACACACCAATCGACATTGAACGAATTGCTATTGTGGAATAGCGGCGGCTCGACCATAACCGACGAGCACAGATCAGCCTATGCGGCCCAGAACGATAAAGAGCGTCGATCGGGCATTCACCCGCCTGCTCTCCATTCCGGCGAGGCTTCGAGCGAAAACCGCAATCAGGCCATTGGCAAAACTCACCGGGCATTAGGCTCGCCGGGTATCGCATCGCTATCCGGTATAGGTGGATTGTCGCTCCCGCTTTCAATTAGCGGCTGTGGCCAATCTATTCCGGAAGGCCGCGAGCGATCTGACCACGGTGGATACCTCGCGCGCACCGTCCCAGTCAGGACGGACCCGTGCAATCGCGATGCGATGAATCCGCTGGCGGCGCGGCTCGAACGTGCCGGCTACGGGCGCGGAGCGGCGAACGCGCTGACCCAGTTCGTGGACCAGTGCCGCCGGCTGGACGGTTTTCTGAATGCGACGGTGAACGACCTGATGGCGGTCAGCGACTTTAGCGCCGCTGTGAAAATCGCGGACCGTCTCGTCGAGACCGACAACACCACTCCGCAGCACTACTTCATACGCGGCCAGGCGAGAGAAGGCGCGCACGACTATGAAAACGCGCTCGCGGACTACATGCAGATCGCCCTCGTGCCGGACGTATCGCACGTCACCCGCAGCCTGTTGATTCGCGCCGCGTACATGCACGCCAAAGCAGGACACCATTGCGAAGCGATCAGCATGATTCGCATGTGGACATCGGCCGAGCCTGGCGCGCGAACAACCCAGAGGCCAACCAGCAGATTGTCGCGTATGCCGCGCACCAGTCGTGCCTGCCGTCGTGCGCTTCAGGCGACGACACGTGCGTGCGCCAGGCCGGCAAAACGATTCGCGTGAAGGCGCTCGCCCATGGCATGCGCGCAACGTTTATCGTCGATACGGGCGCGACTTACGTGATGTTGGCGCGCACATTCGCGCAACGGGCGCACGTCCCGCGCGGCACGGCAATCTGCCCGCCGTCGCGCGCGAGCCTTCCTCGACTTTCTCGTGGATCGCTTCAGGCGAAGCGCGAATACGCTGCTGCCGGTTTCCGCATAAAAGGGCGTGCCAGGTCCACGCGACGCGGTATGCAGCGCGACGGCGCGCCCGCTCCACGCGCTCGTCGGCCATTTCCGGTTTGCCAGTCGAAACTTCACCGTCTAAACTGGGTTGGCTGGTGCGGTGCAACACGCCCCGTGACGGGTTCGTGTCACGCATGGGACACGCCACGTCGAGGCTCGCGCACCGCGTAGTTGCGCTGCCCGTTTTATCGCTGATCGTGGTGAAAGCCGCGCTTTTGACATGGCGCGCCCTGTCTCGCCCAGTTCCACGCCAGCCGCGTCAAACCGCGCACATGGATGCGACAGGGCCGGGGCCGACTATCTGAGAGAATTCGGAGCGACGATGACCCAGCCACAACCGCAATCCGCCCCGCCTGACTTTGGCGCTTCCCCGATTTCTTATGGCGTGCCGCTCGTGCAGGCCGCCGTCGAGTACTCCATCGACGCCTGGCAACGCGGCGTCCTGTTCGCCGACGTGCTGCGTGAGCGTGGCAACCAGTATCAGGCGCATCTGCTCGACGATACGCCCAACGTGCTCGACTTCGCCGCCGAGTTGATCGTCGACGGGAGAACGCTGCCGCGCCCGGTCAACTACGGCCTCGTGCGCATCATCGCCCCCGACGACCTCAAGCCCGCACGCGACGTCGCCGGCGTGCGCGATCCGGGGCGCCTGCGCCCGTTCGTCGTCTTCGACCCGCGCGCGGGGCACGGTCCGGGCATCGGCGGATTCAAGCGCGAAAGCGAGATCGGCGCCGCCCTGCGCGCCGGACACACGTGCTACTTCGTCGGCTTTCTGCCCGACCCGGTGCCGGGCCAGACGGTCGAAGACGTCATGCGCGCCGAAGCGACGTTCCTTGAAAAAGTCATCGAGTTGCACCCGGACAGCCCAGGCAAGCCCGCCGTGATCGGCAATTGCCAGGCCGGCTGGCAGGTGCTGATGACCGCCGCGATGCGCCCTGAGCTGTTCGGGCCGATCATCGTCGCCGGCGCACCGGTGTCGTATTGGGCCGGCTGGCGCGGCAAGAATCCGATGCGCTATTCCGGCGGACTGCTCGGCGGTTCATGGCTCACCGCGCTGACCGGCGACCTCGGCGCCGGCCGCTTCGACGGAGCGTGGCTGGTGCAGAACTTCGAGAACATGAACCCGGCCAACACGCTGTGGCACAAGCAGTACAACCTCTACGCGAACATCGACAGCGAAGCGCAGCGCTATCTCGGCTTCGAGAAGTACTGGGGCGGCCATGTGTTCCTGAACGCGGCGGAAATGCAGTACATCGTCGATAACCTGTTCGTCGGCAACCGGCTCGTTCAGGGGGAAATCGTGACCTCGGACGGGATTCGCCTCGATCTGCGCAATATCCGTTCGCCGATCGTCGTGTTCTGCTCGTACGGCGACAACATCACGCCGCCGCCGCAAGCGCTCGGCTGGATCACCGACCTGTATCGCGACGACGCCGACGTCTTCGCCCACGACCAGACGATCGTGTATGCCACGCACGACAGCATCGGGCACCTCGGCATCTTTGTGTCCAGCAGCACGGGGCGCAAGGAGCATCACGAGTTCGTCAGCAATATCGATCTGATCGATATGCTTCCGTCGGGTGTGTATCAAGCGCAGATGGGCAAGAAAGCCGCCGCCACCCGTCACGCGGAACTCGTCGAAGGCGAGCATGTGCTGGCCGTCACGCGGCGCAGCGTCGACGACGTCCGCGCGATCGTGCAGCCCGACCCGGCGAGCGACCGCCGCTTCGCAACGGCCGCTTACGTGTCCAACCTCAATCTCGGCCTGTACCGCAGCTTCGTGCAGCCATGGCTGCACGCCTGCACGACGCCGTGGTCCGCCGATCTGGCCAGCCGGTTCCACCCGCTGCGTGTGCCCTACGAGTCCTGGTCCGACCGCAATCCGCTCGCATCGAGCGTCGCTCATCTCGCCGACAGCGTGAAGCAGGAGCGCAAGAGCGTCGCCGCCGACAATCCGTTCTGGCAGATGCAGACGTTGATGTCGAATGCGATCGAAGCCTCGCTCGATTACTACCGCGACATGCGCGACGCGGCGGTCGAGCAGACGTTCGAGACGATCTACGGCGCGCCCTGGCTACAGGCGATGGCGGGCCTTCCCGACGCGGGCGGCAAGGAAAATGCCGCCGCCGCGTCGTCGCCGGACACGGCACAGGAGCCCGACGCGGCGAGCGTGGCCGAGCACCAGCGCTTGCGCGCGGCGATGACGGCGGGCGGACTGATCGAAGCGAGCGTGCGCGCGTTGCTGTTCGTGCGCCGCACGCATGGGGAAGCCGACGAGCGGCGCTTCAATCTCGCGCGGGCGCTGCTCGGCACGCTCTCCGATCGCGGGATTCTGGCGTTCAAAAAGGTGGTGCGCGAGCAGGCCGCGTTGCTGCGCTTCGACAGCGAAGCCGCTATCGACGCGCTGCCCGGTATGCTGAAAGGCGCGCCATCGGCCAAAGTACGCTCCGCCGCCCGCCACCTCGAGCAGCTCTCCGCGACGCTCGTCCTCGATGAACACGAACGCGCGGACCTCGATCGTGTGCTGGCGATTTTCAGAGCCGCGGAGAAAGCGAAAACGACGCAGCCTGGCGAGGTTCGTCAGAAGGTCGAATGACGCGCGTCACTGTCTGTTCGCCCGGCGCCGCATCGTCGCCGGGCGCCTATCACGTTGAGACATCGAGGGTCCGTCATATGGAACACAAGCGCGAGAAATACGAGCGGCTCGTCTCGTTTGCCGCAACGCTGCCGCCTACGCCGACCGCGGTCGCGCATCCGGTCGATCACGATTCGCTGTCGGCGCTGATCGAAGCGGCGCGGCTGGGGCTGATCGCACCGATTCTCGTCGGACCGCGCGCGAAGATCATGGCCGCGGCGCAAGCCGGCGCTCTCGATCTCGGCGATCTGCCGATCGTCGATGCGCCGCACAGCCACGCCGCCGCGGCCGCCGCCGTGCAACTCGTGCACGAAGGCCAGGCACAGGCGCTGATGAAGGGCTCGCTGCACACCGACGAACTAATGGCCGAAGTGGTCGCGCGTGGCACCGGTCTGCGCACCGAACGCCGCGTGAGCCATTGCTTCGTGATGGACGTGCCGGGCCGCGAAGACGCGCTCATCATCACCGACGCGGCCGTCAACATCTCGCCGACGCTCGACGACAAGCGCGACATCGTGCAGAACGCGATCGACCTGGCCCACGCGCTGCGCTTTCCCGAGGCACGCGTCGCGATTCTCTCGGCGATGGAAACCATCAACTCGAAAGTGCCGTCGACCCTCGACGCGGCCGCGCTGTGCAAGATGGCCGACCGGCACCAGATCACCGGTGGCATCCTCGACGGCCCGCTCGCGCTCGATAACGCGATCAGCGTCGAGGCCGCGAAAATCAAGGGCATCGTGTCGCCGGTCGCGGGGCGCGCGAACGTCCTCGTGGTGCCGGATCTCGAAGCGGGCAACCTGCTCGCCAAGAGCCTGTCGTTTCTCGCGGGCGCGGACGCCGCCGGCATCGTGCTCGGCGCTAAAGTACCGATCATTCTGACGAGTCGCGCCGACTCGGTGATCACGCGGCTCGCGTCCTGCGCGGTGGCATCGCTCGTCGCGCTCGCGCGGCGCGAGGCGCTAGCCGCCGCCGTCGTCTGAGGCGGCGGCATGGACGTCATACTGGTCATCAACTCCGGCTCGTCGAGCATCAAGTTCCAGGCGTTCTCGGTGAACGGCGCCACGCTCGATCCGATCGCGGGCGGCAAGCTTGAAGAGCTTTACACGGCGCCGCGCCTGCTGGTGAAGCGGCAAGACGGCGAAGTGATCGACGATCGGCGCTGGCCGGCAGGCGAACTTCTCGCCCACGACGACGCGATCGCGTTCCTGTTCGACTGGCTGCGTGCGCACGCCGGCGCCTCGACTTTGGTGGCCGTCGGCCATCGCGTCGTGCATGGCGGCGACCGTTATGCCGAGCCGGTGCGAGTCGACCCGGAGGTGCTGGCCGCGCTCGAAGCGCTCGTGCCGCTCGCGCCGCTTCATCAACCGCACAATCTCGCGGCGATCCGGTCGATCACGGCGCGCAATCCTCTCGTGCCGCAGATCGCGTGCTTCGACACCGCGTTCCACCACACGCAACCGGCCGTCGCGACACGCTATGCGCTGCCGCCTGACATCACGAGCCGCGGCGTGCGGCGCTATGGCTTCCATGGTTTGTCGTACGAGTACGTGGCGAGCGTGCTGCCGCAATTCAGCGAGCGCGCGGCGCGAGGCAAGACGGTCGTGCTGCATCTGGGCAACGGCGCGAGCATGACGGCACTGGATCAAGGCAGGAGTGTCGCGAGCACGATGGGCTTCACCGCCGTCGAAGGACTCGTGATGGGTACCCGCTCGGGCAGTCTCGACCCCGGTGTCGTGTTGTGGATGATCGAAGAAGCGCGGATGGATGCGCAGGCGATCAGTTCGCTGCTGTACAAGCGCTCGGGACTGCTCGGCGTCTCCGGCATTTCGAGCGACATGCGCACGCTGCTCGCGAGCGACGCGCCCGCCGCGGCCGAAGCGGTCGATCTTTTCTGCTACCGGATTTCGCGCGAACTCGGGTCGCTCGCGGCCGCGCTCGGCGGACTCGATGCGATCGTGTTCACCGCGGGCATCGGCGAATATGCAGCGCCGGTGCGAGAACGCGTGTGCCGCGCGGCCGCGTGGCTCGGCGTGTCGCTCGATGCGGGCGCGAATGCGCGGCACGGACCGCGTATCAGCGATGCGCACAGCGCCGTCGACGTTTGGGTCATTCCGACCAACGAGGAACTGATGATTGCCCGGCACACGCTCGAACGACTGGAGGCATAAGTATGGACAAGCCATCCGCGCAGCTATTCGCGCAACGCAAGGTGCTGATCGTCGGCATCGCCAACGAACACTCGATCGCCTATGGCTGTGCGCGCGCATTCCGCGAGCTGGGTGCGGACCTCGCGATCACCTATCTGAACGACAAGGCGAAGGCCTACGTCGAGCCGCTCGCCGAAGAACTCGGCGCGTCGCTCCTGCTGCCGCTCGACGTCTCGAAGCCGGGCGAACTCGACAGCGTGTTCGACACGATCCGCGAACGCTGGGGGCGGCTCGACGTCGCCGTGCATTCGATCGCGTTTGCACCGAAGGAGGATCTGCAGGGCGGCCTGCTCAACAGTTCCGCCGAAGGATTCGCGAAGGCGATGGATATCTCGTGTCACTCGTTCATCCGGATGGCGCGGCTCGCGGCGCCGCTGATGAACGAAGGCGGCTCACTGTTCGCGATGAGCTACCTGGGCGCGACGCGCGTCGTGCCCAACTATGACTTGATGGGCCCGGTCAAGGCGGCGCTCGAAGCGTCGTGCCGCTATCTCGCGCACGAACTCGGGCCGAAGCACATTCGCGTGCATCCGATCTCGCCGGGGCCGTTGAAGACACGCGCGGCGTCGGGGCTCAAGGACTTCGATCTGCTGCTCAATGAGGCGGCGGAACGGGCGCCAATTGGCGAACTCGTGGATATCATGGACGTCGGCCATACCTGCGCGTTTCTTGCGACGCCTTATGCGCGGAGGATGACGGGCAATACGATTTTTGTCGACGGGGGCGTTAGCATCATGAATGGGTAGGGTCGTCAGAAAACGCGTCCGGGGAAAGACGCGCTGCGGGCCGGCGGGGCTTGTCGTTCCGGTCGCGCCACAAACCGCCGTTCACCACTGTCGGTCAAATCGCCGGCAATCGCACCACCTCCCTGACGTTAGCGCCGGGAACCCGGTAGTCGGCCCGCCCGACCGACCGCCCGGCCGACCGAGTCGAGCCTCCACCGAAGAGCCCATTGCAGATCGAGCAAGCGCGGCTAGGCGGAATGTTCCCGGCATCGGCGAACATGGCGCCAATCACACGATCCAGACCATGCAAGCTCACTCCGACGCCACGACCGTCTACGCGAAGCGCTTCGACGCCGTACTCGCGCATATCGACGCGAACCTCGAAGGCGATCTGTCGGTGGATGCGTTGAGCCGCATTGCGAACTTCTCGAAGTTCCATTTTCATCGACAGTTCGCCGCCTATGTGGGCGTGCCGGTCGCGCGCTACGTGCAACTGATGCGCTTGCGCCAGGCGGCCCGGCGCCTCGCCTCGCGCGAGTCCTGCTCGGTGCTCGATGCCGCGCTCGACGCGGGCTTCGACAGCCCCGAAGCCTTCAGCCGGGCGTTCAAGCGCTCGTTCGGCACGGCGCCCAGTTCGTTCCGGCAGCATCCGAGATGGCAGATCTGGAGTGCGACCTTCGTTGTCCCCTATCTTTCGAGGAAACTGACCATGCAAGTGAAAATTGTCGACTTTTCTGAAACCCGCGTCGCCGCGCTCGAACACTGCGGCCCGATTGGACTCGTCAACGGGAGCGTGCGCAAGTTCATCGACTGGCGCACGCAAAGCGGACAGTCTCCGCTGCCATCGAGCAGAACCTTCGGTATTCCGCACGGCAATCCGGATACGACACCGGCGGAGGAATTCCGCTTCGACATTTGCGGCGAGATCGACGAAGCTGTCGCGCCAAATAGCTACGGGGTCCGGGAACTCGTCATTGCGGGCGCTCGATGTGCCGTGGTTCGGCATACGGGTTCGACCGACCATATCGGCGAGACCATCTACCCGATCTATCGCGACTGGCTTCCCGCGAGCGGAGAGGAGCTACGGGACCAGCCGTTGTTCTTCCACTACCTGAGCGTCTTTCCGGAGACTGCGCAGGACCAGTGGCAGACCGATATCTACATTCCCCTGGTGTGACACGACGGATCCGGCGCGGCGTGATGCACACGCGCGTCGCACCCACGCGTCGAACCGCATCTCGACCGGTCGCGGGCTTTCAGCCCTGGCCCCTCGGCTTCACGCCTCGCAATCGTTAGCGTCCTGCGCGACGCGCCCCACAGCCGACATTGCGGCACAGCGCCCGCCGAACGCATCCGCCGCTTCGGCCTGACTAGCATTATGCTGTCGAAAATTTCGGCGTAAAATGCGCCTGCCGCCGCGATGCACCGGCGTGAAAGAGCCTTTACGTCAGCGATGCATGTCGATCTCATTACCCTTTATCTCCTAGCGATCGGAACGCTTCTCGCCAGTTCCGGGATGACGCTGTGGGAGAGTCGCACGCATCCCAAGCGCAGCAAGGAATTGAAAATACTGGCAGCGGGCTACGCCACGCTCGCCATCGGCTGTGTGGCGGCGCTGTTCCGGCGCGGCCTGCCCGGCTCGACGGGCTCTGCGTTGAGCAATCTCGTCATCGTCAGCGGCTATCTGTTGATCCTGCACGGCGTCGCACTGCTGAACCGGCGGCAATACCGCACCGGCTCGATCGTCATGCTCGGCATGCTGGCACTCGCGTGGGCGGTGGCGGGCACGCGGTGGCAAGGCATCATGTGGGACTACGTGAGTTCGATCCCGATCGTGGTGGCTTGCGGCATGACGTCTCTCGAACTGCTGCGCAACGACAGCATGAAGTCGCTGCAATCGCGGTATATCGCCGTGGTGGTGTCCGGGGTCCATGCGCTCTTTTATGCGTTCCGAGCCTTCATCCTGCCGTGGCTGGCGATGACCTACGGGCGAGACATACCGACGGTCGTCGGCAAGATCACGATGTACGAAGGCGTCCTGTACTCGGTCATTCTGCCGATGACCTTGCTCACGCTCGTGCGCGAGGAAGCCCACGGTCAGCTGTTGCGGGAATCGCAGACGGATTATCTGACCGGCCTCGGTAATCGCCGATGGTTTTTCGAACAGGGTGCGCGCGTCCTTCGCGACAGCGACGCGTCCCGGCCCGTTTCACTGCTTGCCTTCGACCTCGATCACTTCAAGACGATCAACGATCGATACGGTCACGAAACCGGGGACCAGGTCCTCAAGTCGTTCGGGGAAGTTGCTCGCGGCGCGTTGGGGCCCGACGCGATTCTCTCGCGCATCGGCGGAGAAGAATTTGCCGCCCTGCTGCCCGGTCATGACGGCCTGCATGCCAGAGAAACGGGCGAGGCGCTGCTCAGGCGGTTCGCCGAGACGGTCTCATACCGGACTGACGGAGCCGGGATACAGGCCACGGTCAGCATCGGCCTCGCGCATTCTGAAAGCGAAGCGACCACGCTTGCCGACCTGCTGGCCGCCGCCGATCAGGCGTTGTACAGCGCGAAATCGCTGGGCGGCAATCGGCTTGAATTGGCGCGGAGCGCTTCAGGCGGGCAGTCGCCGGATCAGAGCGTTGGCCGTCGCGATAGAAGCGCCGTGTAAGCGCGCGGGCGGCGTCGTGCATCCCGGCAAAGCGGCCATGCGCGACGCCTATTCATTGATCACAAAGCGTGGCTTGCTGCGCCGAGGTCGAGGGGTCGCGCGGTCTTCCCAGTCAGTGGGCCAGCTTGAACGCAGAGACCACCTGCTCCATCCGACGCGCCTGCTCCTTCAGAGACTCGCTTGCCGCCGCGGCTTCTTCAACGAGCGCCGCGTTCTGTTGAGTCACCTGGTCAAGCTGATTCACAGCGATATTGACCTGCTCGATGCCCTCGCCCTGCTGGGTGGATGCGCCGGCAATCTCATTGACGATCGTGTCGACGCCTGAAATCGAGTCGATCACGCTTCGGATGACCGAGTCCACGTCCTTGAACAGCCGTGCTCCCCCGTCGACACTGTCCGACGAGCGCTCGATCATCCCCTTCACGTCCTTGGCGGCAGTGGAAGTCCGGTGGGCAAGCGTGCGTACTTCACCCGCAACGACGGCAAATCCTTTTCCCTGCTCACCGGCTCGTGCGGCCTCGACGGCGGCATTCAGCGCCAGGATATTCGTTTGAAATGCAATGCTCTCGATGGTCGATATCATGTCGGCCATCTCTGCCGAGCGCTTGCCGATTTCATCCATCACCGTCGCCGCACGTGCGATGACCTGCCCGCTGTGACCGGCCTGTTCCGACGCCTCACGACTCAGAACGCTCGCGCGTTTCGCGTTGTCGGCGTTATGGCGCACGGTCGACGTCAACTCTTCCATGCTGGCCGCTGTCTGCTCGAGCGAAGCCGCCTGCGCCTCGGTTCTTCGGGAAAGATCGAGATTGCCTGAGGCAATCTCCTCGCTGCCGACAAGCACGGCCTCGGCGCTCGATCGGGTTGACGCGATGGCGGCGCTCAACGACGCGAGCAGCCTGTTCATCTGATCGCGCACGGACGCCAGTTCGTCGCGGCCGTCCACTGTCAGGCGACGTCGAAGGTCGCCGGCGCTCGCGAGGTTCATGCTTTCCGCGATCTCGGTAACGTCCCGGTTCGTCTGGTAAGCGAACGCGATGAACAGATAGAGCGCAAGGAACACGGACGTCGCACTGACGACGCACATGAGCGCGAAATGCGCCGCGTCGGACTTCGCTCGTTCCGTCAAAAGACTGCGCAACATCACGGCAAGCTTTTCGTGGGCCGCATAGATCGAGTCGACGGCGCGCGTTCCCATGGCGAAATAGCTTGCGGCGTCGAGAGACTCGGTATCGTGACCGTTGGCAGCGAGGTCGGCGAGCGCCTTTCCGAAGTCATCGAAGTCGCTAAAGTTCAGCGCCCGGACGTCCGCAGCCTGCGCTGTACTGCCCAATGCGCGTTGCGCGCGTTGCAGATCGCGCCGTACCGTTTCCATCTGATCGCGCAGAGAACCGGCATGCACACTGAGCGCGCCCTGGTCGGCCGGCCCCGGCTTTCCTTGACTGAGGGCCATGGCGCCTTTGCCGCGCGCGATCGCTGCCATCTCCGCTGCGTTGGGCAGCGAGAATACGACCGTGTTCATCAGATAGTAGGTGGCCGCTTTGGGATCGAGCGCCAGTTGGGACGCGTCGGCAAGATCGCCTGTGAAAGCGAAGACCGCGCGCACGAACGCCGTGTGTGCATCGAAGACGTCCTTGCCTGCGCCGGATAGCGGCATAGCCACGAGCTTCGCGTATTGCTCCGCGAGTGCATCGACCTGCTCATTGACCGAGAATGTTTTCGTCGACTTCGCCTGTTCTCGCAAGGCGGTCATCAACCGCGCCGAATCCGCGTTGGCCGCATCGAACGTCGGGCGCATGGCTTCATTGCCTGCGATCAAGGCGCCGCTCGCGCCACGCCGTTTCTGCACCGCCTTGATCAAGGCCTGACCTGTCTCGAGCAATGACACGCCCTCGAGTTCCTGCTCCGTCGAGCGGTGGGCGCTGGCATCTTCGCGCAGAATGGAGACGAGGCACACTGAGAGAGGCAGCAGGAAGAGAAGAGCAAGGACGACGAGCTTCCTCGACATCTTCATCCGACTCATCAGAGCCATGCCCGGGACAAACAATCGCATTTTTCTAAAATCCTTCGTTCAGCCAACGCGCCGGCGCGCCATCGTTTGGATCGTCTCGAACCTGAGACCCGAAGTACATATCGGCGCGCTCATGCGAATCTGAAGGATTCTTCGAAGATTGCTTGAAAATGCACTTTTGTGCAGCAAGAATTGCCCGACATCAGTGCATTAAATTTCTTTAACGCCAGGTTGGGGCACAATATTGGCGCTGTTCTTTTTTCGATAATGCACGCGGCGCGCAGGCCACATTTTCAACATGGATTCGGTGGCTGACGATGTCGACTGCTCGGACGCGATGCGCAATCCCGACTGACGTCAAAAGTCCTATGACCGCCGAAACTGGCGCAGTCGTTGTGAGAAAATCTTGATCTCACGTAAGTGAAGATAGCCTTTGGCCGATAGAACCTCTATTCGATCCTCGGCGCACTTACCGGCATTGCGTGTACGAGCGCAACATAGGACTTTGAATCGGGCCATTTGCCGCTACTGTACGGTGTCGCTCGAATGGAGGGAGACATGATATGAAGACCCCACCGATGAAGTGGCCGATGCTTGCCGCGTTGGTTTTACTGCAGGCCGGCTGCGCAGCGAGCGGCACGCCGGCAAGCACGACACACTTGAGCGCAGCGCAATGCCGCGACCTGGCCGCGCTCAGGAACAACGCGCCACCGACCGCGGAGCGAAACCGCAGCGAACTGGCGGCTTTAAGGCAGGCGGGCTACGACCCATCCAGGTGGTTCGACCCGAACTACCCGGAAGATCTGCAGGCGGCACAGCGTCAGGTCGACCGTTGGTTTGTGGCGGAATGCCAGCAGGTGCCGCCCGGTTGACGGCAAACTCATTTGAGCTGTAGCCCGCATGTCGCTTTTGCTCCGCCGGCCTGGCAGGGTGAAAAGTCTGGTGTGCCCTTTCGGTCGTTCACCTGAATCCACCGCCACTCACTTGCCGGCAAGCAGGAATGTCAAAGCCTGTCGTTCAGGAAGCTGCCGAGGGCGGACAACACCTCGTTTGGCGCATCCTCAGGCAGCAGATGACCGCCGGGCATTCCTCTGCCCGTCACATTCGCCGCCCACCTGGACCACGCGTCGAGGGGCGAGATATGCCTCCCTTTCTGTTCTCGCTCACTCCAAAGCACGAGCACCGGACAGGCAAGCGTTCGGCCCGCTGCAAAGTCGTTCGCGTCGTGTTCGAGATCCTTCGCCCAGGTGACCTGTGAGCCACATTAGCTCAACATTGCGTTGGCATTCACGCTCCAGGCGGCGACTCGACTGAACCCGGTTCAGATAGCCATAGATATATATCTTTAATAGCACGTTGGATGATAAGACGGGCGACCTGTAATCGATGGCATCGCTCCATTGAAGCCCAGCGATTCAAGGTCAAGGTCTTCAACGAACGCCTCGATGATCCTGACAGGATTGTCCTTGCCAACGAGTTCATCGAGGCATTCGGGAAGCAGCGTCACCTGCTTGCGATCCTCACCTTCTATGAATCGCTTCATCCGGTCACCCATGCTGAATGAGCTAATCCAGTTTAGGCGACCTACGCGTTTTCACACAGCCGTATATGGACACCGCCCGGTTTGGCAAGTTGATCTTATGTGATGCGTGAACGAGGTATTGGCTGCGGTCTTATATCCGGCCTTTTGCAGGCCGAAGTTGCGGCCCCTGATGGAATTCGCGAGGAACGTCCTCATCTCGGCCACGTGCTTGAAGCACAAGACTGTGCTCAGGTTTGCGTTTCTGCGGTCCGACCTGTCGCGCCATCACATTGAAATCAACCCAGGCCACCTACCAGTTCCTCAACGCTTCAAAGTGCTCATCCTGCTATGCACGTCTGTTGCTCACATGATGCGCTTCGTACGAAGTCCCGTGAGTAAGGATCGCCCAGGCGATTCTCGCCATTTCGTTAGCCAAGGGTGTGCGCCAGCGACAGACCGCGCTCAGGACGACCACTTCGCGATCTAAGTGGCAACCGTTGAGCAATCCGTGAATGTCTTCCAGCTTACGCATTGGCTCCTGCCCGTCGAAAACGCGAGCCTGACAGACCGGCGTATCCGAATTGCGCCACAACCATCGGACTCACCAGCAGGCACTGGCCGTAATCCAGGCGAGTCGGGCGTTTCGTCGTGCCCCCGACATCACGAAACTTGGCGTTGCTTCGGGCTTACGTCGCTTCGTAACAATCCGTTTGCGCGCTCAGGCGTGGCTTTTTGCGCAAGTCCTGGAGTCAATACACGGCGCAAGGTACTCCGAAGCGGCGCGACGAGTCTTTCCTGGAACACTATAGACGCAACGAGAATCATGGCCAGATAGACCGGATAGACCGACAAATGCGTTGGCACCCGGCTTGCCGCCGCGGCGCACACATGCAGTCTATGAACGCAGGACAAAAGTGGATAGGGAATGCCAAGCAACTTCTGTACTTTTAAAAACGCAATAAAGAGCGGGATTTGTAGAGCGAAAATCGACAGCGAAGCGTTACCGAACCGCCTCGTCCAACGGACGACTCGCGGTGACGCGCGTTGAAGCAAGCTCGCTGAAACAAATATCACCGCCACTTGGGCGGGCAACATCGCACCGTTGTGAAGAAGGACTTCCCAGAATGGCGGCCCGTGTGCGAACTGATAAGCAGCGCCGACGAAAAACGCTAGTAGCGTTCCTATCAGGATTCGCCGATGACGCCCGACGAATCCGGTGATTTGTTGAGCGTGCCCCGCGAATATGCCGTAGGCGAGAATGCCTGCCAAAAATTCCGGCAGCCGTATCAGCGGATTGATATGGAGCATGCCTATCGTCCAGACGTCATACCAGCCATTTGCGACGACGATGACCGCCGGGAGAAGACTTGCGACCCACATCGCAGTCAGCATCGACCACTTGCGGCGCATGGACAGCAAGCGAGGGGCGGCGGCTGGAAATAGCAGATAGAAAAAGAACAGCGTCGACAGCGACCACGTTGGAACATTGAACGACAGGTAAAAAGGATTCCACGCCTGAAGCAGCAGGATTTGCAAAATCGCATTGACTGCCACTTCCTCCACGCTCATCGTGTGGATTTTCTCCGCTGCGGAATCGAGATTACTTAGTTCGACATCAAATGGACGGGAACTAACGGTCATCAATGCCACCGTCAACACTAGCGTGATAATGTGGATCGGATAAAGATTGGTGAATCGGCTAATAAAGAATCTGGATGCCGAAACATTTTTCCGTTCCCCAGGCGTCATTTCCACCGAAACATGCGACAGAATAAATCCGGACAATATAAAGAAAATACTGGTCGCGCCGCACCCCAACTTGAATATGTCAGCCCAAAACATTGCCTGTGCTGCCGGATAGTAGACCAGCGTGTGGTAAATGACCAGATAGCAGGCCAGCAAAAACCGCAGAACGTCCAGACCCGGAAGCATGCCTTTCATTGTTATTTCTCGCCGCTTACGAAAAGTTATAAATCTCTACACTTCATTGATTTTCGTGATACATATTTCAGAAATGAAGGACTCGACGTCCACGAGAGATTTATCGATCATAAGCAGGCTGTATGTGCAGCTTCGCACCCTCCCAAATTGAAAACAGGATTGCATCGACCGGCTGAAGCAGGACATGACTGGCTGTCCCTTGAGAGGCGTTCGCACACATCGCCTGCAGCCGCTTCGATTGCGCGCCGGGTAGACTTCGGTGGCGGACGCACGACGCCCCTTCCGCTGTGCGAACCGGAGACGAGGCGCAACGAGTATTCCGTTCTGTTGTTAACCAATCTATGGTCACGTAGCATGTTGGAATCGCCAAGGCCACTGTTACTACATTTGCTGGACGTCGCAACTGTATTGCCTTTTGCCATGCAGTTGGTACCGCGCTGTGACACAGAACAGAGCGCGCCCCATGTATCAGCGCATACCGGGTTGCTGCACGGCGGTCCAGATTGCCCGGGCGTCCGCCGCGTCGGTCTGGTTCGTTTGCACGAAAGGTCGAATGAATTGAGCGTGTAATAGCACCGCCTCGTGCCCGAGCGCGCGGATCTTACGCGCCCACCCGTGAGCACTTCCGCACGCCTCGAGGGCGACGCGACCAGCGGGGCGCTGGGCCAGAAACGCAATTAAATCGTCGCGTCCGAACTTTCGATTCGCGACCTCGCCGGGCGGCGTGTGACACTGGCACCTGATTGTCTGCGCCGATAGTCGGTGTCCCGCGACGCGAGCCAGTAATACAGCGGCGATGTCAGAAGTAACCCGATGACCCATGAGAGATCCGCGCCGTCGAGATACTTCGGCACGGGACCCGTATACATCGGCGTGCTCATGAACGGAATCTGCACGACGATGCCGATCCCATAGGCAATCAGCGCCTGTGGATTGAAGCGGCCGTAGATGCCGCCGTCCACCTGGAAAATCGACTGGATGTCGTATTTCCCCTTGTGGATCACATAGAAGTCGATCAGGTTGATCGCGGTCCACGGCACAAGCACGACCAGCAGCGCGAGCACGAGATCGATCAGATTGCCGACGAAATTCGTCGAAGCGCCGATCGCTCCGTAGCAGGATGCGAGAAGAATCGCAGTCGACAGCACGGCACGCGCCTTCGCCGTGGGAATCCAGCGATAGGCGAATGTCTGCAGCGACGTGATGGCCGCGAGCACCGCGCCGTAAAGATTCAGCGCGTTATGGCTGATCACGCTCAGCAGGAAGAGGACGAGCATCGGCAGCCCGAGCGGTCCGGTGGCCTGCTTGACGGCGTCCATCGCGTCGGCGCCGGGCGGCACCGCGAGCACGGCTACCGCGCCGAAGACGAACGCGAGCGTCGAGCCGATCGTGCAGCCGAGGTAGGTCGCCCAGAACGTCGATGCGACGCGCACGTTCTCCGGCAGATAGCGCGAATAGTCGGAAACGTATGGGCGAAAGCAATTTGCCAGAGCGCCGACAGCGAAACGGTCGCGAGCCAGCCGGCGAAGTTGAACCCGCCGCGCGTCAGGAAATCGTCCGTGGAGATATGCGTGAGGATATAGCCGAAACCGATGAGAATGCCGATTCCGAGCACCCAGGTTCCGATGCGGTTCAGAATATGAATGAGCCGGTAACCGACAATCCCGATCAGCCCTGATCCCATCGCGCCGATCACGATGCCGACAGGAACCGGGATGCCATGTTCGATGCCATGAAGAGACTTGCCGGCAAGCACGATATTGGACGCGAAGAAGCCCACGTACATTACGCCTGCGATTACGGTGACGAGCAGCGCACCCCATGAACCGAACTGCGCGCGGCTCTGAATCATCTGCGGGACGCCCATCTGGGGGCCCTGCGCCGAATGCAACGCCATCAGCACGCCGCCGACGGCTTGACCGACGATGATCGCGAGGATGCCCCAGAGCAAGTTCAGGTGGAAGATCTGCACGCCGAGCGCACCCGTGACGATGGGCAATGGAGCGATGTTGCCGCCGAACCATAGCGTGAACAGATCGCGCACCGTGCCATGGCGATCCTCGGGCGGCACATAACCGATGGTGTGTTTCTCGATCAACGCCGAGGCGTCGCGTTCGGAAGTATTCAAGTTCGTCTCCTATGTCGGCGGAAGTTAGCGCTTCAGCGCCATACTCCGGTCCCATATGTGATCAGGCGTGTTCGGTCCACCGAATCGCCATGCCTGGCATTCGAAAGTATTTGAGTTGCGTGGTCTTGCAGATCAGCCAACTTTGGCGCGAGACAGTGGCCTCGCTATATAGGTCTCACGACGTGGCCGAAATGTAATCTCCCAGGCGAGCCAGCATCGCATCGCACTGGTGCAATTGCTCGAGGGTGACGAATTCGTCCGGCTTATGCCCTTGGTCCATGCTGCCGGGTCCGCAGACCACCGTTGGAATGCCCGCCTGATCGAAAAGCCCGCCCTCGGTGCCGAATGCGACCGTGCCGAACTCAATGGAACCGCTCAGCAGCGCCAAAAGACACGCCGCTTCGCTATCGGGCGAGGTGGCCAATCCCGGATAGGTGGAGAGCGGCTGAAGGCGGATGTCGGTGTCGGACTGCGCTGCGCGCATTTTCGGCAGCAGCTCAGCCTCGGCGTAGGTCAGCAACTCGTCGGCTACCTGGTTTGCGTCGAAGCCAGGCAGCGCGCGCACTTCGAAGTCGAATTCGCATTCGGCCGGCACGATGTTGAGCGCGCGGCCGCCTTTGATCACGCCCGTCTGCACGGTCGAGAACGGCGGATCGAATCGCTCATCGTGATGCTCGGGCTGCGCCAACTGCTCGCCGATCTCTTCCAGGCGGCCGATCATCCGCGCCGCGTATTGAATGGCGTTGACGCCATACGGCGCATAGGCCGAATGGCAAGGCGCGCCTTTCACCCGACAGCGCATCGCCAGCTTGCCCTTGTGACCCAGCACCGGCTTAAGCTCGGTCGGCTCGCCGATCAGGCACAGGGCCGGCTTGTGCGCACGCCGCTCCAGTTCCGCCAGCATCGGCCGCACGCCGAGGCAGCCGACTTCCTCGTCGTACGAAAAAGCGAGATGCACCGGCTGCGTCAGCTCGCGTTCGAGAAACCCGGGCACCGCCGCCAGCGCCGAAGCGATAAAGCCCTTCATGTCGGCCGTGCCGCGGCCATACAGCCGCCCGTTGCGTTCGGTGAGACGGAATGGATCGACGGTCCACGCCTGACCATCGACGGGCACGACGTCGGTGTGGCCGGACAGCACGATGCCGCCGTGCTCACGCGGACCAATGGTCGCGAACAGATTCGCCTTGGTGCGCTCAGCGTTATAGAACAACTCGCTCGCGACGCCGAGTCCCTCCAGGTAAAGCCGAATGAATTCGATCATGTCCAGATTGGAGTCCCGGCTGACCGTGGCGAAGCCGATCAGCCGCTCGAGCAGCGCACGGCTGGAACTGTCATTCATTGCCGGGCACTCCGTAGCTGGGCGCGGCGGTCGGATTCAACGCCCGGGTCAGGTAGTCCTGCATCTGCGGGCGATACGCCTGCCATAGACCGTCGAGCTGGTCGATGGGGTCGTCATCAACCCAATCGACCCGCAAATCGACAATCGGCCAGCTCACGTCGCCCACAATCTTGAGCGCCGCCGAATGCACGGGCCCCGCTTCGCCGCCGGCAGCCATCGCGGCATGCATAGCCGCGAGCAGGCGATCGGCAAGCGTGCCGGATGCCTGCTCGAACGCCGGAAGCATGGCCTCGATCACTTCGATGCCGGCCAGCATGTTGCCTGCGGCTACGCACTGCTTGCCGGCGACAGCGTGATACGTGCCGAGTGCTTCCTTGCCGCTGAAGAACGCCGTGCGCCCCTGGACATCGACCACCGTCACCTGGCGGTACTCGCTCCACTCGCTCGCGCCGAGCACACGGTCCAATGCGACGGCGGGGTCGAGTTGCCCGTTTTCCAGCAGATCGAGAATCTGCGGGCCGAGCGCGGGCAGGGTGACGTTCTGCGTCGCCACCGCGCCCACGCCGGCGCGCAACCATGGGCATCGAGCGCCTACCGCGATGCTGGACGAACTGATCGCGATTCCAAGCTGCCCGGATTCCGGGCAACGTCCTACGATAGAGAACGTCATATCTCGCTCCTCAGGCCTTCGGCGGGGTCCATCCATCCGGAATGACCGCGACAACGTCTATCTCCATCAACCACTGCGGCTGACCCAACGCGACAACGACCAGGCCGGTCGAAATAGGAAACACGCCCTTCAACCACTTGCCGACTTCCTGATAGACCGGCTCGCGGTAGCGGATGTCAGTCAGGAACGTCGTGGTCTTGACGATGTGCGACAGGTCGCTGCCCGCTTCTTCCAGCAATTGCTTGACGTTCTTCATCGCCTGCTCGGCCTGGGCACGCGGATCGCCGATGCCGACCAGGCGGCCTTCGAAATCCGTGCCCACCTGACCGCGCACATAGACCGTGTTGCCGGCGCGCACGGCCTGACAAAGATCGTTGTCGAGCGTCTGGTTCGGATATGTATCCTTCGTATTGAACATGCGGATACGGGTATGCGTAGGTTGGCTCATCAATGCACCTTAACGTTAGGAAGAAATGGATCGTGGATTAGAAAGGCGTACGCATCAATTCACGCCCATCTCGCTGACTTTGTGGACGCGTGAATCGGGGGATGTGTTTTCAACGCTTTCAATGCTGTTCGCGCGATGACTCTGTGCCGGATGTTGCGCGCCATCGTAATAAGCCAGGTATTTACGCTGCGTGACGATGTGGTCGGCGATGTGCTTCGCGTCGTGCCACACGCCCCAGATGAATGCTGAGCCACGGCGCGATAGCCAGGGCAGACCGAGAAAATAGATGCCCGGCTCCTTCGATACGCCGCGTTGATGTTTCGGCTTACCTTTTTCATCGAAGGCGTTGACGTGCAGCCAGCCGAAATCGACCGCATACCCGGTCGCCCAGACAATCGAGGTCACGCCGGCTTTCTCCAGATCGAGATCGTGCAACGGCTGCGTCACGCACTCCGGATCTGCGGGAATGATGCGGGCTTCGGGCTCTTCGGGAAGATCGAGGCCGTTGCGCTCGGCGTACGCGTCGGCCGCGTCCAGCAGCGACAGATAGTTCTCGTCGCCGCGAGCGATGTTCGCCGCGAGATCCGCTTCGAAGGTCACCACGCCGTCATCGAACGATTTCGTCAAACCCACGAGCGTGATGCCCTGATTCGCGAGACGCCGGAAATCCACCGTATGGCCGCCACGCGAGCCGCTTACCGCAATGGTGACGTGCTCCCTGCCGGGCTTCATGACCTCCGCATCCCATTCGCCGAGCACGCCGAGCCACCAGCAGAAGTCGCGGCCGCGATAGGCGCGCGGCGGACGATCGTGCGCTCCCACCGACAGGTAGACGCGTTTGCCCGCACGTTGCAACTCGTCCGCGATTTGCACGCCCGACGATCCCGCGCCCACCACAAGCACGCCCCCTTCGGGCAATTGAGCGGGATTGCGATAGTCGGCGGAGTGAATCTGCGCAAGGCTCGAAACTTGCGGCGCGATTGGCGGAATGACGGGACGCTGAAAGGGCCCGGTTGCGACCACCACGCGATTGGCCTCGATCGTGCCCTCCGATGTTTCGATCGTGAAGCCCTGCCGCCCCGCATTGCGCACGACCTTCTTCACTTCCACGCCGGTGCGGATCGGCGCTTCAAACTTCTTCGCATAAGCGACGAAATAGTCCGCGACTTGCTCCTTCGAAGCGAATGCATCGGGGTCGAAGTCCGCGAACTCCAGATTGGGGAAACGATCGTGCCACGCGGGGCCATTGGCAACCAGCGAATCCCAGCGTCCCGTGCGCCAGCGCTCGGCGATACGTGCGCGTTCCAGCACGAGATGCGGCACGCCAAGCTTGCTCAAATGTTCGCTCATGGCGACGCCGGCCTGACCGGCGCCGACTACGAGCGTGTCGATTGACGTTGTTTCCAGTGTCATGGCTGTGTCCTTCTGAAAAGGCGGAATGTTTCGATTCGATCGGGCCGTCGCAGCCTTTGAGCGCTCGCGATCGTTGCGGACCCGGTAGTGTTTTCCGACAGCGCGTCGCCGTCTGGTCCGTTCGTCTGCGTGAAAATCTACGCGCCCCTTGAGAATTTGAAAAATATATTTAAAAAATGCATGGCATCGGATTTACCTATGCAAGCCTTTTTGACCGCTTCACAATGCCGCCCATTGAAGGCCTTGAACACGGAGCGTCGTCGATGGAGAGTCAACCGTTACGCTACTCGTTGCGCCAGTTGCGTTACTTCGTGGTCACTGCGGAAGCACTGTCCTTCACCGCCGCCGCGAAGCGTCTGCACATCTCACAGCCGTCGATCTCGACGGCGCTCGCCGATCTCGAGGTGTCGTTCGGCGTGCAACTCTTCATACGACATCACGCGAGCGGTCTCTCGCTTACGCAAGCCGGTCGCGATCTGCTCGGCCAGGCGCGCAATCTTCTGAAGTTCGCGGAGGAATTGCAGACCACTGCGAAGGAAATGGACGGCGGCGTGACGGGGGCCATCGCGCTCGGCTGCCTCGTCTCGCTCGCGCCGCCGCTCATGCCAAGGCTGATCAGCCGATTCACGGGCGAGAACGCGGGCATCTCGTTTCGCACTGTCGAGGCGCATCAGGATGGCCTGCTGCGCGGCCTGCACGACGGCTCGCTCGACATTGCCCTCACCTACAGCCTCGACTTGACGGAGGACATCGCCTTCACGCCGCTGCTCTCGCTGCCGCCTTATGCGATCCTGCCGCGGACGCATCGTCTGGCACGTGCGCGCAAGATATCGCTCGCGGACCTCCTGCCAGAGCCGTATGTGATGCTGGACCTGCCGCACAGCCGCGAGTATTTCGCCGCACTCTTCGATGCGGTGGGCAGCCGTCCCGTGCCCGCATTCCGTTCGTCGCAGCCGGAGGTCGTGCGCGGCATGGTGGCCAACGGCCTCGGCTATAGCCTCCTGAACTTTCCGCTCAAATCGAATCGCACCGTGGATGGGGAAGAGTTCGTTATTAAACGCTTCAAAGACAACGTTAACGCAACGACACTCGGCATCGCGCAATCGCGCACAATGAAGCCGCGCCAGGTCGTGCATCGCTTCGCGACGTTCTGCGAGACCTATATCCGGCGGCTGCATATCGACGCATGATCAGGAAAGCGCGATCGTCTGCTTTAAGCCCGCGCACGCTGCATAGGCAAAAGCTTTACTTTGTATCTGAAAACAATATTTTGGCTTGCAATTTGGCTTGATAGATTGATGCCATGTTGAACGCCGCGCCGCAAAGCCTTGCGTCGCCGCGCTCTCACCGTGACGAATCAAGGGGACACCATGGCCAACCCGGTAAGGACGATCGCAGTGCAAGCACTTGTCGACGAACTGCAGACGGGTTGCGAACGGCCATTCGGCGACGCGCATGCGATGCCGCCCGGCGTCTATACGTCGCCCGAATTCCTCGCACTGGAAGAGCGCGCTATCTTCGAGCGTGAATGGCAATGCGTCGGCCGGGCCAGTGCGCTCAAAGTGCCCGGCGATTACGTAACGGCGCGGATCGGAGCGCAACCGATCGTCGTATTGCGCGACGAACAGATGCAACTCAAGGCGATGTCGAACGTGTGCCTGCATCGCATGTCGGTTCTGCTCGAAGGACGCGGCAACGTGCGTCGCATCGTCTGCCCTTATCACGCGTGGAACTATTCGCTGGACGGCACGCTGCAAGGCGCGCCGCTCATGGATCGGCAAGAGGGCTTCTGCAAGGAAAGCTACAAGCTGCCCGCCGTGCGCTGCGAAGAATGGCAAGGCTGGATCTATGTGACACTCGACGAAAACCCGCCGCCCGTTCACACGCAGCTCGCCGAACTGAGCGAGCTCATCGGCGCATACGGCATGTCGGACTACATCGAAACTTTCTATGAAGAGCACGTGTGGGACACGAACTGGAAGATCCTCGCGGAAAACTTCATGGAAAGCTACCACCTGCCCATGCTGCATCGCGCGACGGTAGGACCGCATTCACGGCTCGAGGAGATGGAATGCCCGCCCGGCTATCCCGCCTTCAACTATCACTGGATCACGAAGGAAGCGTCCTTGCCCATCGGCAACGCGCATCCGGACAACACGCGCCTCACGGGACATTGGCGCAAGACCACGGCGCTGCTCGCGATCTACCCGACGCATCTCGTCACACTTACGCCGGGTTACTTCTGGTATCTCGTGCTGCAGCCTCAAGGCGTGGAGCGCGTGCATATCCGCTTCGGCGGCGGGCTTGCACCGGAGTTCATCGCCGATCCCGAGGCCAATGCGCATATGACGACGTTGAAGAAGCTGCTTGACGAAGTCAACGCGGAAGACAAACGCGGCGTGCAAGCCGTGTTTCGCGGCGTGCACGCGCCGCTCGCGAAGCCCGGTCACTTGAGCCCTCTCGAACGCCCCAATTATGACTTCGCCCGCTATGTCGCTAGCAAAATCGCCGCAACGCAGCTCGGCGCGCATTGATTACGACGCATCATCGACAGGACGCGATCACGATGTCAAACCCTTCCTTCATTTCGTTCTCGGGCGTGAGCAAATCGTACGACGGCGCCCAATACGTCGTCGATGACTTGAACCTCGACGTGCGCAAGGGAGAATTCCTGTCGCTGCTGGGTCCGTCCGGCTCGGGCAAGACGACGACGCTCATGATGCTCGCGGGATTCGAATCGCCCACGCGCGGCGAGATACGCCTCGACGGACAGCGGCTCGACGACAAGCCGCCGCATCAGCGCGACATCGGCATGGTGTTTCAGAACTACGCGCTCTTTCCGCATCTGACGATTGCGGAGAACGTCGCGTTTCCGCTGTCCGTGCGGCGCGTGAGCCGCGCTGAGCAGAAGACGCGCGTGAAGCGTGCGCTCGAGATGATCGAACTGCCGCATCTGGCAAACCGGCGTCCCGCGCAGCTCTCCGGCGGACAGCAGCAGCGCGTGGCGCTCGCGCGCGCGCTCGTGTTCGAGCCGAGCGTCGTGCTGATGGACGAGCCGCTCGGCGCGCTCGACAAGCGCCTGCGCGAAACCATGCAATACGAAATCATGCGCCTGCATCGCGAGCTGTCGCTCACGATCGTTTACGTGACGCACGATCAGGCCGAAGCGCTGACGATGTCGGACCGCGTCGCCGTGTTCTCCGATGGCCGTATTCAGCAAGCCGCCACGCCCAGCGAACTCTACGAGAACGCGCAGAACGCCTTCGTCGCGAACTTCGTCGGCGAGAATAACGGTTTGACCGGGCGCGTTGTCACTGCCGGCGAGGAGTGGGCGACGCTTGCGCTCTCGGATGGCAGCGTCATTCGTGGCCGCTGCGAACCCGGCCTGCGCGTGGGCGACGAAGCAATGCTCGCGCTGCGCCCCGAACGCGCGCATATCCCGAGCGCCGAAGGCGCGTCCGTCGACGAACACAGCAACGTGGTGCGCGCACACGTCCAGGAACTGGTGTATTGCGGCGATCACCATCGCGTGCACCTCGCGCTCGGTTCGCGCGATTCCTTTGTCGTGAAAGTGCCTAATACGCAGCGCCATGCACTGCCTTCGCCGGGCAGCGCGATCGAGATCGCGTGGCGCCACGACGACTGCAAGATTCTCGCGATGAGCGCGCCGCGCAGCGCGCCCGTGATCCACGCTTCCACACCGCTCTCACCTTCCATCATCACGACCGCACCCGCAGGAGCCAACTGACATGCGCACCCTCATCAAAACACAAAGCGTCGCACTCGCAGTACTCGTCGCAGCCGCTTTCACCACCGTGACCACCCAGGCAGCGGAGACGCTCTCCGTCGTGACCTTCGGCGGTGCATACGAAGCCGCGGCCAAGAAAGCCTATTTCGAACCGTTCACGCAAGCCACCGGCATCGGCTTCTCGACCGAATCGTATGACGGCGGCCTCGCGAAGCTCTCCGCGATGGAGCAGGCGAAGAACACCACGTGGGACCTGATCGACCTCGAAACGAACGATGCGATCACCGCCTGCGACGAGGGCCTGCTGCAGAAGTTCGACAAGAAGACGCTCGGCAAGACGAGCGACTTCATCCCCGGCACGATCAGCGATTGTGCGGTTGCGAGCATGGTCTGGTCCACGGTCTATGCGTACGACACGAGCAAGCTGAAGACCGCTCCGACCACCGTCAACGACTTCTTCGATCTGCAGAAATTCCCCGGTAAGCGCGGCTTACGCAAGTCGCCGAAGGTCACGATGGAATGGGCGTTGATTGCGGACGGCGTCGCTCCGAAAGATGTCTACAAGGTGCTCGCTACGCCCGCCGGCGTGGATCGCGCGTTCAAAAAGCTCGACACGATCAAGCAGAACATCGTGTGGTGGGAGTCGGGTGCCCAGGCACCGCAGTTGCTCGCAGACGGCGCGGTCGTGATGACGCAGGCCTACAACGGCCGCATTTCCGACGCCGCGAAGAAGGACAACAAGCCATTCAAGACCGTCTGGGACGCGCAAGTTTACGACTTCGACTGGTGGGCCGTTCCGACGGGCGCGAAGCACGCCGACGCCGCCGCGAAATTCATCGTCTCCGCTTCGCAGCCGAAGGCGTATGCGGACTTGTCGAAATACATCGCCTACGCGCCGCCGCGCAAGGACGCCATCGCGCTTATCGACAAGCAACGCCTCGCCGATCTGCCGACCGCACCCGAGAACTTCAAGCGCGCCTTGCAGATCAACGCGAACTTCTGGGCCGACAACGCGGACCAGATCAATAAGCGCTTCCAGGTGTGGCTGACGCAGTAACACCATCGTCCGACGAGAGCCCAACTTGACTAGTCACATGCCCGCTTCGGCCCGAGCCACGGCCTCGGGCTCTCCGACGAGAGCCGACGGCCGCGCGTCGTTTCAAAAGGCGCGCCGCCGAGCGTCGGTGCAGGCGCTTTTGCTTGCGCTGCCGCTGATCGTGTTTCTGCTTTCGACGTTCATCGCGCCGATCGCGCTCCTGCTCGCGCGCAGCGTGGAAAATCACGAGGTGCCCGACAGCATGCCCGCGCTCACGCGCGCGCTCGATGCATGGGACGGGCGCGGCGTGCCGGACGAGCGCATGTTCGCCCTGCTCGCCGCGGGGCTCAGGGAGGCGCAGCAAAGCGGGCAACTCGGCACCGTCGCGCGGCGGCTGAACTTCGATCAGGCTGAGTTCCGCAGCCTGTTGATGCGCACCGCGCGCCAGCTGCCCGCCGATGCGCCGCCCGCGTGGAAACCGGCGCTCGTTGAACTCGACGAACGCTGGAATTCGCCGGAGACCTGGCGTCTGCTGAAGCGCGCCGCCATGTCGCCGACGCCGGACTATCTGCTCGCGGCCGTCGATGCGCACGTGACACCGCAAGGCTCAGTCGCGTTCGTGCCGGACAACGCTTCCGTCTATCGGCAGGCGTTCGTGCGCACGATCTCTATCAGCGCCACGGTCACGCTGCTGTGCCTTGTGCTCGGCTATCCGGTCGCATGGCTGCTCGCGAACCTGCCCGCGAGAACCAGCAACCGCTTGATGCTCCTGGTGATCGTGCCGTTCTGGACTTCGGTGCTCGTTCGCACAACCGCGTGGTACGTTTTGCTGCAACCGGGCGGCGTCATCAACAGCCTGCTGATGGGTCTCGGTCTCGCCACCCATCCGCTGCCGCTCATCTTCAACCGCGCGGGCGTGCTCATCGGCATGACGCATGTGCTCCTGCCCTACATGATTCTCGCGATCTATTCGGTGATGAAAAGCGTATCGCCCGTGTACGTACGGGCCGCCCAATCGCTTGGGGCGCACCCGTTCATCGCGTTCGTCCGGATCTACATGCCGCAGACACTGCCCGGCGTGGGGGCGGGCTGCTTCCTCGTGTTCGTGCTCGCGCTCGGCTACTACATCACGCCCGCGCTGCTCGGCGGCGCAGGCGACGAGATGATCAGCCAGCTCATCGCGATACAGACCAACACGCAACTCAACTGGGGCCTCGCCGGTGCGCTCTCAGCCTATCTCGTGATCTTCACGGCGATCTTTTATTTCCTGTTCAACCGCATCGTCGGCATCGACCGCTTGCGCTTCGGTTGAAACTCGATTGAAACACGCGGACACGACGAGGAAACGACATGCCAGATCAACGCAACAAGGTGCTGACGGAGCGTATCGCCGGCCGCTGGGTGCGGCTGCATACGGCGCTTGTACTGTTCTTCCTGATCGCGCCGATTCTCGCGATCATCCCGCTCTCGTTCAATTCAGGCTCGTACTTCTCCTACCCGTTGCAGGGCTTTTCGCTGCGCTGGTATGAACAGGCACTCACGAGCGCGGACTGGCGGCGCTCGCTTCTGAATAGCATCGGCATCGGCACGGCGTCGACGCTGATCGCCACGTGTCTCGGCACGCTCGCCGCGCTGGGCATTTCGCGCACGCAGTTTCCGCTACGCTCGCTGATCATGCCGATCATCATCTCGCCGATGATCGTGCCGATCGTCGTCGTTGCCGCGGGCTTCTATCTGATCTTCGCGCCGCTTGGCCTTGTGAACTCGTATCCCGGCGTGGTGCTGGCGCATGCGGCGCTCGGCACGCCATTCGTCGTGATCACCGTGACGGCGTCACTGCTTTCGTTCGATCAGAGTCTGTTGCGCGCCGCTTCCGGGCTCGGCGCGACGCCTTGGGTCACATTCAGGCGTGTGACCTTGCCGCTCATCACGCCGGCGGTCGCGACCGGCAGCGTCTTCGCTTTCGCGACCTCGTTCGACGAAGTCATCGTCATTCTGTTCATTGGCGGCCCGGATCAAACAACCGTGCCGCGGCAGATGTGGAGCGGCATTCGCGACTCGATCGACCCGTCGATCCTCGCCGTGGCGACGATGCTGATCGTGTTTGCAGTGCTGCTCTTTGCGAGCATTAACTGGCTGCGCGGCCGCACGGCCGCGGCCAGCAACGCTCTTATCTGACGCATCAAGGCCACCCCGGGCCGAGCTCTATAAGCTTCGCTTCGCGAGCGGGCTGCGTTCTCGGGCAGGAATTTGTCTTTACATCAGACAAGCGCACACGCTAGAGAAACGACATGTCTTGCTCGCGCTCAATGTCTTTCCAATGAGCAAGGGACGTTCGAGCGCACATTGGGTACACGAACCCAACGGCCGTAATTGGCCGGGTAGCGCCTGATGCAATGGGCGTGCGCTGCTTCAATCCTCGCCAAGCTGCGATCGGCAGCACGCCACTGCGGATTCAACCAGTCGTCGTCGGGCTCAGTTCGGCCATCAAGCGACACTCACCCCGTCACAATGAATGGGCGAAGACGAACGCAAAGCGGTCACTGTAGCTGGCCAGCTAACGTCACGCTTCATGCACATGTGGAGCCATTCCTTGCGGTGATCCGGGGGTGTGCTCTTCGTCGGTGAGTGACGTCTGCCCCATCCGCAGCGTGCTGTACTCGATAGAGCGGCCAAAAGCACGCGAGCACTTCATTGCTTCAGACTCGCTCGCCGCCCCACATCACCACCAATCTCCGTGGCGTCACTGCTTTAGACGCGGTAAGCGATGACTTCAAATGCCTCGTTCACGCCACCGTTGAAGCGTCGGGGTGCCTGCGGAGATCGACTACCACCGCTGACCGTACGCAGTTGGCCGGGGTTCTCTTCGGGCGCTAGTCGCCGCCGCACGCCATCGACTCTCCATGCGATTCGCGATCTCTGGGCCTGCTGCGTCGTCCGTTGCACTTAGGGACCACTCCGTCCATCAAAACAATGACGCTTTTTTCACGGAGAAAAAGCTTGCATTTTCTTTAGAAAAAACTACCTTCATTAAAACAAAACAATTCTTCGCTCGGCACCGGAGGAGACCCATGCCGGCTACTCGTACGATGATTGCGCGTCGGGCTGGCGTCAGCGTGGCCACGGTCGATCGTGTCCTGCGCGACGATCAGGCTGTGCGTCCGGAAACTGCTGAACGCGTGCATCTTGCACTCGCGAATCTGCGTGATGAGCGGGCGAGCCGCGGCCGGCCGGTAAAGGTCAGCTCATTCCGGGTCGCGTTCGTGCTACCGCAGGTGAACTCCCGTTTCCTCGATCACGTCGAGCGCGATATCGCGCTGTCCGCCAGCTTCTTTCGCGAGCACCGCATCACCCCTTCGTTTTACCGCTGCGATTTTTCCAGCCAACGCGAGACCGCGGCTTTCGCCGCTGAAGTGATCGACCACGACGCGCTCGTTCTCGCACCTCTCGACTATCCGTGGGTTGAGCGTCTCATCGAAGAGATGAGCGACGCTCACGTGCCGGTCGTCACAGTGTTCTCCGATTTACCCGCGAGCCGGCGCGCCGCGTACGTGGGTGTCGACAACCGGATTGCCGGACGCACGGCAGGACTACTGATGGGACGCTTCCTTTGCGCGAAGCTCGGCACTGTTGCCGTGCTATCGGGATCGTCGCGTCTGCATGATCAGGTGGAACGGCGCACCGGCTTCTCGCAAGTGTTGGAGGAGGACTTCCGCAACCTGCGCTGGGTCGCCGAACCGGACTTCACTGAAGACGACGACGGCGCCGGTCTTGCCGTGCAGGGCTTAAGTGCACGCCATGCGGACCTGGTCGGCGTGTATGTGACGGGCGGCGGCATTTCCGGCATTGCAGCGGCACTGCAGGAGTCCGGCGACAAGGCTCACCTCGTCCTGATCGGCCACGAATGCACTGCGGAGACCCGCGCCCAACTGTCGGAACGTGCGATCGACGTGATACTCGATCAGGACGTGCGCGGCATTGTTCATTGGGCCGGGCTCGCCGCGATTAATTTTCTTAACGACGTCCGGGGAGCGCTTGCCATCCCCACGCCGGAAACCCGGATTTATCTTCGTGAGAATGCGCATGCCTGACGCTCGCGACACGCGGACCGACTTCTGATCTGCCAGAGCCGAAATGCGGTGCCCGGCGCATGGGCGCTGAATGTCATCAGGTTGGAGACCCGAGAAAGACAAGGAGAAGAGACATGGTACGTCTAACGTCAGCGAGGGTAGTGGCGGCCACCCTCATATCGCTGGGGCTCGGCACTGCAACGGGCGCGCACGCACAGGACAAGCAGTTGACACTCTGCTGGGCGGCATGGGATCCCGCCAATGCACTGGTCGAACTGTCGAAGGATTTCACGGTCAAGACCGGCATCAAAATGAAGTTCGAGTTCGTACCGTGGACCAGCTATGCCGACCGCTTCCTCAATGAACTCAATTCGCACGGCAAGCTGTGTGACCTGATCATTGGCGACAGTCAGTGGATCGGCGGCGCAGCGGTCAATGGACATTACGTCAAGCTCAACGACTTCTTCACCAAGAACAAGATCTCGATGGACGACTTCGTGCCGGCAACCGTGGTGGGATATTCGGAGTGGCCGAAGAATACGCCGAACTATTGGGCCTTACCCGCGATGGCTGACGCGGTCGGATGGACCTACCGTAAGGATTGGTTTGCGCGTCCAGAGTTGCGCGCGGAATTCAAGCAGAAATACAACCGTGAGCTCGCGCCGCCCACTACGCTCGATGAACTCAAGCAGACTGCGCAATTCTTCCAGGGTCGAAAGATCGACGGCAAGACGGTCTATGGCGTGTATATCTTCACGGAGCGTGGATCCGAGGGGATCACGATGGGCGTGACCAACGCCCTGTACAACTTCGGCTTTGAGTATCAGGATCCCAGGAAGCCCTATCACCTCGATGGCTTCGTGAACTCGCCAGGCGCGGTGAAAGGGCTGGAATACTACAAAGCGCTCTACAAATGCTGCACGGCGCCGGGCATGACCAACGCCTACATGCAGGAAGGGCTCGACGCGTTCAAGTCGGGTCAGGTGGCGATGCAGATGAACTGGTTCGCGTTCTTTCCGGGGCTTTATAAAGACCCGAATGTCGGTGGCGACAAAATCGGCTTCTTCGTCAATCCGCGAGAGATGAAGCAATACACGCAGTTGGGTGGACAAGGCATCTCGGTCGTCTCCTACTCGGACCACAAAGAAGACGCGCTCGAATATATCAAGTGGTTTGCGCAGCCTGACGTGCAGAAGAAATGGTGGCAACTGGGCGGCTATTCGGCGGCCAAATCAGTGGTCGACGCACCGGACTTTCCGAACAGCGCGCCGTTCGCACCCGCGTTCCTGAAGTCGATGGCAATCGTCAAAGACTTCTGGGCAGAGCCCGCATATGCCGAACTGTTGCTCGACATGCAGAAGCGCGTGCACGACTACGTGGTGGCCGATAAGGGCACGGCCAAAGATGCATTGGATCTGCTGGTGAAAGACTGGACCAAGGTCTTCAAGCAAGAAGGAAAGTATTAGCTTTTAGCTGGACTTGACTGGACCGGCGACGGCTGAACCGGCTGTCTCCGGTCCGCTTAAAGGAGCCAGGCATGTTGGCAGATAAGCCTTTTTCTCCCGCGAGTCTCGAAGCGGGTGCGTCAACGCGCATCGCGAAGCGGCTAAGTGGACTGTCGGATCGAGCCATCGCGTGGCTCTTCATTCTTCCGACCATTCTGCTGCTGCTCGCGATCAACATCTTCCCGTTGATCTGGGCGCTTCGACTGTCGTTCACCAACTTCAAGTCGAACATGCCGAGTGTGCCGGCGCGTTTTGTCGGCATCGACAACTATGTCGACATCCTGACCGACGAAGACATCTGGTACGCGATGCAGGTGACGGCGCGCTTCGTATTCTGGTCGGTCGGGTTGGAAGTGTTGCTGGGTTTCGGCCTTGCATTGCTGATCAACCGGCAGTTCCGCGGACATAGCTTCTGGACCACGCTAATTCTGCTGCCGATGATGCTGTCGCCTGCGGTAGTGGGCAACTTCTGGACGTTCCTGCTGCAACCGCAGACGGGGCTTTTCAACGATATCGTCAGCTTCTTCACCGGCATCCCGCCGGGGTCGTTCCAGATGATCGGCGACGTAGCGCTCGCGCCGTGGACCATCGTGATCGTCGACACGTGGATGTGGACACCGTACGTCATGCTCATCTGCCTGGCGGGCTTGCGTTCAATTCCCGACTATATCTACGAAGCAGCGGAAGTGGACCGCGCGACGCCGTGGCGTCAGTTCTGGTCGATCACGTTGCCCATGACCATGCCGTTCCTGATGCTGGCGGTACTGTTTCGCGGCATCGAAAACTTCAAGATGTTCGATATGGTGAACCTGCTGACATCGGGCGGCCCAGGCTCGGTAACAGAAACGGTATCGATCACGCTCAAGCGTGCCGCGTTCGAAAAGTGGCAGACCGGTTATTCGTCCGCGCTTGCAATCATCCTGTTCGTGACGGTATTCGGTGCGGCGAATATTTACGTGAAGGCGCTTAACCGGATGAAACAGCGATGAGAGCGACTACGACACAACATTCCGTGGTGGCATCGTCTCCGCGCGCCAGGCGCTTCGCGGCTGCGATCGTTATCACGTATGCACTGATTGCTACGTTACCGATGGTCTGGATCTTCCTGACGAGCTTCAAAACGCAGGAAGATGCGATAGCGTATCCGCCCGTCGTGCTGTTTCAGCCTTCCATGGAAGGCTATGTGAACCTGTTGACGATCCGCTCGCGGCAGACACCTGAGTTTATTGCGAGCCTGCCACCCGCGCGGACCTGGTATGAACGTGAGGTACGCAAGCGCAACATGGTGATCGCCGGACCTTCGAAGGTTTTGCCGCGCTTCATGAATTCGCTTGTCATTGGATTCGGTTCGACGTTTCTAGCGGTATTTCTCGGCACGCTGGCGGCATACGCGTTTTCGCGTTTCAAGGTGCCGCTGTCCGACGATCTGCTGTTCTTCATTCTCTCCACACGGATGATGCCGCCCATTGCAGTCGCCATTCCGATCTACCTGATGTATCGCGCTCTGGGCTTGAGCGACAGCTATGTCGGCATGATCGTGCTGTACACAGCGGTGAATGTCTCGCTAGCGGTGTGGCTGCTCAAAGGTTTTATGGACGAGATCCCGCGCGAGTATGAAGAGGCTGCGCTGGTGGACGGTTACACGCGTTTGCAGGCCTTCGTGAAGGTGGTATTGCCGCAAGCGATGACGGGCATTGCCGCCACAGCGATCTTCTGCCTGATCTTTGCATGGAACGAGTACGCGTTTGCTTCGCTGCTGACAAGCGGCGATGCGCAGACCATGCCGCCATTCATTCCGTTCATCATCGGAGAAGGCGGTCAGGACTGGCCGGCCGTTGCGGCAGCGACAACATTATTCGTGCTGCCGATTCTCTTTTTCACCGTTCTGCTGCGCAAGCATCTGTTGCGGGGCATCACCTTCGGAGCCGTGCGCAAATGAACCGCGAAGTCATTCCGACGCACCGCCGGCTGTTTCGTCGCACTTACAGCGAGGGTGCGTCGACGGTACTGATCGGCTTAGGTGTGGCGATGCTTGTGCAGCCGTTTTCGTTGACGCTCTTCACCTGGTCGTTTCCGGTCCTTCTGGTCGGCGCGCTCGCGTTCGTCGTCACCAGCCATTTTCCGGACTGAACCATGTCCACGATCGTTCTCGCTCATCTCCACAAGCGCTTCGACGATTTTGTCGCGGTGCGCGACACCAGCCTGACCATCGGCGCGGGACGCTTCGTCGTGCTGCTCGGACCGTCAGGCTGCGGCAAGACCACAACGCTGCGGATGATTGCGGGGCTGGAGCTGCCGACTTCCGGGCAGATCCTGATCGATGGTGAGGACGTCACTGCGTTGCGCGCGCGGCAACGCGATATTGCCTTCGTGTTCCAAATGTTTGCGCTGTATCCACATATGACGGTGCGCAATAACATCGCGTTTCCGCTAAAGAACGAACACGTATCGCGCAGCGAGATTGCCGCCCGGGTCGATGCGGCGGCACATATGTTGCGCATCGAGAACATTCTCGATCGCAAGACCGGCGGCCTGTCCGGTGGCGACCGGCAACGCGTGGCGCTCGGCCGCGCGATCGTGCGGCAACCGAAAGCATTCTTGATGGACGAACCGCTGGGCACGCTCGATGCGGACTTTCGTGAACTGATGTGTCTGGAACTGCGCAAGCTGCACAACGCGCTCGCCGCCACGACGGTGTACGTCACACACGACCAGAGTGAGGCGATGGCCATGGCGGACGATATCGTCGTGATGAATCAGGGTGAAGTGCTGCAGGCGGCCTCACCCCATGAGATTTATCACTTCCCCGCGACAGTGTTCGTCGGCAACTTCATCGGCAGTCCACCCATGAATTTCCTGCGCGTCGACGGGGCGGTGATGGCGGGCCAGGAGCAGGTGAGCCTGCATGGCGCGGCGGTGTCCGTGCCGCGTTGCGACGCCGGTGCCGCGCGCGTGTTGCTGGGAATCAGACCGGAGCACGTCGTGATCGGCGAGCACGGTCCGCTGCGCGGTCACGTGATCGCCGACGAATACCTTGGCTCGCACCAGGTATTGGCGGTTGAAACCGCGCTCGGCGTCGTGCGCGTGCGCGCCAGCAAAGACGATGGTGTTGCCGCGGGCACGAGCGTCGGTCTGTCGTTTCGGAAAGAACGCACGCTGCTTTATGACGCCACTACTGAGCGCCTGCTGCCGGGCGCTGCTTCCACGCTTTCTGTCAACGGAGTCGGTCATGGCTGAAGTCCAGCTACGCAATGTATCGAAGCGCTTCGGCAACATCGTAGCGGTGGACGATCTGTCGATCGACGTGAAAGACGGCGAATTCGTCGTGCTGCTCGGACCGAGCGGCGCGGGCAAAACCACTACGCTACGGCTGATCGCGGGACTGGAACGCCCCGATGCCGGCGACGTGCTGATCGACGGAGCGCTCGCCACCGGCATGCATCCCTCCGATCGCGACGTCGCGTTTATCTTCCAGCAATACTCTTTGTATCCGCATCTGACTGTGTTCGGCAATCTGGCGTTTCCGCTTCGTTCGCCACGTCGTCGCAGCAGCGAGGAACAGGTCCGCGCGCGCGTGCATGCGGTCGCGCAGATGCTGCATATGGAAGCGAAGCTCGACAACATGGCAACGCATCTGTCGGGCGGCGAAATGCAGCGCGTCGCGATCGGGCGCGCGCTCGTGCGCGAGCCGAAAGTGTTTCTGATGGACGAGCCGCTGTCGTCGCTCGATGCAAAACTGCGTGAGGAATTGCGTATCGAGTTGAAGCGGCTGCATCGTACGATTGGCGCGACCATTCTCTATGTCACGCATGATCAGGTGGAGGCCACCACCCTGGCCGACCGCATCGGCATTCTTGAACACGGCCGTCTGGTGCAGCTCGGCACGCCACGCGAGGTCTACGGCAATCCGGTTTCATTGAGCGCGGCGCAGCGGCTCGGCTCGCCGCCGATCAACCTGCTGCCGCCCACGCTGTTCGATTCGGCAGCGGTGCCGGCCGGCACCGCGACCGTGGCGATTCGTCCTGAAGACGTGGTGCTGCACGAGGGCGACGCGCGTGATGCACCCGGCACCCATCATGCACGCGATGCACTCGAGCTGAACGTGCTCGAATACTCACCGCTGCGTCATCTGCTGATTCTGGAGCGCGCTGGAACCCCGGTTGTGGCGACCACGATGGCCGAGCGCAACTTCAGCCCCGGGCAGTCGGTGGGCGTGTCGCTGCCCGCTCGCAGCCTTTTATATTTCCGTGCAGACGGCAGGAGGATCCCGACATGAACGGCAAAACGGTCATGGAGTGTATCGACGCCGCATATGCAGCGCTGAAAGAGCACATGGACGAAATCGCCGTACTCGACCAGCAGATTGGCGATGGCGATCACATCTTCAATCTGCTGCGCGGCATGGAGGCCTTGCTCGCAGTGCGTGCGGACATCGAAGCGGAAACATTAGGGGCCGCGTTGGAACTCGCAGCGAACAAGGTGCTGTCGACGGTCGGCGGATCATCCGGGCCGCTATTCTTTTCGTTGCTGAACGGGATGGCGAAAGCATCGGCAAACAATCCGCTGGATGTAGCTGGCACCGCGCTCATGTTCGCAGCGGGCGTCGAAGCGGTCGGACAGCGAGGTAAGACGGGCGTAGGCAGCAAGACAATGATGGACGTGCTGATTCCCGTTGCCGCGCGCTTTAAGGAGCTCGCGACCATCGCATCGCCTACGTTGCGAACAACCGTGCTGGAGGAATTGCCGCAGGTGGCCGAGCGGAACATGCTCGCCACCCGCGATATGCTCGCGACCAAAGGGCGGGCATCGTTTCTGGGCGAACGCTCGCGCGGTCATATCGACCCTGGTGCGCGTTCGAGTCAGATCATGATCACCGCCGTATGCGCGCATCTGGCGCGCAACTGGGCGTGAAGGGAGACCAGGCCATGAAAAAATTCATCAACCACGTCGACGATTTCCTCACTGAAAGTCTGGCGGGATTTGCATCCGCGCATAGCGACCTGGTCGTACTCTACAACGAACCATTGTATGTGCGTCGCAAGACGCTCCAACCGGGCAAAGTGGCATTGATATCGGGAGGCGGGTCGGGGCATGAGCCGTTGCACTCCGGTTTTGTGGGCTATGGAATGCTCGACGCAGCCTGTCCCGGTCAAGTTTTCACATCACCTACGCCGGATCAGATGATGGCCGCCGCCGACGCTGTCGATACCGGTGCGGGTGTGATATTCATCGTGAAGAATTATTCAGGTGATCTGATGAACTTCGAAATGGCATCGGAGATGTCGGAGATCCCGAACGCGATGGTGCTGATCAACGATGACGTGGCGGTGGAAAACTCCAGCTACACGACCGGACGGCGTGGTGTAGCCGGCGCGGTGATCGTTGAGAAGCTGGTAGGCAGCATGGCCGAAAGCGGCGCCGACCTTGAACAGTGCAAGGCGTTCGGTGACCGGATCAACAAGCGCACCGCGTCGATGGGTGTAGCGTTCAGCAGTTGCACCGTGCCGGCCGCGGGAACGCTGACGTTCAAGATTGGCGACGACGAAATCGAAGTGGGCGTGGGCATTCACGGTGAACCGGGCCGGCGCCGCGCAAAGTTCGCAGGCGCCGATGCGATTGCGGGAGAGCTGCTCAAAGCGATCGTCGACGACCTCAAGCCCCAAGCCGGAGCTGAATTGCTGGTGCTGATCAACGGCCTTGGTGGAACACCGCTTGGCGAGCTTTACCTGCTCTTCAATTCGACGCACGCATGGCTTCAGCAACGCGACCTGAAGGTCGGCCGGGCCCAGGTGGGTGCGCTGACGACTTCACTCGAGATGGCGGGCGCGTCGATTACATTATGTGTGCTGGACGACGAAATGGCACGCCACTGGGACAGCCCGGTCCATACGCCGTCGTTGCGTTGGGGGATGTAGGACGCGCTGGCTGCGAGAAACGCGCGGGTGCCGTGATGGACTGTCGCTACTGTGATGGTTCGGTCACGCTACCGGCGTGGTCGGTGTTTTGTGCCCGGATCAGCAGTATGCAGCTGGCGTTCATCCCGCGTGTGTTCATCCGGCGGAGTTGGGATCGTGAGGCCGCGCGAAATCCTGACTCGTAACGCGGCGGCCCGCGCCGTTGCGAGTGGCTTGCCGCCCTCGATGCAATGAAGCAACTGGCTTCCACGACCGACTTTCCGCCTGGCGCAAAGTTGCGGCATTCGTCCCACTCGGTGTGCTAGCGCAAATTCACGTCGCGGCGGTTGAGATTTGCCGTTCGTGGCGTGCTTGCCTGAGGCACGAACAATGGAACACGCCGTGTTACTCCAGGATCGTGCGTGACAGGCTGCGAACGGCATGCATGAACTGGCGGATTTGTGCCTCGTCCTGCGGTGCGTGCTGCAGCAGCTCCGCTTCGAGGCGCTCGAGATTCGAGTAGATGTGCAGACTATTTCCGTCTTCGCTTTCTACACGCATCCATTCTTCCGGGTAGACGAAATGCAGGCGGTCGATATCGAACACTTCGCGCCATAATGCGTGCGTGGGGTCGTGCAAATTCGACCCGAGCAGCCAGTGCAGACAAGCGTCGAACGTATAGACGCCACGCTGCCAGCTGGTGGCGAGTCCGCCGGGACGTTCGTGCTGCTCTAACACGGTGACAGCGTATCCGCACTTGCGCGCATGAACCGCGGCGCACAGGCCAGCAATGCCGGCGCCGATGATGACGACCTTTCGGGGAATGGGGTTCATGGCTGCGACTCCAGCGGGATGAGGCGAGCGTATGGCGCGTATTACGACGCGTACGGTCCGTATGGAAACGTGTGGGACGTTGGATGGACGCGCGCCACACACATCAACTAATGTGCTGCGCGGTGCGGTACTGCTATTGATCTGTATCAAGTGTGGAGCGAACGACACCACGATCTGGCCGGCCGATGCAGTGCTCGTGTTGCACAGGCTGATTGCGCTCTTTATCGTCGGTGCGCTCGTCGCGATCTGGGTGGGCGTGGCGCTGGGCTGGCGGTGGGTGCATGAGCCGATCCTCCGGCTCATGCACCTTGGTCGCCATCGGCATGGCGGGCGGCTCATTACCTGCGGTCCTGATGGTGGCGCTCATCGGCGCGACCCGGTTGATCGTACCGGCCTTCATCCCTCAAACCGTACCGGTACTGTACCGGCCCACCTCGCTAGAATGTACTCCACCGTCCTCTCGCCGACACCGGAGCCATCATGTCTTACTTCACTCTCAGTGCGCTGCCCGCCGGCATTCTGTTCGCGCTCGTCACCACCATCACGCCCGGCCCGAACAACACCATGCTGCTCGCCTCGGGCGTCAACTTCGGCTTTCGCCGCACGCTGCCGCATCTTTCCGGCATCAGTCTCGGCGTCGTGCTCTTGATGCTGTCGGTCGGCATCGGTCTCGGCGAAGCCTTCGTCCATTTCCCCGTGCTGTACACGGTGCTCGAAGTCGCGAGCGTCGCGTATCTGCTGTACCTCGCGTGGAAAATCGGCACGTCGGGTGAATTGAAGGTGAAATCGGGCGAGCGCCGGCCGATGCGCTTTCACGAGGCGATCGCGTTCCAGTGGGTCAATCCGAAGGCATGGATGATGGTGCTGACCGCCGCCACGACGATCCATCTCAGCGAGAGCTACAGCATGAACGCCGTCGCGATGGCGGTGATCTTCTACGTGATCGGCTTTCCGTGCATCTGCCTGTGGGCCGGCTTCGGCACCGCGATGCGCGAGGTGCTGGCGGACCCGAAGCGCTTGCGCATCTTCAACGTGGCGATGGCGCTGTTGCTCGTGTTCTCGCTGTATCCGATCGCGCTGCGCCTGATCGGCGTCAGCGCCTGATCGGGCTAAACGGACCATCCTAGAGCATCCCTCGCCCGACTCGTTCGATGAAGCGCCACAGCGCGTCGTCGAGCGAGTATGGCGCATTGAAACGGAACCAGGCGCTCGGCGCATCGTCGGGACGGAAGTAGGAGCCCGGCGCGAGCCAGATGCCGTGCGACAGGGCGGCCGTCGCCACTTCGCCGGCCCGTTCGGCCTCGATCGGCAGACGCGCCCACAGAAAGAGCCCGGCGCGCGGCCGGTGGAACACCTCGAGACCGAGCGAATCGAGCCGCTCCTCGACGCTCGCGTGCGCGAGCTTGAGCCGCTCGTTGACCGCTTCGACATGACGCGCATAGCGCCCTTCGAGCAGCACCTTGTCGACGATCCGCTCGATCGCCTCCGACGACGTCAGCCCCACCGCCATTTTCGTGCGCGCCAGTTCGCGCAGCACGGCCTGTTCGGCAACCACGTAGCCGCAGCGCAGCCCCGGCGTCACCGTCTTCGAAAAACCGCCCACGTAGAGCACGCGCTGCAGGCCTTCCATCGCGGCAAAGAGCGGCGCGCCGGACGGCGCGAGTTCGCGGCTCACGTCGTCCTCGATCACCCACATGCGCTGGTGTTCAGCGATCTGCAGCAGCCGGAACGCCGCCGACATGCCGAACGTGGCGCCGGTCGGATTCTGCAGCGTGGTGTTCACGAAGATCGCCTTAGGCTTGTGCTCCGCGACCAGCGCTTCGAGCACGTCCGTATCGACGCCCGCCGGCGTGCGCGGCACGCCGTGCACGACCAGTCCCGCCAGCTTCAGAATCTGCAGCAGGTTGCAGTATCCAGGGTCTTCGACGATCACGACGTCGCCCGCGCGCAGCAACGTGCGCACGATCAGATCGAGCCCCTGGGTCGCACCCTGCGTGAGCAGCACATTCGAGACGTCGACGGGCAGGCCGCGCCGGTCGAGCTGTTCGGCGATCCGCTCGCGCAGCGGCGCGAAACCGTACGGATGCCCGTAATCGCCGAGACGCGCCGCCGGTACCCGGCTCGTCGCGCGCAACGCGTGCTGCAAGCCGGTCTCGTTGATCCACTCGTTCGGCAGCCACCCGCCGCCCGCCTTGATCGGCACCGAATGGTCGGCGAACACGTCGGACAGCAGCCAGGTCGCGGTGAGGCTCGGCGGCTGCCAGTCGGTGGCCGCCGTGCGCGTGGACGGCGCTCGCGCCGCCACGCGGTAGCCGGAGCCGCGCCGCGCGACCACGAGGCCCATCGACACCAGCCGGTTATACGCCTCGGTGACCGTGAAGGTGCTCAGTTGATGGCTCTGCGCGAGCTGCCGCACCGACGGCAACAACGCGCCAGCGCGCAGCGACTGCGCCTCGATGGCGCGCGCGAAGCCTTGCACCACCTGCTCGACGAGCGTGGGAGCGGCGCGCCGGTCGCGCGCAAGTTCTAGTTCGATCATGGTCAGCACGAAATAGGGGCGAAGAAGCGGGTCGCGGCAAGCATTCAGGCGGTCGACGGGGCGCCTTGCTGCCGTCGACACAGTTGGCGCCAATCCGCCAACACAGTTGGCATCACACCACGTCAACTGTTTATGCCGCCATTAAACCGCGAACGCTACAGTTTCGCTATGCCCCAACGGAAATCCCCCTGGGGGAGACCACTTCGAGGAGATGCTCCCATGACTTCGCGCCCCGTCATCGACGATCTGTCGTCCTTCTGGATGCCCTTCACCGCCAACCGCCAGTTCAAGGCCGCGCCGCGCCTGCTGGAATCGGCCAAGGGCATGTACTACCGCAGCACGGACGGCCGCGAAGTGCTCGACGGCTGCGCGGGTCTGTGGTGTGTGAACGCCGGCCACGGCCGCGACGAGATCGTCGCCGCGATCACTCAGCAACTGTCGACGCTCGACTTCGCGCCAACGTTCCAGATGGGCCACCCGCTCGCCTTCGAAGCGGCCACCAGGGTCGCAGAGCTGATGCCGGCCGGGCTCGACCGCATCTTCTTCACGAACTCGGGTTCGGAGTCGGTCGATACCGCGCTGAAAATCGCGCTCGCCTACCATCGTTCGCGCGGCGAAGCGCAGCGCACCCGGCTGATCGGACGCGAACGCGGCTATCACGGCGTGGGCTTCGGCGGCATTTCGGTCGGCGGCATCGCGCCGAATCGCAAGACCTTCTCCGGTGCGCTGCTGCCGGCGGTCGATCATCTGCCGCACACGCACAACCTCGAACACAACGCGTTCTCGAAGGGCCAGCCCGCGTGGGGCGCGCATCTGGCCGAGGAACTGGAGCGCATCGTCACGCTGCACGATGCGTCGACGATCGCCGCGGTGATCGTCGAACCGGTGGCCGGCTCGACCGGCGTGCTGATTCCGCCGCAAGGCTATCTGCAGAAGCTGCGTGAAATCTGCACGAAGCACGGCATCCTGCTGATTTTCGACGAAGTGATTACCGGTTTCGGCCGCGTCGGCAAGGCGACCGCCAGCGAATACTTCGGCGTCACACCCGACCTGATTACGATGGCGAAGGCCATCAACAACGCGTCGATTCCGATGGGCGCGGTCGCGGCCAGCCGCACGATCCACGACACGATCGTCAACAGCGGCGCGCAAGGCGCGATCGAGCTGTTTCACGGCTACACGTATTCGGCTCACCCGGCCGCAGCGGCCGCAGCGGTGGCGACGCTCGACCTGTATCGCCGCGAAGGCCTGTTCGAGCGGGCGGCCACGCTGGCCCCGACCTTCGAAGCGGCCGCTCATTCGCTGCGCGGCGCGAAGTACGTGAAGGACGTGCGCAACCTCGGCATGATCGCGGGTATCGAACTCGAATCACGCGACGGCGCACCGGGCGCGCGGGCTTACGAAGCGTTCGTCAAATGCTTCGAGGCGGGTGTGCTGGTGCGCTTTACGGGCGACATCCTCGCGTTTTCGCCGCCGCTCATCATCAACGAAGAGCAGATCGCGCATATCTTCAAGACCGTGGGTGACGTGCTGGCGACGGTGCAGTAAGCAGCGACCGCGCAGTATGCCCGGGGCTGGTATGAAAACGGGCGCACGCGTTTGCATGCGTCCGTTTTCTTTTGAAGGGACGCGCGGGCTTGCCGGCGGCTAGCACGTTGTGCACCCGAGCGAGCGTGCGTGAACGACGCGCGAGCGAAACCCGCGTATGCGTCGCATTCTTCAGCGATGCATGCGCAGCTCGCCCCTGCGCCGCCTTCTCAAGTGAGGCGCTGTCGAAGCCCGCCTCTTGCCCCACCTTCCTCAATGATGCGCCCGCGAAGCCCGCGTATGCGCCGCCTTCTTCGCCGCCGCCGAGCGACCCGCCGCACCCTTCGTCGCAGCAGCCTTCTTCGCCGCCGCTGACCGGCTTGCCGCCGGGCGTTTGGCCGCCGCCGATTTCGCCTGCTTCGACATCGCCGCCGGCGACGCCCCGGCGCTGCTTTCGCGCTTCAGCGCATTGGCGGAGGCGCGTGAGCGCTTCGCGCTCGGCTCCGTGCTCGCGCTCTTTCGCGCCGTGCTCTTGTGCTGCCCGGCGGCGTTGTCCTTGTCCGCTTTCTTGCGGGTCGCCTCGCTCGCCGCGCCTTTCTTCGGCGACTTCACGCTGACACCCGCGCGACGCGCTTCCGACAGGCCGATCGCGATCGCCTGCTTCGCCGACCTGACGCCGTGCTTGCCGGCGCGCACCTTGTCGACCTGCTCCTTGACGAACTCTCCTGCCTGGGTGCTCGCTGACTTGCCGGCGCGTTTGTCGGCGGCGGCACGCTTGAGGGTTTTCTGTTCCGGCATGACCGTTCTCCAGTTGGCTGTGGCATCCGTCATGCAGCAACCGCTGTGCCGGGGGCGGCGGATCTGCCGGTCGGATCGGCCGAATGCCCAAACTCCGGCATTTCAACCAGCGGGGCTCGCGCCCGTCAGCGGGACGGCGTATGGTGTCAGCAAGGGTTGGCGCCATGGTCCGGCCCGACGGGAGACGTCCATGAAGATACCTACCGTTCGCGCGGGAGCGCATATCGAAGGCGTGCACTGGGTCGCCGAATACGCGGAAGACGTTCACGAGATTCGCGTGTTCCGCGAAGGCCAGGAAGTGGATGTGCACAACGCGCCATCCACCCTCTTCGGCGATGAAGAGAATGCAGGGTCCAAGAGCACCGCCGATCATCGCGCAGTCGAAGCCGCGGTGCTGGCTTATCTGCGACGCTTCGTCATCGAGCACGACGCGGAGGAGTAGCGCCGTCGCTCGCATGCCGAGCGGCATGGTTTGGCTTTTTGCATGAGACGGAAGGGATAACCATGCCGTACGCGGCAATCATTTCCCTGCGCATGTCTCATGACGCGGCAAGGGGCGCGGCTTAGCCGCAAACACCCGCTCGCACCTTGTCCAAACGACATGTACTTCGCTGCGCATTGGTCGCCTCGCCCAACCGGCCACATCTGCACCTTCGACATGGCCGGCTAAATCATTGACAATCGATCGCCCGGCCCTGTGTCCTGCACGGTTTAACCGGTGGCTCTCAAACTGAACGAAGCCCGAATGGCCCTGGGGCGATGCTGCATAGGAAATTACATGAACCCAGTTAGCGATCTTTCTGTTCTATTAAAAACGTTGGAGCCTGCGCTTAACCCTGGCGTGTTTGTGTTTGCTTCGGTCAAGCACGGTCATGCCATTGACCCGGCCGTCATCGTCGCGTCAATCCGCGAGCCGGAGGGCTTGTCAGTCATTACGAGTGAGACGGATGCGGCGCTCAACGGTTTGAAACCGTTGTTCAAATGCGCCTGGATTACGTTGACCGTGAATTCAGCCTTGGATGCAGTGGGGTTGACCGCCGCGTTCGCCAGTGCATTGGGTCATTCCGGTATCAGTTGCAACGTGGTGGCGGGCGCGTATCACGATCATATTTTTGTTCCCCTCGAATCGGCACGGACGGCGATGCACGTACTTCATCAGTTGCAGACCGATGGAGGCATCGAATAACGACTGGCAAATGGTGTTGTTTTTTCGAATAGAGAATCAGGAAGGTCACCGACAGACGCAGACCGGCCGTTCGACACATCACAAAGAATCGCTGACAATCGACTGATCGCGGACTCAATGGACCGTTCAGCCCTATGAAGATAGCAGCCCTCTCGGACATTCACGGCAACCTGGCGGCATTGGATGCTGTTTTGAATGACGCGCATCGGCACGGCGTCGACGTGATCGTCAATCTCGGCGATATCCTTTCCGGCGCTCTCTATCCATGTCAAACAGCCGATCGGCTGAAGCCTCTCGGACTGCCTACGATCAGGGGCAACCATGAAAGACAAATCCTTTGCGGCGATCCGTCTCGAATGGGACTGTCAGACCGCTTTGCCCACCTCGCGCTACGGGATGATCAACTGGCCTGGATACGCGACTTGCCGGCAACACTGAGACTCGTCGAAGACGTCTTACTCGTGCACGGCACGCCGGAAAGCGATCTGGGCTACTTCCTCGAGACTGTGACGGAACAGGGTTGCAGGGTGGCTACGTACGATGAGGTCGAAAGCCGTGCCGGCGATACCAACGCTACCTTGATTCTCTGTGGACACACGCATCTGCAACGATCGATGCGACTCGACGATGGGCGTCTGATCGTGAACCCCGGCAGTGTCGGACTGCAAGCATACGAAGACCGTCTCCCGTTTCCACATCGTATGGAAACGGGATCACCGCACGCTCGTTATGCCCTGGTCACAAGGACAGTGTCGGGATGGGACGTCAAGTTTCGAGCGGTCGAATATGACTGGCATGAGGCTGCGAATGTCGCCGCACTGAACGGGCGGCCCGATTGGGAGGTGGCCCTTCGAAGCGGATATTGCTGAGCGTGTCCCCGCCGGTTTCGTGGCGCAATGACCGCTTTCGGCAGACGCCACGGTCGAGCCAACGGTGCCGTGGCGAAACTGCTCTACAGGGGTAGTCGCTCCATGACTAACACTGTGCACGCAACACGGTCGGAGCAAGTCGGATCGCGTTCTTCGTGCTCGTGCCGTCACTCAACATCGGCATTGCCGCGCTGACCAACGCGTAGCCGATCGGCATTGCCGAGGCCATCGGTTTCGCGTTCATCGACCTGGTGCAGTACGGCGCGCAGCGCAAAGACTGGGTTGCCTATGCGTTGTCGCAGTTCGCGGGGCTTAACGACAACGCCGCGGTCGATGCCAACACTAATCGAACTCGTCGCCTGCGTCGCCGTGCGCCGCTGACTGCCGATGCGACCTCTGACTCCGACATCGCTGCGCGTCCTGACCGACGCGCAGCGTCCGCTCGCTCGCTTTGCGTGCGCATGGACCCATCGAACGCACGGCTCACAGACTTGCCACAGCGGCATAAGTTACCTATAACTTGGTCACTGGCCAAGTCGAAGGCGAGGAATTTCCGGTCGGGTTGAACGCTCGCCAGCCATCGTTTGCATGGTTCGCCGTAACGAATACCAGGAGGTGGGGGAAACGCTCCTGGGGAATTTGAGCGTCGTCGATGTCGGCAAGGAGAACGTAATGAAACACCTGGGTGCTGCAGTGCTGAGCGGTTTGCTTGCCACGTTGAATGCTCCCTTGGCCTCGGCGCAGGGCAATACCGCAAGTAGCTCACCAGCCACAGAACATTCTGATCCGATAGTGAGAATGCACCGCCAGGTCGCCGCGGCTAATCGCGTATACGACCAGAAGGTTGCGGCCGCGAAAAAGGTCTACGACCACAAGAAGGCGGAAGCCAGAAAAGAACGCGACGCGGCTATCAAGGCCGCGCACGACGCAGCGGGCCAATAGAAGCTGCACTTCGTATGGTGAGCGTCCCGATCGCACAGGACGAACAGATGGGATAGAGGCGCTGTTGCCGCGGTACCTCCAGGGCTCTGCTGTTACACGGATGCGACCGGAATCGCACGTGCAATCTACGCATGACAACGTAGTAGGCGTTGACTACGTCTTTGGGCATTGTGACGAGAGATTGATTACAGCGAGTCCGCCAACAGGTGCGACGCTGCTGCCCGACAAATCTGCAATGGTGACCACGCAGCCAGTCGACGCAATCCTCGTACTCGGGATGAGGCTACATGTTCGGGAGACGTTGCTATGGGCCAGCGTTCCATTTCAGGTGCTGCACACCAGGACACAGTCGATTCCGATAAACCTGGACTGATCGACGCCCGGCGGCGCGCGTGGGATTACCTCCCGGTCGACATGATCTATCTGGTAGACAACCCCTGGTCGAAGGAGCTGCTGAAGGTTGAGCAGGTGAAGCAGCGTCTGCTTGGGCATTTGGGCGCGAGCCCAGCGCTTTTGTTTGTAAGGGCGCATCTGAATCGCGTCGTCAAGCGCGACGACCTCGACGTCATCTTGGTGGCCGGCCCCGGCCATGGCGCTCCCGGCGTGCTCGGCCCCGCCTGTCTGGAAGGCGCCTATTCGAAGGTGTATCCGGATCAGGGCGAAGACGCTGCGGGCATGCGGAAATGCTTCAAGCGGTGCTCGTTTCCAGGCCACATCGGCTCACATGTCACACCGGAGACGCCCGGCTCGATTCACGAAGGCGGCGAACCGGGCTATTGGAGCAAGGTACCTGATCGCGACAGCCGGAAATCTAGCCGCCTGGAGAATCCAATGATGGCTCACGTATCGCGCATTTCCTTTACCGCTACCGATCGCGTTTTTGAGGGTTCTGATGTGATGGCCGATACCCGGCCCTCGGGGTTCGGCATAGGCCAAAGTGAAGGAGTGGCGACCTCCACGGCAAAGGAGCGGATTCTGTCGCGATAACGCCCTGGGCGAAATTTCTTCTGTGGTAAGGATTCCTTAAACCAGAAAAAATTGGAGGCATGCGCATGACGTGCCTGAACGAACGGATAGTCGGCGCGATGTTTTTTTCGCTGAGCGGTCTTGCGTTTGCAGGCGACCTTGTCATCGACTCGCCCGTCGCGATGACGGTGACGAACATCGCGCCTCAGCCCTTGGAGGTTGTTTCATCCATTCCGGAACCGCAACGCTATTTGCAGCGCTATGAAATGGAATATCAATCGAGTCATGCAGCGCCAGCGCCGATTTATACCCAAATCGACAACTTCTACACCGCACGGCTGAATCATGACTTCCAGCCCGGCGCCGGGAAGGTCGCACCGGCGCTCGAACTCGCGCCGCAGCCGACAGCGAATTATCTCCATCTGGGCCCGTCCACGGCGCCGCAACTATCACTCGTCGATTTGAAGAACACGACATTAGCGCTCGGCACTCAACCGCAGCGAAGGCTTTCGTTGACTGTCGACGAGTGGGTGTTTTCCGCAACGGCGCGGGTCGCGATTTTACATTCACACAGTACGGGAGCAACGGTTTCTGTCCGGCGCGGATTTTAGTCCAGTGTCCGGCTTGGCTCAATCAAACGCACCGATTCATTCGGTATGGGAACGCTACAACATAATTTCACGGAAGGCGATGCGCTCCGCGGTCTGAATAAGACCAAGGCCCGGCGCCGATATCCGAACTGGTCGTCTAGTCTATTTTTTGGCACGAACGTCACGGCATCGAGTTGCGAAGGCGTTTAGCCGGCACTGCGCGTCCCTCGTCCTGCTGGGGCTCGCGCGGCAATATCCGGCGCTGGGGGCTTGACCTGTCGTCGAACGACCGGTTCGTCGATCTTGCAGAGAATGATTTCGATCTAGCCATCCGCACCGGCGATCTGAAGGATAAGGCTGGGGTGATAGCGCGTCGCGTCGCGTCACGCGCCTGCACATGGTCGTCTGCGCGTCGCCAACCTATCTCGATACGCCTCGTCGGCCGCATTGCCCAACTTCATGACGCGAGCGGTGGCAACGTCACCGGCGCATGCCCCGGTCCAGCTTGAGCTTGCCGAAGGACGGCCGCTTCGCAACCCGAGGAGCCTCAGATCGGTTGGCCGTTCCATTGCACTCCCCGAACTCAGGCCAACGATGCCCCAACGGACAATTGATTTCCGGGTTCGCCGGGAAGCGTCATTCGCTCGCGCTGTTGTGTGCGCCTTCTGACACGCGCAGGAGCGGCATTACAGACTCTTTAGTCAAGTGCCTCCAAGCAATTTCACCGATGAAATCCGTGTGATGCCCCAGCATTCTTTTTTTGTCAGTAGAATGCTGCAATCGCAAAGGTCCGGACTGTTCCGAAACCGGCGTTCAGGCCCACCAGGCTAACGCGTCTCGCTAAAACCGTGATGCAATTAGCATAGGTGCTGTCGCAAGGTGACGGGGATAAGCCAAATGCATAACTTGTCTGGCCGATGCGGTTCGGGGGGAAGCGGTACGCCGCCCAGAAAGAACGGGTTGCCATCAGGGCAACTGAAATACCGATGGCAACGCTTCGTCACCTGGACCAGGGAAACCATCGACGCTGAACTGGCCGACCTGCTGACCCGGGTACGGCACCAGATTTCAAACCCACTTGTCGTGGTACTTACCTAGCCACAATACTGTGTATTCCAAAACGCAAATCGATCCGGTAGTGAGCTTCCGCAACTCGCAGGGCGAGCAGGTGCGGGGCACGATCATCAATCTCCAGCGAAAGTCCCTGGTGATGGAGGTCTATAACCCGTACTCGATTGTCCAGGTCAGTGAGGTGTTGAACGACCTCTCGGTCAAGATGGGTGTGGAACACGCCTATTCGGGCAAGGCGGTTGTCATCAGTATGGTCAATACCGGCCTGACAGCCATTGTCTCGGTGACGCTGATCGCCGAGTGGCGGGAACTGAGTGGCGGGACCCTGGAAGCGCGCACGGTGGGGGAAGAAGCCCGCCGTTTCGCACAGGACTGGACCGAGCGTTTCCAGATCCGCCGTGACTACCAGATCGCGGTCAACCAGATCCGGGCTTTCCTCTCAGACATGTCGCGCTGGGTCGAACAGGCGGACCTGGCCGACACCATGCCGAAGGAAGGCAAAAGCCTGCGTGAGGACTTCTTCCTCGAACTGGCGTCGCCACTGATGGAAAGGACCAAGCTCTACTTCGACGAGTTCGAAGGCGAGGCGCGCCTGGTCGACGAAGAGCTGGCGCCGGCACACCGTGCCTTTGCCCAGGCTGCGCTCCATCCGCTGCTGCTGCGCTCGCCGTTCGTCTTCCGCACCTTCACGAAGCCGCTGGGTTATGCCGGTGACTACCAGATGGTCAACCAGATGCTCGACGATCCCCGCCAGGGCCCGAGCACGTATTTCCAGATCGTCAACGCGGCCTTCCTGCAGACGGCCGTGGCACGCGCGCACCGCAATCGCGTCGAACTGCTGGTGGACTACCTGACCCGGCTGGCCAATGAAGCGCGCGCCGCGCGGCGGCCGTTCCGGGTGCTGAACGTGGGTTGCGGCCCCGCTCAGGAAATCCAGCGTTTCATGCACGAATACGACGAACCGGAATGGCTGACGTTCGAACTGCTCGACTTCAGCCAGGAGACACTGGACTGGACGCGCGACCGTCTGGCGTCCATCGCACAGAAAACGGCCAGGCGCATGACCATTAGCTACACGCATGATTCGGTCCACCATCTGCTCAAGCGCCGGATGGATGCGGATGCACCGGACGTCCGCGAGTTCGACGCGGTCTATTGCGCGGGCCTCTTCGACTACCTGTCCGACAAGGTCTGTGCCCGGCTGAACCAGCATTTCGCGAGCCGCACCAGAGTAGGCGGCCGCCTGCTGGTCACCAATGTCCACGCCGACAACCCGGAGCGCTTCAGCATGGAGCACGTGCTGGAGTGGTACCTGATCTATCGCAACGAGGCACAGATGGCGGAAATCATGCCGGAGAACTGCGGCGAGCCGCGCCTGTACACGGACTCGACCGGGGTCAACGTGTTCGCCGAGGTGGTGATCGGCCAGCAACAAGTAGCCTGAGATGATGACATCCCTGGCTGGGCTACATTCGAACTATCGTGAAGAGTTGCGCGACTACCGGTTGCTCTGCAGCAAGGCCGGCGGCCTGACCGTGATCGCGCTCGTGCTGATGGGCGTGGCGCTGGACTATGTCGTGTATCCGGCTGAGCAGGAACGTTTTGCCATCGTTCGGGTGCTGACCAGCGCAGCGATCGGCCTCGCATTGCTCTCGCTTTACACGAAAACGGGCAAACGCCAGGTGCAGGTCATCACCTTCCTCTGGCTGCTGCTGCCGCAGGCAATGATCTCGTGGATGATTTATGTCACGCAGGGCGAGGAGTCGCTGTTCTATGCCGGGCTGATGCTGACGATCTTCGCGGTCGGGATCCTGTTCCCCTCCGGCTACCGGCAGACGCTGGCATTCGGCGTGGCCACGGTCGGCCTCTACTACATCGCCTGCATGGCACATCCGGGCGGCATACAGAACCCAAGCAAGTTTCAGTTCCAGCTGATTCTGATCTTCTTCTGCGCGTTGGCCAGCTCCATTTACACCTTCTTCAACGAGAAGGGCCGTTTCCAGCTTTTCCGGCTAAAGGATGAGCTGGCGCACAAGAACGACCAGCTCGCGCGCACCAATGAAAGCCTGGCGCAGATCAAGGGCCAGTTGCTGCAGCAGGAGAAGATGGCTGCAATTGGTACGTTGTCCGCAGGGCTGCTCCACGAAGTCAACAACCCGGTGAACTTCAGCCTGATGGCCATCGAAATAGCCATGGAGGAACCGCAGGCCCAGGACAGCCCGTCGATGCTGGAGTGCCTGACGGATGTCAAGCAGGGCATGCAGCGCATTCAGCATATCGTGTCGGACCTGAAGACCTTTGCGTACCGCAAACCCGGCGCGGCGGCAGACGATGTGCCGTTCCTGTTCGAGAAGGCGCTCGACTCGTCGACCCGGCTGAGCGCACATGAGCTGCGCGGCGTGAAGCTCACGCGCGAGCTGCCCGGCGACACCCTTGTGCTCGGCGACGAAGCCGCCATCATCGGCGTGCTCATCAACCTGTTCTCGAATGCCGCTCTGGCCATGCACAAGGCCGGCACCGTATCGCCGCAGGTTCATGTCACGGCGCAATGGCACGACGACCGGCTGCACGTGACAGTGCGCGACAACGGCCCGGGAATCGCCGCGGCGAATCTGGCGCGTGTGTTCGAACCATTCTTCACTACCCGCGAAGTCGGCCAGGGCCTCGGCCTTGGCCTGTCCATCAGCTATGCGGTGGTGGAGCGGCACGGCGGCACACTGTTTGCCGAAAGCGAGTTGGGCAAGTGGACCGCGTTCAACTTCGACCTGCCGCGTGTCGAGTGATGTCGAGATGAGAGAGATCCAGCAAGTACGGCAGACTGTCGTCTATGTCGATGATGAGGAATTGGCCCGCAAGTACTTTGCGCGTGCGGCCGGCAGCGACTATGAGGTGCTGCTCGCCGGCGGCGCGGACGAGGCCCTGTCGATCCTGCGCAGTGAAGGTGCACGGGTGGCCATACTGGTGACCGACTTCCGCATGCCGGGCCGGCATGGCGACGACCTGCTGCAGCAGGTCTCCGAGGAGTATCCGCATATCGTGCGGATTCTGGTGACAGCCTACGCGGACAACAACGCGCTGCTGGGAGCGGTCAATTCTGGCGAGGTGTTTCGAATCCTGGAGAAGCCGCTAGGCGTGGGCACAGTCCGCGAGGTGCTGGCGTCAGCAGCGACAGCTCCGCTATTGCGCCCGAGGTGATGCAGCGCTTGCTGGTCGCCCCAGTTATCACGACCGCCGGCATGAGCGGCTTCGGCATGATTTTCTGCAACCGCGTCATGCAGTCCTTCGGCAAGAGTATCAGGATTGCATCCGGCGCCGACAGGACCGTGACGCTGGAATTCCCAAATTTCAAGAATCGAATGCACAGGAGTGACCAATGAGCAATACGATTGCCGACCAGACGCCGGCCCCGGCGATTCTGTTCGTTGATGACGAAGCCACCGCGCTCAAATACTTCGAGCGCGCCATCGGCGCGATCGCGCCGGTGGTGACGGGCGCCTCCGTGGAGGACGGCAAGGCAATGCTGGATGCCCACGCCGCCAGCCTGGCCGTGCTGGTGTCCGACCAGCGTATGCCGGGCGAATATGGGAATGAACTTCTGCGCTATGCGCGCGAGCGCTATCCCCACATCGTCCGGATCCTGACGACGGCCTATTCGGAGCTGGACCAGACCGTCGAGGCCGTCAATCAAGGCCAGATACATCGCTATATCAAGAAGCCGTGGGACATCACCGCGCTGCGTATGGAGATGAAGCAGGCGCTGGAACTGTCGGGACTGCGCAAGGAACGCGACCAACTCGTGCGCGAGAAGCTGGGGGTGCTGCAGACGCAGACCGTCGCCACCCGCATCGGCATAGTGCACACACTGTGCGCCAGCCTGATCGGCCCGGGCCGCTTCCAACCGGTGGAAACCTACCTGGCCGGCACCGAGCTGGCCGGTGCGCGCAACGTGGAGCCGGACTGGCAGCGTATGGACTACGCCGACCTGGTGCGCGCCGAGAGCGAATGCAGCGGCAGCTTCGGCCACGCGGTCAGCACGCGCCTCGCGGCGCTGCGTACGCAGAATGCGGGACGCAGCGCTGCCGATGCGGTGCAGGTCTTCACTGAAGTCCTCGGCGCCACAGTACGCGGCGGTGGCGACGCGCTGATCTGGACTTCGCCGACCATACTGAACGAGTTCCTCACCCGGCCGGTGGGTCAGGCCGTATCGGCCGAGCACGCTGCCTGGCTGGCCTGCCTACTGTGGCTGGAAGAAGCGGGCGGTGCACTGCAGTTTGTGCGCGAAGGTGACACCATCGTCTGCCGCGGCGGCACACGCGCTGCCAGTTTTGCGGCCGACCGCCTGGCAGTCTGGATCGAGCGGTTCTCGGAGCGGGCGTTCGACTAGGCGAACGAGACGATCCGCGCCCAAAACGGGCGCAACGGCGGTGCTCGGCTCGTCGGGCCGCAGGGCGAGCGACCGCTGTACCTGAAGAAAAGACGTCGGGCCAGGCGAGACCCGACGGTTGCCGATACGGACGTTTCTGCCTGCGTGCCCGCGCCTGCTGCTAGCGGAGGCCCATTTCACGACACACCTATTGGCGCAGCATCGGCAACGAACCGGCCAGCCAGGTGCCGTGTGCGCTGAAATCCCACGTCGGGCCGTAGCTCGCCGGGTTCCTCAATTGTGCTTCCGTGAGTCCGCTCGCCGCGGCCACCGACGTGCCCGAGCCGACGCCCGCCGACGCCCCTGACGTCTCGCTGTTCCAGAACACGTCCGCGGCAATCGAGCCGCTGTTCGTGCCCGCGATGCCGCCCGTCGTCGAGTTCGCGCCAACCGGGAGATGCGACCAGGCATACGACTCGTTGATGGAGCCCGTATTGCTGCCAACCAGTCCACCGATGGTCGTCGCACCGCCGGTCAGAGGTTCCTGCGCATACGACCGGGAGATCGCGCCGTTGTTCGTACCGACGAGGCCGCCGACTGTGCTTTGCGCACCGGCTGTCACCGAACCGAGCGCATAAGACTTGTCGATGGACCCATCGTTGAGGCCGACGAGCCCACCAACCTGGCCCGCGCCGTGGATGTTCACGCCAGCCCACGCCTGCTCGATGCGTCCGAAGTTCTCGCCGACGAGCCCGCCGACCACCGTGCCCGTGTTGCCGATGGAATTGATGGTGCCCGTGGCACCGACATTGACCATGTACCCCCAGTTAATCCCGGCTAGCAGTCCGACCACTCCTCCCGAGGAGGTCGCGGTGCTATCTGCGAGCGTGAAATTTCTCACGACACCGGTTTTGCCGATTGCGCCAAAGAGTCCGGTATTGGCCGAAAGAGTCAAATCCGCAGGGAGGTGCCCCATGCCGTCGAACTGGCCGGTGAACGGATTCGCTGCGGTGCCGATGCCGCTGAAAGCTGGCGCCGCCGCGAACTCCAGCCCCCCGGCGCCCAATGCGTAATTGCCAGCGAGGTTGTTGTTCACCGCGATCAGGTCTCCCATGGAGTTGACAAGCTGATAAGCCGTGAACTGCGTGACGAGCCCGCTGAACGGCGCAGGGCTCCATGATGCGTTGGTGCGGACATCGCCACGCGTGTAGCTGCCGTTCCTGTCATAAAGCGCCGCGACGATACCCGTGCTACGCGACCAGTCGATCGTGCCGAGATTGACCACGCTGCCGCCGTTGTCAAACCCGTGACTATCGGCGGATAGCGTGAGAGAGCCGGTGCCCGTATTGGCGATGTTCGCATGCGGCGCGATAGTCAGCGAGTGCGCCGCATTGAGCGTCAGTGACGCCGCCCCTTGCCAGCGCACGCTCGACTGGACCGCAATGTCGCCCTCGCCGTTCGCACCATATTTGCCGTCGGCGCCGATCGCTTCCACGGTGATGGATGCGCCACGGCTCAGACTTGCGGCGAAGGTATTGGCCGTGCCGGCATCGGCAGTGAAATCGCCGCTGGTGATATTCCACGCTTTCGCCCGAACGTCTGCGCCACCGACCTTGACGCTCCCGGCGGACATATCGACGATGCCGCCGCTGCCGTCCGCATTGCGCGCACTGATCTGCGCCCCGCTCGCATCGACATGGCCGGCGACGCGGTTGCCGGTTTGGTCGAAGGTGCTCGCGACGAGCCACACGTGGCCGTCGCGCGTGGCAGTGCCGGTGGCCCGCAGCGCGGCCGAACGGCCCGCGAGCGCAAAGATGTTGCCGTCGGCCGCCTGCAGGTTGATCAGCGCCGCCTGCACGGCGCCACTGTTCGTCACCGTGCCGCCGCTTCCTACCCTCACGAAGACTTGCTGATACTTGCCATCCAGTAACGACACGCTACGACCCACGGCAAGTTCTGCATTGCCGTTCGGCGCATCGATTTTCCCTGCGTTCGTGACCTGGTTGGCCGATATGAGAAACACGTCCCCGCCCGACGAACTGATCTTGCCGAGATTGACCACATTCGCCGTGGAACTACCTGTGAACAACGCGCCACCGTACACAGGGGGATTGAGAAAATCATTGTTGGAAACATCCAGTGTCGAAGCGACGAAGCGCATGCCCGTCGACACCACGCCGCGTGGTCCGATAAGCACGCCATTCGGATTGACAAGATAGATGCTGCCGGTGCCCGTCAGTGAGCCATAGATTGCCGAGAGATCGGTACCGGTCACGCGATTCAGTGTGGCGCCCGTGCCGTTGTTGATCGACACCTTCTGGCCCTGTCCGATCGAAAAGCTGTTCCACTCGATGATGCCCCGCGAGCCAGATTGCGTGATGCTCAGGTCCGCACCGTGCTGAGCGATGCTTCCCGAACCGGCCACATAATGGCCGCCTTGTGGCAGGACGCCCGCCGCGAAACTCAGCTGTTCGGCGAAGAGCCCTGTCAACGAGAGGCCTATGACGAACCACGTGTTTCGGATCGGGCGACGGCGGCGGGGTGCGCGCTTAACGCGCACCGATCTGGCAGCATGGCTCATAGGTCACCTTTCTGCGTGAGTGCAAAGTGATGGGCCAACATATGCGAGGCAAACCGGGCCCGACCGCGTGCGCCCGTGTATGAAAAGTAGCACGCGGCGATGTCGAGACACGTCTAAATCTAGACGTATGGCGACCAAATACAAGCGCCCCCAAGAACCGGCCGCACGCACAACTGATCGTTTTGCGAGGCACGTCGAAGCGTTCGACCGCCTTTTGCCGCTGCCGCCAGCGGCGCATTTTCAAGATGTGCAGGTTGCTTCCTTGAAGGCTTGTTTACTGTGCGGTAACGCACACTCCCAGGCTTCCTTTATTTAAAGCCTCATTGCAAGTAACCCACCTTCCCTTGTAAAGCTGGACAAATCTCACGGTGCCCTGACAGGAAAGGCTCGCACCTTCCGAGGTCGAATTTGTGTACCCCGTTGTGTACCAACGTCCAACGAGCGCCGATGATCGCCCCTTAGCACGGAGCAGGTTGGACACTAGATGCCGCAGAAAGCGGCAGCTCGAGTTGGGCCATAAGTACGGCTTCTGCCGCTGCAGAATCATCATCAACATACGGCCGGCCAAGGGGTCACTCGCTGGCGCCTTATCGCCGCGACCCTTTGACGAGAAAAAAGGCCCGCACGGAGCGATCTGTGCGGGCCTTCTGGTGCGGTCAGGGCGGTGAGCCTATCGGTATTCGTCAATCTCGATGGTGCCGCCCATCGCTTCCATCAGCGCCCTAATGTCGTCAGGAACATCGGGGACGCGGTCGCCGCTCTCGTTATACCAATAGCAAAAGAAGCGCATATGCGCGTTGGTGCGCCTGAGTAGCTCGGGCAAGTCTGAGCGAGGAAGGGCCAGACGCTCGACCAGATACCGGAGATGAGGCTCCAGGAGATCGCTTTGGATATGCGGTTTGCTGCGTATGCCCCATACGCCGGTCCGGCGCGCCAACGCGCGGTTTTGCCCGGTAGGATCGGGAATAGGATCACCTTTACAAACGGCCGTATCGGGCCGGATGTTGAAATAGTTCGTCCAGAATTCAGGTGGCTCCGCGTCTTGATAGATGGAAAACGAGACATGGGCCATTTGATGTTCGTATGTCATGTGTTTTCTCAGGGTGCCCAACTGTGCATGTTGTCGATAATGCCGCCGTTAAAAGATACGTCGCCGTTGTCGTGCCAAATGACGTTGTCATCGCCCCGCAGCTTGTTGTAATCCTTCATCGCGTGGATCATGTCGCCGAAGGTCTTGCGGTCATAGCCGAGCATCTTGGCCGCGTAGTTCTCGTTGTTCGTGCTGGCTGCGAACTCTTCAACGTCGCCACCCACCGCATCCGGTATGTACTCGAACGGCTGCGCATCGCCGAGCGGCGTAGCGGTTTCCGTCAGATCACTCGCGGTGTCGGCCAGTGCGGACGCGGCCGTGTTCGCGGATCGTGCCAGCGCCGCATTGATGCGATCGACCGAAGCGTTGTAGCGCTCGATGTAGTCCGTCGCCGCATCGTATGACATCCCGTAGCTGGTCATTAACGATTCACGGAAGCTGGGAAGCCTTTCGGGTTCAGGTGCCGCATCAATCCCGGCGCCGCCTGTGCGCGATTGCTCGGCAATGAGTACCACGCTCTCACCACGAATCATCGACTGCAAGGTTTCTAACACCTCAAGGTCGGCGCCGGTCTTCACAAGCCGGTCGTGCCAGTAGAAGTGCTGCCCAAGGAACGTCCGCACGCGCTTGACCAGATGTGCGTCCTTGGCCCACACATCGGCATACGCGCGTTGGGCGAACTTCTTGCCCTCTTCAACTGCCTGTTTCTGCCCGGTAGTAAGAAAGATGCGCCCGCCTCCGTAGGCGTCCTTGCTGTACATCATCCACCGTTGCAGCGAATCCGTCTTCAGTTCAGTTCCACGCATTGCCAGATCCTTCGCTTGTGACGGCGTAAACCTAGCAGATCGCCCGGAGGCTATGTTTTTGGGATATCCATCAGCAACGAAAAAAACGACCATCGGGGGTCGGCTTCTTCGTGCCGGTCTTTCCCGGCTGTTCGTTCGTGCTACTGGGTGCGCCAGTATTTCCGGCCTGGCCGTCACCGACTGTCATCGACTGGTTGAATCCGCACTCGAATTCGAACCCGCAACGTTGCGTCCGAATGCAACAAAGCCGACTTGACGTCGGCTCTGTTGTAAAGCATATCCGTACAGTCGATGCAAAAAGACGCCTCCTGTTGCACGCATGCTGGCGGCGTCGAACGCCGCGAGACGCGGCACGCAAAAACACCGCGCCGCTCACGCAAGCCGTTCAGTCAGCGGGCCGCAGCTTCTTGACCTCGGCGTCCGGCGGCTGCACGCTCGCGCCGTCGATATACCGGTACGACGTCATCACGCCCTTGCCGTCCTTCATCCCCGTCACACCGACATATGCGCCCATGGTCGACTGATTGTCCTGCGCGCGATAGCTGATCGGCCCGAACGGCGTCTGCACGTTGAGGCCCTTGAACGCGGCGGCGAGCTTGTCGGAATCGACCGAGCCGGCTTTCTTGATGCCCTCGGCAATCGACATCAGCGCCGAGTAACCCACGACCGAGCCGAGCCGCGGATAGTCGTGATATTTGGCCTTATACGCATCGACGAACGTCTTGTTCGCCGCCGTATCGATCGAATACCACGGGTAGCCCGTGACGATCCAGCCGGTCGGCGCTTCCGCGCCCAGCGGATCGAGATAGTCCGGCTCGCCGGTCAGCAGCGACACCACGCTGCGGTCCTTGAAGAGTCCGCGCGTATTGCCCTCGCGCACGAACTTGCCGAGGTCCGCGCCGAACAGCACGTTGAAGATCGCGTCGGGCTTCGCATCGGCGATCGCCTGGGTGACGGCGCCCGCGTCGACGTTGCCGAGCGGGGTCGCCTGTTCGGCGACGAACTGCACGTCGGGCTGCGCGGCGCTCAGCAGCTTCTTGAACGTCGCCACCGCCGATTGCCCGTACTCATAGTTCGGATACACCAGCGCCCAGCGCTTCTTCTTCAGTTTGGCCGCTTCCGGCACCAGCATCGCGACCTGCATGTACGTGGAAGGACGCAGACGGTACGTGTATTTGTTGCCGTCGGCCCAGACGATCTTGTCGGTCAACGGCTCGGCGGCCAGGAAGAAAATCTTCTTCTGCTTCGCGAAGTCGGTCAATGCAAGACCGGTGTTCGACAGGAACCCGCCGAACAGCAGCTGCACCTGCTCACGCGCGATCAACTCCTGCGCGACGCGGATCGTGTCGCCGGGATTGCCGTTGTCGTCGCGCGACACGACTTCGAGCTGCTTGCCGAGCACGCCGCCCGCCGCGTTCACCTGCTCGAGCGCGAGATTCCAGCCGTTCTTGTAAGGCCCGAGAAAGGCGGGCTGCGCCTTGTAGCTGTTGATCTCGCCGATCTTGATGGTCTGCTCTGCGCTCGCGCCCAACGCGGCAAGCGAGCACACCGTCGACACCATCAGGCGAGAAATCCATCCTGCGCGCGTGGTCATGCGTTTCTCCGTTATCAGTGGGATTGTGTGAATGCTATTTCTCAGGCGTCCCGGCGTTCGGGCAGCCCGCGTGTCAATTTGCCTGTGACATCGTGCGGATGCGGGCCACGCTCGCCGCGACGTCCTGCCATGCCGGCTTGCCGCCTGCGAACTGCCGACGCAGATACGACACGAGTTCGGCGACCTGGGCGTCGTTGAAACTGTCGCGGTAAGCCGGCATCGTACCGAGTTCGGGCCGCGCAGGCGAGCCGATGCCGTCGAGAATCACGCGAATCAGGTTGTCCGGGCTCGCGCTGTGCAGATTCGTGTTGAGTGCGAGCGACGGATGCGCGCCGAACAGTTGCGGCCCGCTGCCGGTGTGATGACAGGCCGCGCAGGCGCCGTCGAAGAGCCGCGCGCCGAGCCCCGCCGGCGCACCCGTGATCGTGCTGGCCTGCTCGACCTGCCGCGCCATCGCGGCCGGATCGGCGTTGGGCTCCAGCGGATTGAGCGATGCCAGATACGCCGCCATCGCGCGGATATCGCTATCGGGCAGCGCCGCCAGATCGCTGACGACGGGCGCCATCGGCCCCGCCGCGACGCCATGCAACGGCGCGTGACCGAAGCGCAGATAGCCGAACAGTTCGTCCTCGCTCCAGGGCACCGGCGCATTCGACAAGGTGGAAAGCGCGGGCGCTTCCCAACCTTCCGCAACGCCGCCGCCCATGAAGGCCGCGCCGGTTTTCTCGGCGCCGAATGCGTTGCGCGGCGTGTGGCAGGCGCTGCAATGGCCGAGGCTGTTCACCAGATACGCACCGCGATTCCATTGCGCGCTTTGCGTCGCACTGGGCGTGAACGTGTTGCGGCCGAGAAAGAGACCATTCCACGCGGCCATCAGCGGACGCACGCTGAACGGAAACGCGAGCTTCGTTTCCGGCGCGCGCGAACGGACCGGCGTTTGCGACATCAGGTAGGCGTAAAGCGCTTTGAGATCGTCGTCGGAGGCGTTCCTGAACGACGTGTACGGGAACGCCGGATAAAGCCGATGACCGTCGCGGCTGATGCCTTGCCGCATCGCGCGAACGAACGCTTCCAGCGACCAGTTGCCGATTCCCGTCAGCCCATCGGGTGTGATGTTGGTGCTGTAGACGGTGCCGAACGGCGTATCGAGCGGCTTGCCGCCGGCGTTCGGCACACCGTTGTGCGCGGTATGGCAAACCGCGCAATTGCCGAGCGAGGCCAACAGCTTGCCGCGCGCGACGAGCTCGGGCGCGAACGCGCTGGCGAGCGGCGGCGTGATCGGCGCGAGCGCGGGCGGCGCGAAAGACAATGCGCCAAGCCAGCCGGCCGCGCCCGCGGCAAACGCGCCGAGAAATCCCAGGCGCCAGCGCTTCCTTTTGCGCGCCGCCGCGTCTTCGGCCTGCGCGTCGGCCAGCGCGGCGCGGATCGTCTCAGGCGTGAACGGCGGCCGCCGAAAGCGCACACCGGTCGCGTCGAACAGCGCATTGGCAATGGCGGCCGCGCCGGGGAGCGACGCAGATTCGCCCACGCCCATCGGCGGCTCGCCGTGGCGCGGCATCATCACCACGTCGATCACAGGCACTTCACGGAAGGTCAGGATCGGATACGCGCCCCACTCCTGGCTCGTCACCGCATTCCCGCCGAACGTCACGCGCTCTTTCAGCGCGCGGCTGGTCGCCTGGATCACGTTGCCGTGAATCTGATGACGCACGCCGTCGGGGTTCACCATCGTGCCGCTGTCCTGGCCGACCACCACGCGCGTCACCGCGAGTTCGCCGCTCTTTCGATTGACTTCGACGTCGGCGATCCACGCGGACCATGCCGCGCCGAAGCCGGGAAATTTGCTGTGCACGTAGCGTGCGTACGCGACGCCGCGGCCACGCGCGATGTCGCCGTCCTGCTGAGGTTGCGCTTGAGCTTCTTCTTGCGCGGCGCGGCGAGGCTCCCAGCCGGCCTTGTCGGCGACGGCCTTGAGCAGTTCGATCGCGCGCGGATCGGTAAGATGCTTCAGGCGGAATTCGACAGGATCGACGCCCGCTTGCGCCGCGAGTTCGTCGATGAAGGACTCGTGCGCGAACGTGTTCGGCAATGCGGACACGCCGCGCAGCCACGAGGCCCGCACGATCGGCGGCGTGTCGTCGCAGACGATGCGCATGCTGCGGTAGTCGTACGGCGGTACGGCCGTGCGGTCGCCCATCTCGAACACCTGCGGCTGCGCGGGAATCGTACCGGTCAACAGCAGTGCCAGCGTAGGCGCGTCGTTCGATGGATAGCGTGTCGCAAAGTCGTACGCGGCCAGCTCGCCCTCCGCGTTCAACGCGCCACGCACGTCCATCAGTTGCGCGGCGCCCTTCGGCTCCCACGCATGTTCATCTTCGCGCGAGAGCTGCACGCGCACCGGGGCACCCGTCGCACGCGAGAGCAGCGCGGCGTCGGCGGCGACATCGTCCGCGCAATTGCGGCCATAGCAGCCCGCCGCATCCATCCGCACGATCTCGATGTGCGCCTCTTCCATCGACATCAGCAGCGCGAGGTCGGCGCGCAGCGAATGCGGATTCTGCGTGCCCGACCAGACCTTCAACGCGCCGTCGCGATAGTCGGCCACCGCGCACGACGGTCCGATCGACGCATGCATCTGGAACGGCCACACGTAGGTGCGTTCGAGCGTGCGAGCGGGGTCCTGCGCGAGCGCCGCGTCCACGTCGCCGTCGATCACCAGGTCTCGCCGCGTGGCGGGATTCGCGCGCAACGCCGCTTCCACTTCGTCGCTGGTCTCCAGCGGCGGCAAGCCTTCGACCGCTTTCCATCGCACGTCGAGCCGTTTCACCGCTTGCTGCGCGACCTCCTCACGCTCCGCGACGATGCCGACAAAGTCGCGAATCACCACCGCCTTGACGATGCCGGGCAAATCGCCAATGGAGTCTTCGTCGACGTGCAGCAGGCTGTTGCCCATGAAGTCACCCTGCGCGATGCCTGCATAGGGCGGGCGCACCACGCGGCCATGCAGCATGCCGGGCACGCGCACGTCATGCACGAAACTCAGTTCGCCCGTCGCCTTCGCGGGAATATCGATGCGTGGTGCGCTCCTGCCGACGACCCGGTAGTCGTCCGGGGACTTCAACGGCGCATCGGTGGCGAGCTTCAATTCGACGCGCCGCCCTTTGATCAGGTCATCGTATTGAACGTGGTTTGCCGGATCGCCGCCGCTCTGGAACACGCGGCCGTCCTGCACCTCCAGTTGCTCGACGCCGACCTTGAAACGCGCCGCCGCCTCCGCGAGCAAATAGTGACGCGCTTGCGCCGCCGCATGCCGCAGCGGCACCGCCGAAATCTGGATCGTCGCGCTCGCGATCGTCGGTCCCTGGTTCGGCGCTTCGCCGGTGTGGCCGAGCACGATCGACACGCGCGTCAACGGCACGTCCAGTTCTTCCGCGACGATCTGCGCGAGCGCGGTGCCGATGCCGGTGCCGAGATCGACGTGACCGTTGAACGCGACCACGCTGCCGTCGTCGCGCACGACGAGAAACAGGTCAGCTTCGGTCGGCACGAACGACGAGCGCGAGCCCGGCTGACCGATCGCGGCCTTCACCGGCGCTTGCGGCGGCCGCGTGACGATCAGCACGCTCTGCGCGTCATAGAGCTGTTTGCGCGACGGCGGCGCAGCGCGTCGATCGACGCTGAAATCCGGCCCCGTCATGCGCGCGCTCCTTCTTGCGCGGCGAGCAATTCAGCGGCGCGCTGCACCGCGCGCACGATCTCAACATGCGTGCCGCAGCGGCACAGGTTGTGCGACAACTCGCGCTGGATCGTCGCGACGCTCGGCTGCGGATCGCGATCGAGCAAGGCCTTGGCCGTCATGATCATGCCATTCAGGCAATAGCCGCACTGCGCGGCCTGTTCCTCGATGAACGCCTGCTGCACCGGATGCAGCGCGGCGCGCGTGCCCAGTCCTTCGAGCGTCGTGATCTCGCGGCCCATCGCGACCCGCGCGGTGGTCACACAGGCGCGCGTCGGCATGCCGTCGAGCAATACGGTGCACGCGCCGCATTCGCCTAGCCCGCAGCCGAACTTCGGCCCATTCAGCGCGAGGTCGTTGCGCAGCAGGTAGAGCAGCGGCGTGTCGGCGGCGGCGCTGACCAGATGGGTCGCACCGTTCACCTTCAGCGCAAGCGGTGCCGTGCGGTTGATCACGATCCGTGCGCGCTCAGAACACGACCGGCACTTCCGTGGCCGGCGGCGTATTGCGGCTGCGGCGGCAGCGGATCAAACCGTCGATCATCACCATGCCCACACCCGGAATGTCGCCGAGTTGCACGCTTTCGAGCAGCGTATCGGCCGCCGTGTGTTGCGCGCGGTCCATGAATACGAGGTCGGCGGGACGGCCCACTTCGATCAACCCCTGGCGCAGGTTGCGTTGCCGCGCGGTGTTGCCGGTCGCGAAGCAGAACGCGATTTCGGCGGGCACGTCGGCGAGGCTCGCAATCAGCGCGATCATCCGTAGAATACCGAGCGGCTGCACGCCGGAACCGGCGGGGCTGTCCGTGCCGAGAATGATCCGGTGCGGACACTTCAGTTCGATCGCATGACGCGCTGTCAGCAAGGCGATCCGTTCGTTGCCGTTGTGGACGATCTCCAGCGCGCGGCTCGACTGCTCGCACAGATCGCACACATGCCGGTACGACAGCGACGTATGCCCGCCGTTGATGTGGCCGATCACGTCGGCGTCGGCGGCGAGCACCACGTCGCGATCGATCAGACCCGATCCGGGAATCGACGGCCCACCCGTGTGAATCGTGCTTTGAATGCCGTACTTGCGCGCCCACGCGACCATCTGCGCGGCTTCCTCGCCGCCCTTCACACTGCCGAGACCGACTTCGCCGAGCAGCTTCACGCCCGCTTCCGACAGCTCCTTGAAGTCCTGTTCCACCATGCCCTTCTCGATCACGGGCGCGCCCGCCATCACCTTCACGCCGCCGCCGACACCCGCGCCGCGCATCCCTTCGAACGACCGTTGCGCGGTAATTGCCAGCGCCTTCACGCCGAGCACATCTTTCGGACGGCCAGGCAAATGCACTTCGCCGGCGGAGATCATGGTCGTCACGCCGCCGTTCAGATTCGATTCGATCCAGCCCATCTGATTCTGGCGCGGCGTCCAGTCGCCGAATACCGGATGCACATGCGAGTCGATCAGGCCGGGCGCGACTGTCGTGCCTTTGCAATCGACCGTGGTGCGCGCGCCTTCGAGGTCGCAGTCCTTCTCCTTGCCGAGCGCGACGATCACGCCATCGTCGATCACCAGTGTGTTCGCGTCGAGAATCGGCTGGTCGATATCGCCGGATAACAGCAGCCCGATGTTCGTTACCGCGACCTTGCCCGACAAGCCTGTCAACGTCTCTGCTGCCATCTGCCTCTCCTTTCGCAACAATTGCCCGGCCACACGGACGTGCCTGACGCACGCCCCGCGCGCCGCTGGAATCACACGCTCAGATAAGCGCGCCTGACTGTTTCGTTCTGTGCGAGTTCGCCGATCGTGCCGCTGAAACGGATCTGCCCTTTTTCGAGCACGTACGCGCGGTCGCTGACCAGCTCGGCAAAGTGCAGGTTCTGTTCGGACAACAGAATCGACAGCCCTTCGCGCTTGAGTTCGAGAATCATGTTCGCCATCTGTTCGACGATCACGGGTGCCACGCCCTCCGACGGTTCGTCGAGCAACACCAGGTACGGATTACCCATCAAAGTGCGCGACACGGTCAGCATCTGCTGCTCGCCGCCGCTCATCTGGCCGCCTGGGCGACGCGGCATTTCGCCAAGGTTGGGAAACAGGCGAAACAGCTTGTCCGGCGTCCATTGCGGCGCGCCTTCGCGCGGCGGCTGGCGGCCGGTGTCGAGGTTCTCCATCACGGTGAGATCGGCGAATACGCGACGGTCTTCGGGCACGAAGCCCATGCCTATTCGCGCGATTTTGTACGGCGGCAACGCGGCGATGTTCTGCCCGCGAAACGTCACCTCGCCGTGACGGCGCGGCAGTAGGCCCATCACCGCTTTCATCGTCGTCGATTTGCCCGCGCCGTTGCGGCCCATCAGCGCGACGACTTCGCCTCGGCCGACTTCGAGACCGACGTCGAACAGGATATGGGCGCGGCCATAGAACGCATTGAGACCGGAGACTTTCAGCATCGGCTCGCTCATTGCTGTGCTCCTTGTCCTGCCTGTCTTGCCTCGCCACTCGCCGTGTCATGCAGCGGCGCGTGCGGGCGGAAAGTCTTGCCCGTGCCGAAATAGACTTCCTGCACGCGCGGGTCGTTGCGGATCGTGCCGGCATCGCCCTCGGCGATCAGCTTGCCGCGCGCGAGCACGATCATGCGATCGGCGTACGCGAATACGACGTCCATGCTGTGCTCGGTAAACAGCACGCCGATCCTGTGTTCGGTGACGAGCCGTTTGGTGAGCGCCATCAACTCGTTGCGCTCCTTCGGCGCCATCCCGGCGGTGGGTTCGTCCATCAGCAGCAGCTTCGGACGGTTGGCCAATGCAATGGCCAGTTCGACACGCTTCACGTCGCCATACGCGAGCACGCCGCACGCACGATACGCATCGGCGCCCATGCCGACCTGTTCGAGCAGCGCGAAGGCTTCGTCGGCGTAACGCGAGCCGGCGGACTTCCAGAGTCCGAAGGTTTTGCGTTCGCGCGAGACCAGCGCCGTCTGCACGTTTTCCAGCACGGTCATCGAATTAAACGTGGCGGCAATCTGGAACGTGCGGCCGACGCCGAGCCGCCAGATGTCGCGCGGACGCATGCCGACCAGTTCTTGACCGTCGAGGCGGATCGATCCTGAAGACGGTGGCAGTTGCCCGTTGACCATGTTGAAACAGGTCGACTTGCCTGCGCCGTTCGGGCCGAGCAGCGCGAGCAGCTGACCGGCTTCGAGATCGAACGAGACGTTGTCGACCGCCTTCAGGCCGCCGAACGATCGTGAGAGACCGGAGACGCGCAGCAGGCTCATAGCCCCTCCTTGATCGCGGCTGCGCGTTGCGACGGCTGCGCGGCGCCTGTATCTGCGGCGTCGGCGCTGTCGTCGCCGAAACGCTCGCGGATAAATCCGACGATTCCCTGCGGAAACGCGATCACCAGCAGCAGGATCGCGACGCCGAGCAGCGCCTGCCAGTAGTCGGTTTGCCGCGCGACGGTGTCCTGCAGCCACGTGAATACGGCCGCGCCGACGATCGGTCCGCTCAGGGTCTGCAAGCCGCCGAGCAGCACCATCACGAGGCCGTCTACCGAACGGCTCACGCTGATCACTTCCGGCGAGATCGTCCCCTTGGAAAACGCGTACAGCGAGCCGGCGAGCCCGCAGAACAGCGACGCGATCACGAATGCCGCCCACTGCACGCGCTTCACGTCGATGCCGATCGCCTCGGCGCGCAACACGGAATCGCGCGACGCGCGCATCGCATAACCCAGCGGCGAGAACAGCATCTTGCGCAGCAGCCACACGCCGATCACCGCGCACACGAGCGTCAAATAGTAAAACGCCACCGGCGACGACAACCAGTTGGACGGCCACAAGCCCAGCACACCATTGCTGCCGCCAGTCACATCGTCCCATTGAAAGACGACCGACCAGACGATCTGCGCGAATGCGAGCGTCAGCATCGCGAGGTAGACGCCCGAGAGGCGCACGCAGAACCAGCCGAACACCAGCGCGCCGCCGACCGCCAATAACGGGCCGAGCAGCAAGGCGGCCTCCATCGGCAGATTCAGCACTTTGAGGAACAACGCGGCGCCGTATGCACCGAGACCGAAGTAAGCCGCGTGGCCGAACGAATGCATGCCGCCCGGTCCCATGATGAAATGCAGGCTCGTCGCGAACAGCACGGCAATGAGTATCTCGACCAGCAGCACGGGCATGTAGGGAAACGCGTTAGCCGCGAGCGGCGCGAGCACGAGAAGCAGCAACACGAGCGCGGCCAGCCATTTGAGCCGTTTGCCCGCCGGACGCAATGGCGTTTCCGGCGCCGCCATGCCGCGCACCGCGGCGCCCGCACGGCCCAGCAGACCCCAGGGCCGCACCACCAGCACGACCGCCATCACGACGAATTCGGCCACCAGCGTAAAGCGGCTCAATGACAAGCCGACGCCGAAGATCGTCACGTGACCGATGCCGATGCACAGCGCCTTGATCTCCGCGATGATCAACGCGGCGACGAACGCACCCGGAATCGACCCCATGCCGCCGACCACCACCACCACGAACGCATTGCCGATCGTCTCCAGGTCCAGCGACAGATTCGCCGACATGCGCGGCCCTTGCAGCGCGCCGCCGAGACCCGCGAGAAACGCGCCGACAAAGAACACGCCGGTAAACAACCACGCCTGGTTGATGCCGAGCGCGCCGAGCATCTCGCGATCCTGAGTCGCGGCACGCACCAGCGTGCCCCAGCGCGTGCGCGTCAACGCATACCAGAGCAGCAGCAACACCACCGGCCCAATCACGATCAAGGCGATGTCGTAAGTCGGCAGCGGATGGCCGAGGAAATCGACCGCGCCGGCCAGATGCGGTGCGCGTGGCCCGAACAGGTCTTCCGGGCCCCACAGCCATAGCGCGGCGTCGCGAAAAATCAGCACCAGCGCGAAGGTGGCGAGCAGGTGGAACAACTCGGGCGCCTGGTAGATGCGCCGCAGTACGATCATCTCGACCAGCGCGCCGAGCACCGCGACCACCAGCGCGGCGGCCAGCACCGACAGCCAGAAGCCGGCCGCCGTCTGTCCGAAGCGGCTTGCGATGCTATACGCGACATAGATGCCGAACATATAGAACGAGCCATGCGCAAAATTGACGATGCGCGTCACGCCGAAGATCAGCGACAAACCAGCGGCGACGAGAAACAGCGTCGACGCATCGGCGAGTCCGTTGACCAGCTGTACCAGCAAATTCGAAAACATCGCGACCCTCGGCAGCTCGCCGGACGGCGCGTATGCGGCAAGCGCATTCGGCACGACCGGCAGACGTTGCAGCGCATGCGGCCCCATGCGCGCACACGTCAACGGCATCACACCCGTAGAAAGTCCCCTTCGGGGCCTGCGAAAATAACCGAAAGCAAAACTCAGCGCAAACCGTTCAGCGCAAACCGTCCTCGCCTTTGATCTCACTCACCTGCAATCCGCCGATGCGCGGCAGCGGCCGGCCCGACGCCGTCACCGCGACCGCCACGACGATTTCGTTGGCGCGCGGCGCGTCCGAAACACGCGCTTCGATCGCATCGAAATGACTGCGCACGAAAGCAGCGTCCTTGTGGCCGAGCGGCACGTCGATCGCGGTGCCAAGCGTGCCCATCTTTTTCGCCGACGGCACCAGCGCCGCGCCCTTCTCTACCGCCGCCCGCAGCGGTGCGCCGAGTTTCGGATGCAAAATCGCGGCGGCGTGCTCCAACTCCCCCGCTTCGCCGACGATCGCGGCCTTGCCATAGCTCTGCGCCTCGCCGGGCGCGATACCGAGCGCTTCGACGCAGCGCTTGCCGAGCAGCGCGCCCAACGCTTCACCGGCTTCGATCAGCGCGTCGAGTTTGGCCTCGTAGCGGCCCGCATACGGATTGTCGATCACCGCGATCGCGACCGCGCGACGCGCGGGCGGATCGATGCTCTGGCCCATTTCAATGCGTGTTTCGTCCACCTGCACGACCAGCTTGCGAAGCTTGATTGCCATTTCGCTCTCCGAGTTTCGATATTGCGGCGTTTTGCTGTGTGGATGCAATGCTTCAGCGCAAACCGTCCTGACCCACGATCGCCTCTTTCGCGAGACCGCCGACGCGCGCATGCACGCGCTGCCCGGTGCTCATCACGAGGATGTAGACCAGTTCGTCCGCGGCGGGCGCGCCCGGCACGCGCACTTCGATCGCATCGAAATGGCTGCGCACGTAGCTCGCGTTGACGTGCGTGAGCGGCACGTCGAGCGCGGTGGACGGCGCGCCGACTTTTTTCGTCGACGGCACGATGGCGTTGGTCGGCACGCCGTGCTTCTCCAGCAACTCGCGCATCGCATAGCCGCCGGGCACATGCCACAGCGCGCCATGCTCGAGTTCGCCCCGCGAGCCGACAATCGCGCCCTTGCCATAACTTTCGATCGACGCATGCGGCACATCCATCGCCGCCAGCAACCGCTGCGCCATATCGAAGCCGATCGGTTTGAGCGCTTCCATGGCGGGCTGGATGTTCGCTTCGTAGCGGCCGGCGAACGGGTTCGTCATCACCACGGCAATCGCGCCGCGTCTGAGCGGCTGCGCGGGCGCGGGGCCGAACTCGTGGAAGATATCTTCGACGTGCGTCAGCACGCGGCGTATTTCGAACACGGAGCCTCCGTTGTTGTAGGCGCGCGCGACGTGAGCCACGCGCCGGTCTCGTGAATCCCGGCGACGCGCGCCCGCCCTTGCAGGAACAGCGCGGCGCCTTCGATCAAGCCTTGCGCGCGCAGACGCTGCGCGGCCTCCACGCCGCGCGCGAGCGCGAGGTCGATCAGCGGCGCCGGCAATGCGGGGACGTCGACGGTGACGAGTTTGTCGCCGAGATCGCTATCGTCTTTCAACGACGAAGCAGGACGACGCACGATTCCAACGTATGTCAGGCCGTGCGTCAGTTCGTCGTCCAGATTCACGGCATTGGCGATCATCGTCGCGGCGGCGTCGGCGGTGGCGGCGTTGCGAGCGAGCACGGTCACGCTGTCGGCGATGCCGAGACTGAAGCTGCGGCCGCGCCAGCCGCTGGTCGCGACGCCGCGCACCGGCAGACCAGCGTCGAGCGTCAGTTCCGCGTCGAGCGCGTGATCGCGCGAGAGATGCGCGCCCGAGCAGTTCGCGAGATCGGCGAATACGCCGACGCGGTACTGCTGGCCTTGAGCCAGATGGAGCGCGATGTCGCCGCCGTTGTTGATGAACGCGCGCGCGATGCCTTCGCGCGCAAACGCCGCGATCAGTTCATCGGCGACGCTGCCCGCCACGGCCGCCATCGGCGTGATGTACCGCGCGCGATGAGGGTGGCACGCTGACCACATGCGGCGCGCCACCGGGCCATCCAATACGGTGTCGTTCAGTGCGTCATCGATGTGTATGGGCTGCCGAAGCAGCTTCAATTCGCCGACCAGTTCCGGTAAGACGTCGGAAAAACGCGCCCAGCACGCCTGATACGCAGCCTGCACCGCCGCGGGCTCGCCGTCCGCGCCGAGGATCAGATCGATCGGCCCGTGCTGCCAATGCCAGCGGCTTGCATCGAGCCGGGTGCGGGTGGGGGTCATCGGATGGATCGCGTTCTCGTGTGGGCGGAGTTCGTGTGATTCGTGCCGTTAGCCGAGCATCGGCGGCATCGCCGGCGGCCACGGATTGTCGGGATGGCGCGCCAGCGTGCGGCGCGAGAGCGGCGCCCCATCCGTGTGTTGCGGCCCGTTCGCGAGGACGCTCTCCAGTGAGCGCACCGCATCGAGATGGCCGCCGAGGTCGCGATACGCGTCATACGTCATCGTGAATTCGATCGGCGCGACGATCGCGGGCGTCGGCACCGTGCCGAACGAGTGGTCGGGCATGCGCGAGACATCCACCATCACGGTGATGCCCCCGCCTGGCCATACATAGGCCGGCGCGCCGCCACACGTCACGTTCACCAGCTTCTGTTTGATTGCGCGTGTGAGCAGCACCGGATTCTCGGTCGCACCCGCGCGCAGACTGCCGCCCGCGCCGCCGAGAAACAGCACGGTGGCGAGCGACGGCTCGCAGTTCTCGCCAATCCGCTCGACCGTGCGGCGCACCGCGTCCGGCATCGGTGCGATGCGCGGCACGAGATCCTGGTCGAGTTCGTACCATTGCGCGTGTTCGCCGGTTGTCGACACCATCAGCAAACGCAGGCCCGGCTTCGCAACGGCGGGATCGAAACCTTCGACGATCGCCAGCGGGTCCTGAATGTCGGTGCCGCCCCAGCCCGTGCCGGGATTCGCCACCTGAAAATAGCGGCCGGGCGTCGATTTGCGTCCGCGAATCTTCAGACCCGAACGCGTCATGCCGAGGCATCGGCCTGCCTGGTGTTCGGTGAGCACGCCGGTAATGTGATCGTCGACGACCACCACTTCATCGGCATGACCAAACCATTGCTTGGCGAAGATGCCGATGGTCGCGGAACCGCAACCCACGCGCATGCGCTGCTCCTCCACGCCGTCGACCATCGGCGCCGCGCCCGCGCGAATCACGAGACTCGCGCCGCCGTCGATGCTCAGCTCCACCGCTTCCTTGTTGCCGAGCGCGAGCATCATGTCGCACGTCACGCGGCCTTCCTTCTTGCTGCCGCCGGTCAGATGGTGCACGCCGCCCAGGCTCAGCATCTGCGAGCCGTACTCCGCCGTGCTCACGTGGCCGACAATCTCACCGTGGCAACGCACGTTCGATTGCTCCGGTCCGAGAAAGCGGTCGGTGTCGATCTTCACCTTGAAGCTGCAGTAGCTGAAAATGCCTTCGGTGACGACGGTGATCATATCGACGTCGTCGAGTTTCGAGGCGACGATGAAAGGCGCGGGCTTATAGTCGGGATAGGTGGACGAAGCGCCGACGCCCGTCACGAACAGGGCCTGTTCGGCGCCGGGATCATGCGCGGCGGACGAGGCGCCGAACTCGACCTCGGTTTCCTGCTTCTGATCCGCTTCGTCAGTTGATGGCGAGCGAGCGAGAAACACGACGGGATCGACGCGAATCAGCCGCCCGTCCGCATTCGCATAACGATCACACGCGCCGGTGCGTCCTTCGGAGATCTGGCACAGCACTGGGCATGCATTGCATTCGATCTTGTTCGACGCCATCCGCTCGCTGCGCGGCGCCGTCTTCTCGAGCACGGTCGGACCAGGCGTCGACGCGGTTTCGCCATCGACACCGTCCGCACCGAAATCGACCTTCGTATGTTCTGTCATGGTGGGGTTCCCATACGACGACATTACAAGCGGTCCTGCCCGGCCGACGAATCACCCTTGTTTCAGGGGACTTTCGTGTGACTCGCCAATTTTCATGTTGCGGTCACTCACCGTTCATGTAGTATCTTCTACACCAAACTTGATTGAAATCTACTCGATCAAAATTGAGTGTGCAACGAGTTTCCGGTCGGGTCGCGAATGCTGCAACGCGGCATCGTCACGCGAATCACGCTTCAATCTACGCCGATGCACGAGAAACGCGCAGCACGTGCGGCGGCGGCCACAGCGGGCTTATGATGGAGATGCGCCGCGCCCGGGCAGACTTGCCCGAACGGCCCGCGCGCACGCCGTTCGACAGACGCCAACAACGAGATTCGAGACCACCATGAGTCCCACCGCCGCCCGCAAGCCGGGCGCCACCGGCATCCGAGCGAAACAGGCGCAAGACACGCGCGCCAAGCTTCTGAAAGCGGCCATCAAGGTGTTCGCGAAACAAGGCTATGCCAGCGGCCGGGTCGAGAGTATTTCGAAGGCCGCGCGCTCGCACGACCGCATGATCTATTACTACTTCGGTAGCAAGGAGCAACTGTTCGTCGAAGTGCTGGAAACGATTTACACGCAATTCAACGAAGCGGAAAGCAAACTCGATCTCGATCTGGACGATCCGGTGCATGGTCTCGAACAGATGGTCGAATTCGTCTGGCAGTACTACCTCGATCATCCCGAGTTCGTCACGCTGCTGTCGAGCGAAAACCTGCACCAGGGCAAGCATGCGAAAAAATCGCTGAAGCTCAAGGAGATTTCGGGCTACGCGATTTCCGTCGTGCAAAAGTTATTGGACGCGGGGCATGCGCAAAACGTATTTCGTGCCGATATCAAGGCGCGCGACGTGTACCTGATGATCGCGTCGCTCGGCTATTTTTATAACGCCAATCAGTACACCCTGGGCGCGTTTCTCGGCGAGCCGTTGATGGAGAAGGCGGCGCTCGAACATTGGCGCGAGGTTATCAAGGATACGGTGTTGCGGGCGGTGCGGGTGGAGTTGTCGGTGAATGCGGTGGATAGCCGCGAACTCGGACGCAGCCCCGTGTGAAAACGCCCGCGGGGCGGCGGGCGTGGGCAGGCATAGTCGGGACAACGCGAAACGGTATCGATATCTTACTCGTCCTTTATTGGACCCCGTTGCAGCCCCTCGCTCGAAGTGGGAATACACTCTCCGCTGGCGGCTTGGGGCAAACGGACTTCGCTATAACGCATCCGGTTCAAGTTCCCAACCGACTCGATCAATCCTCTCGCGACCATCAACTTGATACGCTGCGCGTAAAAGACATCGATAATGTCCGGATAAAAACTTGTATCGGAACCCATACCGAGGGAAACGATCAGCGCAACCTTCCGGTAATTGCCGGTCAAATTCCGCAAAAGTGCGGCATCGATCGTTCGCAGATCGGCCTCGCTTAGACGATCTGCTGCCGCCTGTTGTGCGGCGGTCAGAGGCGGGTCGTCTGCATCGTCATCATCGAAATTGTCGTCGTGTTCGTCGGTCGATTCGTTCACTTAATTACCTCTTGCAGTTTTTTCAATGTAACCGTTAGACATCGGATGGCCTTCGCTCAGTTTCACGCTAACAGACTTCTGATGCATCGGAATAGCACCATGCTCTAGGATCCTGCGAAACCTTGATACGGATTGCCTCCACATCGGGCAGGCAAACAGCCAGCAAAACACTTATTAAAATTTCGATACCATATGTTTGGTTTTCTGAAATCTCCAGCGGCGTCGGAGCACGTGACCTTACAGGCTGCGCGCTCCGCGGCACATCCGTCGTCATGGCATTTGACGATTCCGCCATCTGTAGACGAATTCGAACCCAAAGGCGAATTCAATAGCGAGGACGAATAGACCACGGGCAGGCTGAGCAGCGATTGAACTGAAATATCCATCGGTCCGCCGGCCGTCAAGACGCCGGTTTGCGGATTGTAGAGTGCGCGAGGGTCCGGGCCAAGTACAGGCCACGCCTTGGCGAACACGTAACAGTCCATGCACACCGGTTCAACGTCCGTCTGGGAGCCGGTCGTTTGCGATCCCGCCACGCCAGCGGCTGGGACGATAGGTGTGACACCGTTTTCGTAATTATTCAACCATAGGTCGACGGCGTCGCTACTTATCGCGGTGGCCGTGCCGTTGTCCGTCTTCAAAGTACCAGTACGCGAAATCACCTTCCCATCCGGCGAGTAGCCGTATTCGACCTGGAGCGTACGTTTGACGTTACCGCTTTCAGGTACTGCGTTGGCGAAAATCCTGAAAGTGGTAACGCGTCCTCGAGCGTCATAAGCAGCGTCCGCGCTGAACTCATTCAGTGTTACGCCCGCAATCCGGTGCGCAGCGTCGCGCGCGATCACTGGCTGCACCCAGCCTGGGAAACGACTGGATACCGATCGAATATTGCCACTGTTGTCGAAGATCGTTCCCCACGCCCATCAACTTGATACACGGTGCGTAAAACGCGTCAATAATATCCAGACAAAGGCTCGTATCGGAACCCGTGCCGAGGGGAACGATCATCGCAAGCTCCCGCGAATGGCCAGTCGAATTCCGAAGAAGTACGGCATCGATCGTTCGCAGATCACTTCGCTTAGATGACCTGCTGCCGCCTGTTGTGCGGCGGTAAGAGGCGGGTCGTCCGCTTCGCCATCGAAACCTTCGTCGTTACGGAATTTCGGCCGACGGAGGATGGCACTGATTGCCAACGGGCGGCAAGCAGACTTCGCTGTATCCCATCCGGTTCAAGTCGCCCACCGCCAAAAGCAGCCCCTTCTCAACCATCAGCTTGATACGTTGGGCGTAGAACACGTCAACAAGGTCGGGATATAGCTTCTTGTCGGCATACGCGTTCATGGTCGTCCCTACGATCCGGGCCACTTTGCGCCAGTTATCGACGACGTTTGCGAGAATCGCTGCGTCGATGGCTTGCAAATCGGCCTCTGTCAGCCGGTCAACCGCTTGTTGTTGAGCAGCGGTGAGCGGCGGGTTGTCGGCCGCGGGGTCGTAATTGGCCGGATACTCGTGAACTGACTTGACCATTCGTTTAATCCCTCCAGATGCTGAGTAAAGTATTTTGGATCATTTGGCTAACGGTGTAGTACGAGCCCGGAACATCTCGCGATATTCCTTTGCAATCAAAAACCGCCACACCGAGCTGGCATGCAACTTCGCATACAGGTCGAAAATTTTCCGGTCCACACGTGCGGCTGGTTGAAATCGGTAGCGGCTCGAGCGCACGTTTCTGTGCAGGCCGCCTTTTCGGCCGCACATCCGTTGTCGTTGCACTTCACCATTCCCCCGGTGTTGCGCTTCACACTTGAAACCGCCCATCTAAAGCCGAATAGGCTGGCGGGGTATTTACCAAAGCCCAATTATCAATGCCCACTGGGCCGCCACCCGTCAACTGCCCCGTGCGTGGACTGTAAAGTGCGCGAGCATCAGGGCCGCCTGCCCGGGAGGAGCGTGCCGAACCCACAGGGGTGAGTGCGACGGGCGGTGACCGACAGATATCTTATCGACGGTCCTCATCACGGCCTATCGTACCGGTCCGGAAACGGGATTCAGTCCGCATCAACTTCATTGCGCTCGTTACTTTCGACAAGCCACTTGTCACGCGGATGGACTGACATCGGTTTCGCAAATGAAAACGCCCGCGCAGGGCGGGCGTCGCACGAACGTGCATATCAAGCCCACTTCCATCCGGGGCGATTACGGTTTTGACTCGTCAGCAGCGCCCTGATGCGGGTATCGCGTAAGAGTCATATATTGCTTGATTTCCGGCTGACCTAGCGCGAGCATGTTTAACATCGTTGCTCCAATCCCTTGGGCGCACAAGTCGTCAATCTTGAAATCTTGCATCTCCAGCGGAAGCGGCACCGCGAATTTCCCTGCCAATATTGGCTCCAACTTGCGGCGATCAATAGCTTGCAAAGCAAACTCCTGACTGTCTTCCAGGTAGCTTAGAACAATACAGTACGGCCGATGAGCCATCAGTAACCTCTGCAAGATTGATAGTTTTGAAAGGCTTTCTGCCTACACAAGGCCAGGCCGCTTGTCAGATTAAGCATGCAATATCCTGTCAACCTCACCGTTGGAGAAGCTGCGCGATAGCCTGGAATGGGTTTCGCAAATGAAAACGCCCGCGCAGGGCAGGCGTAGAACGAACGTGCATATCAAGTCCACATCCATCCGGAGCGATTACGGTGTAGTTTGGCGCTCACCGAACCCCTCTCCGTGAGCGCAACAACCGGTAGTCATTCTTCTGACGGTCTCTCAATTGGATGTTGAGTCAGCTTCAGATGCTTTTTGACTTCCGGTCGACCTGCTGCAATCAGATTCAGCATTGCAACTCCAAGCTGCCTCGCTATTTCGTCATCAAAACCGAATTCCTCGTCATCAAGAAAAAAAGGCACAGCCATTTTTCCCGCGACCAGCGGGGCTATTAACGCTGAATCGACTGCTTGTATTGATAACTGCCGTGGTTCATCGGAGTACGTCAGAACCACCGTGTAGGGCGGATGATTGACCATTAATATCCCCTGCATTGTTGATATCTGTCGAAGGCGTTGCTTTTACACAGCGCGTAGTTCCTATCTCCTCGGGGCTTCGCCACGAGTCTACAAAAATCCAAATCTGCCTCGTATTGGTCATGACATTGTGATTCGTGCTTCTCCCGCGAACTACACTTCACCATTCCACCGTCACCATTCCCGCTCCCGAAGACATTGCTGTAAAGCATTGACTTCTTGGCCGAGGCGGTCACGTCCGGTACAAGGGTCGGATAAGGAACCTGCGACTGATCACTCAGCATCAGCTCCGTTGTCTCGCCCCACTGCGGAAGTATATCGGTCAGTTCGCTACCAAATAGCTTGCCTGTCAGGTTGGCTTTCCACGCCATGTAGCACTCGACGCAGAGTGCCGGAGGCGAAGCAGTGGGGGCGGACTGTAGCCCGGTCAGGTTAGCGGGCGGCGAAACCGGATCATTACCCAATTCCCAGTTGGTAAGCCATACGTTCAGTTCGGCATCACTGATCGGTTGCCACCATGCGCCATTCGTTGACACCTGTCCAGTGCGCGTCGATACCGCACCGCCCGGACCATACTTGTAATCGACCTGCAACGTGCGGGCGAGACCGCCGTTAATAACTCCTGCCGGTTCACTATAGGTAAATTTCGATACGCGTCCGCGCTCATCGTAAGCAATGCCCGCCTGACCACTATTGCCTGCAATAGTTTGCGCACGACCTTCGTTGCTACGATCCACCGTCCGCATTTGCCAACCCGACACGGCATCCCGCGTCAATGCAATATCGCCCCTTAGGTCATACGTGTAGGTCCAGTCTTCAAGCGTCTTGCCATCCTGGGTGACGGTGGCTGACAGAAGGCGGCCAGCTCCGTCGTAGCTCGCGCCAACGGCGAGCTGGCTGCCTGTTCCGACCGCCTGCATCCCCTGTTCGCCTGTCAGGTCAGTCGTTTGCCGCTCTGCATAACCCGTGACGTTACCGCTTGAGTCATAGACGAACGCGCGGATTTTTCCGGGTGTAGCGACCAGATGAGGACGCAGGGAGCTGCTATCGGCATACTCAACTGTCGTGACCGTTTTGGTGCCGGAGACCGTGGCAAACGCTTTGGTTGGCCGGTTGACGCTGTCCCACGTGTACTGGATGTTTCCGGCGGGCGAGGTCCTCTGCTGCAGATTGCCGGCTGTATCCCACGTGCGCGATACCGTGCCCCCCGGTGTGGCAATCGAACGGGGGCGCAACGTGTCCGCGGCATCAAAGCTGAATGTACTGGTGCCGGACATGTCACTGACTGTCGTCGCGCCGGAACCGTAGCTCAGCGACGTATTCCGGGTGGTGTCGGGATGCGTGACTGAGGCTATGCGACCGCTGGCATCGTAACTCCACGTTGCAATCCGGGATCCAGACTCATCCTTTACGCCTGTCAATGCACTGGGGAAGCGCGCGTCCTCATACAGATATTGACGAACATACGCGATCGGTAGTGTTACCGAAGCAAGATTCCCTGTCGTGTCATACGCATAATGGACGGCATTCCCGCTAGGGGGCACCACAGAAAGGATGTGACCGCTACTGTCGTAAGTCAGGCTGAGCACCGTCCTGTTCTGTGCTGTGCTTGCTGTGCTATCGACCGGCCGCTGGGCAATCTGCGTTATCCGCTGCCCGACGTAAGTAACCTGGCGAAGCATACCCGTGCGTGTTTTCTCGGTATAGAACATACCCGTGGTGTCCGAATAGCTCTCGGTCGTTCCACGTTGCTCATCTCTCAGGTAGTAGAATCCATCACCCGCTTTCGTGAGGGTGAGACCAGGATTTCCTGATACAACCCACGCCCCGCCGCTCAACCTGAACGTCACCGGTTGCCAGAATCCCCGATAAGCGACAATTTGCGGCACACCCGCATTGACGCCCGTCAGATCAATCCGTCGCTGCCAGTTGTTGATCCAGTTGGTCCCCATCAACTTCTGGGTCGTGTCGTAGGGCTTCGACAGATAGACCCGTGTAAAGACGAGTGGCGACGCGTCACCGCTCTGAAAATCGGTTTCGGAAAGCGCGACAATCCCCTTTGCTGGCAGCACAGGATCCGCCACCGGACAGGAGTCATCCGGTGTAGCGTCGTCAGACGGGGTTGTCGGGGTGTTACACCACTGATCAATCTGCGCAAGGTCATTGATGCAGGCGTAATTGCCGAGACCACCTGGCGTGTTGCTGGCCACGGTAAGCTTGCAGCTCGGCGTACCCGGCGTTGCACCGGACTGCGCGTATAGCGAGAAGCAGTCAGTCGCATTTGCTCCGAACGCGAACATGAGAAGCATTAATGCAGCCAGCAGTCGGGTCACACCACCTGCTACCACGACTGTGGTTCCGTCTCTTTTCATAGTTATCCCTAATAGTTGTACTTAGTAATTTTCCAAGTACCTTATAGGGCACGCTCTATAACCCCGGCTATCAGGCAACTCCTAAAATTGCAAATCCCCTGCGGTCTACACCACCCGTCGCCTGTGTACCTGCACCCGTGACGGCGCGTTCACGTCCTCGTCCGCGGCCAGATGCGCGACATGCAGCGCAAGATACTGGAACGCCTCCACGACATGGCTCGTGGGTCCCTTGACTGGCTCGTTTGCATATTCCTGCGCGCCTGCCGTGGACACCACGCGCAGGCGACGGTGCACGTAGCTACGGCCCAGCCCGTCAATGAGCATCGTGCAGGCCGGGTCGATCACGCAGCCGTGACGACGGTTCAGCAGCCGAGCGACGGCCACCTTGCGCAGTGCGAAGCGGTTCGTCGCAGCGGGTAGCGCATTGATCTGGTAACGCTGCAGGAGCTGCACGGGCGTCAGACCCGTACGCGCATCACGCGGGTTCGACGGATCGCACACCGCCAGCAGCGGACAGCTGTGGTAACGCTTCGCGATCACCGGCAGCAGCACGTCCTGGATGAACTGTTCGAACGCCATGTCGGACGCGTAGCCTTCATCCATGACGGTGAGCGTACCGGCAGCGGCCTGAGCGAACACCGCACCGGGATGCAGGCCCGAGGTGTCGATGCCGACCAGCACGTCGGCCGCGCACGGGCGTGGTACGCAGCTTCCCCACATGGGCCGGTGCGGAGAACTCCGGATGCACGAGCTTGCCCAGGGCCGTGGGTGTCCAGCGCATCAACAGGTAGGAGCGGATTTCCGGCCACGTGAAGGTGGCGAGCTGGTTCGCGTAGTAGCCTTCGGGCAGATTGTGCAGGTTCTCCGCTTCGGAACTCAGACGGAAGCGCGGCGGCGCGCCATCGGCTTCCACGCTTTCCTCGTTGTCGCACACGACGGCGGCAGGCTGCAGGAACAGCGCCAGCTCCGGCTCGAAGGTGCGCCCGTCCGGCAGCTCGATCACGGGGAAAGGCTCGCGCTCCACGAACCGCCTGTAGAGCCAGTGCGAGGTGTCGGGCAGGTTGAAGTCCATCACGACGCCGGGTTCCGCGCAGGCCACGCCATGCTTCATCGACGGATAGCGCCCGACGCGCTGCACGGCGATACGCAGGATCGCCTCGGACAGTTCGGTGGCTTCATGCAGCCAGAAGGCCGACACCTCAAGAGACCTCATGTTCTCGATGTCCTTCTCGTCCTCCAGCGCAATGAACAGCAGCTCCAGGCGCACGTGCGTGCCGTCCGGCAGCGGGAACCTGAACAGACCTTCCATCGGCGCGGTGAGCTTCACGTCCCCGAGCGCGGAGGGCATCCAGTCCTGCACGGTTTTCAGCGTCGTGGTCTTGAGCTTCGGGTAGGTGGCACGCGCGATGCCGAGCCGCCAGCGCCGCACGCCGTCGCGACCCGGAGGCTGGCGCATGGCACGCAGGAGACCCCCATCCATGAATGCGCCCACGCTCTTACCGCCGCCCGGAGGACCGGCCACCGCCTTGATGAAGGCGCAGGAATTATGGACAGCGAGGATGGTCGGAGAGGGGCGGTAGTCGAGCGCCGCGCCTGCTGAAACATCAGGCATACTGTGGATTCCTCGAACAATCGGAATGGAGGCGTGTATGGTTAGTGAAGAACGAATTGCTACCCTTAACGAGCTTGCGACCGCGTTGCAGCCACTTTTCCCCGCTGACGCCAAGTTCTCACGTCATCCACAATCCGATTTCAATTTCTGCGTGCAGTCACAGGCCAGGATTTGGCGTTCATGTAACACTCCACGCATATCGGGTGTGCATCTGCCGATAACTCGATGCCGTTGCTTGACTTAGCCAGAGTGGCACCGGGGACAACAGGTGTCACGCCGTTTCATAATTATTCAACCATAGGTCGATTGTGTCGCTACTTATCGCTGTGGCCGCCCCATTGTTCGTCTCCAACGTACCAGTACGCGAAATCACCTTCCCATCTGGCGAGTATCCATATTGGACCTTGAGCGTACGCTTGACGTTGCCGCTTTCAGGTACTGCGTTGGCGAAAATTCTGAAACCGGTAACTCGCCCTCGAACGTCATAAGCAGCGTCCGCGCTAAACTCATTGACGCTTATGCCCGCAATTCGGTGCGCAGCGTCTCGCGCAATGATCACCGGCTGCACCCAGCCTGGAAAACGACTGGATACCGATCGAATATTGCCGCTGTTGTCGAAAATTGTCCCCCATGCTCCGGTCATTGCGTCGTTCCGGTACATCTCAAGATAGGAAAGGTTGTTGCCTACGTAGTACGCGCCGTATGTGGTTTTCTGGCCGTCAGTCGTATGCGCGTCAAAGCCGTTCTCCCCGGTCTGATCATCTGTTGTGAGGTCGCTGATACCGGTGACATTACCTTGCCCGTCATATGCGAACGCACGCATTTTTCCAGGCGAAGCAATCATGTACGGACGCAAGGTGGTCGCGTCCGCATAGCGCATGGATGTGACGGTCGTACCGTTGATACCACTTACGACAAGACGCACCGGTCGGCCCATCTCGTCGTAGGTGTAGCTGGAAGTGCCAACAGGATTTGTCTGTGTCAGCAAATTGCCCGACGCATCCCACGTCACACTGTTGGCTCCTTTGGGGGAGCTTCCGCTCAACGGGCGAAGCCTGTCCGCAAGCCAGGAATAATTCAACGTGTTCGAGCCTGTGCCATCAGTCACCGTAGTGATTCCACTGCTGTAGGACAACTGCACGTTACGCGTAGTGTCGGGATGCGTGACCGTGGTTGCACGACCCATTGCGTCATACATCCATGTCGCGATTCTCTTTCCCGTCTCGTCAATGACCCCAGTGAGTGCTCCGCCAAAACGAGAGTCGTCATAGACATAACGGCGCACATTGCCGTCTGGCCAGGTCACGGATACGAGGTTATTCAGCATGTCGTACGCGTATTTTGTGATTCCTCCGGTCGGGTCGGTCATCTGCGTAACGCGTCGCTTATGGTCATAGGCCAATTGAATGGCTATGTCGCCTGCCGGGTTGTAATCGACCGCATGCTCTGAAATCGCAACCAGCAAACCGACGACTGGGGAAACTGTCGATGGCGTTGTTGCATCGCTATAGGTCAGGGTGAACGTGCGTCCGTTATGTGTATTGACCGAAAGCAATACACCCTGCGGAGAGTATGACTCCGTAGTTTGGGTAGAGAGGTCAACGAGCGTCCAACCCGATCCATCCTGCGTAAGCGCTAGACTGCTAAAGCCGGCCGTGCGCCACGCGCCCGATGTTTTATTGAACGTGATGCGGCTGCCGTCCGCACGGTAGGCAAAGACCTGCGGCATGCTGCTGCCCGCACTCGCCACTCCGAGCTTCAACTGCCAATTATGAAGCCAAAGCGAACCGATGCCGGCGTCGTTGCGGGTCATTGGCTGTGCGTGGTAGGTGCGCCGGAACATCAAAGGTACGTCGTCACCGCTCACAAAATCGGTTTCGGTGAGCGTCATCGCGCCAGTAGCCGGATATACGGGATCGGCTACCGGACAAGTATCTTCAGGCGTTCCATCAGGCGGCGAATTGCACCACTGAGTAATCAGGTCAAGGTTTGCGGTGCATGAATAACTTCCGAGGCCGACCGGGGTGTTGGACGCAGCCGTAAGCCTGCATGACGAAGTACCTTGTACTGCTCCAGATTTCGGATAGAGCGATAGACATGTCGAGTCGCCACCATCCGCGTGGGCTGCATTAGCAAAGAAAAGCAATGCCGACAACACCAGGAACCGATCCAGTCTTCCGAATCGCCACTTTTTTGGTGCGAAGTTCTTCATACTTTCCTTCGGTAGACTTATTAATTTTTTTAATAGTCTGAACCAAGGTGCGTCTTTTACTGCTCAGAAATATCCCCTCAAAACTTGGAAATTTCCGCCAGTAGAAAAATCTTCGCTCGCTTGTGATTCAAGCGTTCGTACATACGATACCGAGATTGGCAGCACTGTCTGCTATTAAGCCTGCTAGGTACAGAAGCGTATCGGCGGACGTGGCCTAACGTCACAAATCGTTGCTGCCTCTATGACTCACGCTTTCATGAAACGACAGTTTGCTTTGTCCATCCTCGCTGTGAGGGCCAAGCGAATGATTGCCGGAGCAATTCCGACCTGCAACGTGTTTTGCGTGAGGGACGCCCCAAATAAAACACCCTACTGCGATACCCGCATGTAGGGTGGTGGGAAGTGTCAATCATCAAACGCGCCGATCGCTGGCGCGCGTTTTTTCATCGCAACATACACGAGAGCAGTCTTACGACTTCACCTCAGCCGCCGCATCATCCTCACGAAACAGCTTATCCGCGAGGTGAAACGCGGAATTAGCCGCCGGCACACCGCAATAGATCGCGGTTTGCAGCAGCACTTCCTTGATCTGCTCACGCGTCACACCGTTGTTCTTCGCGGCGCGCAGGTGCAGCGCGAGTTCTTCGCTGCGATTGAGGGCGACCATCATCGCGATGGTCAGCAGGCTGCGTGTGTGGCGCGGCAAGCCGTCGCGCGTCCAGATTTCACCCCACGCATAACGCGTGATGAGATTCTGGAATTCGTCCGTCAGCTCGGTGCGGTTCGCCAGCGAGCGATCGACGTGCGCGCTGCCCAGCACCGCGCGGCGTACGCCGAGTCCGGCTTCGTAGCGGTCTTCGTCGTTCATTTCGTCTCCGTCAGGAAGTCGAGCACGGTCTTCGTGAAAGCGTCGGCCTTCTCGATGTTCGAGATATGGGAGGCGTCGAGTTCGACATAACGCGCGCCGGGAATCGACTGCGCGAGCTCGCGGCCTTGCGCGGGCGTCGCGGCCAGATCGTGCGTGCCGCTGATCACCAGCGCGGGCACCTTGATGCCGGCGGTTTCAGGACGCAGATCGGTTGCGTCGATCGCGTCGCAATTCGATGCGTAGCCTTCTTTGTCCGTATGCACGAACACGTCGCGGATCATCGCCAGCACGACCGGTTCGCGGTCGAAGTAGTCGGCCGTGAACCAGCGCGGCAACACCGCATCGGCCAGCGCGAGCATGCCTTCGCTGCGAGCCTTCGCGGCGCGCGGCACCCACACTTCCGGCGACCCGATGCGCGCGGCCGTGTTGCAGAGCACGACACGTTCGAAACGGTCGCCGTGACGCGCGGCGAGTGCGACGCCGGTCAGGCCGCCCATCGACAGTCCGCAGAAATTCGCGCGGGCGATCTTCAGTGTATCCATCAGGCCGAGCACGTCGCCGGTCAGTTGATCGATCGTGTACGGACCCTTCGGTGCCTCCGAATGGCCGTGACCGCGTGTGTCGTAACGCAGCACGCGGAAATGTTTGGACAGCGCCGCGACTTGCGGCGTCCACATGGACAGATCGCTGCCGAGCGAATTCGACAACACGATCCACGGCGCGTTGCCGTGACGGTTGCCGTCGATTCGATAATGAAGCTCGGTGCCGTTGACTGCGGCGTAGGGCATGCCGGTTACTCCTTGGAATGGGCGCGCTCAGCGCGCGAGTTGTGAAGTGCCAGCGCGGCGTCCACATAAGCGTGTGCCTGGCCGACGTATTGAGCGGGATCGAGCAACTGCTTCAGGCGCTCGAGCGGCAGATGTTCGGTGACGGCGGCGTCGGCGGCGAGCACCTCGAAGAGCGTCTGCCCGTCGCGGATGGCGGCCTTCGACGCGCGTTCGACCAGATGATGCGCGTCGAGCCGGCCGATGCTGTCGCCGAGCGCGAGCATCACCGCTTCGCCGAGAATCAGGCCGTGCGTGACGTCGAGATTCGCGGCGAGGCGCGCCACGTTCACGTTCAACCCGGCGGCGATCTGTTCGATATTGGCGAGCGCGCCGCCCGCGAGTCGCGCGAGGTCCGGCAGCGCGTCCCACTCGGCCTGCCAGCCGCCGAGCGCGCGCTCGTGCTCCTGGACCATGCCGGCGAACACCGTGGCGACCAGCCCCGGCGCGCGCGTGGCGGCGGTCAGCACGGCCGCGCAGCCGACCGGATTGCGCTTGTGCGGCATTGTCGAGGAACCGCCCTTGCCGGCTGCGGCAGGCTCGGCGAGTTCATCGATTTCGGTTTGCATCTGCAACGAGATGTCGCGCGCGATCTTGCCGAGCGTGCCGATCAGCATGCCGAATGCCGCCGCCGTTTCGGCGATACGGTCTCGCTGCGTGTGCCACGGCAACGTGGGCACGGCAAGGCCGAGCTCCTTCGCGAGCGACTGGGTGACTTGCGGCGCGGCATCGCGCAGACTCGCGAGCGTGCCCGCCGCGCCGCCGAATTGCAGCACCAGCACGCGAGCGCGCAGCGCATCGAGCCGCTCGCGATGGCGCAGCAGCGCATCGAGCCATTGTGCGAATTTCAGGCCGAGCGTGATGGGCAGCGCCTGCTGCAACCAGGTGCGGCCGATCATCGGCGTCGCGCGATGCGCCGCCGCGAGTGTCGCCACGGCGTCGCAGGTGGCTTGCAGGCCGTTGTCGAGCAGATCGAAGGTGTCGCGCAGTTGCAGCACCGTCGCCGTGTCGATGATGTCCTGGCTCGTCGCGCCCCAATGCACGTATTTCGATGCTTCGGCGTCGGCCGCCTTGACGCGCGCGGTGAGTTGTTTGACGAGCGGAATCGCGAGGTTGCCGCCGAGCGCGGCGTCGCGCGCGAGCGCGTCGGCGTCGAGCTGGTCGGCGTGGCAGGCCGCTTCGATCGCGGGTACGGCGGATCGGGGAATCACCTGATGCGCAGCCGATGCGCGCGCGAGCGCCGCTTCCACGTCGAGCATCCGCTGCAGCGTCGCACGCGGCGCCCAGATGTCGTTCATCGGCTGTGTGCCGCAAAGAAGGCCGGTTAGACGGGCGCTGGAGTCGAGCATGATGACGTCGAGAGTCGAGGGAAACGGGAATGAAGGTTGGGCGCGGCTTGCCGAACATGCCGCGACATGCTGCGTTGGACGCAAGCGTCGAGTCGAGGCTCAACGCGACACATACCGCTCAGCGCCGCATGAACCGTAAACAACGTCGCGCGCACAGCGTTGCGGCGTATTGTGCGCCAAACGCGGCCGGCATGTCGTTCAAGTTGGCATGCCGGCGGGGATGAGGCTCTTGATTCATCCCCGTCTGGCGTCGTCCTGAGACGACGTCGTGGGCCGCGCCGCGTCGAGCCTGCGCGTTACCGCCCACTCGCCGTGGTGGCGCGCCGACAGCTTGCGGCGTACAACGCCCACGCGTTTCGCGTCAGGCCGCGCGAGCCGCTTGGGTGCCGTCGATCAGGGGCACGCCGGTCAGCTTGTGCAGCGCATCGAAATCGATGTCCGAGAAGATCTCGCGCACCACGAGGCCCTGCCCGGTGACGTCGATCATCGCGAGGTCGGTGTAGATGCGGTCGACGCAAGCCACACCCGTCACCGGATACGTACACTCGGCGGCGATCTTGCTTTCGCCCTGCTTGGTCAGGTGCTCCATCATCACATAAACCTGCTTCGCGCCGATCGCCAGATCCATCGCGCCGCCGACCGCCGGAATCGCGTCGGGCGCGCCGGTGTGCCAGTTCGCCAGATCGCCCTTGGCCGACACCTGGAACGCGCCGAGCACGCAGAAGTCCAGATGGCCGCCGCGCATCATCGCGAACGAATCCGCGTGATGGAAGTAAGCGCCGCCCGTGAGCAGCGTGACGTGCTGCTTGCCGGCGTTGATCAGTTCGTCGTCTTCCTCGCCTTTGGCCGGCGCGGGGCCCATGCCGAGCAGGCCGTTTTCGCTGTGCAGGAAGATTTCCTTGTCGGCGCCGAGGTGGTTGGCCACCAGCGTCGGCACGCCGATGCCGAGGTTCACGTAAGCGCCTTCGGGGATGTCGAGCGCAACGCGCTTGGCCATTTCATCGCGGGTCAGTTTTTTCATGTCGGGTCTCCGGTTCAGGCGGCAGCGTCGTGAGGATTGGGCATCGGCGCGTGTGCCGCTTGCGGCACTTCAATCACGCGTTGCACGAAAATGCCCGGCGTCACGATGTTTTCCGGGTCGAGCGCGCCGAGCGGCACCACTTGCGACACCTGCACGATCGCGGTTTTCGCCGCGCTCGCCATGATCGGGCCGAAGTTGCGCGCCGTCTTGCGATAAACCAGGTTGCCCCAGCGATCGCCCTTATACGCCTTGATCAGCGCGAAGTCCGCATGCAGCGGCGACTCCAGCACGTAATGCCGGCCGTCGATCAGACGGGTTTCCTTGCCTTCGGCGAGCTTGGTGCCGTAAGCGGTGGGCGTGAAGAAACCGCCGATGCCCGCGCCCGCCGCACGGATGCGTTCCGCGAGGTTGCCTTGCGGCACCAGTTCGAGTTCGATCTCTCCCGCGCGATACAGCGCGTCGAATACGTACGAGTCGGTCTGGCGCGGGAACGAGCAGATGATCTTGCGCACGCGCTTCGCCTTGAGCAGCGCCGCGAGGCCGATGTCGCCGTTGCCCGCATTGTTGTTGACGATGGTGAGGTCGCGCGCGCCCTGCTCGATGAGCGCGTCGATCAGCTCCGACGGCATGCCGGCCGTGCCGAAGCCGCCGATCATGACGGTCGCGCCGTCGTGGACATCGGCGACGGCCGATTGAAGTGACTCGAAAATCTTGTTGATCATGTCGAATTTCCTTTTGGGGCGCTGCGTGCCGCCGAGCTGGCCGCCGTGGAATGGCAGGGCTTGCGGGACGGTCTCCGGGCCAATGCTGGCGGCGGCTCGCCGATAGGGATGCGGGCTGGCGCCTTCGGTTGGTTCACTGCCGATTTGTTCGTTGTATGAACATGGATTCGTTTAGCGAACGCTCAGGCGATTATGGTTGCCCTTCGGGCGGGTTGTCAAGGCAGGGAAATCCCCTTAATCATAGGTTCTTGTCCGCGATATGGGCGGGTTCGCTGTATTCGGCGAACGTGTTCCCTGAGCGAGACGCGTGCCGCCGCTCGCCCCTCGGCGCGGAGGTAAAAGTAAAATCGCACTATCCGCAAAGTCGATTTTTCAACTACCCTTTATGCCAACGGCAGATAGCCACCCGCCAGCCCCCTCCGCACCGCCAGCCAAATAAAAGCATGTCCGAGACACATCTGGATCTGAACCTGATCCCTTATCTGGTCGCAATGGAAGACGCCCGCAACGTGAGCCGCGCCGCCGAGCAGCTCGGCGTCAGCCAGCCGCGCGTGAGCACCGCGCTGGGCCGCCTGCGCGAATACTTCGACGACCCGCTGTTCGTGCGCACGTCCAAAGGCATGGAGCCCACGCCGCGCGCGCTCGCGATCCTGCCTGCCGCGCGCGACGCGCTGCTGCGCATCGAGAAGGGCATGCTCGACGTGCAGGAGTTCGACCCCGCCACCAGCACCCATACCTTTTCGATCGCGCTGTCCGACGTCGGCGAAATCGTCTTCCTGCCGCGGCTTCTGCAACTCTTCGCCGAACGCGCGCCGTCCGCGAATCTGCGCTCGGTAACGCTGTCGCCCTCGCAGGTGGAGCGCGGGCTCGAATCGGGCGACGTCGATCTCGCGGTCGGCTATTTCCCGGACCTGGCGGGCAATAATTTCTTTCAGCAGCGGCTCTTCACCCACCGGTTCATCTGCCTGATGCGCTCGGGTCATCCGCTTTCGAAAGCGCCGCTCACGCTTGCCCAATACGTGGCGTCGGGCCATGCGGTCGTGCGCGCCGAGGGCCGCAGCCAGGAAGTCCTCGAACAGTACCTGGAGAAGAAGCGCATCAAGCGCCGCGCGGTGCTGGAAACGCCGCACTTCATGAGCCTGCCGTTCATCCTCGCGCGCAGCGATCTGATCGCGACTGTGCCGCACGCGATCGGCTTCGCGTATGTGACCGAGCATGCGTCGATCACGCTGGTCGAGCCGCCGCTGCCGTTGCCGCGCTTCGATCTGCGCCAGCACTGGCATCGCAAGTTTCATAACGATCCGCGCTTGAGCTGGCTGCGCGGCGTGGTCGCCGAACTCTTCAACGACGCGATGGACGAGTGGCCGAAGTAAAGCGCGCCCGCAGCAGCCCTGCTTCGGGCTGCTTCGCGCCAACGGCGGCCGCCGCCGGCGCGCCCCGACAGCTAAAGGGGACATCGGCACGATTGAACGCAAAACATGGAACAATGGCCGCACTCATTGACCCCGCGCGCCCGTGAGCGTCGACGCGCGATCCCGGAGGAACAACGCATGACCAGCAGCAAGGCAAACCAAACCAAATCCGCAGTGGAACGCCCGAGCCGCGACGAAGCCGAAGCCGCGGTGCGCGTGCTGTTGCGCTGGGCCGGCGACGATCCGCAACGCGAAGGCCTGCTCGACACCCCGGCGCGCGTGGTGCGCTCCTACGAGGAGTTCTACGCGGGCTACCAGGTCGACCCGCGCGAGATCCTTGCCCGCACTTTTTCCGAAGTGGACGGCTACGACGAAATGATCGTGCTGAAGGACATCCGCTTCGAAAGCTATTGCGAACACCACATGGTGCCGATCATCGGGCGCGCGCACGTCGCGTATCTGCCGCAGCATCGGGTGGTCGGCATCTCGAAGCTGGCGCGTCTCGTCGACGCGTTCGCGAAACGGCTGCAGATCCAGGAAAAGATGACAGTGCAGATCGCCGATACGTTGAACGAAGTACTGCAACCGGCCGGCGTCGGCGTGATCCTCGAAGCCGCGCATCAGTGCATGTCGACGCGCGGCGTGCACAAGGCCGGCGTCACGATGGTCACCTCGCGCATGCTCGGCACGTTTCGCTCGGACCCGTCGACGCGGCGCGAATTTCTGTCGATCGTCGGCAATCCGGGCGCGGTGGCAATCGCCAATACCTGAGCGCGGCGGCGTAGTCGCAACGGCCGAACGCGCGGCCGCTCACGCCGTGCCGCGCGGCATGCGCCTGCGGCCGAACGTGGCGAGCAGCACCGCGCCCAGCACGCACGCGACGCCCACGAGTTGCGCCACACGCACCGGCTCGCGCAGCACGAGCGCGGCAAACGCCACAGCGCTCACCGGCACGAGCGCGGTCGTCAGTCCGGCTTCCGCGCCGCTGATGCGCGCGGCGCCCGCATACCAGAGCAAGAAGCCCAGCACGGTCGGCACGAGCGCGTAATACAGCACGCCGCGCAACGCGGGCGCATCGACGGGCACACGCCACGGCGTTTCGAAGCAGGCCGGCACCAGCGCCACCGCGAGGCCGATCCCGCACATCAGCGCCGACAGCGGCAGCGGCGCGACCGGCGTGCGCAGCTTGCGATTGAGCAGGATAAACAGCGCCTCGCAGACCACCGCCGCGAACACCAGCGCGTTGCCTGTCAGTGAGCCGCCCGTGTGCGGCGCGGCGACCTCGCCGCCAGGCACGGTACACACCAGCACACCCGCGCTCGCGAGCACGATCGCGCCGAGCAGCGCGGGCGCGGGCCGCTCGCCGAGCGCGAGCATCGCGACGCCCGCCGATACGGCGGGCAAGGTGCCGGCGATCACACCGGCATCGGCGGCCGACGCGAGCCTCATCCCGCTGATGAGCAACACCGTATAGCCGACGCTGCCCGCGCCGGCCTGCGCGATCACGAGCAAGGTATCGCGCCGGTCGAGGCGCGGCCAGCGCACGCCGCGCCAGCGCATGATCAGCACGAACAGCGGAAATGCAATCGCGAAGCGCAGCGCGGTTGCGCTGAACGGCGGCAGTCCAGCCGCGATCGCCTTGCTGACCGCCACCGTGCTGCCGACGCCGAGCATCGCCAGCGCGCAAAACAGGTATCCCGCGTAGCGCGAGTTCATAGTGTTGTCCTGTCGGTTGAGAAGGTCGAGACGAGTCCAGATTAGGTGGCCTGGCGCCCACGGTCTTGAACGAAATTGCAGCGCCGCCCTGGGCTAACGGGCCGGCATGCGCCCGCAGCATCGCGTTCGAACGATGGCGGCAAGCTCGCTCTCCCCGCGCGCCGGCCTGCACAGAGCCTGGCTGGGCGGAATTGCCGGGCCGCCGCCAACGGCATCCCGCCGCGCGATCCATCGGGTATCCTCATCAGGGGACGCTTCGGGAACGTACTTTGCATCTACGCTACGCAGTCCTCGCAGCACGCCGGCCAACCGCACTAACAGGAGCGCCTCAATTGGTAGCATTTCCGTCTTCGGCGGTTTCAACCTGGGGCGGCGCAGTCGTATTCCTCAATGTCCTGCTGACGCGCCTCGGCGTGCCGATTCCGGCGGTTCCCGTGCTGCTGTTCGCGGGTTCGGCAATCGCTGCCGGTACCCTGTCCTTCTGGCCGATTCTCGGCGCGGCGGTGCTGGGCGCAGTGCTCGGCGACGGTGCCTGGTTCACCGCCGGCCGGCTCTATGGCCGCAAGCTGCTCGCCCTGCTTGGGCGTCTGTCGCCTGCGGTCGATTTCAGAGTCGAGACCGCGCGCTCGCTGTTCGAGCGCTTCGGCGTCCCGCTCGTGTCGATCTCGAAGTTCGTCCCCGGGCTCGGCTTCATCACGCCGCCGCTGATGGGCACGACCGCCGTCGACATTCGCATTTACGCGGTCTGGGATCTGGCCAGCGCGCTCGCCTGGGCGACTTTCTGGCTGCTCGGCGGCGCCGCCGCGCAGCGGGAACTGCACATGCTGCACGACTTCGTCGAATCACGCGGCGGGACGATCGCCGACATCCTCGTGGGCGCGGCGCTGATTTTTCTGCTCTACCGTCTGTATCAGCGACGCCGCGAACGGCGCCGGCTCGCAGACGCCGCATCGGCACACCACGCCGCCGGAGGGTGGCGTCGCATCGCGCCGTCGCGCGTGCTCGACGCGCGCCCGGACACCCCCGCGTTCGAGCCGCGCCGCATCCCCGGCGCGCTGGCGCTCGACCCCCACTCCCCCGAGCAGATCGACGGCGCACTGCGCGCGCATGACATGGTGATTTACTGCATCTGCCCGGATAGCGCGACCGCCGTCGAGGTCACGCAGCATATGCGCAGCAACGGCTATACGCGGATTCGCGCGCTGCGCGGCGGGCTCGATGCGTGGGAGCGGCGCGGCTTTCCCGTCGAGCCGCTCACGCCGGCTGACGAACCGGGTATCGGCAAACGAGCGCCGCCGCGCGGGGACGCACGTGGTGCGATCACGCTGCGCGGGTTTGCGCCGCGCAGCACTGCGGGGACGTGAAGGTCATGCAACGGTAGGCGCGGCCTCCCGCCTCCCGCCTCCCGCCACGAATGCCAGGCCAGGCCAACCTCACGCCGACGAGTCCTGCGCCATCGAAGGCGCCATCCCCTGTGCCGAACTGACGCGGTTGCGCCCGCCCGCTTTGGCCGCGTAAAGCTGCCGGTCGGCGGCGGCCAGCAGATCGAGTGCGCTCTCGCCCGCCGTCGGCACGCAGGTCGCGCAGCCGACGCTCACGGTCACCGTCACCCCTTCGCCGTGGCTTTGCACCACATGCAGGCCCTGCACCTTGCGGCGGATTTTCTCGGCGACACTCAGCGCGCCCTCGGCCGACGTCTGCGGCAACACCACCGCGAACTCCTCGCCGCCGTAGCGCGCCACCACGTCGACCGAACGCCGCACCGCCGCCGAGATGCACTCGGCCACCGTGGTCAACGCTTCGTCGCCACTTGCGTGACCGTACGCGTCATTGAAGTGCTTGAAGTGATCGATGTCGATGAACAGCACCGACAACGGCTGCCCGCTGCGCCGCGCGCGCCGCCACTCTTCGTCGAGCCGGTTGTCGAGCACGCGGCGATTGCCGAGGCCGGTCAGCGGATCGGTCGCCGCGAGGCGCATCAGCGCGGCCTGCGCACGCAGCTTGTCGCGCAACGCGAACGCCAGCAGCCACGAGACCATCACGAAGACCGCGCCGAATGCCAGCGTCAGCGCGCCGGCGATACGGCTGCGATGCCACCACAGTTCGAGCATTTCATCGACGGCGGGTGCCACCGCCGCGATCAGCGGCGTACCCGGCACGCGAGCGTAGGTGTACATGCGGCGCACACCGTCCATCGCCGACACCGCCTCGTACGTGCCGGCATCGTGCGCGGACATCCGTTCGAACGTCGGCCACTTCGCTATGCTCGAGCCGATATCACGCGCGGAAAACGGCTTGCGCGCGAGCAAGGTGCCGTCGTCCATCACGACGAACACCGAGCCCTGTTTGCCGGTATCGATGCGGTCCAGCAGATGCTGGAAATACTCGATGCGAATAGCCAGCAGCGCGACGCCGGCGAATGCGCCGTCGGCGCCGTCGATGCGCCGCGTGAGACCGATCGACAGTTTCCCGTCGCGCAGCCGCGAATGGAACGGGTGCGAGAAATACAGGCCGACGCTCGGGTTGCGCTGATGCGCCTGGAAATAGTCGCGATCGGCGAGGCGGACGGTGGCATTGACCTCGTCTTTCTGTGACGCGAGTATCTCGCCGTTGCGGCCGACCAGATAGGCGCCGCCGAGATAGGCCGCGGTGGTCGCGCGGTCGAACAGCACCTCGCGGCGCACCTCCGGGGGAAGCGCCAGCGCGGCCTCGTCGCGAGCGCCGTCCACCATCGACTGCAGCGACAAATCGTCGATTTCGACATTGCGTTCGAGGTCGCTGGAAATGATCGAAACGAGGTTCTGCGACGTTTGCCGCGCATGGTCGAGCGCATCGGCGCGGCCCATGCCGAGCGTGAGCAGCGTCAAGCCCGCCATCGCCACCGCGACCAGCGTGCCGGTCATCCCGACGACCAGCGGATGGTTGCCCACATACCGCATCACGCCGGCTCCGGCCGCGCGCAGTCTCTTGCGCAGCCGACCACGCAGCGAAAGCGTTTGACGTGCCACGTACGCAGCGCCTCCTTGACAAGTGATCCGCACGGCCTGGCGGGTGCGGGTGCACTGCCCATATCGTTTATTCAAGTTGCAAGGCACGTGCCGACGTCGCCCCGCTCTTCAGTCCTTCATCGTTTGCGCAGCAAGGCCGCCGCCGCGCGCATGCGGCGTTTGCGCTCCTGTCCGAGCCAATTCAGCACCGCTTCAGTATCGCCGGACCCGCCGAGCGACGCGGCATACTCTCGCAGCAGCCCCTCGCTTGCGACGACATCGTTCAGCGCACCGAAGCGTTTCTGAATCCGCTTCACACGCCTGGCGGTGCTTTTACAGCTGCCCTTCAGAACCGGTTCGAAAAAATCGAGCAGATAGCGCAGCTTCTTGCCCGCCTTCCTCACGTCGTGGTACGCGGTGTAATCGGAGCGCCTCGCACGGTTCGCGCGTTTCATGCGCTTCTTCAACGAGCGCTTCGCCGCGTCCACGCGCCGAGTGACGAATTTGCGCAACGGCATGCGCTCGTGCGCGGTGTTCAATTCTCTGGACGCACCGGCCAGCGCTTCGCGCAGCAGATGTTTGACGTCGGCGTTCGACAGCGTTTCGCGGCTGACCGCCAATGCGCTGCCGCGCGCTTCCTGGAGGCTGGGCATGAGGCCGTGTGCGCCACTGTCCTCCTGCGCCAGCAATTCGATCAGGATGTCCCAGTCGCGCGTCTTGCCGGCCGCCGTCGCGAGATATTTGAACAGCGCCCGCTGGTGGATGTTCTCGTCCTTCCCGAGCAAAGGCGCGAAGGCCCACCACAACGAGCGCAAGCGCCGCAGCGAGACGCGCAGTTTGTGCAGCGCTTCGGGCGACGCGTCTTCGCGCACCGCGCTCGCGAATTCGAGCGCATCAGCGACGAGCGGGGCCGCATACGAGGCGAAGGCCGCTTGCGCCGAGGGTGCCGTGCTGGCTGGATTGCCGGGCGGATCGCCGGTGGCGGATCGTTTGTCCATCTTCCCGCTGTCTCGCTTCATCGATGCTCCTTGAATCGGCTTTACTGGGGACGCCACTGTCAGCGTAGCAAAAATAGTTCCCTGGCGGCATCCGGAATTTTCTCTGCAAAGCCTGCGGCGGGAAAGCCGCGTGACGCGTTGCCGCTCGCCGCAGAGACCTTTTTCGCAATCGATGGCGTGCCGGGACCTGAGCCACTATGCTGAATATGCGGGTCCGTCATCCCTGCCTTACAGTGAGCGGACGCGTTTCCCCGTCAGGAGGATGTATGCGAGTACTTATCGTCGGTGCAACGGGTCTGCTCGGCGGCGAAGTCGTGAAGCTGCTTTCGCCCGAGCACGACATCGTCACCGCCAGCCGCAAGGGTTCCGATCTGCATGTGGATCTGTCGGACAAGGCAACGATCGAGTCGATGTACCGCCAGGCCGGCACGCTCGACGCCGTGATCTGCACGGCGGGCTCGGCGAAATTCGCGCCGTTCGCGTCGCTCTCCGACGACGACTTCTCGTTTAGTCTTGCCAACAAACTGATGGGGCAGATCAACCTGGTGCGTTGTGGCGCGGCCCACGTGTCGCAAGGGGGCTGCTTCACGCTGACGAGCGGGGTGCTCGCGCAACAGCCGATGGAAGGCAGCGCGGCGGTAAGCGTCGTCAATGCGGGTGTGGAAGCCTTCGTGCGTGCCGCGGCACTCGAATTGCGCGGCAAGGCTCGCGTCAATGCGGTGAGCCCGGGATGGGTCGCCGAAACGCTGGAGTCGATGGGCCGCGATCCGTCGCAAGGCGTGCCGGCCGCGATGGTCGCGCAAGCGTACAAACGCACGCTGGGGGGCAGTGAGAGCGGGGAAGTGATCGCGGCTTCGTAGCCGCGTTGTGCGCTCGCTTGATAACCGCTCCTGGCCGCTGCTTCGCAAAAGCTGAAATCCGGTAGCGCTTTTCGGCTATCCAACCACTGTTATCCGCCATCCGGCAAGCGTTCAACCGATACGGCGCGCCGCCAGAACCCGCGCCATTCCCCGCGCTGACGTCTCGCGCCGCGCGCTCACGCCCCTGTCATCATTGCGACACACCGCCCCCGCAGCATCGGAAGTTCCGCGACAAACTTCAGGGCTTACGTCATGCCGGAACTTTCGTATCCGCAGCCAGCCGCTGCAAGCGGTAAAGGGCGCAATCTCAGCCTGTTCATCTTCCTCGCCGTCATCGCGGTCGGCGCCGTCTACTGCGCCATACATTTACTGGACGATTTGCAGCCGGTCCGCGAAAGCTCGTTTCTTCCCTACCTGCTGCTCGGCGTCGCGCTGCTGATCGCGCTCGGCTTCGAATTCGTCAACGGCTTCCATGACACCGCCAACGCGGTCGCCACCGTCATCTACACGCACTCGCTGACGCCGAATCTCGCGGTCGTGTGGTCCGGCGCGTGGAATTTCCTCGGCGTGCTGACGTCGAGCGGCGCGGTCGCCTTCGGCATCCTGCAGTTGCTGCCGGTCGAACTGATTCTGCAGGTGGGCAGCAGCGCCGGTTTCGCGATGGTGTTCGCGCTGCTGATCGCCGCGATCATCTGGAATCTCGGCACCTGGTACTTCGGACTGCCGTCGTCGAGCTCGCATACGCTGATCGGCTCGATCATCGGCGTAGGGTTGATGAACCAGCTGATGCACGGCACCGACGGGACGAGCGGGGTCGACTGGACTCAGGCGCTCGGCGTCGGCAAGTCCTTGCTGTTTTCGCCGCTGGTGGGCTTTCTTGCGGCCGGTTTGCTGCTGCTGATCCTGAAAGCCGTGGTGCGCGTGCCCGCGCTCTATGCCGAACCGAAAGGCAAGGAACCGCCGCCGTTCTGGATTCGCTGCCTGCTGATTCTGACCTGTACGGGCGTGTCGTTCGCGCACGGCTCGAACGACGGCCAGAAAGGCATGGGCCTCATCATGCTGATCCTGATCGGCACGGTGCCGACCGCTTATGCGCTGAACAAGGCGGTCACGCCCGCCGAAACGCAAACCTTCGTCGCGGTCGCGCAGCAAACTGCGGCGACCCTCGCCCACTACACGCAGGGCGCCGCGCCTTCCACGAATCCGCGCGCCGATGTCGAAGCGTTCGTGCGCACGCGCCAGCTGACGCCCGCCACGCTGCCGGCGTTGCAGCAATTGACCGAACAGATCGGCTCCCAGGTCGGCGCGTCGGGTTCGATGGCCGCCGTGCCGCAAGGCAGCGTCGATAACGTGCGCAACAACATGTATGTCGCGTCCGAAGCGATCCGTCTGATGCTGAAAGCGCAACAGCCGGCTTTCGCGCCGGAGCACGCCAAAATCATCGGCAACTTCAAGACACAAACCGATCACGCGACCAAGTTCATCCCGACGTGGGTCAAGGTCGCGGTGGCCATCGCGCTGGGGCTGGGCACGATGGTCGGCTGGAAACGCATCGTCGTCACGGTCGGCGAAAAGATCGGCAAGCAGCATCTGACGTATGGACAGGGCGCCTCGGCCGAACTGGTCGCGATGGTCACGATCGGCGCCGCCGACATGTACGGCATGCCGGTCTCCACGACGCACGTGCTGTCCTCAGGCGTGGCGGGCACGATGGCCGCTAACGGCTCAGGCCTGCAATGGGCCACCGTGCGCAGCCTGATCCTCGCGTGGGTGCTGACGCTGCCGGTGTCGATCGCCCTGGCGGCGGGCTTGTACTGGGTGTTCCGGGCGGTGTTCTAGATTCGCCGAGCCGGGTGGCCAGTCTCGCGGCTGGCCGCCCGGAACGAAAAAAGCGCGGCCCAGCCGCGCTTTTTTCATTGAACCGGAGAGGGTCCGCTCAATACACCTCGGGCACGATCATCGATTCGGGCACGGGCTGACGGCTGTACTCGTCGTGATAAACGCGCGCCGGCAATTCGATGCCCGGATGCTCGATCTCGTGATACGGCACCTGGCTCAACAGATGTTGAATACAGTTCAGCCGCGCACGCTTCTTGTCGACGGCCTGCACGACCCACCACGGCGCCTCGGGAATATGCGAGCGCTGCAGCATCACCTCTTTCGCCTGCGTATAGGCTTCCCAGCGGCGCCGGCTCTCCAGATCCATCGGGCTCAGCTTCCACTGCTTCAGCGGATCGTGAATGCGGTTCTGAAAGCGGATTTCCTGCTCTTCGTCGGTAATCGAAAACCAGTACTTGAGAATCTGCACGCCGCTGCGCGCCAGCATCTTTTCGAATTCCGGCACCGAGCGGAAAAACTCTTCGTACTCTTCGTCGCTGCAAAAATTCATCACGCGTTCGACGCCCGCGCGGTTGTACCAGCTACGGTCGAACAGCACCATTTCGCCGCCCGCCGGCAGATGCGACACGTAGCGCTGGAAGTACCACTGCGTGCGCTCGCGATTGTTCGGCGCGGGCAGCGCCGCCACGCGGCACACACGCGGATTGAGCCGCTGCGTGATGCGCTTGATCGCGCCGCCCTTGCCCGCCGCGTCGCGTCCTTCGAAAATGACCACGAGCCGATGACCGGTTTGCACGATCCAGTCCTGCAGTTTGACCAGTTCGCCCTGCAGGCGGAACAGCTCGCGGAAGTACATCTTGCGCGCTTCGCGATGCTCGGGCGTGAAGCCGTCCGCCCCGTCGATGATGCGGTCGTCGACCTCCATCTCGAGTTCCTCGTCGTACGCATCGATGAGATCTTCCTCGAAACGGCGTTGCCGCTCTGCCAGCCATTCGGCTTCAGGTCTCGGGTCCTGCTCTTTCATTGCGGCTCTCCTGGCAACAGAAATGGTTAGGCGCGCGGCGGCACTCGCGACGCGGACGCGTTCGATTATCGAAGCGCCAGGTGTCAGCCGTGTTACCGCTGCGGCCATCCGGACGGCTGCGCGGCGGCGGGCGCGTGCGCTGCACGCGTGCGATCGGCACGCGTCATGGATAGTGACGATGATAGCGAGTTTCGCGCGCGCACCCGGCGCTAACGCAGGGGCCGCGCGAAGCTGAGCTCGTGGCCGTCCGGATCGGTGAGATGGAAATAGCGCTCGCCCCACGGCGCGTCGGATGGTTCGAGCGACGGCCTCAGGCCTGCGGCCAGTGCCTTGCGGTAAAGCGCATCGACGTCGGAGACGTAGAAGATCACGCGTCCCCACCAGTTGACCGGCGCGCGCGTATCGACGATCAGGTTCAGGTACGCGCCGCCGAACGCGAAAGATGTAAACGCCTCCTGCGGACCGCCGTATTTCATCGGGAAACCGAGCGCTTCATAGAACGCTACGGCACGCGGCATATCGCCGGTGGCGAGCGTGATGGCGCTGAGCGATTCGATGCGCGGTTCTGTCGGCGCGTCGGACGAGGATGAGGGTGTGGATGCGGGCATACGTGTCTCCTTCTCGGCGTAGTCGGAACGCGGGCGGCGGCTGATGACGCGGCGCCGGTGGGCGGTGGCGCCGGCAGCATCGACGGCAGCCGCCACGTTGATCACGTCGGCTCGCCACGCGCGTCGTCCGCCGCATCGCTCACCCCACCCACGCACGAGGGAAGTGTCTCACAGCGGGCCGACCACCCCGCCCCCGCGCGCGCCCTTGAAAACCCCAATCGCGCCCTGCATGTGCGATTCCGTTTATCCGGAGCATCGCCATGGGAAGCCGTCCACGCTTCATCGATGACCTGTCGCGCGCCGCATCCGACGCCCCCGGGCCCCACTCGCTCAACCCCTTATCCGACGACGCCCTGCTCGACGCCTATTCCCGCACCGTGATCGCTGCCCTGGAACGCGTCCAGCAGGCGGTCGCCTTCATCTCCGTCGAACGCCGGCTGCCCGGCGAGCCGTCCGGGCGCGGCCGAGGCGCGCGCGGCGGCACCGGCTCGGGTTTTCTGTTCACGCCCGACGGCTATCTGCTCACCAACAGCCACGTCGTCCACGGCGCCACACATATTCGGGTGACGCTCGCCGACGGTGCGAAGTTCGACGCCGATCTGGTCGGCGACGACCCCGGCAGCGATCTGGCCGTGCTGCGGATCGGCTCGCCGGAGCCGCTGCCGCACGTCGAACTCGGTGAATCGTCGAAGCTGCGCGTCGGGCAGATAGCGATCGCCGTCGGCAATCCGCTCGGCCTCGCGCAAACGGTGACGACCGGCGTGGTGTCGGCGCTCGGCCGCTCGCTGCGCTCGAACTCCGGCCGCATGATCTACGACGTGATCCAGACCGACGCCGCGCTCAATCCCGGTAACTCAGGCGGTCCGCTGATCAATTCGACGGGCCAGGTGATCGGCGTGAATACCGCGATCATCCCCGGCGCGCAGGCGATCTGCTTCGCGACCGCTATCGATACGGCCAAGTGGGTGATCATGCAGATCTTCGCGCACGGCCGCGTGCGGCGCGCGTATGTCGGGGTGGCGGGCACCACGACGCCGCTGTCGCGGCGCGTGCAGCGGTATTTCGGCTTGAATTCGGAGAGCGGCGTGCACGTGATGGAGATCGTCAAAGGCAGCCCGGCCGCGCTCGGCGGTCTGCGCACCGACGATACGATCGTCGCGATCGATGGGCTGAGCGTGCAGGATGTGGATGGCCTGCAACGCACGCTCGACGCTTCGCGGATCGACAAGCCGGTCGGCGTGACCGTGCTGCGCGGTGCGCAGCGGCTCGAACTGACGTTGACGCCGGTCGAGCAGGTGAGTTGAGGAAAGCGGCCGCCGCCAACACCCGGCGGCCCCAAACCCCAACGCTTACTGAATCACCCGCGTCACCCCACGGCCACGCGGATCAGCAGCCGCTTGCGGCGTATCGCCGTTGACCTTGATCGCCTGGATGTCGCCGCTGAAATCCTGCCCCTTCAGCGTGTAGCCCTTCGCTTCGATCTGCTGCGCGAGTTCACCGTCGATCGGCTTGTACGGCTCCCAGAAGATCGTGTTCGGCGGCAACAGCTGATGATGAAAGCGCATCGCGCCGACGGCTTCCGGCAACGGCATGTCGTAGTCGTACACGTTGTTGATCACCTGGAAGATCGACGTGAAGATGCGCGAGCCGCCCGGCGTGCCGATCACGAGCGCGACCTTGCCGTCCTTCGTCAGAATCGTCGGGCTCATTGACGAGAGCGGGCGCTTTTTCGGTTCGATCGAATTCGCGTCGCTGCCCACCACACCGAACATGTTCGCGACGCCCGGCTTCGCGGAGAAGTCGTCCATCTCGTCGTTCAGCACGATGCCAGTGCGGTCCGCCACCACGCCCGAGCCGAAATAGCCGTTGATGGTGTACGTGTTCGAGACCGCGTTGCCCCACTTGTCGATCACCGAAAAGTGCGTGGTCTCCGCTTTCTCCGGCATGTTGGTGCCGAGACCCGGCTGCACGCTCTTCGTGTCCGACGGTGCGTTCGGATTGACTTCGGCGGCGCGCCGGGCGATGTACGCGTCGCTCGTCAATTGCGCGACCGGCACCTTGTAGAAGTCGGGGTCGCCGAGATACTGCGCGCGGTCGGCGAACACGCGCTTCTCGATCTCGGCGATCAAGTGCACGTATTGCGGCGAATTGAGCGGCACGTCCTTGAAGTCGGGCGCGAGGTCGGCCTTCATCTTCAACAGTTGCACGAGGCCGATGCCGCCCGAACTCGGCGGCGGCGCGGTGTACACGCGATAGCCGTTCCAGTCGGCCTGGATCGGTTCACGCCACACGGCTTTGTACTGCTGCAGATCGGCCTTCGTGATGAGCCCATGACCGCGCATCGACGCGGCTATCAGATCGGCCGTCTTGCCCGAGTAGAAATCCTTCGCGCCCTGATCCGAAATGCGCTGCAGCACCGCGGCGAGATCCGGCTGCTTGAAGTTGACGCCCTGTTTCAGATTGGCGAAGTACGTGTCGAAGTTGGTCTTGCCCGCGAAGTCTTTCGCGGCCGCGTCACGACGCTCCTGCAATTGCTCGCTGACTTCGAAGCCGTCGCGCGCGTAGTGAATCGCCGGCGCGAGCACCTGCTTCCACTTGAGCTTGCCGAAGCGGCGCTGCGCCTGCCACATGCCATCGACGGTGCCCGGCACGCCCACCGCGCGATAGCCGAACAGGCTCATGCCCTTGATGACCTCACCCTTATCGTCGAGGTACATGTTCTTCGTCGCGGCGAGCGGCGCGCGCTCGCGATAGTCGAGGAAGTACGGTTTGCCGTCGACATAGAGCGTCATGAAACCGCCGCCGCCGATGTTGCCCGCTTCCGGATACGTCACGGCAAGCGTGAAGGCGATCGCGACGGCTGCGTCGACGGCATTGCCGCCTTGCTTGAAGATCTGCTCGGCGGCGTCGGCGCTGTACTTGTCGGCCACCGCGATCGCGGAGGCGGTGAGAATAGCGGGCTGCGCTTTCTCGGGCGCCTTCGCAATGGCCGGCGTGGCCTCGAGGAAACCAGCCGATACGGTAACGAGTGCGACCAGCGCGAATCCGCTGGCTGAAGCTTTGGCGTTGCGGAACAACCTCATTGAATACCCCCAGGACGACTGTTTCATCTGACGACGATTCAAGCTGCCTTGGGCTTATAACATGCGAAGTGACGCTTTGCGAAGTCGCAACAATTCGTAGGGCGCATGTTGCGGTACACAAAAAAGGGATACCGCGAGCGCATCGCAGGGGGTGACGGCGGCGTGACTCCGGGAGAGACGAAGTAGCGGACGCATCGATCATCGGCGGCAACGCTGAGGCGTCGATGCGGCCGGAAACGCAACGCCATCGCCAATGACCACGTCACCCGTTCACCCTTCACGCACGCCCGCGACTACCCCGTGCGATTTCATCGCCGGCATCTCGCGGCAAACGCGCGGTGACCGGAATCGACATGACCGAGAACAGGCCGACCACGAGAAACGCTGGCCAGAAGTCCGAGAACACGATGCTCGAATGGCCCTGCACGTTGTGCGAAATCTGCAGCACGATACCCGCAATCGTCACGCCGAGTCCCAATGAAATCTGCTGGATCACGCTCGCCACACTCGTCGCGCGGCCGACGTCGCTGCTCGGAATATCCGCATACGCCAACGTGTTCAGCGACGTGAACTGCAACGACGGAAAGAAGCCGCCGAACAGCACGACACACCAGATCAGCCAGTGCGGCGTGCCGGGAAAGAACAACCCGTACACGGCGATGGCTGCGCCCGCGCAAGCCGCGTTGAACATCAGCACGGTGCGAAAGCCGAAACGTCCGAGAATGCGCGACGCCGCCGCCTTCATGAAAATCGATCCGAACGCGGATGCGCAGGTGATCGACCCCGCTCTGAACGCGGTCATGCCCAGACCTTCCTGCAACGCGAGCGGCAATAGAAACGGCACCGCCCCGAGCCCGATGCGAAACAGCGAACCGCCCAGCACGCTTGCATGAAAACTCGGAATGCGCAGCAGCCGCAGATCGAGCACCGGCAATTCGACACGGCTCGCGTATAGCGCGTACAGCAACAGCAGCACCACACCGGCCACGCACATGCCGATCGACGCGCTCGTCGGCACCAGTTCGCCGCCCACCAGCGAGAGCCCCAGCATGAACAGCGACGCGCCGCTCGCGGACAGCAGGAAGCCGGTCCAGTCGAGCCGGCCCGGATGCGCTTCGCGCACGTTGGCGATGTGCCTGTTCGCGAGCCAGATGCCCAGCAGACCGATTGGAATATTGATGACGAAGATCAGACGCCAGTGCAGATACGTCGTGATGAAGCCGCCGAGCGGCGGTCCGACCACCGGCCCGAGCAAGGCCGGCACCGTCAGATAGTTGACCGCGCGAATGAACTCGGACTTCGGCACCGAACGAAAAATGATGATGCGGCCCACCGGCACCATCATCGCGCCGCCGATACCCTGCACGAAGCGCGCGACCACGAAGGTGCCGAGCGACGTGGAGGCCGCGCACATCAGCGAGCCGGCCATGAAAACGCCGATCGCCGTGCGAAACACCGTGCGCGAACCGAAGCGGTCGGCCACCCAGCCGCAGATCGGGATGAACACGCCGAGGCCGATCACATAGGCCGTGACCGCGAGCTTGAGGGTGATGGGATCCTGGCCGAGATCGCGCGCCAGAACCGGCAGCGACGTCACGATGACCGTGCCGTCCACGTTTTCCATGAACATCGCGCACGCAACGATCAGCGGAACGATGAAGGCGCCTAAAGCGAGAGGCATTGGCATGACGACGGGCTGCTAGGCCGTCGAGGTAAAGCGTCGATTATGGCATTGCAGCGGCGACATGGGGTGGTGCGCGAGGGCTTTCGTGCAGTTACGCAGCGCACGTGCGCAACTGCGTCGTGCGTCCTGCGGCGGGTGGGCACAACGCAACGAAGGTGAAGCGGCGTACAGCCGGTTCACCTTCGCGATACAGCGGGATGCAGCGGGCTACCGGCGCAAGCCGCTTAGCGCGACGCGCTGACGAGCGGTTGCAGTTGCGGCAGGATCTCAGTGCCCGCGCGGGCAACATCGTTCGGGAAGTCGATTTCGATCCACGGCGCGCCGGTCACGTCGGCGGTATCGAACACCTGGCTGCGCTCCAGCAACAGGTCGCGCACGGCTTCCTCGTGCGGCATGTTGGCCCGGCCGCTGTCGATATAGCCCGCGACGATCTCGGCGAAACGTTGCGCGGTTTCCTGGCGGAAGCGGAAGAAGCCGACCGACTCGCCGATCGTGTCGTACTCGAGATTGACCGCGAGCTGCTTGCGCAATTCGACCGGCACGCCGTCTTTCAGACACAGCTTGACGGGCTCGTCGCCAGCCTCGAAATCACGGTCGATCAGCAGGCGGTTGACCGTTTCTCCCGCCACCAGCGCGCTCAGAATGCGTTCGTCGTAGAGCACGTCGGCGTCCATCAGCAGCACGTCGCCACCGCGCGTGAGCGCGTCGGCCACCGTATGCACCGTCAGCACGCTGCCCAGATCGAAGCGCGGGTTCAGCACGGTTTCCACCTTGTGCGGCCAGTTGATGCGCTCCAGTTCCGCCTGCACCGATTCCGGCTGAAAGCCGAGCGCCAGCACGACGTCGGTCACGCCGGCGGTTTCGAGCATCTGCAGATGCCGTTCGAGCAGGCTCATGCCGTCGAACTGCAACAGACACTTCGGGAACTGAGCTTGCGGCGGTTGCTGAAGACGCAGGCCGAGGCCCGCCGCGAGGATGATGGCACGCATGCGCGGTCCTTTGAAAAAATACGGAGATTAATCGGCAACCGGCACGCGCGCCGTGGCGCGCCGCCGTTGCCAGCTTCTTTCGCTGAAGTGCAAAACCACCAGCCCCGGCAAGCCGAGCAGGATTTCGCGCGCACGCTTGGCGAGCGACAACGCCAGCGCCGCATCCGGCGGCAATCCGACCAGCGGCGCGAGCAGGAGATAGCCGCCCTCCTGCACGCCGAGCGAGCCCGGAATCATGAACGCCGCGCCGCGAATCGCCTGCCCGATGCTCTCGAGCAACAGCGCGTCGATCCAGTCGACCGGATGGCCGAGAAAGCGCAGCGCGAGCCACACTTCGACCGTGCCGACGATCCAGCCCACGAGACTCAACGCGAAACTCGCCGCCACCTTGCAACGCTCGCGGTACAACGCCTGCACGGCGGCGTCGACGGCTTCCGCGCGCGTCATCAGCGAGGACCAGTCGCGCTTGCCGAAGACCTTCGAGACCACGCCGAGCAGCCGGCCGAACAGGCCGCGCCGCTGCGCATAGTAGAAGCCGGCGATCATCGCGCCGAGCACGCCGGTGGCGATCAGCGTCGCGGTTTGCAGGTCGTGCAGCGCGCCGTTCGCGGCATACGCGCCGAACAGCAGCAGCCCGCCCAGTGCGAAGACGATTTGCGCGAGCGCCTGCGCGGTCGTGCTGACAGTGATCGCTGCGGCGGCATCGCGCATGCGCATGCCGCGTTGCGAGAGTTGCCGCACCATGACGACCGGGCCGCCGATCTGTCCGGCCGGCAACAGGCTATTCACCGATTCGCCGATCCAGCGCGCGAACAGCGCGTCGCCCAACGACAGATCGCGATGCGCGCCATCGCGGCGGCGCTCGAACAACACGGAGATCGCGGCGGCGTCGAGCACCAGCGGCACGACGTGGAACGCCGCGACGAGCGCGAGCCCCCAGCCGGCCGCGAGCAGCGTCGAGGCCACTGAGCCGAAGCCCTGCCAGGCGAGCAGGCCGACGAACAGCGCCGTGCCGATCGACAGCAGAAGCAGGGCCGCGCGGCTCATGCGCGGTCCTTGCCGCGCGCGGCGAGTTGACGGAACACCTGGCGGAAACCGAAGTACGCGATGGCGTCCTTCATGTTCGAGATGAAGCGGCGCCACGGCCGCATGTTCGGGTCCGTGACGTATTCGAACGTAAGCGACACGCGCATCTCGTTCGCGCCGGCCGGCGTGACGCGGTGGCGCAGCTTGTCGCCGTCGAAAAACACGAGGCCGCCCGGCGGAATCTGCACCGAGCCCGGCTGATCCGGCACGTCCGGATTGCGCGTGTGCAATTCGTAGTCGAGCCGGCAGGACGAGTCGTCGATCACGCCGAGCAGCAGCGTGTAGCGGCGGCCGTCATAGTACGAAGTATCGTAGTGCCAGCCGATGTGGTCGCCCGGCCGCGTGTAGTAGTACAGCGCGTACGCATGCGGGTCGTCGAGCGGCGAGACCTGCAGCTTGTCGCCGCTCAGTTGTTCGAGCCAGCCGATCAGCTCCTTCGAGCGATACAACTCGGCGATGAACGGCGCGAGGCGGTCGATCGTGTGCCGGCTGACGCTGCCGCCCTGCTTGTGACCCGGCAGGTAGTTGCGGTTCACCTCGTCGAGCAGCGCACGCGCGCTGTGGATGAGCTGCGCCGTGACTTCCGGCGCGAGAAAGTCTTCCAGATAGAGGAACGCGTCCTGAGCGGCGAAGTCTTTGCGCAGACGCGGGGTGTCGAACGTGCGCGTGCGGTTCGCGACCGCGCGGTCGGCATTCGGCGCGCCCGGCGCCGCAGCGCAAGCAGCGTCGGCGGAGACCGCTGCGATCACGTCGTCTTCGGCGTGCGTACTCATTCGCTAGCCCACATTTGACTGGTTTCGGAAGCCCCCGCGGTGCGGCGCGCAACGCGCCAGTAGTCGATCACGACCCACGCGGCGAAGAGCGGCGCGCCGATCGAGGCAACCACCACGAAGGGCATCACGACGTTCGTCAGGGTGACGATCGGCAGCAGGTACAGCACGTCTTCCGTTTCGAAGCCGCCGGCCGATGCCTGCCTGGTGCCCGCCTTGCCCGCCATTTCCTCGATGCGCATGCGCAGGAAAAAGATCAGCGCGACCGCCACGCCGGCCACGGCACCGAGCACACCCGGCGCGACCTTCAACCCACCGATCTGCGAGGCGCCCACGCCGACGCCCATGCCGACAAACAGCATGACGGTGACGAGCGCGTCGCACGCGAGGTCGTAAAAATGACCGATCCGGCTCGACTTGCCGCCGATGCGCGCGAGTTCGCCGTCCGTGTGATCGACGAAATTCGACAACACGATCAGCAGCGCGCCCGCATTCGCCCACGCGAATTCGCCATGAGCGAGGCACAGCGCGCCTGCCACGCCGATCAGCAGACGCAGCGTGGTAAGGTGATTCGGCGTAACCCAGGTGTTCACCAGCGGAGTCACGAGCCGGCGGGCGAGCCGGGCGTCCCACGTGCGAGGCGGCGGGACGTTATTTGGAGTTTGGGGTTGCGAAGTCATAACCCGGAAATATATACGGGATCATAAAATATTGCTTTCATCCCGTACGTTTCTTTGAGACGCGTTCGTTACCGGCGTGTGTCCAACGCAAAGCAAGATTTGCCGAATCGCGATACAGTGCGAATCCAGTTGCGCCTGTCACGCGGAATCCCTTCGATACGCAACGTCTTTCGGTCTAAACCCCGCGCCGCCCCGCGTTGCAAAACCACGACATCGAACCCGGCGCGACTCACCGCTTATGAAACGTTTTATTTCTTCTGCACTTCTGCTTCTGGCGGCCGCGCTGCCGATGCGCGGTTTCGCGGCGTCGCTCGACACCGCGCTCACCTGCAATCAGAGCGGCCATCAGTTCATCGCCGACCTCGCGCAGCAGGAACTCATCGACCCGAAACCAACGCGCGTTGAACCGAATTCGATCAACGCATTCTCGCCGGCGTCCGGCGCCGATCTGAGCGCGTTCGGTTTTCATGTGTTCGCGGTGGTCGGCTTCGAAAAGGACGATCCGCTGTTTCGCGTCGGCGATGGCGAGCCGCTCGCACGCTCGGCCTACGGCGTCGTGGTGTTCGGCAGCGAAGCCAAAGTGCGCAACGCGCTGGCCGGAACCGGCAGCACGGCGATCGTGCATCACGTGGCGCCGCTCATCACGGCGATTTTCTGCAAGCGGAGTTGAGGTTCGAGCGCGGCAACCGCGGCCGAACCGCGCGCCCCTAGCCCGGACGACGAAACTCGTTTTCGACCCACGCCGCCGCGCTCGCCTTGCTGAGCTTGAAGTTGGGCGCGACCTGCACCTGCGCGAGCTGTTCGCCGAACGCATCGAGCGCGGTCAGCAGCGCGTACGGCTCGAGTTCATCGGGGACGATGTCCAGCGTGATGTCGAGTTCGTCATTCCCGTCGGCGCTCGCGACCCGCACTTCTTTATGCAATTGCGCGCGCAGTTGCTGCTCATGACGGCGCAGCACTTCCGACGCGGTCTTCACTAGCGTGTTGAACGCCGAGGTGTCGAGCGGCTTCGGATCTTTCTTGTTGCGGCCCATCGTCCACGGTCCGACGAGCGCGGGTTCCGCTTCGCCGTCCTTGATCATTTCGACGGCCCAGCCTTCGTCGTCTTCATTCTTGATGACGCGCGCGGTCCAGCCGTCGTCGCGCCACAGACGCGCTTCATGGACGCTTTCGTCCAGCCCGGGCGAGCCTTCCGTCGTGAAATCGGCAGCGGCGTCGGACGATGGAAGGGGTGTATCGGTCATTACAGGTTCACTCAGGTTCGCGGGGCAAAAACACATCTCAAGCACGCGATTCTACCTGCCCTGCGCGCGCTGGCCGCGCCCCTCTGACGAACGGACAAGTCGTGGCGAACCCATTGTCCAGCGAAATACATTACTTCCTTATTCGCCGGACCTTATTAAGCCATTATAAAAAGCTTATAAAAAAAGACGCGACCCGAAAGCCGCGCGTAGAAATGAAAAAAGACACCCTTGGTCAGAGGGATACGGAATTGTAGAGCCGCAATCGATCAAGATAGACCATGCAATCCGGAAGAGTTCATTGCAGAAAAAGGAATAAATCATCATTCATTCGGCAATACGTTGTAATACCCGCCAGGACAGGCTGAGCGGACGCGTCGCGAGCCAGCAACACCACTGCTATTGACCTGCCCATTTCAATTTCCTAAACAGGAAGTTTTTCTTTTATTTTTCCCGCACTTATGCAAATCCAGATCGGCCATTACGGATTTGAGAATTCATTGTTGTGTCTTATGAGATTAAAGATCTGAATGGCAGGAATACACTTCGCTGCGAATCGTCAGGCAGCCGGCGCCATCGGCTGTAAGTACTCGAATGCGATTCTCCACGCACTGTCCCGGAGTTATCTGAACATGAAAAAAACCCTCATCGCAGCCGGCCTCATGGGCGCGTTCGCGGTCACCGCGCACGCACAGAGCAGCGTCACGTTGTATGGCTCGCTGGACGCCGGCCTCGTGTATTCGAACAACCAGGGCGGCCACAGCAATTGGCAACAAGGCAGCAGCTCGATGTCGAACACCTATTTCGGTCTGCGCGGCAGCGAAGACCTCGGCGGCGGTCTGCACGCGATCTTCACCTTGGAAAGCGGCTTCAATCTGAACAACGGCCAGAACTCGGAAAGCGGCACGCTGTTCAATCGCAAGGCTTTCGTTGGGCTGCAGAGCGATCAGTACGGCACGCTGACACTCGGCCGTCAATATGATTCGATGGTCGACTACCTGTCGCCGCTGTCCGCTACGGGCGCGGGCTACGGCAACAACCTCGCCGCTCACCCGTTCGACAACGACAATCTGGACGCGTCCTTCTCGGTCAAGAACGCGGTGAAATACACGAGCGCGAATTACGCGGGGCTGACGTTCGGCGGCCTGTATGGCTTCAGCAATGCGGCTGGCCAGTTCGCGAACAACCGTGCATGGAGCGCCGGCGCTTCGTACGACAACGGCCCGTTGAACTTCGCGGCCTCGTACCTGCAACTGAACAATTCGGGCAGCTCGAACCTGGGCGGCGCCGTATCGCAAGGCAACGGCACCGCGGCGATCGCCGCGAACCTGCAGCGCTCGTTCGGCGCGGGCCTCAACTATACGTACGGCCCGGCCACCGCCGGCTTCGTGTACACGCACACGCAACTGGACGGCATCAGCGGCGTGAATGTGGGCGGCGTCACGCTGCCGGGCGTAGCGGGCACCAACCTGCGCCTCGACAACTACGAGTTGAACGGCCGTTATGCACTGACGCCGGCGCTGAGCCTCGCGGCGGCGTACACGTTCACCGACGGTAGAATGACGGGCTCGAACGGCACCGGCGATCCGAAGTGGCACACGGTGTCGCTGCAAAGCGACTACGCGCTGAGCAAGCGTACCGACGTGTATGTGGAAGGCGTGTACCAGCATGCGTCGGGCGAGCTCGGCAACTTCGGCGCGAACGTCGCGGCAATCAATACGCTGGCGCCGTCGTCGACGGGCAATCAGGTCGCCGCGGCCGTCGGTCTGCGTCACCGCTTCTAAGTTCTCCACGCAGTACCCGCGGCGCGAATCTATCCTTTCCCGCTGCATTTCGACCCGCGCGTGACACGATCACATCGCGGGTTTTTTTATCGCACTAACGATTCGACATCGTGGCGATCAACGGGTCTCGCCACCGCGCGAAATGACGACGCCGGCGCGCGGTGGGTATACTGGCGCACGCCGCCCCGGCCACCGCGATGTCGCTGCGGTAGCCCGGCGGCTTCGTCGCGAAGCATCACGTTGTGCTGAAAATGCATGGCGCTTCGCCCGCGCCTCAAGTCCCCACGAACGACCGGGGACGCCGACGATCGGACCATGAAAAGACTTCTCCTGTTAGCACCCGCTGTTGCCGTCATTGCTGCTCTCGCCGCTTGCGGTACGTCCAGGGGCCCTGCCCGCGACGCATCCGTGCCGCTGCTGTACGTGTCGTCGCAACGCGCCCCCGCCTCTATCGCCCAATGCCTCAAGGACCGTTTGCCGCGCGTGCGCGTGTCGCAAGTCGGCTCGGCGACTGAGCTCGCCGTCGGCTCGGATTCGAACAACTCGTATTTCGTCACACTGACGCCGCTCAACGCGGGTTCGGTCATCAAGGTGATGCGCCCCGCGAACGCGCCGGACGATCCGCCGGAAGAAGAGATGCGCTTCGACATCGCACGCTGCGCCACCTGACATTCCGCTCACGCATTCGGGTTGTGAAGGCCACGCCGCCACGCGAATTTTTTATCTCGCGCGGCGGCTATTTTTTTGTCGGCTCATCTGCGAACATAGCCGCCCTTCGTCTTTGACGCGGCGCGGCGCGCCGCGAGTTTCATGGCCTCCAGCAACGCACATCACGCGACCGGTTTTGCAGCCGGTGTCATCGCGGCGGCAATCGTCGCGCACATCGGCGAGGGTGATCCGTATCATCTCGGCGTGCTGTCGAGCTTCCTCGCCGGGCTCGCCGGCAGCACCGCGCCGGACTGGCTGGAGGTGGCGTGGTGGTCGCGCGCGCGGCGTCTGTGGATCACGCATCGCACGTTGACGCATTGGGGTGTGGGGTGGCTCGCGCTGCTCGCGATTTCCTATCATTGGCTCGGACATTCGATCTATGCCGCGCCCGCATTCGGCTTCGCGTGCGGCGGCCTCATGCATCTGCTGGCCGACTGGCCGAATCCGCTAGGCGTGCCGTGGATTGCCGGACGGCATTCGCTGAATCTGTGGAAGAGCGGGCACTGCGACCTGATCGTGGTAGCGGCTTCGTGGGCCGCGGCCTGGTTTATCGGCGAGCATGTCTGGTGGCATGGCGCGCATGAGCTGTCACTGCTGCGCTATCTGCGCACGGGCTAAGCGTCACCGCATCGCAGCCGCATAGTTCGCGGGCGTCACGCCCAGCAGGCGCACAAAGGCCCGCGTCATGTGGCTCTGATCGGCAAAGCCGGCCGCTGCCGCCGCATCGGCGAGCGTCGCGCCCCGCGCGATCGAGCGCCTCGCGAGCGCGATGCGCCGCTGCATCCGGTAAGCGTGCGGCGGCAAGCCCATCTCGTGCGCGAAGCCACGCAACAACTGGAAACGGCTCAGGCCGGTGTCGGCGGCAAGGTCGGCCAAGGTGAGCGTGGCAGCAGGATCATCGTCGATGCGCGCTTTCGCTCGCGCAATCGGCCCGTGCGCATGAACGGCGGGCGTATGCGCCGGCCGGGTCGCGTGGGTGTGGACCAGATACCCGAGGAGTTCGAGCAACGCCTCTTCCGTCAGCAGATTGTCGGGCGCCGACTGCGCCTGCACCGACACCGCAAATAACCGCTCGAACAAATGCCTGAGCAGCGGATCGTGAACCACCGGCTGCGTGAGTTCGATCTCACGCGCCGCTGCGCCCGTCAACTCGGTCGCGGCGCACGTCAGCATCGACGGTTCGAAATACAACATGCGCCACGCGCGGCCACGCTCGTCGAGGGGGCTGCCGTCGTGGACCTCGCCTGGATTGACCGTGATCGCGTCGTTCGCGCGCGCTTCGACGACGCCGCGCCCGCTCGCCGACCGATGTCCGCCACGCACGATCACGCCGACGCCGAAGCGGTCGTGCGAATGGCGCGGAAACGAATGCGCCGTATCGGCCAGCGTCGCTTCGACGCCGGCAATCGCGCAGCGAGGCATGTGAACGCGGCCGCGCGGCATGAGTCGTGCCTCAGTTGTTGTGGCTGGAGCCGCACGAGCCGCAGGGGCCATCCCCCGCGCGCATCATCGCCGGCTCTCGTCGGTGCGCTCGCCTTCACGCACTTTGCCTTGCGACACGCTGCTGCCCGGCGGCACGCTGTGCGTGAGCCACACATTGCCGCCGATCACCGAGCCGCGTCCGATCGTCACCCGCCCGAGGATGGTCGCGCCGGCGTAGATCACGACGTCGTCCTCGACGATCGGATGGCGCGCATTGCCCTTGATCAGCGCGCCGTCGCCATCGGCGGCGAAGCTCTTCGCGCCGAGCGTGACCGCCTGATACACCCGCACACGCTCGCCGATGATCGCGGTCTCGCCGATCACCACGCCCGTGCCGTGGTCGATGAAGAAGCTCGGCCCGATCGTGGCGCCCGGGTGAATGTCGATACCGGTCGCCGAGTGCGCGATCTCGTTGATGAAACGCGCCAGCAACGGCACGCCGAGCCGATGCAGCGCATGCGCGAGCCGGTGGTGAGTCATCGCCCACACGCCCGGATAGCACAGCAGAATTTCGGTGATGTGCTGCGCGGCCGGGTCGCCGGTGAAGGCTGCCTGAATGTCGCTGACCAGCAGCGCGCGAATCCCCGGTAACTGCGTGCCGAATTCGCGCGCGACACCGAACGCTTGCTCCCGCAGCTCCGCATCGGAGGTTGCGGCGTACTCTGGCAGAAATCGCAGCGCGCGGCGAATCTGTTCGGCGAGCAAACGCAAGGTGCTCTCGAGCGTGTGGCCGACGTAGTAATCGACGGTTTCATCGGTCAGATCGGGCGCGCCGTAGTGCGTGGGGAACAGCGACGCGCGCAGGCCGGCGACGATGTTGACCACCGCGTCGCGCGAAGGCAGCTCGCGAATGCCGAGCGGATGCCGCGTGCGATGCAATTGTTCACGCGAGGCGCGCAGGTCCGCGACGATCTGTTCGAGACCCCAGTTGTGGGAAGGCACGTTAGGCATAGAAGAACGACGCCATGCGGCGAGCACGGTTCGAGGTGATGGATTATGCCGAGAGATTACCGCGTTTTGCCGCGGCCCGCGCAGCGTGGCGCGCTGGCTGGCATGCGGCTCGCGTGCGCTCATGCCGCGCGGTGCCGTGCCATGCATGCGCTTCTTCAGATGGTCACGCTGCTCGCGTCGATCCAGCGCACCGCCCAGTCGCGCGCATGGGCGATGGCGGCGCCTTCGTCGGGGAAGCGCAGCTCGTTAGGGAAGAATCGGTTGGCGACCAGCTCGCCGTCGCTCGACCGCGAGATCACCACATACGGTTGCCAAGTGCCATCGCCGGCGCGCGCAGGCGCGCAATTCAACAAGTAGCCGCGATGTGTGAATGCAGCATCGAAGTGCATGAGTCACCCGCCCTGACGCCCCGTAAAAATGTTTTGAATAGCGCGGCCTTTCATTCGTTGTTTCCGACCATGAAGAGTTAGTCGGGGCCCTTTCGTCAATTTAACCGCGCTTCGCTCGTCGGAGTAAGATCATACTCTGTAGAAAATACGCGTCCATTAAAAAAAACGAAAAGAATCGCCGACGCAATCGCCAGGTGAAATGTCCTCACATGCATCGCCTTGCAAGCGTGGCGTATGCGCATTGCAAGTCACGTGCACACAGGCGTCGTGCCGGGCGGTATGGGTTTTGCTGACCTTCAACCATGTCCTCTTCAAGGAGAACGCATGATGAACAGCGATATCGACAAGCCAGCAGACGTCGCGAAGCAAGCGGCCGCAAGCGGCCCGAGCTCGGCGGAATTGCACAACGACCGTACGCACGACAGCACGGTCGACACCGACGGCAAAAACCTCGAAGCCGCGCGCATCGCGGGTTACCGCCCGATTTCGCCCGACGAGATCACCACCAGTAACGCATCGCTGGACAATAGCGTGCCCGAGGCGCTCGACGGCATGGCCGGCTTCGACAGCCGGGTTGGCGGCAACCACCTGCTGCTCGCGCTCGAACCCGGCTACACCGTGATCGACAAAGGCATGATCGAACCACAAGGCGCCTACTCGGCCGATCATCAATTCGACGATCCACGTCCCGTGGGCAGCCGCCAGGATCGCGGCCGCATCCATTACGCGCTGAATCATTTTCGGCCCACACGCGTGATCGAATTGCATCGGGTGAAATAAACGCGGGCAGGGAGTCCCCTGGCGTTTGAATCCACGCGCTTATTCCTATTAATCATTGAATATCATCGCGCGCACCGTTTGAAATAATGGTGCGCGCCTTGCTTTACGTCGATTCGAAACTCAGGGTTGCGGGACCTGGGCGCCAGCGCAGCTTTTTCTCCACGCCGATCCCCGCCACAATCGAGCCACATCAACCACGCTCAACGGAGCAGCAGATGAAAAAAATCGTCGTGATCGGTGCGACCGGCACGCTGGGCCAAGCCGTCAGCGCGGCGTTGCAGGCGCGTCACCGGGTGATCGAAGTGGGCGCGACGCGCGGGCAGTATCGCGCCGACATCACGGACCCGGCGAGCGTCGAGCGGCTCTTTCGCGAAATCGGCAAGGTGGACGGCGTGGTCACCGCGACCGGCAAGGTGCACTTCGGGCCGCTGCCGGATATGAGCATCGAACAGTTCTGGGTCGGTCTGCGCGACAAGCTGATGGGCCAGATCAACGTGGTGCTGGCCGCACAGCAATACGTGAACGACGGCGGCTCGTTCACGCTGACGAGCGGCATCATCGCCGACGAACCGATTCGCCTCGGCGCCAGCGCGACCACGGTCAACATGGCGCTCGAAGGATTCGTGCGCGGCGCGGCGATCGAATTGCCGCGCGGCATCCGCATCAACGTGGTGAGCCCGACCGTGCTGACCGAAGCCATGGACGCTTACGCGCCCTACTTCCGCGGCTTCGAGCCGGTGACGGCACAACGCGCCGCGCTCGCCTACGTGCGCAGCGTGGAAGGCGCGCAGACGGGGCGGGTGTATCGCGTGGGGTATTGAACGTCGGGGGAATCACGCGATGCGGTCTCGCCGCATCGCGCGTCCCTCTCGAAGTGTTGCCGCTCTGTGGCGGCTGCACTGCTCTGCCGACAGCCCTCGATAAAGCCGTTGCATTGCGACCCGCCTGCCAGATCCTCAGTGAATCTCCGGCTCGCCCGGCTTGTCCGCTTGCGGCGCGGCAAGCGCGCCGCCGCGTTGCAGGAAGTCGAAGTCGCAGCCCTGATTCGCCTGCATTACATGCACCTGATACATCGCGCCATAGCCGCGCGTGAAACGCGGCGCGGGTCTGACCCACGCGGCCTGGCGGCGCGCCAGTTCCTCGTCCGACACCAGCAGGTTGAGTCTGCGCCCGGGCACGTCCAGCTCGATCGTGTCGCCGTTTTGCACCAGCGCAAACGGCCCGCCGACGAACGACTCCGGCGCGACGTGCAACACGCACGCGCCGTAACTCGTGCCGCTCATCCGCGCATCCGAGATGCGCACCATGTCGCGTACGCCCTTTTGCAGCAGCTTGCGCGGGATCGGCAGTTGCCCCCACTCGGGCATGCCCGGCGCGCCCACCGGCCCCGCATGCTGGAGCACGATCACACAGGTCTCGTCGATGTCGAGCGCTTCGTCGTCGATGCGTGCGGCCAGGTCGTTATAGTCCTGGAACACCACCGCGCGGCCGGTATGCACGAGCAGATGCGGCTCGGCCGCGCCGGGTTTGATCACCGCGCCGTCGGGCGCGATATTGCCGCGCAGCACCGCGAGTCCGCTGTCAGGCAGGAGCGGCTTGTCGCGGCGGCGAATCACTTCGTCGTTGAAAATCCGCGCGCCTGCGAGGTTCTCGCCGAGCGTGCGGCCGTTCACGGTTCTCTGCGAACCGTCGATCAGCTCGCCCAGCTCCGCGAGCAGCGCCCGCAGACCGCCCGCGTAGAAAAAGTCCTCCATCAGATACGCGCCGGTCGGCCGGATGTTGGCCAATACCGGCGTGCGGCGCGAGATGTCGTCGTAGCGATCGAGCGTCAGCGCGATGCCCGCGCGGCGCGCGAGCGCGATCATGTGGACGATCGCGTTGGTCGAACCGGACAGCGCGAGACAGGTGGTCACGGCGTTATCGACCGAGCCGGCTGTGATGAGGTCGGAAGGCTTGAGATCCTCCCACACCATGTCGACGATGCGCATGCCGGTCTGCACCGCCATCTGCGCATGACGCGAATCCGCTGCGGGAATCGACGCGAAACCGGGCAGCGTGAAGCCGAGCGCCTCGGCCGCGCTCGTCATCGTCGAGGCGGTGCCCATCGTCATGCAATGCCCCGGCGAGCGCGCAATGCCGCCTTCGATGCCCTGCCAGTCGTCCTGCGTGATCGTCCCGGCACGCAGTTCGGCCCAGTACTTCCAGACGTCCGAGCCGGAGCCGAGCGTCACGCCATGCCAGTTGCCGCGCAGCATCGGGCCGGCGGGCAGGAAGATCGCGGGCAGGTCCATCGAGATCGCGCCCATCAGCAAAGCGGGCGTGGTCTTGTCGCAGCCGCCCATCAGCACGACGCCGTCGGCGGGATAGGAGCGCAACGTCTCCTCGGCTTCCATCGCGAGGAAGTTGCGGTACAGCATCGTGGTGGGCTTCTGGAACGGCTCGGACAGCGTCTGCACCGGCAGCTCGATCGGAAAGCCGCCGGCCTGCCAGATGCCGCGCTTCACTTCCTCGACGCGCTGCTTGAAATGCGTGTGGCACGCGTTGATCTCGCTCCACGTGTTGAGAATCGCGATGACCGGCTTGCCCGCGTATTCCTCCCGGTTGTAGCCCATCTGCGCGGTGCGCGAGCGGTGACCGAACGAACGCATATCGTTCGCGCCGTACCAGCGGTGGCTGCGCAGCTCCTCGGGGGTCTTTCTCTTCGTCAACGTCGGCTCCACGAATAGCGTCGGGAGTGCTTCAGCGCTTCTGCTCCTTCACGCGCGACACGATTTGCGTCGGACTGACAAATTGCAGCGCGATCAGCACCCAGATCAGCGTGATCGCCATGTAGATCATCGCCATCGCATCGATCGATTGCGGAGCGCGCACGCCGGTTGAAAATACAGCGTAGTACAACGCGACCACCAGCGTCTGCGTAGCGGGCCCCGCGGTGAAGAAAGTCAGTTCGAACATGCCGATGGTGCGCACCAGCACCAGCAACCCCGCTGCGAGCATGCCGGGCACCAGCAGCGGCAGCAGTACGTAGCGGAAGTAGCGGAACGTGTTGGCGCCGAAAATGCGCGCCGCCGCTTCAAGATTGGGGTCGATCTGCTCGATGAACGGTGTCATCACCAGAATCACGAACGGCAGCGCAGGCACCAGGTTCGCGAGAATCACGCCGCTCAGCGTACCGGCGAGACCGATCTTGTACATCACGGTCGCCATCGGAATGCCGTAGGTGACGGGCGGCACCATCAACGGCAGCAGGAAGATCAGCATCACGAGGCGCTTGCCGCGAAACTGCACGCGGGCGAGCGCGTATGCCGCCGGCACGCCTAGCAGCACCGACAGCAGCACGACCGCGCCGACCACCTCGACGGTCACCCACAGCACGCTCGCGAGCTGGAAATCGCTCCACGCCTGGGCATACCAGTGCAGCGTGAAGCCTTGTGGCAACAGGGTGCCGAACCAGCGCGTCGCCACCGAATTGACCGCGACGGTCGCGATCAGCAGCACCACGTTGAGCAGGAAAAACACCATCACGGCCCACACCAGCACCCGCCACACGCGGCCCGCCACGCCGGCGCGCTGCGTTGCGCGCTTGACGGGCTCGCGCGCGCCGTCGCCGTGGTCTTTCGAAGCGGAGCCGGACCACGCGGGCTGTGCCGCACGACGTTCGCTCGTCATCAGCCTTTGCCTCCGCTTGCCGGTCCGCTGTAGAAGAAGCGGCGCGCGCCCAGCAGCGCGGCGACCACCAGCAATTGCACGAAGCCCATCACCATCGCGATCGCGGAGGCGAGCGAATAGTCGTAGCTTTCGAACGCGGCTTCGGCGGCGGCGATCGACATCACGCGCGTCGGACCCGCGGGCGCGCCGAGCAGCACCGCCGACGGAAACACCGAGAACGCCTGCACGAACGACAGACACGCCGCCATTGTCAGCCCCGGCACCAGCAGCGGCAGATAGATGCGGCGAAACTGCTGCCACGGACTCGCGCCGAGCGTCGCCGCCGCGCTCGCGAGCGTCGGGTCGATGCCGGTCACGTACGACAGCGTCAACAGAAACGCGAACGGAAAGCCCGAGACGATCAGCGAGATCAGCACGCCCCAGAAGTTGTGCGTGAGGCGCACTTCGCGCGTGTACAGATGCAGGCCTTGCAGCGCTTGCGGGAACCAGCCGTTGGGGCCGAAGTAGGTCAACATGCCGTCGGCGATCAGCACGGTGCCGAGCGTGACGGGAATCACCAGCAGCGTCGTGACGATCTTCTGATAGCGCGAGTAGCGGCGCAGTGCAAACGCTACCGGCACCGACACGCCGACGTTGATCAGCGTCGCGGGCACCGCGAGCTTGAGGGTGACGAGAATCGTCGGCCACATCGACGTGTCGGTGAAGAACGTCAGATAGTTGGCCCATAAGCCGCCGCCGTTCATCGGCCGGAACGACAGCACGAGGCCGTACGCGAACGGATAGATGAACATCGCGACGATGAACAGCAACGCCGGCGTAACCAGCCATGCCTTGGCGTCGCGCGACGCGAGCGGCGGCGAAGCAGGCGGCGACAACGTCGGCGTGTTCATGCGGCCTCGGCGTCGTACACCAGCACACGCGACGGCGCCACGCGCAAACTGATGTGCTCGCCCGCCACGAATTCGCCGACGATGCGCGCCCACACGTCGCCGAATGCGGTCTTCACACGCAGCAGCGAATCGTGGCCGCCGTATTCGACCGCGTCGACCAGCGCGTCGAACGCGTTGTCCGCGCCGGGCGCGGCGCGCTCCATATCCTCGGGACGCAGCGCGACGCTTACGCGTTTGCTGTCGAAGCCCGACATCGGCGTGCCGATCAGACGCACGCCGTTCGCGCTCACCGCGACGCCCTCGCCCTGCGTGCCTTCGAGCGTGAATTCGGCCACGTTGCGATAACCCATGAAACGCGCGACATGCAGATTGTGCGGCCGCGTGTAGACCTCTTTCGGTGTGGCGACCTGCTGCACCACGCCCTCCTTCATCACGACGATGCGGTCCGCCATCGACAGCGCTTCGTCCTGATCGTGCGTCACGTAGAGCGTCGCGCGGTCGAGCTGGCTATGAATGCGGCGAATTTCAGCGCGCATCTCGATGCGCAGTTTCGTGTCGAGATTCGACAGCGGTTCGTCCATCAGGATCAGGGGCGGCTCGATCACGATCGCGCGCGCAATCGCCACGCGCTGTTGCTGGCCGCCGGACAGTTGGCCGGGCAGCTTGTGCTCGTGCCCGACCAGTTGCACGAGCTGCAATGCCTCGCGCACGCGGCGCGTCGTTTCGCTTCTGCCGACGCCGCGCATCTTCAAACCGAAACCGACGTTGTCGAGCACGCTCATGTGCGGAAACAGCGCGTAGTTCTGAAACACCATGCCGAAGCCGCGCTTTTCCGGCGGCAGCACGTCGATGCGTTTGTCGTCGAGCCAGATGCCGCCGCCCGTCAACGGCTGCAAGCCGGCAATGCAATTGAGCGCCGTCGATTTACCGCAGCCGGATGGCCCGAGCAATGCGATAAATTCGCCACGCTGGATCGTCAGATCGAGTTCCTGAAGCGCCGCGATCGCGTGGCCTTGCGCATTCGTGAAACTGCGGCTCACCGAGTCGAGCCGCAACCGCTCAAAGTGATGCTTCATGGAGGTTTCCTGGTACACGTGACGTGTCGGTGAATGCTCCTCCCGACATGTCACGCGCGAATCGCGACGGCATGCATGGCTGGATGCGCGGACTACTTGGTCTTCTGTGCGCCGACCTCGGCATCCCACTTCCTGAAGGCCGCAACCATCGCGGACGCATTCAACGGCAACGCATGCGGACGGTCAGCCAGCAGCTTCGCGTATTCCGGGCGGCCGTACTTCTTCAGCACCTCCTGGCTGTGCGCGGGCGCCTGTTCGATGCTCACGCCCTTGATCGCCGGGCCGGGATAGAAATAGCCGTCGTCATAGGTCATGGCCTGCTGCGCCGGTTCGAGCATGAAGTTCATCATCTTGTAGATGACGTCGAGCTTTTCCTTCGGCACGCCCTTCGGAATCACCATGTAGTGCGCGTCGTTCACCCATGTCATGTTGTCGAACGCCTGCACGCGGAATTCAGCCGGCACGATGCCGAGCGCACGTGGGTTGATGTCCCAGCCCGTCACCGTGACGGTCATGTCGCGCGTACCCTCGCCGAGTTCCTTCATCACCGCCGAGGTGCCGCCAGGATAGTAAGGAATGCAATCGTTCAGCTGCTTGAGAAAGGCCCACGTCTTGTCCCAGCCGTGAATCGGGTCCTGCGGGTCCTTGTCGCCGAGGACGTATGGCAAGCCCATCAGGAACGTACGGCCCGGACCGGAGTTCGCCGGCCGTGCGTAGATCAGCTTGTCCGGATGCGCCTTGCACCATTGGAGAAGCTGCTCGGGCGTCTTCGGCGGATCGCTGACTTTGGCGGGGTTGTATTCGAGCAGCGGACCGGCCGGCATATACGCGACCGTGAGGCCATAGCCTTGGGCGAGGTCCTGCATCTTGCGCGGACCCGGCGCGTATTTGTCGAGCACGCCGGGAAACTGCGCCGCGTTGTCGGGCAGCAGCTTGATCCACAGATTCTGTTCGATGCCGGCCGCGAGCGCGTCGGTGCCGGTCAGTACGAGATCGATATCGGAGCGGCCCGCGCCCTGCATCGCCTTGATCTTGCCGGGCAATTGCGGAGCGGGCGCGTTGGTGAACGTGAGATTGGCGACGAGGTTCGGATACTTCGCCTTGAAGGCCTCGAAACCCTTTTGCGTGAGTTGGAGATCGCCGGCCACGTCGACGATGTTGATCGTGACGGGATCGGCCGCGTGCGCGGCGGATGCGAATGCGGCGCTAGCCGCGAGACATACGGACACCAGCTTGAGCGACAACCCGTGCGAAACAGTCATTGCGTCTCCTCGCTTCTTGGTATGGAAGTCCGCCCGTCAGGTGCGCCGCGGGCGGTGTCTCTCTACCAACGCAACATAGCGAAGCGGAACAGCCGATGTCAAGCAAATACTCGCGAGGGCGCGCAGTGCGTGAAAACCGCCGTTTTTGCGGGGAATCCTTATCGATTAAAGCAGAGCGCGCCGCATCCAGGGGCAAACCCGAAGCCGGTGACGAGATCGGACGATTCGTTGTCAAGCAACCGGAGAATGCGTGGCGCGCTCGCCGGCGCCCACGCGCGTCTGCTCACACCGATTCGCACTCAGCCGCCTTGCACGCCCTGCGTATTCACATAGAGCGAATACAGGCCGTGGCTCGCCGCCATGAACAGCCGGTTGCGATGACGCCCGCCGAAGCACACGTTCGCGCAACGCTCCGGCAACGCAATGTGGCCGAGCGGCTCGCCTTGCGCGGTGAAGACACGTACGCCGTCGAGTTCGTCGATGCCCATGCCCCAGCCGCACCACAGATTGCCGTGGACGTCGACGCGAAAGCCGTCCGGCGTGCCTGGACCCGCGTCGATCAGCACACGGTTGTTCGACAGTGCAGCGCCATCGACGCCCACATCGAACGCGCGAATCTTGCGCGGCTCGCCGCGCGATTCGACGATGTACAGCACCGCCTCGTCCGGCGAGAACGCGAGGCCGTTTGGGCCGAGCACGCCGTCGGCGACCATCGACACCTCACCGGACTGGCCGTCGACGCGGTACACGCACGTCGGCAGCTCCGACGTCTGACGCTCGCCTTCGTAGAAGCCGTCGATGCCGAAGGTCGGATCGGTAAACCAGATCGAGCCGTCCGACTTCACGATCACGTCGTTCGGCGAATTGAAACGCTTGCCTTGATAACGGTCGGCGAGCACGGTGATCGAGCCGTCGTATTCGGTGCGCGTCACGCGGCGCGTGAGGTGCTCGCAACTGACGAGGCGTCCCTCGCGATCGCGCGTGTGGCCGTTCGCATTGTTCGACGACTGCCGGAACGTGCTGACGGTGCCGCTCGATTCGTCCCAGCGCAGGATGCGATCGTTGGGAATGTCGCTCCACAGCAGATAGCGGCCATCGCCGAACCAGACCGGGCCTTCCGACCAGCGCGCGCCCTGGTACAGACACTCGACTGAAGCGGAGGCAAGAATCAACGACTTGAAGCGCGGATCGAATACGCGGATGGAAGGATCGGGATAGCGTCGGCTGTTGTCGGTCATGCTGGTGAGTGGGGTTCGGAGATTGATGAAGGGGGTTGGGCAAACTCGCGCTCCAGCGCAAGCAGTGCTCGCGCGCCAGCGTCGATCTTCGCATGATGTTGGGGCGGCGTCGAACTTAGCAGTGGCAGGATCGGGCCCATGTCGGCGATTTGCGCGAACGTGACGGCATCGTGAAGCACGCGGATCAGCGAGATGTCGTCGCGCAGGGTTTCGAGCGGCAAGAGGGCGTCGTATAGCCGTTGCGCGGTCTCGTGAGCGCCGCCTCGACGCCCTCGGGCGTCGTGAAGCCGCCGAACGGCAGCACCATCGCGGTCCGATACCGGGTTTGCGCGAGGATGCGCGCCTGATCGAGCATTTTCCCGAAGTCTGGGCCGATGGCCGGGATCACGCGCGTGCGGGGGCTCGCGGCGTCGGCAAGTAGGTCCAGCAGGTCCCGCTATTCGCTGACGGCGGTGTGATAGAGGTTCGCGTTGCCGCCATATAGCAAGTGCGCACGCCGCCGGCTTCTATATGGCGCGGATGAGCGAGAGATTCGCAGCAGGATCGAGCGTATAGTCCGCGCGGCGCGCCAGCGGCGGCACCGCCATGACCGAGGCGGCGAATTCGGCGTCAAGCAGAGAGGCTACGTTCATGACGCCTCCTGCCTGGCGAGCGCAATGGGGCGCTCACGGTAGCATCGGCCTCGCCATGTTGTCAAACAACTTGAACCGACGACGCCCGACCGAACTTGCCGCTCGTGTCTCGAAATCACTGCGAACTGTCACTTTTATATGACAATGGAGCCTGATGGATCGATGCCCCACCTTGCCCGATCGTGGACAGTCGCGCGTCATTGCGGACGAATGCGCGGTTGGATCCGCCAGTCGCGGCCTCGTGCTTATTAAAATCAGCGGGGTAATAATATTGCCAATGAAAGGCTTCAAAATGGCGACGACGAGGGAATTACCTATTTCGGGAGCCAGCAACTCTCAATCGGGCTAAACAGACTTAGATGGCAGTTCGCTCGTTTTCTTCGCAGTGGCGCCCGTCATGCCGTTCGACAGCGTTCGGCGCTGCGCAAGTTTTTTTAGTGTTAGATTGTGACGATTAAAACCGCCGGGCGGATTACCGTTCCGCGACGAAACGCAACGGGATGTTTGCGAGCCTGAGAGAGTTAAGCAATTGTCGCTACATTTTATCGAGCAGATGGCACCGCTACTGGACGCCGCCGACGAAGCGGAATGGTTCCGTGCGATTGCGGGCCTTGCCGAGACATGGGGCTTCGACAGAATTTTGATCGCCATGCTACCGCGCCCGACCATGCGTCTGGAAGATGCGTACATACGCAGCACCTACGCGCCGGCATGGCGACAGACGTATGACAAAGAGGGATTGGTTCACATCGACCCGACCGTCGAACATTGCATGGCGCGCGCCGCACCGCTGATCTGGTCGCCGGCAATCTTCTCGACGACAGCGCAGCAATCCTTGTACGAAGAAGCGCGCTCATACGGGCTGCGCGCCGGGGTGACGGTACCGATTCACGGACCGAACCAGGAAGCCGGCATGATGTGCTTCGTCAATGACAACAGTTCGAGCGAAGATTTCCAGCGCCACGTCAACGCAGCGCTGCCGAATCTGGCGTTATTGCGCGACCTGGTTATCGATACCAGCCAGCGCCATCTGGATACGCACGCTCAGACCGTCTTGCCCAAGCTCACGCCGCGCGAACGCGAGTGCCTGAAATGGACCGCACGCGGCAAATCCACTTGGGAAATCTCCCATATCCTGAACTGTTCGGAAGCCGTAGTGAACTTCCACATGAAAAACATCAGGACGAAATTCGGTGTGAATTCGCGGCGTGCGGCAGCCGTGATCGCGGCGCAACTCGGGCTTATTGACCCGGGTTGAGAAACGCGGCGGCGTCGCGGCTATAGAGCACCCGCTCGGCACGGCCCAGATCGGCATCGGAAACGGTTTTCGTGAAGTACAAGCCCAACAGGATCGACACCGGCGCCGGGATTTCGGCACCGGATTCGAACCGGCTGCCGCGCGACTGAGTGACGCCGAACCGTGCCCAGAAGCGGCGCTGGCTTTCTTTTTTCTTCTTGCGGTACGCAATGATCAGCACACGATCCACCGCCGTGGAGGCCTCCGCCGGGCGCGTTTGGAGGCCAGTCTGCGGTTGCCAGTGATTTTCGAGAAGTTCCATTTTCGTGCCTTGTCGGTTGGATGCGGATACGTGTCTCGAATTCTGCGTTACCCGATAAGCATGCACACCTATCCAGGTAGGTAGGTGGCAGAACAATTCAATATGCATAAGTTTTCCTGGTATTGGTTTCTCAACTCGTTCAGGAGAACGGCATGCAAACAGCGATCCGGATTGGAATGCGGCAGGATTTCGACAACTCGGACATCAACGAGATGTACCGCCTGCGGGCACGGGTGTTTCACGGGCGGCTCGGCTGGGATGTCCCAACCATAGCGGGCATGGAGATCGACGGCTACGACGCCCTCGGGCCGTACTACATGCTGATTCAGAGCGAAGACCGGAAGTTGCGCGGCTGTTGGCGCATGATGCCGACCGAAGGTCCCAACATGCTGAAAGACACCTTCCCCCAGCTGCTGCACGGCGAGCAGGCGCCGGTCGGGCGGCACATCTGGGAGTTGAGCCGGTTTGCGATCGAAACCGGTGGCGAGGAGCAGTCGTTCGGCTTCACGGACATGACGATCCAGGCGATTCAGGAAGTCATGAAATTCGCGCAGCGGATGGGTATCACGCGGTACGTCACCGTGACCACCACGCCGATCGAGCGGCTCCTGCGCAGGACCGGCATCGACATCAGCCGGCTCGGCGCGCCGGTGCAAATCGGCGTGGAGCGGGCGGTGGCGCTGAATGTCGCGGTGAGTCCGAAGACCCTTACGGCCTTGTTCGGCCCGATTGCGGTTGCGGCTTAGTCCGGACGCTCGTTCGCGCCTGGCGTCGGTTCAGGGAAATTTGTCCCGGTTTGATTGCGGGCCATGGGGGGCCGGGACAAGCGCTTTCCCGTGGCTGGGCCGTGTTGAGTCGCTACGCGGAACTCAGGAGCCGAACATCCGTTCGAGCGCATTCTCGAGATGCGCGCGCATCGCCGCGCCGGCAGCTGCGGCGTCCTTGCGGCGAATCGCATCGAGCACCGCCATGTGCTCGGCCTGGACAAGCCGCTGACGCTCCACCGTCTTGACGAGCGACAGGTTGCGCGACAGGTTCATGCTGAACAGTATCTGTTCCTCGATGAACGACATGACCGTGATGAAAAACGGGTTTTTCGACGCGCGCGCCACGGCCAGATGGAACAGGAAGTCGTCCTGCGCGCCGATCCCGCGGGTTTCGATGATGCGCTCCAGTTCGTCCCAGGCGTGCTGAATCGCGGCGATGTCGTCGGCATCGGCTTTGAGCGCCGCCTGCGCGGCCGCGCCGGCTTCGGTCACGATGCGAAATTCGTAGCATCGGCGAATATCGGACAGCGTTTCGAGCGGCGCGAAACGGCGCACGTCCGGATCGGGCCGCCGCGCGACCGTGGTACCCGACCCGTGCCGCGTCATGATGATGCCGTCCGCCCGCAGACGCGCCAGTGCTTCGCGCACGGTCGGCCGCGAGGTCGCAAAACGTTCGGCCAGCGCGTGCTCGGTTGGCAAGCGCTCACCTTCCTTGTACTCGCCTTCGAGAATGCGATTGAGGATGTCGCCGTAGATCTTCTCGGGCAGGCCCGTGGTTTTGCGCTCGTTCATCGGCGGGCTGAAACAGCTTGTCTGAATATCATTTAATTGTAAGGCCAACTTTGGCCGTTCCTTACGGAAATATGCGCCCTGAATCGAGCAGCGGGGCGCCGCCCCGCGCGCTATCAAGCTTGGCGACAAGGACACCGGACCCATGAATTTGATAAGAGTTTGATTTACATCCCGGTTGAGTGCATCTTTTTCGGCCATCATCTAAGCTTCGTTGGTATAAAAGACCAAGGAGCCGGGCCGTGAGAACGGCTACGGCATACGGATTTTTCAGACGCGGAGTCGCCATGTACACACGCATCCTGGTAGCGGTCGACGGCAGCAACACTTCCCGCCGTGCATTCGAGGCAGCCCTCGCGCTCGCCAAATCCAACGGCGCCGTTCTGCGGCCTTTCTACGTTGTCGAAAACACGCCCATGTACTTCGAAGCGCCCGGCTACGACCCGTCGATCCTGCGCAACCGGTTGATCGAAGAAGGCAGGGAGTTGCGCGCGGAATTCGCGCAGACGATGGCCGAACAAGGCGTCAAGGGGGACCCGGCCGTCAGCGAAGCATCGTCGCTCGGCGATGTTTCGGACATCGTGCTGAAGGCCGCCGCCGAATTCGACGCCGACCTGCTGGTAATGGGCACACATGGCCGGCGCGGTTTTCAACGGCTGATTCTCGGCAGCGTCGCCGAGCGTTGCGTGCGCCAGGCGACCATCCCCGTGTTGCTGATTCCGTCCGCCGCGGGCCAGGACAAGGAAGCCGCCGCCCAATAACAGCGCTTCGCGCGACCGCCGTTTGCCATGTGTGGAACGGCGTCGCGCAATGGCGGCTCATTCGTGGGCCCCGCACCGATGGAAGCGCTCAGGAAATACCTGGCAGTCCAGCCACCCACGACCGTGCCACAACGCTCAAGATGCCTCACCGACTGAACGCGTCACTTTGCCGCCAAATCGCGTCCAGGGTGGGTGGGACAATCGCCACTACTCTGACAATCGGCTGCAGAACATGCTCACTCCTTCCGCTATAACGCACTCCACCGGCATCGACGGCCCCTCCGCAAGTTCGTTGCCGGCGCGCAGCGGCCGCCGGGCTGCACCGGTGCGGGCGACCGCGCGCACCGCCGCCCGCTGTTCGAGTTGTTCGATGCGGCAACTCTGCATGCCTCAAGGCCTGTCCGCCGAGGAACTCGCGAAACTGGAAACGCTCATCTGCTCTGCGCGCCCGGTGCAGCGCGGTGAAGCGCTCTATCGCAGCGGCGACCGTTTCGACAACGTCTACGCCGTCCGTTCCGGGTCGATGAAAACCGTGATGGCGCACCGCGACGGCCGCGAGCAGGTCACCGGCCTGCGGCTCGCCGGCGAGGCGCTCGGGCTAGACGGCATCAGCGAAGACGTCCACGCGTGCAGCGCCGTCGCGCTCGAGGACAGCACCGTTTGCATCGTCCCCTACAGCGCGCTCAAACGCCTGTGCCGCGAAATCAGTTCGATGCAGGAGCGCATGCACAAACTGCTGGGCGCGCAAATCGTTCGCGAAGCCACGCAGATGATGATGCTCGGCTCACTGTCCGCGGACGAACGCGTCGCCGCCTTCTTGCTGGACGTGTCGGAGCGCAATGCGCAACGCGGCTATTCGTCGGCGGAATTCAACCTGCGCATGACGCGAGAGGACATGGGCAGCTACCTCGGCATGACGCTCGAAACCGTGAGCCGCACCTTGTCAAGATTTCAAAAGCGCGGCCTGATCGACACACAGGGGAAGCACATCCGCATCGTCGATCTGGCCGGACTGCGCCAGGTCTGAGCCGTTTGCCGGGGCTGGCCGGCGCCCGCCTACGCTCGTTCGGCGCGCTTTCGCCTTGGCATGGCTCCTGCGACCGGGTACAGTCTTTAGTCCCTCCCCCGCAAGGAGACCCGGCGAAATGAATCGCGACCCCGCCCCACGTCACCCGCTCGTCCAGCGTCTGATCGACGCGCGTCAGGTCACTGACGCATTGTTTGCCATCGTCAAACCCGAATTTCTGTATGAACGGCCGATCCGTGAACGCCACCGGATCGTGTTTTACATCGGCCATCTGGAAGCGTTCGATCGCAATCTCTTCGATCGGCGTGTATGCGACCTGCCCGCGTTCGCCCCGGAACTCGACCAGCTCTTTGCTTTCGGCATCGATCCGGTCGACGGCGGCTTTCCGACCGATCAACCCGGCGACTGGCCGTCGCTCGACGCCGTACGCGCGTATGTCGCGCGTGCGCGCAGGCAGATCGACGACGCGCTCGCCGGTCTCGCGGACGCCGCCAGGTTCGGCCGCGACGGCGCGCAAGCCGACACCTGCCGGCAGTTGCTGAACGTCGCGATCGAGCATCGGCTGATGCATGCCGAAACGCTCGCGTACATGCTCCATCAGTTGCCGCTTGCACAAAAGGTCACCGAACTGCGCGAGTCCGTGGTCACGCATCCCGAACGCCCGGACGCGTTGGCGTCGATGGTCCGGGTGCCGGCCGGGTCGGCGGTGCTCGGCATGCCGCGCGACGCCGGCCAGTTCGGTTGGGACAACGAGTTCGGCGAATTACGCGTGGACGTGCCCGCCTTCGAGATAGACCGGTACATGGTGACGAACAGCGCGTTTGGCGAGTTCATCGAGGCCGGCGGCTATCGCGAATCCGAATGGTGGTCGGAGAAAGATTGGGCATGGAAGGAAGCCGAGCACATCGAGCACCCGGCCTGCTGGTCGCGACGCGAGGCGAGCGGCGAAACAGGCGGCAACGCGAGTGAATGGATGCTACGCACGATGTTCGACGAAGTGCCGCTGCCGCTCGACTGGCCCGCCTATGTGAGCCACGCCGAAGCCAGCGCTTACGCGCGCTGGGCCGGCAAGTCGCTGCCCACCGAAGCGCAATGGCAACGTGCGGCGCAAGGTGTGCCGCACGCCGGGTCAGGCAACTTCGATTTCCGCAGTTGGGACCCGAAGCCGGTTGATGCGTATCCGCAGAACGTCAGCACGTTTGGCGTCGAAGGTCAGTTCGGCAATGGCTGGGAATGGACTTCGACGGTATTCGATGCGCTGCCGGGCTTCGAAGCGTTTCCGTTCTATCTGGGTTACTCGGCCAATTTCTTCGATGGGCAGCATTACGTGCTCAAAGGCGGCTCGGCACGCACCGCGCAGTGCATGCTGCGGCCCGCTTTCCGCAACTGGTTTCAAGCGCATTATCAGTACGTGTATGCGGGGTTTCGCTGTGTGAGGGCGACAAATAAAGAATAAGTTGACGCGAAATATCGCCTTAGCCCACGCCTCCTGGCCCAACACCGCGTTCCGCCGGCGCGGGTGGAAGAAATGGCTTCATTTACGATGACATGGGGCACGTCGTCGCTTGCAACGAAGATCCGGCGCGGCGGCACATGACGGTGCCCGATTCCTTCAGCAGGAACCGTCAGGACTGGGCACTCCGCGTCGCAGGCGAGAGTGACAGGTCCGCCGCAATCCGACATCAACTGGTTCGTGCAGGGCGAAGGCGACGCCGGAGCGGATACCACGCTCGGCGACTTCCGGCGTTTTCCGACGTGGATGTGGCGCAATCGTGAAATGCGCGACTTCATCGTCTGGCTGCGTGCACACAGCGCCGGACTGCCGCCCGAAGAGCGAGTCGGTGTTTATGGACTCGACCTGTACAGCATGCACCAGTCGGCAGATGCAGCGATCCGCTATCTGGAGCAGCTCGATCCCCAGCGGGCCGCGATGGCGCGTGAGCGTTACGCTGCGCTCGACCATGTTCGCGAGCCTCAAGCCTATGGCTATGCCACTGCAGTTGGCGCCCGCCCTGACGCGCGCGAAGGCGTCGTCGCGCAATTGCTGCCACTGCGCACCGACGCGCTGCTCCACCTCGCGCAAGATGGCCTCGCGGCACTCGACGCACAGTTCTTCGCACAACAAAACGCCAAAGTCGTCGTGAATGCGGAAAACTATTACCGCTCGATGTTCGGGCGACGCCTGAACACATGGAATTTGCGTGACGCGCACATGTACCGCACGTTAGCCGCCCAGCGGGAGGTGGTCGAAATGACTTATGTGATAATATCATTACCATAATCTGCAAATCAGGTTAGCCATGCAACATGGCTGCCGGCCGAGCGGAAGCGGAGCGAAGGCGCTCCCGATTATCACGAGGCTGAAGAGCCAGACATACACGCTGCCCAGGCAACTGCATGGATCACTCGCACGCGTCCTTCAACGCCTATATGAAGTTTCTTGCCGGGCCGCCCGCGGACGGTACGCCCGTTGTGCTGGAAACGGCCAATGCGCTGTCGCTGCACTTCGATCTACTGGCCACGCAGAGCTTCATGTCCCGACGCGATCCGCACAAGCTGATGCTCGGCTATACCCGGACAATGATGGGCTTCCTTTTGCTGAAGCCCACGCCCAGCAGAATTTCCATGATCGGTCTGGGTGGAGGGTCGCTGGCCAAGTTCTGTTACCGGCATCTTCCGCACACACGGATCGTGGCCATCGAAATCGACCCGGCAGTCATCGCGCTGCGCAACACATTCCATATTCCGCCGGATGACGAGCGATTCGAGGTGATCTGTGCGGACGGAGCGGAATACGTCAAGCGCGACGACGCGCCTCCTGACGTGATTCTGGTGGATGGCTTTCTGGCACACGGCATGCCCGTGCAGTTGGGTAACGCAGCGTTTTACGCGGCTTGCCACGCGCAGCTCGCGGACGATGGAGTGCTTGTCGCCAATTTCGTCGAGGACGATCCGCTTATTCCCTATTATCTGGAAGAGGCGCGTTCGGCGTTCGGTAACTCGCTCTCCATTCTTATGGCAGAGGATAGTTGTAACTACACGATGTTTGCATGGAAAGGTGCGCCAAAGCTTCCGTCCCGGGATGCGCTACTCACACGCGCACGCACACTTGCAATGACGCATCCGCTGAACTTGCTCGCGACCGCGCGTCGACTGAAGCAAGGCACGAGCTTCGCCATGAATTGGAGATCTGAACAGAATCCGGAGCCGGGCGAGAGCTGACAGCAATTGTGCAGCCGCCACCCGCGTGCAACGACGCGCAGCAACTCTCAAGGACTAGGGTGGGGACTTGAAAACTGCCCTGGTTCAGGCAGTTTTGCGGCGCGGACGCGCACCAATGGCGCTCTTTGTCTTGTAGCTGACGCCGTGCTGCTCAAGGTAATCGCGGATCAATTGCCGAACCACCTGTGAGGGCGTCAGGTCCTGCGCTGCGCACAGTTTCTCGAACGCTTCCTTCTTCACAGGATCGATTAAAATCGTGAGCCGAGCGCTTTTCGTTTCCATGACGGGCAGAGTCCAGATATGTTAATTTGATTATAATACATGGCGGCTCCCGAGTCATCCTCGCGCCATCAATGCGCCACCCTCGTTGCGCATTCTGCCGTCGCCTTCCTTCCTCGCGTGCACACCCGCTCGAACCGTCCGGTCCATAGAGATGAAACCGTCTGCAGATAGCGGACCACTTCACTCAATCCGTCCATATCGGCTCCAGTTCAATTTTTTGCCGTATTCAATGCGCGTGGCCGTGGCGTGGAGACTGACCGCGTGCCGCGCCTGAAGCGCGCGCGCCCGATCGAGCATCGCTGTGAATGACGGAAGTCCGCCCGCTCCTTTCCACGCAAAAACGGTGACGTTGTGCTCACTACCTTCCGACCGCGCCAGCGCAACCGCGCCGGCAAAAATTTCCCGGAGCGAGCAGAGGTAGCGGTGGAAGTCAGGTTCGTCCGTCATCAGATCGGCACGAGCATGGTCCGCGTATGGCCCAGTGCGAGCGCATAAGGATCGTGCCGCAACATCGTGCTCTAAACGCCACGCGCGTCGAAGTACAACGACACCACCTGGTCGTTTTCAATCACCAACGGCTTGTTCGGATTTCTCTTTCCTATGTTGAGCATGATCGGGGGCGAGTCGTGGCGTGATCAGTTGGCGAGTGCGCGTAGAGTGGGGTGCCCTGCCTGAAGCGGATCAGGAGGACACCTGCGCATGCAGAACCGCCGACAGGGCATCCATCGCGGCGCTTTCGTCGGGCCCCGTAATCAGGATGCGTACGAGCGTACCTCGCCTCACCCGAAGGGACATGACAGACATGACGTCCTTGGCGTTAACGGACCGGCCGTTCGCGATGCAGACGATATCGCTCCCAAAGCGGGCAGCACTCACCGCAAGCCTCGCCGATTCGTGCCCGTTCAGCCCCCACCGGCCATTTATCTGAATCAATGCCTCGACCAACCCACTCCCCTTTGCACGTAAATCGTCACAGCGGCGCGCTACGCCCGGACATAGCCACACAGCACTCAATGCATGGAACTTGCGGCCCTCTGCGCAAGGAAAGCGCGTAATTGCCGGTCCCATTCGTCAACCCGCACCGCAATGTCGACCGTGCCGAGTCGCTTCATATCCTGATCCAGATGAACCGCCCTAAGCGATTTTGGACGCAGTGGAGCACGAAAGAACTTCCCGTCGTCGTCCAGAAACAGACAGGGCCGCTGCCGGTATCGCGCCCCGAAAAGCGAGGTTGTGTCGTGGACATGGCGGGCCGATTCCTTCTGATAGACGAAGATGACATTGATCCCGCAGTCTTCCAGGCTGTCGCAGATGTCGGAGAACCGGTACAGCATCTGGAATCCCCGCTCGCCCGCCCTGCCCACACCGATGACAATCAGTCCGTGACGGCCCATCAGGTCTCGCAAGAACCGGTGCGTGTAGTCATGGGACAAAAGCGAAATACTGGTGTCAATCACGTCAATCTCCCGTCCAACGCAGCTCCCCCGTTTCGCACGATCCCCGAATTCAGGTTCGGAAACACCAAGGGCGCCGGTCAATAACCTTCGTTATCATTGAAGCGACTCAAATGATGGTCTTATTATCATACTATGTGCGTCTACGTCAGGCAGACCGTTTCCACCCTGACGGTGACTTCGGGCGCGGCGAGCGGGGGCGTCAGGCAGCCGCAGCCAGCTACTGCCCTAGCGGTCGAGCCGGCAGATCCGTCCGCGCAGATCGTCGATCAGCGGCACGATCGCCAGCGCGATCAACAGTGCCGCGAGTGGAGTTGTCGCCTCGTACCCGACATGACGGAAACCAACCGCGCCCGTTAGTCCACCAACAAGGAACAGGGCCAGCATGGTCCCGTGCACTTTCAGCTTCGCACGATTGGCCAGCACGCCGGGCGCGGCGATGTCATCGCGCGAGGAATTCCAGTAGAAGAGCTTGCCGAGCTCGATGCCGATATCGGTCACGATTCCCGTCATGTGGGTGGTACGGATTTCCGCACCGGACAGTTTGGTGATCATGGCGTTTTGCAAACCCATGATGAAGCAAAGGAGTACGACCGTTGCCGGCACAAACAGCGTTTCCCACAAGGCGAGGTGACTGCCAAGCAGGCCGAAACACAGGAGCAGGCAGGCTTCGACCAGCAGCGGCAAAGCATACTGGCTATTCAGCCGCTTGCGCCGGCCCCAGTTGACGAGCACCGCCGAACAGGCGGCACCCAACAGGAACGAGGTCAGCGATCCGGCGCCTGCGAGGACCAGTGAAAAGTCGCCCAGCGCAGTCTGGTCGGCAATCGCGGATACCACGCCGCTCATATGCGACGTGTATTGCTTGACCGCGAGAAAACCGCCGGCATTCGTCGCGCCTGCCACGAACGCAAGCGAAAAACCGAGCTGCCGGTCGCCCCTGACAGTCCGGTCCTTCCCCGTGAGGGTCCGGAAATAGTCTGCTGGCATCAGGTATCGACTCCTGTGTTTGCATGCGCCGCGCCGGCGCATGCAGGAGCCGGTGCGGCAAGCAGTTTCTGGAATTCCATGCGTTATGTGAGGCTCGCGTTGCCAATGCCCCGGAAGGACGCGGCGCCGTCTTTCCGCGGATGTCGCCGGAGCGGCATCAGTGGAACCATCTCGATAAAGCTGCCAGGATGATAACGCCATTATCATAAACTGGTAACTCGATGCACCTTCCGGTCTGGCAGGTTCAATGCACACACACCCGGCCCAGGCAGTTTCCGGAGACGATTGATTTGTCGGCCAATCACCATCATTTCAGGCAGGCGCTGGCGGAACTGTTGAAAGGGCCGCCCGGAAATCCCGCGCCCGTGGTAAGCGACAGGTTGCGTACACGGTCGCTGCGCTTCGGTCCATTGGGCATACAAAGCTCGATGCGCACATGCGATCCGTTCGAGCTCGACCTCCCGTACACACGGGCCATGATGACCTTCGGGCTCTTCCACCACGCCCCACGAGGCATCCTGATCGTGGGGCTGGGCGGAGGATCGTTGCCGAAATACTGCTTCCAGAGGTTTCCATCGGCGCGGGTCACTACGGTCGAAATCGACGCGAATGTGATCGCGTGAGCACGGGCGTGAGCGCGTTCTCCGCCGGCTATTTCCGCAAGGGTGAAGGCACGCCGCCCGGCTTACTCTGCTTCGAATATCACGTGTGCCTGGCGAGCATGGCGACACTGTTACTCGCGGACGATGCATACAGCTTCATGGTCGCATGGGAAACGATGACCGTGTCGGCAGTTTTTCTTGTTATGACCAATCACCGCATCGCGGAGATCCGTCGAGCCGCTTACCTCTACTTCCTGATCTCCCATGTCGGCGCGCTGGCGCTCCTGTTGTGTTTCGGCCTGCTGCAAGCCAATACCGGCGACTACGTTTGCCAACATGCGCCAACAGCATCTCGACGTATTCTGAGCCTCCGCCGCATTCCTGCTTGCGCTATTCGGCTTCGGCGCAAAGGCGGGTGTCTTCCCCTTGCATGTGTGGCTGCCCGAAGCCCATCCGGCTGCGCCGTCACCCGTGTCCGCCCTCATGAGCGGCTTTGTCCTGAAGGCGGGTCTGTACGGCATTCTGCGCACGGTGTTCGACTTGCTGCATGTCCAGTTGTGGTGGCGGGAAGTCTTCGTGCTGGCGCTCGGACTCTTCACCGCCCTGTTCGGCGTCGTGTTCAGCGCGATCCAGACAGACATGAAACGGCTGCTCGCGTATTCGTCGATCGACAACCTCGGGCTGATGTTCGTCAGCATGGGACTGGCGATCCTGTTTCGCGCGTACGGCATGAACACGCTCGCCGCGCTCTCGTTGACCGCGCTGTTCTACCAGATGGCAAGCCACGCGACGTTCAAAAGCCTGTTGTTTCTCGGCACGGGTTCCGTGCTGCATGCCACCGGCGAACGCAATCTCGGCCGTCTGGGCGGATTGATCCGCGTGATGCCGTGGACCGCCGGGGCGGCGCTCGTGGGCGCATTTGCGAGCGCCGGACTGCCGCCGTTGAGCGGGTTCGTCTCCGAATGGCTGTTGCTGCAGAGCTTTCTGTTCACGCCGGGCTTGCCGAACCCGTTCCTGAATATGGTGGTGCCGCTGGTCGCAGCGCTGATCGCGCTGGTGGCCGCGCTGGCGGGCTATACGATGGTGAAGTTCTTCGGCATCGTCTTTCTGGGTTAGCCGTGCGCGACTGAATGTCAGCTGGTGGCAGCGGACATTCGAGGGATGAGATCGCTGACGGATTCTCGGCCGAACCTCAATTTGGACACCGAAGGACAGCGGGCGGCATTTCCGCTGCGGCTATCGACGCGCTGATCGACGAGGATCGAGCAGGTGTCGCCATAGCTACCCGACGATTTTCCGATGGACGTGGCCGGCGCGGTGTTCGTCAGGACACGCCGCCCGAAGAGCAAACTCGCGGAGTAAGCCGTCAGTGAAAGTTGGCGATGAAATTGCGCAGTAAAAGTTGTCAGTGAAGGTAAGCACCAAAAAAGCCGCGCATTCAATGGGCTATGCTTACCTCGATGCGACTCAAGTTTCTTGCAAAATAATGAATAACTTCGATTCTTCTATTGAAACATATCTGTCCAACTTACAGTTGGGTCATTTCGCGGCCCAATCCATAGAAATCATCGCCGACCTCTACACCTTCAAAGGCCTCGTACTCATTCCCGTGCTGTGGTGGATGTGGTTTCAGCAGGACGAGCGCCGCGAATGGCGGCGAGAAATGGTTCTCGCGACGCTTCTCAGTGGCCTCGTGGCCCTCTTCGTCGGAAGACTGCTGACTCACTGGTTGCCGTTCAGAGTGCGCCCCGTCTATAGCGCCGACCTGCATCTGCACTTTGCAGGTAGCGATATCAAGGACGCACTGCTGACAAGTTGGAGTTCCTTCCCAAGCGATCACGCGATGCTATGGATGGCGGTCGCCACCGGCATCTTCCTGGTGTGGCGGGGTATCGGTGTGCTGGCGATTCTCTATACCGTGCTGTTCATTTGCGTTCCGCGCGCCTATCTCGGCTTTCACTATCCAACCGATTTGCTGGTGGGCGCCGCTGCGGGAACCGGAATCGCCTATGTCATGACGCGACCGGCGATCCGCGTGCGCTACGCGACTCCGGCGCTGCAATGGATCGAACGCTGCCCGGGGCCTTCAGCGATGCTGGCCTTTATTCTGTGCCTCGAACTCGTTACGCAGTTCGACGAACTGCGCAAGGTAGCGAGCGGTGTGCTCAAACTTCTATGAACCACGCGTTGCGGTGCGGCGCTGGGAGCGTGTCGGTGGTGGCGCCGCCCGAGCGAGTGATTTTATCGAAGCCACGTTCATCGCCGCGACACGCGTCATTGTGACCGAAAGGGCCGCTCAGAAAACGGAGCAGTCGCACGAATGTCCATGTGACGTTCTGGCTGAACGTCGCTTCCTGGGCCGTGCACTGCCTCATCTGACCGGCAGAGCGCGACCCGAACCCGTTCTGCGGCCGCTCTAATTCGAATGGCCGCTTCGCGTCGCGTACAGCGCTCACTTACGCCTTCGAATTGCACAGCAGGCCCTCTTCCGTTGTGGGCGCACAAACCCGCTGAAAACGACCATCCGTGATTGACTGCTTTCATAACAGCGCCGACCACAACTCGATCGATGCACGCCGGAACAGACCTGTTCCGCACTCGTCGTCTGTATTTTCGAGACGAAACAGCGATTGACGCGATCTGACCGGAGTCCTCCACTGCGTGAGCACTTACGGGGCCGCTTCGGTCACTGACACATTTTGTGCACCGCACCTGGAGCGCGAGCAAAAAGTATCAGCGTCTTCCGCCTTTTGCAGTGGCTGGCCATTGGCCGCGACCACTACAGTTCTCGTCACCGTACGCTTGGTCTGCTCTCAATCGCAGCGCCCCGTATGGCAATGCCAAAGAACATTCCAAAAGCGGAGACGAGAGTGAAACCAATTCAATTGTTGACAGTTTGCACGGCCCTGGGCGCAAGCCTCCCCATGCTGGCGACGGCACAGACCTGCAACGTTCCCGCGCTTAAAGTGCTTGCCCAGAAGAGCCTCGGCCTGACAGTCATGGAGAAGTCACTGCCCGACTATGAAAAGCGCAGCGGCACCAGGATTGAAATCAACTACTTCGGTGAAAACGACCGTCGCTCGAAATCGCGACTCGACGCGTCAACGGGCGCGGGATCCTATCAAATTTATTATGTCGATGAGGCGAACGTCGCGGAGTTTGCATCGGCAGGCTGGGTCGTACCGCTGCTGAAGTACTACCCCAAAGACGCCGACTACGACGACTTCCTGCCGGGCCGACGCGCGGTGGCGAGCTATAAGGGCGTCGCGTATTTTGCCCCGCTGATTGGCGGCGGCGACTTCCTGTTCTACCGTCGCGACTTGCTCGAGAAGGCCCATCTCCCGGTGCCGAAAACGCTCGACGAACTCGTTGCGGACATCAAGAAGCTCAATGCCCCGCCCAACATGTACGGCTGGGTTGCACGCGGACAGCGCGGCTCCGGTATGAACGTGTGGCGCTGGGCGCCGTTCATGCTCGCCGAGGGCGGCACCTGGACCGACAAGAGCCAGGCGCCGGACTTCAATTCGCCGGCCGCGGTGAAGGCGACGCAACTGTATCGTGACCTCTTCAAATACGCGCCTCCCGGTTCGGCGACGTACGACTGGAGCAACGCGCTCGAAGCGTTCCGTTCCGGCAAGGTCGCGTTCATGATCGAATCGACGCCGTTCGCCGACTGGATGGAAGATCCGACCAAGTCGAGCGTCGCTGACAAAGTCGGATACGTCAGGCCGCCGGCCCCGTTGCCCTCGGCTGCCTATGGTCATGGCCTTGCGATTTCCTCGGTCGGCGCCAAGGACGAATGCACGCGTCAAGCAGCAGGGAAGTTCATTGCCTGGGCGACGGGCAAGGATCAGGAGCAGGCCCGCCTGCGCGACAACGTCTTTAGCGACTACAACCGCTCGAGCACGATCAAGAGCGATTACTTTCAGAAGCACGTCAAGCCGCAGATTCTTGCCGGCCTGAACGATACCAACCCGGTGACGAAGGTCACGATCTGGTCAAGCCCACAGTGGCCGGACATTGGCGACAACCTTGGTATCGCGCTGGAGGAAGTGTTCACGGGTACGCAGCCCGATGTTCAGGCCACGCTGAACGACGCCGTTCAGTACGCCCAGGACGCGATGGAGCACGGCGCGAAGAAGTAGTGCGCACGCCCCTTGCAGCACGGGTTGTGCTGCAAGGGGCGCCGCCGGTTCATTCGTGCTCTCACAGGAACACTGAGTTCGCGGATTCTAAGTTGTTGGAGAAGTCAATGTTCAATCGGGGTAAAACCAGTCTTCCGTTCGTATTTCTTGGACCGCCTCTCGCCTTGATGGCGGTCCTCGGTCTAGTTCCCACTATCGCCGCAATCAACCTCGCATTGAAAAATCGCGTACTGCGCTACCCGGATAGCGAGTACGTCTGGCTGCGCAATTTCGTCCGGTTGTTCTCGGACAGACGGTTTCTCAATTCCATCGAGGTATCGGCGATCTGGGAAATCACGACGGTGGTCGGTGCGGTCGTGGTCGGCGTTCTGGTTGCGACGTATCTCTTCGAGCAGATACACGGCAGGATGCGCAGCGTCATTTCGCTGTTGCTAATCGTGCCCGTGCTTCTACCGCGAGTCTCGGCGGCCTTCATCTGGAAGTTCATGTATTCGCCTCTGACGGGCATTCTCAGCTGGTTTCTCGGTCTGCTGGGAGTCGAGAACACGGCTTTTCTGTCCGATCCGCACCTGGCGTTGTATGCGGTGGCGCTCGTCGATATCTGGCAGTGGGGATTGTTCTTCGCGGTCGTCATATTGAAACTGCTCGAAACGCTGCCGCCCGAGCCGCTCGAAGCCGCGCGTCTCGACTACGCGCGCACCTGGCAGGTCTACGCCTATATCGCATTGCCGATGCTGAAAGTGCCGATCATGAGTCTGGTGTTCATCAAGATGGTCGAGTCGCTGCGCTCATTCGATCTGGTCTATGTGATGACCAAGGGCGGCCCCGGGATCACGACTGAAACGCTCGACATGTATGCGTATTCGCAAGGCATCGGGTTGTCCGGGAAGGTCTCGTATGCCTCGAGCATGGCCGTGCTGATGATGGTCGCGACCACACTGATTTTCACCTTCATCTGGAAGCGGGTGAACAAATGGGAAGACTGATCTCGCGAAGCGCCAGTTGGTCGTTCGGCACGGTGCTCGCCATAGTGGCCGTGTTTCCGATCTTCTGGGCGTTTCTCAATTCGTTGAAAAACCTGCTCGACATCGTTACGCCGACGCCGCGCTTCTTTTTTACGCCGACACTCGACAACTACCGGCAGGTCGTGTCGAGCCCCGAGGTACTTACCGGACTCGCCAACAGCCTTTCTATCGTCGGTTCTGCCGTCGTGCTGGGCGCGCTGCTCGGCGTACCTGCGGCCTATGTCATCGCGCGCTATCACCTGCCGGCCAAGCGCGACATCCAGTTCTTTCTGTTGTCGCTGCGGTTTCTGCCACCGGTCGCAATCGCCGTCCCGTTGATCGCTATCTGGGTCGATGTCGGGCTGTACGACACGAAGCTGTCGATGGTGGTGACCTATCTGCTGGTCACGCTGTCGACCATCACATGGTTGTCCATTCCGGTATTTCAGCGCCTGCCGCGTGAAGTCGAAGAAGCCGCGACGCTGGACGGGTACGGCCCGTACGGGGTGTTCTGGCGGATTGCATTGCCGCTCAGCGCAACCACGCTGATGGGCGGCATCGTGTTCAGCTTCGTACTGGTCTGGAACGAACTGATGATCGCACTCGCCCTGACGTCGTCGAGAAGCGCGACGCTGCCGGTCGTTGCCTCAGCGTTCACTTCGCTCGGGCAGGAGGTGCCGTGGGGCGTGATCAACGCGTCCACGGTCCTGCTCGCGCTTCCTCCGATTATCTTCGTCGGCATCCTGAGCCGGCTGTTGAATTCAATGCTCAAAGGCAAGTAAGGAGATCGTTTTGAAAGCCCTCGTACTCGAAGAAGCGCGCCAACTTGCACTGCGCGATATCGACTTGCCGCTCGAAGTCGGCCCTCGCGACGTCAAGATCAAGATTCATACGGTTGGCGTTTGCGGTAGCGACATCCATTACTACACGCACGGACGCATCGGACCATTCAAGGTCGACGCGCCGATGGTGCTCGGTCACGAAGCGTCCGGCACGGTGGTCGAAACCGGCAGCGAGATCACCCACCTGCGTGTGGGCGACCGCGTTTGCATGGAGCCGGGCATTCCGCAATTCGACTCACCGGCAACGATGCGCGGCCTGTACAACCTCGACCCTGCAGTGCGCTTCTGGGCAACGCCGCCCATTCACGGTTGCCTGACGCCTTACGTCGTGCATCCGGCGGCATTCACCTTCCGGCTTCCCGACAATGTGTCCTTCGCGGAGGGTGCGATTGTCGAGCCGCTATCGATCGGGCTACAGGCCGCCAAGAAAGCTGCGATGAAACCCGGGGATGTCGCGGTCGTGATCGGTGCGGGGACAATCGGCGCGATGACCGCCCTGGCTGCACTGGCGGGCGGCGCATCGCGCGTCATTCTGGCCGACATGGTCAAGGAAAAACTGGCGCTCTTTGCCAACAATCCCGCGGTGACAACCGTAGATGTGCGCGAGCAACGGCTCGCCGATGTCGTTCGTGAAATCACCACGGGCTGGGGCGCCGACGTCGTATTCGAAGCGAGCGGCAGCGCGAAGGTCTACGATGACCTGTTCGACCTGCTTTGCCCAGGTGGCTGCGCGGTCCTCGTCGGCATGCCGGTCGACCGCGTGCCGCTCGATGTTGTCGCCATGCAGGCGAAGGAAGCGCGCCTCGAATCGGTGTTCCGCTACGCGAATGTGTTCCCGCGCGCGCTGGCGCTGATCAGCTCGGGCATGATCGACGTCAAGCCGTTCATCTCGCGCAAGTTCGCGTTCGCTGACGGCCTCACGGCGTTCGAAGAGGCTGCAGCAGGTCGCCCGAACGATGTCAAAATCCAGATAGAGATGGACTGAGCCATGGCCAAAATCGTCTGCAGAGGTCTCACGAAACGTTACGACGGCGGTCCACCGGTGTTGCACCCACTCGATATGGAAATTACCAATGGTGAGTTCGTGGTGTTGCTCGGCCCATCCGGATGTGGCAAGTCCACGATGCTTCGCATGATTGCGGGTCTCGAAGGCATCACCGGCGGTGACCTCGCGATCGGCGACACCATCGTGAACGACTTGCCGGCACGCGAGCGCAACGTCGCGATGGTGTTTCAGAACTACGCTCTGTACCCGCATATGACCGTGTATGACAACATCGCGTTTGGTTTGCGCCGATTGAAGGTACCGGCTGCGGAGATCGATCGCCGCGTGCGAGAAGTTGCCGCGCTGCTGAACCTCGACGCGTTGCTCGATCGCAAACCGCGCGCCATGTCCGGCGGCCAGCAGCAGCGCGCGGCGATCGCCCGGGCGATGATCAAGACACCTGAGGTGTTCCTCTTCGATGAGCCGCTGTCCAACCTCGACGCGAAACTGCGGGCGCAACTACGAGGCGATATCAAGCGGCTACACCTGCGCCTGAAGACCACGACGGTCTATGTGACGCACGACCAGCTCGAGGCCATGACGCTCGCCGACCGCGTGATCCTGATGCGAGGGGGGCGGATTGAGCAGGCCGGCACGCCATCTGATCTCTACCATTTCCCGCAGACGCTGTTCGCCGCAGGTTTCATTGGTACACCCGCCATGAATTTACTGTCCGGGACAGCCGAGCGAACCGGTGAAGCCTGTTTCGTGAAGGTACAGGACCAGCGCTGGGCGCTCGCCGGGCCGCGTTTCGCAGGACTGCAGGCCGGTCAGGCGGTGAAGCTTGCAATCCGGCCGAACTATCTGAAGCTGGCGTCTGCAGACAACGAGACCGGCTCGCTAAGGTTTCGCGGCAAAGTGGAGCTGATCGAACTGCTGGGCGCGGAGGCGCTGGTCACGTTCGAATTCGCCGGCGAACGCCTGGCCGCCCTGGTGCCGGCGGAGGACCTGCCCGAACTGGATAGCGTGGTAACTTTCCAGTTCAAAACCGCCGACCTGCACGTCTTCGATGCCCAGACGGAGCAAAACGTTTCATTGCCCGTTCCTCCGAGCAGCAGAACGACACTCGCCAACTCGCCACATCAAGGCGCAGGCGTACAGGGAGCGGCTTTGCATTAACACAAGAGGCGGCGTCGAGACAGCCGGGAAGGAGAAGCGGTATGAATCCAGATCTGGAATTGGTGCACACACGACGGGACGAGTCGTTCCGAGCTTGGGCGCACGACTATCCGCATACAGTGGCGAAATGGCACTTTCATCCGGAGTATGAGATTCACGTCATCCGGGCGTCTTCCGGCAAGTTTTTTGTCGGCGATTTCATCGGCGACTTCACGCCGGGCAACCTGGTCATCACCGGGCCGAATTTACCGCACAACTGGATCAGCGAAATCGGCGAGCGCGAAACCGTGCCGTCACGCGACGTGGTTCTGCAGTTTTCGCGCGACGCGGTTGAACGCATGGTGGCCGCGTTCACCGAGTTGCACGCGATTGTCGGTCTGATCGACGACGCGGCGCGCGGGATACAGTTTCCGGACTCGGTGGGTCTGGCCATCGCGCCCATGATGCTCGAGCTTGTCGTGTCACACGGTTGCCGCCGCGTCGAGTTGTTGATGTCGATCTTCGACAGGTTGTCATCGTGCACCGAGCGCACTTTGCTGGCGGGACCCGCATACGATGTCAATGCGCACCGCTATATGCAATCCACGATCAACCAGGTGCTCTCGTACATTCAGCAGAATCTTCCGGGTACATTGCGCGAAGCTGACGTCGCCGAACTTGCCGGCATGAGCGTGAGCACGTTCACACGTTTTTTCCGGCGACATACGGGGTGTACGTTCGTGCAGTACCAGAACCGGCTCCGGATTAACGAAGCGTGTGAACTGTTGATGTGCTCGACGCTTAGCGTAACGGAGATCTGCTATCGCGTTGGCTTTAACAATCTGTCGAACTTCAATCGTCAATTCCTTTCAACGAAGGCAATGCCGCCCTCGAAGTTTCGCGCGCTGCATCAGCTTAACGAACACATGATCGCGGCTTGACGGTTTGCTTCGGCAAGACGAGCAGGCCGCAAGAACCAGGACGACATCTTGACTTTCCTTGGAATCGACCTTGGGACCTCCGAGGTCAAAGCGTTACTGACAGACGACGAATCGCACACAATTGCCACCGGCAGCGCGCGACTCGAAGTCGAGAAAATTCATCCCCACTGGTCCGAACAGAGCCCGCAGGCATGGTGGCACGCCACGCTAGACGCAATCGCTCAAGTGCGAGCGTCTCATCCCGCCGGCTTCTCGGCGCTGCGCGGCATTGGGTTATCTGGACAGATGCATGGTGCGACGCTGCTCGATCGCGCAGGCCAGGTGTTACGCCCGGCGATCCTGTGGAACGACACCCGGGCGGCTGCCGAATGTGTGGAACTCGAAGCGCTGGTTCCAGAGTCGCGCTCGATTACCGGCAACCTGGCGATGCCGGGTTTCACCGCGCCGAAACTGCTCTGGCTGTCCAAATACGAACCGGCCGTGTTCCGCGCGGCGCACAAGGTGCTGTTGCCGAAGGACTACGTGGCGTGGCGGCTAACTGGCGAGTTCGTCTCCGACATGTCCGATGCGTCGGGCACCCTGTGGCTCGACGTCGCGAAGCGTGACTGGTCGGACAGGATGCTCTCCGCGACCGGCCTTTCGCGTGAACATATGCCGAGGCTGGTGGAAGGCAGTGAGGCTGCCGCACAGTTGACCGAACCATTGCGGCGCGAATGGGGCATTGCTGGCCCTGTGCTTCTGTGCGGCGGTGCGGGGGATAACGCGGCCAGTGCAATCGGCATGGGTGTCGCCGAGGCCGGGAGCGCGTTCCTGTCATTGGGTACGTCCGGCGTGCTGTTCGCCGGGACCGACCGGTTCGCACCGAATCCCGCGCAGGCGGTGCACGCGTTCTGCCATTGCTTGCCCGAGCGCTGGCACCAGATGAGCGTCATCCTGTCCGCGGCTTCCAGTCTCGCGTGGCTGTCCGACGTGCTCAAGACAAATGTCGCCGAGCTTGCCGGCCTTGCCGAGACGGCCGACGCGCAGCGTGCGCCGCTGTTCCTGCCGTACCTGAGCGGTGAGCGTACGCCTCACAATGACGCGAATGCAAAGGGTGTGTTCTGGGGGCTCACCGGCGCTCACGATCAGGCCGACCTTGCATACAGTGTGATGGAAGGCGTCGCTTTCGCGATGGCCGACGGCTATGCGGCGCTACAAGGTGCCGGGACGACACTGGACACCGCGTCTTTCATTGGAGGCGGCTCGCGTAGCCGTTTCTGGGCGAAGCTTTGTGCAACAGCCACTGGCGTTGCAATGCGCCGCCATCATGGTGGAGATGTCGGCGCCGCTTTGGGCGCTGCACGGCTCGCGCGGTTGGCCGTTGCAAAGGAGCACGTCTCGCAGGTATGCACGTCTGCGGCAACGATCGAAGTATGCGAGCCCGACGTAGCGCAACGGACCGTGACCGGGGACCGGCTGGCACGCTATCGCAGAATATACGCGGCGCTTAAAGACGAATTTCCCAGATAGCTGTTCATCCAGATCCGCGTATCCCGGAGTTCCGAATTGAGATTGTGATGTCTTGGGCCGCCTTCCCGTCGCGCTGTTGCTTCTTTCCGTGTCCATGGCCAGGATTGCTGGCGACGGTGCGCGAGGCGTCGTGAAGATCGCGGCGTGCGATCCCAATTTGCCTGCGGGATATCAGGACGAGCCTTGCACCTGACTGTGGGCGGATTACGTCAGGCCGTATGCAGTCGTCTGGACAACCTCGGTCCGACGATACTCGCGATTGCTAGCGGACATTCACAGACGCCCACTTCTTTGTCCGGCTGTCGGACCTGGCTGACGATCTGCCTGCGGTCACGCCCCAACGAATGACCGCTGTCTGGGAGCGACGCAGACGTTCAAACGTCCGCTCCACGCAGTGGCTGAACGGCCGGAAATGGCCGGTAGTACGTGTTCGCGGAAACCACAGGTAAAGAGCCGCCGAGGATTCCAATGCCCGGTCCTGGGACGATCCTCGAACTGGTGCCATCGGCCAGGACCGGTCGCTCGCACTCCACTGGCGAACGCCCGCTGACGAGTGACGAACCGTCATTCGGTAAGGCGGCGACCGATGTTTCGTCGAACGATCCGGCTCCAATCTCATGTGCTGCGTGCAGCGGCTAAGCCGCCGGATTCAGCGAAAAGATTTCGTCACGAAGCCGTATCGCCCGGCATTGCGGCGTGGGATCTCACCGGGAACACCCGTCTACCACCCGGCGGTGCATATAACGGTTCAAGCGTATGATCGGAGCACGACTGGCGCGCTGACGGTCGTGAGCTCTTCGTTGCAGGCAGGTGGAGCACATACCCCACGATCTTGGTAGTGTCGGCCGCAATGAATTCAAAGCAGTCAGTTTGTTCCGACGGAGCTGTAGTGGCGTTATAGGCTGAACGCTTCCACAATCATGGTCTGTGACAAATCGGCTTCGCTATCGAGATAGGTGGGAGAACAACGGCGCTTTGAATTCCAACTCGTCGTACGCGTATTTCACACACCGTCTGCTCAGATAACTCAGTCGCTACAGATGCAAAGTGGCCCGCTAGCGCGGCCACTTTGCTCATGCCGTTTGCGAAAATCCCAATGACCTGGTTTCGGAGTCCGGGAAGAAATTAGGGATCACAGAAGTATTCTGAAAGACATCCATCTGGCCGCCAGAAAGCGTCTTGCCGGATGTCGAAACGAAGTTTGATGTACCGTTTTCAAAAGCCTGCGCACTTTTGGCGAACAGCAGAAAGCCAGCTGCGGTGGTCGGATCCTGACCGAGATCCATCTTGCTCCCATCCGCCAACTTGTAATCGCCGTCCTTCATCTGATATTTCTGCGCATCCTGCCCAAGCGACTTGAAAAGCGACATGAAACCCCCAAGCCCGTCCGCTTTCTGGCTAACCGCATCTGACTGCGATGCGGTTAGCGGCGTTCCATCCGCTTCCGACCACTTCGCATAGCCGCCGACGGCGTCATCATGAAAAGCCTTTACAGAGGCGACGAGTGAAGTATTGCCGTTCAGCTTACCTTGAAGCCACGATATATCGCTTGCACTCAGGTCTTTCGATGTGACCTGAATCGAGCCGTTGCTCGAATGGAAATCAAAATGTGCATTGGCGAGGTCCGGCCGCTCGGACACTACTGACTGCATTGTGGAAGTTAAGGCGTTAGCGATGTTTCGCGCGTCGTTCCCCATCTTCAACGGTGCGCCTAGAGCATCCAGATACTTTGCGACGCGAGCCGCTGTCGCAGACGGGTCGGCGACGCTCACCGTGGCTTGCGCCGGCGACGCTTCCTTAGCTGGCACAGACTGCATCAACCCGGCAGAACTCAGCGCGAACGGGTTCAATGTCGCCGCGTTTGAACTTGTCGAACCGATTGATGGGCTCATTCGTTCCTCTCTCTTTGTCCCCTAAGCTGACTGACGGCTATTTTCCGAAAAACTTGAGTTTGAAAGCGTCGAATGAACGTTTTGAGTTGAATGGAGCCCCGACAGGATGCTGGCACCGGTCCGCATGGGCAGGCCTTCCCCGGCTGGCCGGGTAGCGTTATCACGATACGCGTCGAGCCTCGCTCTTGGGGGGCTTCAATGCCCGATGCATCCGTTCGCAAAAGGTCGGCCGCCTAACTGGCCATAAAGCTGATCTCCGCAGGCGGCCTCCTGCTGTGGCTGCTTTTGAGCGCCGTGATGACATTTGAAGAAACTAACCGAAGGGCAGAAACGGGTCGAAAGTACGCGTTCGCCGATATCACAGTGGCTGTTCCGTGACTGCCGCTGTCGAAGGACTGCTGTGATGCAGTGAGCGGGCATGCGAACGGCGGCTTAGGCCCGAACAACCGGCCGATCGGCCACCTGCATAGCCAAGGCCTCCCGTCTCAACTTCTACTTAATCCAACGCCGCGCACCATCTCCAAGCGATTTCTATAGGGCAGGAATTCAACTTTTTCTTTATTCCGCCAACCTTCTCGCGCCACACCTCAATACAATCAATGAATTATCGGCAGCTGAAATTAAATTCAACTTCCGGCTTACTGCGGCGAAATTCCATCGCCTTTTGGTTTAAACAAACGCACTACAACGAAGATCTAGCCGCAGCTTACGGTTCACCTCTTCCTTTATTTTTCTCCAACTTATACCTTATTCGACAGGCGTTGGAAATTAACGCAAAAGATGAGTCGACAGGTCGTCTTCTGCGCTAACGAAAGCGACGAACGGCTATTGCTTTAACATGCCGGCGTAAGCTGCTCTCACGCCGACAACTGATTTTGCACGAATGCTCTCATAGAGTGCCTCAACCTTCTACCACCCTATTTGCAGTCCGAAGTATCTATCCGGGTTGTTCTTATTGAACAACACAGTCGGCTCGACCGGTCCATCGCCGTCAGTGGCTCTCCTGGTGGCAGAACTGCTGATACAACAACTGCCAGAGGACCGACCGCCGTGCATCCGCCTGTTGCTTCGACGACCCTTTACTTGCCCTGCGCGTTGAACCAGCCCGGACCTATCGGTGCGTATCCCCCGCTGCCCGCAGCGGCAGCCGCTGCCATCGCGCCGAAATTAGGCCATGCGGGGTAGTACTGACTCGACGGCGCGTGAGAACTCCCAGCGATCTTCGCCGCACCCTGGTTGCCCGTCGAGCCGGTCGTCGAACTCATCGTCACGATGCCGAAGTACGGTTCGTAGACGTTGGTGCTGCTCGGTAACCACAATGCCTGGTCTGAATAGCTGTACACGTAGACCGGACCGTACATCCCCTTCGGCTGGCGCCCAACCCAGGCCATCAGTGCACTGTATTCGCGTGCCTGGTTGGCCTGCGTCAGGTAATACGAGAGGTCCGTCCAGACTTGAAAATTGGCGTTCGTGTACGTGGTCGGGTCGTCGCCTAAATAACCCGTGAAATTTGTCGCGCCATCCGAACCCGTGGTCGGCACGCCGAACTCGGTAAGGGCGATCGCCTTCGCTCCGTCGCCGTGCGCGCTCATCTGCTCGCGCAGGCTCGTGCCCGTATAGCTCGCGAATGTATTTCCTCCGTCGCTTTCCGGCCAACCGTACGATGGCGACGAAAACGTATGCCACATCACGTTGAACGCATTCGAGTATTGCGGGAACATCGAGTTGAGCGTCGTACTCGGGCACTGATCGGGCGCCGACTGCCAGTCGTCACTGTAACAGTAGGGGTGGTGGGCAAGCGCATCGAAATATCCCTGGGCGCCCTTCGCGTACATCACTGCCAGCCAGTCACGCGGGTTCCACTGCATTGGCGCCGGGTAGCTTGGGTTGGTCGAATTGACGAGGCCCGCGATGCCAGTCGACGGCAGAGCACCGGTCGTGTTATTCGGCCACGTAGTACAGCCTGAACTACCGCCAGCGTATACATAGGCGCCCGGATTTGCCTGCTTGATAGCCGGGTAGACGCTCTTCAGGATCGTCGTGTAGAGGGCGGGATCATGAGGCATGAAATCATCGCCGCAGTTGGGCTCGTTCCAGATCTCCCATGCATCGACCTGGCCACCGTAACTATCGCTGCTGTAATGCTTGGCCGCGGCCCGCGCAAAATTGGTATAGAGAGTGGGATCCGGCGCGCACAGCCAGAATGGAACGTAGTTCGTTTGCTGATAGCTGCTGGAACACGCTGAACTTCCTGCCCATGGAGGGGTCAGCAAAATGACGCCCAGCACCCTCAAGCCGTTGTTGCGGGCGGCCCGGATAATCGTGTCCGCTACTCCCCAGGTCAACCCACTGCTTGCGCCCGGATTAGGATCGCTGTCATTGATCGTCGTTGGCGAGGGTTGGGTTTGCTCCCAGTTGATGACAATCCGAATCCAGTGGGCTTTTGTCGCCGCCAGGCCGGCCATGTAATTGTTGATTGCCTGAGTCGGATTGTCGGGGTTCCGGTAGATGATGTCGCTGATTTCGCTGCCCAGGTTAATGCCAGGCACGGGCGTATTGGTCTGCCCGAGTGCAACCCGGCACCCGAACAGCGCCATAATGAGCACACTCCAGCCGAGCCCGACCCTTGCTAGATTCAATGGAGTGAACAGGAATTTTTCCACGATGGACCGTATCTGGCCGCAGAGAAATCTGGATTGTATTCCAATCGTTACGCGTACTGCGTTTATCTTTTGCCAGGCAAAAATAGCACTATATTTTTATGCAGTACGTGAGATTTTTAAGTAAATAACGACATTTGACTATTAAGGAAACCGTAGTAGTTCGGCGGTTACCGCCAGTATGAAGGGCTTGGCCTAAAGACCTTGCGCGGCCGAACGCGACCGGATGCCGCGCGCGCCGGAACTCTCGAACCGCGCATCACGCAGAGGATCGTCTACCTTTCGGCCTCTCTATTATTTGTCCCGAATTCTGCTTTATTCGCCAGGGCGTGACAAATAAGGCGGAATTTGAAACCCGATTCCGGCTTCCGCTTTGACGCAACCTCATTCGAGCAAATGCGTTAAAGAATCATTGAGGCGGCGCAGCGATGCGCCATCTCACTACAGGCATGAATGAGTGAGATTCATCAGGGACGGTCATTGTCATTCAACCCTATGGCCTGTATTCGCTGAAAGTCTTCCCCACCTGAAAGCAGGCGGGCATCCATCGCATCGATGCACGCCCGCCGCCGCGCCCCATCCGCTGCCGCCGATCAAGCGCAATGCCCCACTACCGTTAATGATCCAGCTGCTGAATGCCGGCCAGTCGCCATGCCGGGTCGCCATGCGCGGCGCGAACGATGTTCCAGACCTCCTGGAACGGCTGGGCGGTCTGAGCGCCGTCTTCCCGCATCTGACCGTAAAAGCGCACGCTGACCAGCGTCTCATCCGCATGGGTCTCCACGCCCAGCACCTCGGCATCGAGTTGCGGTACCTCCGTGCGGCTCGGCTGGCTGCCTCGAACTTCCAGATCCTGCTTGATTCGCGCGAACATCTCGGGCGTGGTCAATTCGAACAGGTCACCCTGCTCGTTGCGGTCCCATGCGCCCTGAAGACGCATGAACATGGTCTTCGCAGATGCCAGCAACGCGGCTTGATCCAACCCGAGCGCAGTGGCCGGGGTTTTCACGCTGCCCGCAGTTCCGGCCGGATCCATCGCAGCGCGCTGCGAGCCGAAGAAATTTGTTTCGGGCCGCGCCTGGCCTGTCTGACTACCGAACGGCGAGCCGTTCGTCTGCCCTCGGTTCGCGGCACCATGCCCATAAGCCAGATCCGGACGACGCCGGTTGGCGATGAAACGAAATAGCAGCACGCCCGCAAAAATCACGAGGCCGATCAGCAACGCATTCGACAGCATTTGCGCAAGGCCAGCACCCAGACCCAGAGAAGACAGCAGCGCGGCAATGCCGAGGCCGGCTGCAAGACCGGCGAGCGGCCCCATCCAGCCGTTGCGCGCCGGTGCGGCAGCAGGCGCTTGCGCGGCCTGCTGCGCAGGTTGAGCTTGCTGGCTTCGTTGTCCTTGACCCGACGGCGACGCCATCTGCGACTGGCGTCCGATACTTTGGCTTCCGCCCATCCGCTTCGCTTCGGCGTCGTTCGACGCCACTGCGCCAAGGGCGAGCACGCCCGCGAGACCCAGCGCCGCACCCCCGCGCGTAACCTTTCCGGCAGCCCATCGCAGCTGATTGATGATTTGCGTGTACATATGAAACCTCTCTTGATGACTCAGGGGCCGCCCGCACCGCGCGTCCGGCATTTCGCACTGAAACATTACGGACAGTAATATTTTACGGCCGTCAAATCTGCCATCGGTCAGCCTGTAATCGGTCGCGCGCGGCCTGCAAACCATTGCCGTGGATGTAATGCTCCAGTTGCTGGATCGTGTGTTCCTGCTCCGACATCTGGTTCTTGATCAGATCGCCGATCGACACCATTCCGATCAGTTGCCCCGCGGTAATCACCGGCAGATAACGTATCCGGTGCGCGGTCATGAGCGCCATGCATTCCTCCGTCGTCTGCTCCGGGCCCACGTAGCGCACCGCCGTCGACATGATGTCCCGCACCGGCGTATCCCGCGAAGAACGGTCCATCAGCACGACTTTGCGGGCGTAGTCGCGTTCGGTAACGATGCCGACGATGCGCCCCTCGTGTGCCACGATGAGTGCCCCTACCTGCCGGTGCGCCATGATCGCTATCGCGTCGTACACCGACGCCGATGCCTGAGTCGACCACACGGTCTGGGAAGTCTTCGAACGCAGAAACTGTGCAACCGATGTCATTTGTCACCTCTGTCAGCTGTCATGAGACGCCCGCTGACGCCTCGGGCCGAGGTTTGAATCTAACTGAACTTGAGACAACGGAAAATTCGAATTTTCATTGCTGATATTTCGAGAAAAACGTAACGTGGGAGGGTCGACGGAGGCACAGTGAACTTCAAGCATCTGTATTACTTCTGGGTCGCGGCGCATGCGGGCGGAATCGTCCGCGCCGGCGAGCAACTGCACATCACGCCGCAAACGCTGAGCGGCCAGATCAAGCTGCTCGAAGAAGCGCTGGATAAGAAGCTGCTCAAGAAGAGCGGCCGCTCTACCGAACTCACCGATGCGGGCCGGCTGGCGCTCGATTACGCCGACGAAATCTTCTCGCTCGGCTCGGAGCTCGAAAGCGCGGTGCGGCGCGAAAAAGAAGTCGGCACGCAGTCGCGGTTTCGCGTCGGCATCGCGGATTCGGTGCCGAAGGCGATCGCGTACCGGCTGCTGGAACCGGCACTAGGCGCGCCCGTGTCGCTGCGCGTGATCTGTCATGAAGGCAAGCTACACGCGTTGCTCGCGCAACTGGCCGTGCACCGCCTCGACCTCATCATCGCGGACGCCCCGATTCCGGCCGACGTCAACATCAAGGCTTTCAATCACCGGCTCGGCCGTTCGACGCTGAGTTGCTTCGGCGCAGAGGCGCTGCTGCAAGGCGGGCTGAAACGCTTTCCGATGTCGCTTAGCCAATTGCCTCTGCTGCTGCCGGGCACGGAATCAGCGGTGCGCCGCAAGCTCGATCATTGGCTGGCGTCGCGCGCAATCTCGCCGCGCATCGTCGGCGAATTCGACGATGGAGCCATGGCCCTGGCGTTCGGCCGTGAAGGCCGCGGGCTGCTGTTCGCCCCAACCGTGCTGGCGGACCAGTTACAGGCGGAGCATAAGCTGACGATGGTCGGGCAGATCAACACCATCGTCGAGGAGTTCTTTGCGATCTCCATCGAACGTCGTATCAGTCATCCCGCGGTCGCAACGATCATCGACGCGGCACGTAGTGAACTGTTCAACGCTTAGACGATTCCGGCTTCTTCGTTGCAAGCCGATGTGCGCGTAGTCGAAAGCGCGTTCGGCGTGGCATGGCTTAACGGCGACGGATACGTTTACCGCACACGGCCGTTGTCATCGGGGCCACGGCGCGTGCACCCAGGCCGGCTCACGAACCGCGTGGGCGCGTGGCCGCGGCAAGGAGTTGCCGCACAGGCCGGCTCAGGCGCCAGAACAGAGACTCCTGCAAACTGGCAAGTTGCTGCCGGACGTTCGCGAGCGCCGTCCGTGTCACAGCGAGTTCGCTTGCCACCGCCGTATCGATATCCGCTCCATCGATCAGCGCTACGTTGACGATGCGAACGCCGTGGTGCAATGCCGCCTGCGCCTGCGGCCAGTTCACCTCGGCGCCGAACGCCAGAACCTGCGTGGCCTGCGCAAGCTTGCTGGCCCACAATGAATAGGTATCCGGATGCGCGGCGCCGCTCCTGACGAGCTCTTTGCACAGGTGCATGGCTTCAAGATGAATCTTCAATCCCTGCACCGCGTCGAAGCCGCTGTGACGTTCCTCCGTCTTTGCGCGCCGTGACGTGCCGAACGACGGCGTCAATCCGGTGAGATCGGCAACCCATCCTTCCGCGGCCAGCGCATACGCGGACGAGTGAACGGCGAGATCGCAGTCGAACACCGCATGCGCGTGCGTGGCGGCATGTCGCAACGTGAGCAGCCAATGCGCGAGAAACGCGCGATACATCATGGTCGGCGCAATCTCCCCCACGTACTGCTTGAAAAACGCGAGGCGCCGCTCGAACGGCTGCTCCGCCAGTTCCGTCGGCAGGTGCGGAAGCTCGACGCGAAGCGCCTCGAGAACGCGGGCCACCGTCGGCACATGGCGGTTCGATACCAGCACGGCGTAGGGAATCGCTACGAAATGCGCATTGCCATGTAACGCAAACAGATCCCAACAGGATTGCCACTGGGAGATCGGGTTCTTCTCAACCACGATATGCACCGCGTCAGCGAAGGTGCTGCGAAACCACGGAAGCCGCCCTAGCGAGCGGCAGAACTTGAAGACAGGCACCTTGCCCCGCGCGTGCGCCGAGTCGATGAGACGGCGCACATAGCCTTCGATCCGATCCGCGTCGTCCGGTGCTTCGCCCGTGAAGCTGTCGATGGCAAAGCGCTCGTCAAATCCCGCGATCCCTCGCCCGCCGGGTTCGAGCAGCGCGGCGTATTCCGCAAAATAGGGCCGCTCCAGTTCGGGATGGCCCGAAGGCCAGCTATCCGCCGTGCTTTTTTCGAGCGTGTCGGAATCGATGCTTGCCAGCATCTCGTGCAACGGTTCGTAGTACGCAACGACTTCCTCGATACGGCGAAAGCGCGACCATAACCACGTGCCTGCGGTCCGGTATCCGCTGTGCAGGAACACCGCGTTCGGTTTTGATGTCATGAGATGGGGAGAAGCCTGGTTGGTCAACGGGTCGTCGGATTCACACTGCGCGGCGCGCTCGTCGCGCTGGAGTCATCCTGCTTCGCACTCGCGAACCATCCGATGGAATCCAGCAAGTACCCGGGCGCAAGTGAGCGTTTGCCGCCAGAGCTTTTCCTTCAGCCATGCGCCGGGCACCCATTGCCACGGCAGAACGACATGGCCGGCGCCCCACCCTGGTCGCCAACGCTGCGCGACGCGCCGCCGCCTGAACAGGCTGAGCGTAGGAATACCGAGGTTCGACGCCAGATGCCCGACCCCCGAGTCGTTGCCGATGAACCAGCCCGATTCATACAGCCAGCACGCGAGTTCGTGCAGGTCATGGAACGTCGCTGCGTGAAGCGCTGACGTCCCGAGTTCTTTCCAACGCTCACGCTCGTGAGGGGCAACGACGAAGTGCACGTCGTAACCGTGCTCGCGCAACCGGTGCGCCAGTTTGATGAACCGCGCGCGCCGCCAGCGTTTGTCGTCGGTGCTCGCTTCGGGATGTATCGCAACGCGACGCCGATGCCGCCGGTGTTGCAATGAAGGCGGAGGCGTAATGCCGTTATCTGTCCCCACGTGAGATAGCCCCAGCTCGTCACGGCAGAAGCCGGCGAAGCGTTCGGCCATACAACCGGGCCGATCGCCGAGTTCGACGCTATCCAGGTACAGGACATTCGGGTGAGCCGCCGTCAGATCCGGCACTGGCTGATGCCGGTGCATCTGGATAACGACGTCGTAGCACACCAGCCATGCCGCGCCATGTTCGTGGTGCGGTATCGGGTGAATCGTTACGCCGGGAAACCAGCGCCGCAATGCGCAGGCTTGCCGTCCGAACACCGTGATGTCGATGCCGTTACGCAGACAGTTCTGAACGGCGACCATCAGAACGAGTGTGTCACCGAGGGCATTCGACATCACGACGGCAACGCGTGGAGAACGGCCATCGACGGTGGCGCTCAGCGGCATCGGCGTCATGTGAAACTCGCGCGCAGTTGCTCGAATGCCCGAGCCACTTTGCCGACCGACAGCATGTATTTCCAGTAGCGCTCTTTCAGACGTCCGGTCGGTAGATAGGTACTGCCGATCAACACCTGCCCCGCGCCCCAGCCTGGCCGCCAGGTATGCGCGAGTCCGCGCCGCATGAACAGGGAAAGCGTAGGAATCTGCAGGCTCGAAGCGAGATGGCCGATACCCGAATCATTGCCGATGAACCAGCCCGATTCGAAAAGCCATGCGGCGACGTTGTCCAGCGAGCCGAGACTGACCGATGTCAGGCCCAGACGCTCCACGTGCGTCCAGTCGTCGCGCTCTTCCGGCGCAACGACGAACTGCGGATCGAACCCGCGATCGCGCAAGGTGACGGCTAGCCGGACATAGCGCGAAGCCAGCCAGCACTTGTCAATCGTACTCGCTGTCGGGTGTATCGCGACGCGCAGGGGATGCCTACGATGCACGAGCCCTGCCGGCGCGGTGATGCCGTTGCTTTTGTCGGCATTCGTCAGATTCAGCTCATCACGACAGAATCGCGCGAGCCTGACTGCCATTGAATCGGGAGAGCGCGCCCGGCAGACGCGATCGAGCAGAACGACTCGGGGGTGCAATCGGTGCAGCCCGTCGAACGGCCTGTCCGAATGCATCTGGATGACGAGGTCGAACCTGGCCAGATTGTCCGCAAGACCCGCTTCGCCCAGGTTCGCCCGGATATCGACTCCGGGAAACCACCCGTGAAGCGCGCTCGCATGACGGCCGAACACCGTGACCGCGATGCGTTCGAGGCAGAGATTGCGCGCGATCGTCATCATCAGTAACGAGTCGCCGACTGCCGGCGAAAGAATCAACGCGACGTGCTTTATCGGCTTTAGTAACTGTGGCATAAGTCGCCCCCGCTGACACGCCTTCGAATGGCAAGGCGCTGACCCCGCTCATTGACGAGCGTTCTCCGCTAAAACGATTCGGAGTCTAGGCGGGGGCGGCATTATTTGCGTTACAGCGCGAATTACCACGCCTTACGCGGATAAAGTGGCGGACCGTTGGCAACATGAACCGCGTACGCATGCCTGTACAAAGCCTGTTCCTGTCGGCGGCGAATTCCGTAAAAATTCCGGAAGCGCATGACACGATAGCGACGCATTCGCTATTCGGAACCTCTCCGTCTGATCAATCAACGTGATGATGTTGCTCGATAAGATCGAGAAAAAGGTTGAGCGCACGCGTTCTCGGTCTTGAGATCTCGGTGATCGCGCTGATCGTATTTTCATAGACCGGACCGGAGCGCACCTTCACGAGTGCCCGCCGTTTTGCGAAAGACGCCGCGTAATATTGCGGCAACAAGCCCACATAATGCCCGGAGAGCACCAGCATCGCGACGGCCTCCAGCCCTGATGCCGTCGGACCTCGCTGCATGCCGAGCGTGTTCAAGACTTCATAGACGAACGGCTGCGGACGATAGACGAGCGGCAACTTCGACGCTTCACGTATCCGATGACCCGCGACATACAGCCCTTGCCGCTCGATGAAAAGCGGCAGGTATTGGAATCCCGCTTCGCGACGGTACATGCCTCGAATCGCAACGTGAACCTGACGCTCCCGTAACGCCGAGTTGAGTTCGCTGAAGGTCATGACCCTCAGCTCGACGTTCACGTCGGGCGCCAGTTCCTTGAACGCGGCCAGGACCTCGGGCAAATGACAGCCTTCGTCGCTGACGATGTGCTCCACCATTCCGATCGATAACGAGCCCGACAGCACGCCGCGTACGGCGTCGATCTCCGGCCGAATCCGCTCAAGCGATCTGAGCGCGTCGCGTGCCAGATCGAGCGCCACCTTGCCCGCATGCGTCAGCACGAATCCCGCTGGACCGCGCTCGCACAGCCGTGCGCCGAGCGTGTCCTCGACTTCGCGGATGTGCCGGCTGATCGACGTCTTCGACATATTCAACTGCTTCTCGGCCGCGGCAAATCCGTTCGCCTGCGCGACCGCGCAGAAGATGCGCAGCGAGCGCAGGCCGCGTTCATCGAAATCGGGGCGGCTCATGGAGGCGGTCCTCGGCGTGGGGTGGTCGGTCATGGTCGGCGCTTGAAAGGTTTCATTTTCCGGAACCATACCGCTAAAAAAATCATTTTTCACGATCTTTATGGCGGCATACATTCGGTCGCCAGGGTCATCGTGCGAAGCCGTAGCGTGCACGATGCACCGGTCCATCACCCACACGTCCCCTCACGCGGAGAGCGCAATGCAAAACTGGACCCGACGATCCTTCATCAAGACCACGCTCGCCTCGGGCGCAGCATTGGCGCTGCCGCGGCTCGCACTCGCGGAGGGCGGCACGCTCGCCGACATCAAGAAACGCGGCAAGCTGACGGTCGGCACGGAAGCCGCCTATGAGCCGTTCGAATTCGTCGAGAACGGGCAGATTACCGGCTATGGCCACGACGTGCTGGAGTTGATGGCGGCCAAACTGGGCGTGCAGCTCGAACAGATGAACCTGCCGTTCCAGGGCCTGCTGCCCGGCCTGATGTCGCACAAGTTCGACTTCGTCGCGACCAGCGTCGGCATCACGCCGGAGCGCGCCAAGCGTTTCGCCTTCAGTGAGCCGGTAGGTGTGGTGCGCTCGGTGCTGATGGTGCGCGCCGACGACGGGTCGATCAAACGCGATCTCGACATCGCCGGCAAGACCATCGGTACGCAGATGGGCTCGTCGTCCCAGCCGGTCGCCACCGAGTTCGAAAAGGAACTCAAGGAAAAGGCCGGCAAAGGCTACGCGGATACCAAACTGTTCCAGGCGTATCCGGACGTGTCCAATGCGCTCGCGAACAAGACGATCGACGTGGCGCTGATGCCGTCGAACATCGCCGCCGTTCAGATGCGCAAACAGCCGGGCGCGTTTCGTATTGCCGGCACGATCGGGCAACCGAAACTGCTCGCCTGGGTGGCGAATCCGAACGACCTCGAAATCCGCAAGTTCATCAACGACTCGCTCGACGAATTCAGGGCGAACGGCAAACTGGCCGCATTGCAGACGAAATGGTTCGGTGCACCGATGGATACGCCGCGCATGAACTATCTGCCGACCGGCTCGATCTGACGCCCCCGCCATGCTCGACTGGATCGACAAAGGTGGCGTCATCGCGCCGTTTCTCGATGGCGTCGTCTCGGGCACCGCGCTCACGCTGGTCGCCTCCGCGTGCGCGTTCGCGATCGGCCTCGCGCTCGGCATCGTCTTGCTGCTCGCGCGCATCTCGCCGATCGGCCCCTTGCGCGCGCTGGTGGTGCTGTGGGTGAGCCTGATTCGCGGCACGCCGGCGCTGATTCACATGTTGATCGCGTATTACCTGGTGCCGGCGTTACTCGACATTTCCATTTCGCCGATCACCGCCGGCATCGCCGCGCTCGCCTTCAACACGAGCGCGTACATCGTCGAGATCCTGCGCGGCGCGCTCGGCACGATTTCGTGGGGGCAGCGCGCCGCCGCGTATGCGATGGGTATGCGCACGTCGCAGGTCTGGCGGCACGTGCTGCTGCCCCAGGTCATCTATCGGGCGATTCCGCCGCTCACGAGCGAATTTACGATTCTGCTGAAGGCGTCGTCGCTGATGTCGATCATCGCCGTGCCCGAACTCGCAACGGTGGCACGCAACGCGACGCTGCAAACGGATCTGCCATTGCAGGTCTTCACGATCACCGCGGCCGTCTACTTCGTGATCCTGTTCTGCATCTCGGCTGCATCGCGACTCTGCGAGCGCCGGGTCTCGAGGATGCTTCCCCATGGCCATTGACTTCTCGATCGTCCGCGAAGCGATCCCTGTGCTGATCGAGGGATTGCGCATCACCGCGCTCGTCAGTGCGATCGGCATTCCGGTCGGTATCGTCGCGGGCATCGTCGCGGCTTACGCGGCACAGTCGCGCACCTGGCTGCGGCCAGTGGCGCTCACATACGTCGAACTCGTCCGCAACATCCCGTACCTGATCCTCGTCTATCTGTCGTTCTTCGGCTTGCCGAAGCTCGGCGTGAGCGCCTCGGCGATGACGGTCGCAGTGGGTTGCACGGCCTTCTACACGGGCGGCTACTTCTGCGAAATTCTGCGCGCCGCGCTGCGCAGCGTGGCGCGTGGCCAGACGCATGCCGCTTTTTCGCTGGGCATGACCTTCTGGCAGGCGCAGCGCCACGTGATCGCGCCACAACTGTTCGGCTTCATCACACCGCCGACGACGAGCCTCGTCATCATGATGTTCAAGGACTCGGCGATTTTTTCCGTGATGAGCCTGCCGGAAATGACGTACCAGAGCAATCTGCTTACAGCCAACACGTTTGCCTATGTCGAAGTGCTAGGCACGACGGCGTTGATCTACTGGGTCTGCAGCGTCCTGCTGGCCGGCGTCGGCCGCCGTCTCGAAACGGCGATCGGACGCCGCGGCCGTCACGCGTGACACGCCTCCCCCCCATCCAACTGAGGACACCCGCATGAGTCACTACACCGTTGCGCCGCGTACCGGCCACCCCACGCTGCTGTATTCGGAACTCGACCTCGACATCGACAATCTTAAGGCCGACATCGCGGTGCTCGGCATGCCTTACGGTGCACCGTATTCGCCCTCCGATTTCAGCAACGACCAGACCAATGCGCCGTCCGCGATCCGCCAGGCCACGGACCGCGTCGCGCGCAAACCGCACCACTACGATTTCGATATCGATGGCCCGCTGCTGCAAGGCCGCACGGATATCCGCTTCGTCGATTGCGGCGACATCCTTCCCGATCTGACCCAACCCGGTGAGCACTACGCCCGCGCCGAAGCGGCCGTGCGCCGCATTGCGGCCGGTGGTGCGATGCCGATCGTGCTGGGCGGCGATCACGGCATCACGACGCCCGTGCTGCGCGGTCTCGACCAGAAAGGTCCGATTACGCTCGTGCATATCGACGCGCACCTCGACTGGCGCGATGAAGTGAACGGCGTACGCGAAGGCCTGTCGAGCCCGATTCGCCGCGCGTCGGAGATGGCGCACGTCGAGCGGATCATCCAGATCGGCCTGCGCGCACAAGGCAGCGGCCGCGCCGAGGAATTGACCGTGGCGCGCGCGTATGGCGCAGAGCTGATCACCGCCTATGAACTGCACGACATCGGTATGGACGCCGTGCTCGAACGCATCCCCGATGGCGGTAACTACTACCTCACGATCGACGCCGACGGTCTCGATCCGTCGACGATGCCGGCCGTCGCAGGTCCGGCGCCCGGCGGCGTCACCTTCGTGCAGGCGCGCAAACTGATTCACGGTCTGGTCCGCAAGGGCCGCGTTGTCGGCATGGACATCGTCGAGATCCAGCCGGAAAAGGACGATGCCAATCTGATCTCGTGCGTGACCGCCGGCCGGCTGATTCTCAACCTGATCGGTGCGTCGATTCGCGCGGGCTACTTCGACAAATGAGCGCGGACATGAGCGCAACGCAGATCGTCATCGACATTCGCGGCATCGACAAATGGTACGGCAGCCATCACGTGCTCAAGCAGTGCTCGACGCAAGTGAGCAAGGGCGAGATCGTCGTCGTGTGCGGGCCGTCGGGTTCCGGCAAGTCGACGCTGATCAAGACCGTCAACGCGCTGGAGCCCTTCCAGAACGGCGACATTCTGGTCGACGGCACCTCGCTTGGCGCGAAATCCACGAACCTGCCGAAGCTGCGCAGCCGCGTCGGCATGGTGTTCCAGCACTTCGAGCTGTTCCCGCATCTCGATCTGACGCGCAACCTCACGCTGGCGCAGCGCATCGTGCTCGGCCGTGACGAAGGCAGCGCGCGCAACAAGGCGCGCGAACTGCTCGATCGCGTCGGTCTGTCGGCGCACGCGCACAAGTATCCCGGGCAGTTGTCGGGCGGGCAGCAGCAACGCGTGGCGATTGCGCGAGCGTTGTCGATGGACCCGGCGGCGATGCTGTTCGACGAGCCGACGTCGGCGCTCGACCCCGAAATGGTCAATGAAGTGCTCGACGTGATGGTCGAACTCGCACGCGAAGGCATGACGATGATGGTGGTGACCCACGAAATGGGATTCGCGAAGCGTGTTGCGCATCGCGTGGTCTTCATGGAAGACGGCGCGATCATCGAAGACAGTCCGACCGGCGAGTTCTTTCAGGACGCGGCAAGCCCCTCGGCCAAGCGCTTCCTTTCCAGGATTCTTGCTCATTGAACCTGCGCCGGTGCGCGCTCGCACGCATCGGCCGCTCACACTTTCCGGAGATCCCAACGCCATGACGACCCACACGCGCATCCGCAAATTCAACACGCGCGAAACCTATCCCGAGCAAAAGCTCGACAATGACCTGTGCCAGGCAGTGATCGCCGGCGATACGGTCTACCTGCGCGGCCAGATCGGCCAGGATCTCGACACGCGCGAATCGGTAGGCATCGGCGACGTCACTGCGCAGGCCGAAAAAGCGATGGCCAACGTCGCGATGCTGCTCGAAGAATGCGGCAGCAAGCTCGAGGACATCTGCAAGGTCACGGTCTATCTCATCGACCCGCGCTATCGCGAGGCGGTCTATAACGTGATGGGCCGCTGGCTCAAAGGCGTGTTTCCCGTCTCGACCGGTCTCGTCGTGCAGGCACTCGCGCGCCCGGAATGGCTGGTGGAAATCGACGTCATTGCCGTCAAGCCGCGTGCGTAAGCTGCGTTGCATAATGTCACCGGGCGGCCCCGGTGTGCGTTAATGGAGTCCGCTGCAGTCACCGCAATGCCGATCTGGACGAACATTCTCAAAGGGATTTCCTATCACTATGCCGCTCAGTCGCAGTGCCGAACTGCTGAAGGCGCTGATCGCCTTCCCCACCGTTTCACGCACGCCGAATCTCGCCCTGATCGAACACGTCGCCCGCTTGCTCGGCGCGGCGGGAATTGCCTGCACGCTCGTCAAGGACGAAGCGGGAACCTGTGCCAACCTGTTCGCCAGCACGGGGCCGGCGAACGTGCCCGGCGTCCTGCTGTCGGGACATACCGATGTCGTGCCGGTCGACGGGCAACCGTGGACGATGCCGCCGTTCGAAGCGACACTGCGCGACGAGCGGCTGTACGGACGCGGCACCGCCGACATGAAGGGCTTCGTCGCCTGCGCGGTCGTCGCCATGATCGACGCTTCGGCGCGTACGCTGCGCAAGCCGCTGCAATTGGCGCTGTCGTATGACGAGGAGATCGGATGCGTCGGCGTGCGGCGTCTGATCGACGTGCTGGAGATCGCGCCGGTACGGCCGGAGTTGTGTGTCGTCGGCGAGCCCACGATGATGCAGATCGCCACCGGACATAAGGGCAAGGCCGCGTATCGTGCGTTCTGTTGCGGACAGGAAGGACACTCGGCGCTCGCGCCGAAGTACCTGAACGCGATTCACGTCGCCGCCGACTGGATCGCGGGAATCCGCGCGGCACAGCAGCGCCTCGCACAAACCGGCGCGCGCGACGACGACTACGACGTTCCCTATTCGACGATTCACGTCGGCACGATTCGCGGCGGCAAAGCACTCAACATCGTGCCGAACGAATGCACGCTCGATTTCGAAATCCGTACGCTTGCGGCGGATCGTGCCCAGCCTATCCTCGATGACATCCGTCGCCATGCCGAGACGGCGAGCGCGGCAGGTCACGGCGGACCGGTGTATCTGCCCCGGGTCGAAGAAGTCAACGCCTACCCCGGGCTCGACACGCATGTGGCGAGCGATGCCGTGCAGTTTCTCGAATCCTTGCTGCCGTCGGAGACGTCAAAACGAAAGGTCGCGTTCGGCACGGAAGGCGGCCTGTTCTCAACGCGACTCTCGGTGCCGACGCTGGTATGCGGTCCCGGCGATATCGACGTCGCACACAAGCCGGATGAATACGTTGCGTTGGCGCAGCTAGACGCGTGCGATGCGTTTCTTGCGCGGCTGGTCGATTGTTTGCACTGACAGCCACGAGTCTGCCAGGCATCCTCAACGACTAGGGCACCATCAGCTCATCCACTCTCGTCAGAAAGAACGCCAGCGTAGGTGAAGCGTTTGAGCGGCTATAACCGATAACGAGATCGACGGTCGGCGCCTCGCCTTCCAGCGGCCGGCTCACCACCGACCACGGCAGCAGATTGTTCGCGTACTCCGGCATCAGCGCGAGCCCACGCGTGGAGGCCACGAGCGACATCGCCATCGCGAGATTGTCGACGTGGTGCTCGGCGGCGATATCGACATGATTGATCAGCAGATATTGCTCGATCACGTCGTGCAGCACCTTGGCCTTGTTCGAGGCCAGGATGAATGGCTCGCCGATCAGATCCTGCGCGCGGATCGCCGCGCGCCCGGTCAGCCGGTGATCGCTCGGCATCAACACCAGCAGCTTCTCGCGGCTCACCACACGATATTCCAGATCGAAGCCCGGCTCGGCGCGCAGAAATGCGAGGTCGAGCTTGCCGCGCGCCAGCGCGTCGGCCAGGTCGGGCGAATAGTGGCTCGAGACCGTTACGTCGACGTTTGGCAGTTCTTCGCGCAGGACCTGCATTGCCCGCGGCAGCCACGTCATTTCTTGCCCTGTCAGGAAGCCTAGCGCGAACACCTTCCTCGCCGGCGTCGACGCGCGCCGGGCGGCTTCCTTTGCCGCGTCGACCTGCGCGAGCGCGAGCCGCGCGTGGTCGAGAAACGCCTTGCCCGCAGCCGTCAATTCGACGCCGCGCGCGCTGCGGCTGAAAAGCTCCGCGCCGACTTCGTCCTCCAGATCGCGGATCTGGCGGCTCAGCGAAGGCTGAGACGTATGCAGCCGCTGCTCGGCCGCCACCGTCAGGCTGCCGGTCTCGGCGACCGCCACGAAGTACTTCAGGTGACGCAACTCCATTCGCTCCTCCTGCTGCCCCATGCTTCTGAGGCATGCCCATCAGCCTACAAAGTCTTTTTCGTCCGTGCAAGTGCCATCTACATTGCTGAACAGGCAAGGACGAAACGCAACAACCGTTTGAGCCATACCTTACATCTATATCTGAAGGAGTTTGAAAATGGACAAGCCAGTCATCCTGATCACCGGCGCGCTGACCGGAATAGGCCGCGCCACCGCGTTCGCATTCGCCGAAAGCGGCGCGCGTCTGGTCGTCTCGGGCCGCCGTGAAGCCGAAGGCCGCGCGCTCGAAGCCGAACTGCGCCAACGCGGCGCCGATGCCGTCTTCATTCGCGCCGACGTCCGTCACGACGACGAAGTGCGCGACCTGGTCGATGCGGCGGTCGCACGCTTCGGCCGTATCGACGCGGCGGTCAACAACGCGGGGACCGAAGGCCAACCGGGCTCGATTCTCGACCAGAGCGCCGAGAGCTACGCAGCGACCTTCGACACCAACGTTCTCGGCACGTTGCTGAGCCTCAAGCACGAGTTGCGGGTCATGCAGGCGCAGAAGCACGGCAGCATCGTCAACGTGTCGTCGACATATGGACATGAAGGCGCGGCGTATGCGTCGGTCTATGCGGGCAGCAAGCACGCGGTGGAAGGCATCACGAAGTCGGCGGCGCTTGAAGTCGCTTCGTCGGGCGTGCGCGTGAACGCCGTCGCGCCGGGACCGACCGACACCGGCATGCTCGAGCGCTTCACCGGCACCGCCGAGCGCAAGGCCGCGCTTGCCGCGTCCGTGCCACTCGGTCGGGTCGGGCAGCCCAACGACATCGCCCGCGCGATCACGTTTCTCGCTTCCGACGCAGCGTCGTTCGTGACGGGTCAGATCGTCACCGTCGACGGCGGCAAGACTGCCGGCTAAGCGCAACACTGCCCCTGCGGAGAAAAGGCCATGACCCACCACACCCACCAGAACGCGCCGACGCAATTCGTCGAAACGAACGGCATTCGCTTCGCGTACCGCCGCTTCGGCAAGCGCGATACCGTTCCGCTCGTGTTTAACATTCACTTCACCGGCACCATGGATCACTGGGATCCCGCCATCACCGACGGTTTTGCCAGGGACCGCGAAGTGATTCTCTTCAACAACGCGGGCATCGCCAGTTCGTCGGGCGAGGTGCCGGAGTCCATCGAGGAGATGGCCGCCAACGCCGCAGCGTTCATCAAGGCACTCAGGTTGCAGCAGGTCGACGTCCTCGGCTTTTCGATGGGCGGCTTGATCGCCCAGACGCTCGCGCTCGCCGAACCCGAGCTGGTGCGCCGCGTGGTGCTCGTCGGAACGGGACCGCGCAGCGGCGAAGGCATGGCAACGCTCACGCCCGAGGCGCAGCAGATCTTCGGCGCGACCTACGACGAACCCGACGAGTTATGGCTGAAGGTGCACTTCTCGCCGTCGGCGCAAAGCCAGACGGCCGGACGCCGGTTTCTCGAACGATTCCGCCTGCGCCAGGAGAACCGCGATCCGCAAGCCGGCGAGAAGGTCGCGCCCGCTCAGCTCGCGGCCCTCGCGAAGTGGGGCGCGCCGCGCGCGAACCCGTACGCGTATCTGCACGCGCTGGAACAGCCGACGCTCGTGGTCAACGGCGACAACGACGTGATCATCTATTCGATCAACTCGTGGATCCTGCAGCAGAACATCCCCAACGCGCAGCTGATCCTGTATCCCGATGCCAACCACGGCTCGCTTTATCAATACCCGGAGCGGTTCGTCTCGCACGTCACACAGTTTCTTTCGGAATGCCAGGCGCATCACGAACAGAAATGACCTTTCTCATCACTTCTGGAGTCTCGTCATGAACAACCTTACTGGAAAGACCGCGCTCGTTACGGGCGCATCGCGCGGCATCGGCCGCGCCAGCGCGCTCGCACTCGCTCGCGCAGGTGCTCAGGTGCTCGTCCACTACAGCACCGGCGAAAAGGAAGCGGAGGCCGTCGTTGCGGAGATTCGCGCGGCAGGCGGCACCGCGCAGAAAGTCGCAGCCGACCTGCGTGACGCGGACGGTGCGCATCTGCTCGCGAAACGCGTGCGCGAAGTGATCGGCCATCGTCTGGACATTCTCGTGGCGAACGCGGGCGTTTCCCGAGCCGCGAGCATCGAAGAGACCACCGTCGAAGCCTTCGACACGCTGTTTGCCGTGAACGTGCGCGCGCCCTATTTTCTCGTCCAGCAACTGCTGCCGGTGATGTGCAAGGGCAGCAGCATCGTCATGATCTCGTCGCTTGCGGCACGCGCGGCGGTTGGCACGCTATCGGCCTATGCGGCGACCAAGGGTGCGGTCGATACCCTCGTCACGCATTTCGCCTCGGCGCTCGGAGAACGGGGCATCCGGGTGAATGCCGTCGCGCCGGGCGTCGTTGAAACCGATATGTCGAACTTCACGAAAACCGACGAAGGACGCGCGGCCACGCTCGGCATGCAGGCGCTGAAGCGTCTCGCCCAGCCCGATGAAATCGGCGATGCGGTCGCTTTTCTTGCATCCGACGCCGCACGCTGGATCACGGGCGAAACGCTACGAGTCGATGGAGGCTCGAAGCTCTGACGCATCGCGCGAAGCGCCGAATTCTCGCCGCCTTTGCAACATCGGCCAACGCCAGATTCCGGAGTTCAATGTCGTTCGTTGATTGTCAAGCGCGTCGCCTTGCAGGCATCAGGCCACACATGCCTGCTCGCGCGCCGTGCGCGACGCCTTCACTGTCGCTGTCGCATAGCGTCATTGGACGACCCGAGCGATGCGCCAGGATGAACCTCTCACCCCGCAAAACCCACTACTGCTGCACGCCCCATCTCCGCACCGTGACACGCTCCAGCGTATCGAACACCAGATGTTCGATCAGCAAACCGATTACGATCACTGCCGCCAGCCCCGCGAAAACCCGGTCGGTGTATAGCTCATTGCGATTCTGGAAGATATACCAGCCAAGTCCGCCGTTGCCTGAACTCGCGCCGAACACCAGTTCCGCCGCGATCAGCGTCCGCCACGCAAACGCCCAGCCCACCCGCAAACCCGCCAGAATCGACGGCAGCGCCGCGGGCACCAGAATCAGCAGCACGTGGCGCAGGCCTGTCAGGCCGTAGTTGCGGCCAGTCATCCGCAGCGTCGCCGGCACGGACTGAAAGCCGGAGTAGGTGTTGAGCGCGAGCGGCCACAGCACCGCATGCACCAGCACGAACAGCAGGCTGCCGGTGCCGAGACCGAACCACAGCAACGCGAGCGGCAAGAGCGCGATCGACGGCAACGGGTTGAACATCGCGGTCAGCATCGACAGAAAATCGCGCCCTACGCGCGTCGACACGGCAAGCGAGGTCAGCACGAAGGCGAGTGCCGCGCCGAGCAGATAACCGCGCAGCAGCACCGACATCGATACCGCGGTTTTTTGCAGCAATTCGCCGGACCAGATGCCTTGCACGAACGCGCTGAACGTCGCACCGAACGTCGGCAGCAGCAAATCGTTGTCGACCATGCGCGCGGCGACCTCCCATCCGGCGATCAGCACAAGCGCAATCAGCGTCTTGCGCAACCAGCCCTGCGCAAAGACACGTTTGGCGAGCGGCAACGGCGCTTCGAGAACGAGTTCGCCGAGTGGTTCGAGCGAGCGTTCGTACTCCTCGCGAACCGGCGGCAGCAATGTGACAGGCGAGCTCATTGAACGGTCTCCGTCTGCTCGAACAACAGGTGATGAATACGCGCGACACTGCGCTGAAAATCGCTGCGCCCGAAACTGTCCTGCGAATACTGATGGCTGTTGAGTTCGGCGCGTACGCGGCCGGGATGCGGCGACAGCAGCAGAATCCGGTTGCCGACCACCAACGCTTCCTCGATCGAATGCGTGACGAAGAGCAGCGTGAAGTTCACCTCTTCCCATAGCCGCAGCAGTTCCTCCTGCATCTTGCGGCGCGTAAGCGCATCGAGCGCGGCAAACGGTTCGTCCATCAGCAGCACGCGTGGCTGCATCGCCAACGCGCGGGCAATCGCAACCCGCTGCTTCATGCCGCCTGACAGCGTATGCGGATAAGCATTCGCAAACGAAGCCAGTCCGACCTTCTCCAGATAGTGCAGCGCGCGCTCGTTCGCTTCCGCGCGAGAGAGCTTCTTCGCGACGCGCAGCGGGAACGCAACGTTCTGCAGCACCGTCTTCCACGGCGGCAACTGATCGAACTCCTGGAACACGACGATGCGATCGGCGCCGGGGCCGCGCACGGCCTGCCCGTCGAGCGAAATGCTGCCCGAGGTCGGCTGGATGAAGCCGGCCACCGCTTTGAGCAACGTCGACTTGCCGCAGCCCGACGGCCCGAGCAGTACGAAGCGATCGCCGCCGTAGACGTCGAAGCTGACGTCGTGCGTCGCGCGCACGATGCGCTCACGTGTGCGGTATTCGAGGTTGACGTTTTCGACCGCGAGCAGTCGTTCGCTGGTCGCCGCGCCGGTCTGCCCGTCGCGGTTCGGAAACAGAAGCGTGGGATTGGCCACCATCAGATTGCTCCGTGTGTGCGGACTAAACGCGCCGGCAAATGTCGCGCAATGCTGAACATGTTCAACTCCCCGTCGCCGTCGCGGGGTCGTCGAAGAAGTAGTCCTTCCACGACTTCGGCTCGTTCCTGATCACGCCGACGCGATACATGAACTGCGCGAGCCCGAACGTGTTCTGCGGCGCGACCTTGAATTGCACCTGCGGATTCTTGATGACCTTCACGAGCAGAGTGCGGTCGATCTTCGATTGATTCGTGCGGATGTAGATATCGGCAGCGGCTTCTGGATTGGCCGTGACGAAACGCGCGGCGTCGGCCAATGCATCGACGAATGCGCGATACGTCTTCGGATTGTTGTCGCGGAATTTTTCGGTGGCGTAAAGCACGGTCGCCGAACTCGGTCCACCGAGCACATCGTAGGAATTCAGCACGATATGCGCTTTCGGATTGCCCGCCAGTTCCTGCTCCTGAAACGGCGGATTGCCGAAGTGCCCGGTGATTTCCGTGCCGCCCGCAATGATCGCAGCGGCCGCATCGGGATGCGGCAACGCCTGGGTGAATTTGTCGAGACGGTTGTAATCCTTGTCGCCCCAGCGCTTGGCCGCCGCGTATTGCAGCACGCGCGATTGCACCGACACGTTGACGGCGGGCACCGCGATGCGGTCCTTCTCGGTGAAGTCGGCAATCGTCTTCACGTTGGGATCGTTGCTGACGAGGTAGTACGGCAGATTGCCGAGCGACGCAACGCCCTTGACGTTCTGCTTGCCGTGCGTGCGGTCCCAGATCGTCAGCAGCGGACCGACGCCGGCACCCGCGATGTCCACGGCACCGGACAGCAGCGCGTCGTTGACCGCGGCGCCGCCCGAGAGCTTCACCCAATCCACCTTGATATCGAGCCCCTGCTTACGCCCTTCTTTCTCGACGAATTGCTGGTCACGCGCCACGTTCAGCAGCAGATAGACAATGCCGAACTGCTCGGCGACGCGAATCTGCCCCTCGGCGTGCGCGGGCGCGATGGCGGCAAAGCCCGCGACGCCCATCGATACGGTCAGCAGAGTCGCGGTAAAACGGCGGGCAAACGACGGCCGCGCGGCGGTCGGGCGAAACCTGGCAAGCATTGGAACTCCGGTCAGCGTGTAGTGTGGTCTAAGCGGGCAACGGTGCCGTCAGAACGGCGCGTCGCCTTCGATCGTCGTGCGATACAGTTTGCGGCGCAGATGGTCCGGCGTGCCGGCCGCGAGATGCATCAGCGAGCGGTTGTCCCAGAACACCATGTCGTGCTCTTGCCACTGATGCCGGTACAGATGTTCTGGGCGAACGCTATGGGCGAATATTTCGTCGAGCAGCGCCTTGCTCTCGTCTTCCGGCAAACCGATCACGCGGGTCGTGAAATGCTCGCTGACGAACAGCGCCTTGCGGCCGGTCTCGGGATGCGTGCGTACGATCGGCTGCACGACGGGTTTCACCGAGGCGATCTGTTCAGCGGACAGATTGGGCCGCCACGGACTGCGCTTCTGCAGTTCCGCGTACTTGGCGAGATACGTGTGCTCGGCCTGACGCCCTTCCACGGCGGCGCGCAAATGCGCGGGCAAGGTGTCCCACGCGAGGTGCATGTTGGCGAACAGCGTGTCGCCGCCTTCGGCGGGCAATTCCTGCGCATGCAGCAGCGAACCGAGACTCGGCTTTTCCTTGTACGACAGATCGGAATGCCAGTAATGACCCGCATCGCCGAGACCGATCGGCTTGCCGTTCTCGACGATGTTCGAGACCACCAGCACTTCCGGATAGCCCGTCAACTGGAATTGATGCAGCACATGAATCTGCAGCGGGCCGAATCGGCGGCTGAAGGCAATCTGCTGATCCGGCGTGATGCGTTGGTCGCGGAACACGAGCACATGGTGATCGAGGTGAGCGCGATGAATGCGCGCGAAATCGTCCTGGCTAAGCGGCTTGCCGAGATCGAGTCCGAGGACTTCCGCGCCGACGGGACCGTCGAACGCGCGAATCTCGAAGGGCTGGGCTTCAATGGCGTGGCCGTCATGGCCGGCAGCAGTGGGGGCAAAGGCAGTCGTCACAGGAAACTCGTCGTTGATCTGTTCGGAGAACGCCGTCGAGGGCGCAGTCCGACGAATGTACCGGCGCAGGCGCGCGGCGACAACGAAGCAAATCCGATACGTTTATCTGCTGGAGTGATAAACCCGATGCTTTAACGCATTCCGGGCGGCCGCGACGCTTTACTCGCGTGTGCCGCTTCGGCCTTCGTGTCGGCGAACCTGCGCGTCATAGCCGTCCGGGGCGCGGATCGGCCACGAAACCCTGCCGGTTGGGCATCACCACTCGCGGCAGGGACGCCGCGTCGAGGCGCGCATCGGCTGCAACGATGCCGTTCTGGTTCAGCAGGAACGCGCTGAGCGCATAGACCTCGTCGGCGGACAGCGATTCGGGCGCGTTGTAGGGCATCGCGCGGCGGATATAGTCGAACAGCGTCGTCGCATAGGGCCAGTAACTGCCCACGGTGCGCTTCGGCTTTGCGCTGGTCAGCGTGCCCTGCCCGCCGACCAGCGGATCGCCAAGCCCGCCCTGGCCTTGCGCGCCGTGGCACGCGGCGCACTTCGCGGCGAACAGATGCGCGCCCGTGGCGACGTCGCCGCTGCCCGCGGGCAAACCGCGGCCATCCGGCGCGATGTCGATGTTCCAGGCGGCCAGCTCCTGCTCGGTGAGCGGCGTGCCGATGCCGTGGCCGGGCGCCACGCTCTGAACGATGGACGCGTCCGGTGCGATCGACGAACAGGAGACCAGCGCGCATAGCGAGAGCCCTGCGGCCAACGCCGTGCGCACTCGCCAGCGTGTCGAACAGGCGTCACGCATTACGCACCTCGCCGCTCGCGTCGACCCGCCATTGCTGGATCGCGTTGTAGTGGTACTGCGAGTTCAGCCCGCGAGCGGCAACGAGTTCCGCGCGAGTGGGTTGCACGTAGCCGGTCGAATCGGTCGCGCGCGAGAGAATCGCGGCGGGGCCGCCGTCCCAGCGCCAGTCCGCCTGAAAGCGCGTGAGCGCGCGATCGTGAATGGCGCCATCGAGACGCGCAAGACGCCAGGTCGCGCCGCCATCGGTCGATACTTCGACCTTGCGAACGGTGCCGCGCCCGGACCAGGCAAGCCCGGTAATCGGGTAGTAACCGTGTGTGGTGAGGCGATGCCCCGGCGAGGGCCGCGTGATTACCGACTTCGCATCCATCTCGAACGCGAACTGACGGGCGGTGCCGTTCGCGAGCAGGCTCGTGTACTTCGAAGTTTCCTCGCGCGTTTGCAAGGGCGCATCGACTACCTTCAGACGACGCAGCCACTTGACGTTCGTATTGCCCTCGAAGCCGGGGACGATCAAACGCAACGGATAACCGTTCTCCGGCCGCAGACGTTCGCCGTTTTGCGCGTACACGACGAGCGCGCGTTCGAGTATCCGTTCGAGCGGCAAACTGCGCGTCATCACGGCGGCATCCGCGCCTTCGGCGAGCAGCCAGCCACGCGCCGGATCGATCTGATTCGACAGACCGCCCACCTCTTCCAGCAAGGTCGACAAGCGCACGCCGGTCCATTCACAGCATGAGAGCAGGCCATGCGTGAGTTGCACCGGCAGGCCGCTCGGCCCGTTCCACTCGTTGCCGGTATTGCCCGAGCATTCGAGAAAATGGATGCGCGATTCGGACGGCAGGCGCAGCAGATCGTCCATCGTGAACAGCTTCGGCGTACGCACCAGTCCGTGAATCGCGAGCCGATGCTGAGCCGGGTCGATGTCGGGTACGCCACCGTGATGACGTTCGTAGACCAGACCGTTCGGCGTGAGCGTGCCGTGCAGATCGGCGAGCGGGGTCATCGATGAAGCCGCGCCGGGCAGCGGCCACGCCCGCGCGCTGCGCCGCACGACATCCACCTCGTGCGGCGACGGCACGCCGTACGGATGCTCGAGTATGGGCGCGCCTGGCACGCGGCTCGACGGCGCGATGTCGAGCGGCTTGAGCAGTTCGGCGGCCGCCGCTGCGTGCGAGGCAACGAGGCCGCCCGCGGCGAGACGCCTGAGCAGGCGGCGGCGAGTGCGCGATGGCGGCGGATGCAGCGGCTGGGTGCGGGCATTCATGATGGCGGCGGCGCTTTGTCGTACTGGTGGGCTCGTGGGCAAGCCTGCGATGCTAGCAACGGCGCGCACGCTCGCCAAACAATCAATCGTGATATCGATCGCAGCATGGCTGATGCGGGCGCGTCATACGCAACACAGCACGCGGCCCCGACGAAGGCCGGCTATCGAGCGCGATGCGCAGGCCGCCGCAGCCCGAGGTTTTCGCGCAACGTGCGCCCTTCGTACTCGCTGCGGAACAAGCCGCGTCTGCGCAACTCGGGCAACACGAGTTCGACGAAATCGGTCAGGCCGTTCGGCAACACCGGCGGCATGACATTGAAACCGTCTGCGCCGTAGTTCACGAAGCGCTCTTCGAGTTGATCGACGATCTGCTCCGGAGTTCCGACGAGTTGCCAGTGACCGCGCGCACCCGCTACCCGCAAATAGAGTTGGCGGATCGTCAGGTTCTCGCGACGCGCCAACTCGATCGTCAACGACTGCCGGCTCTTGCTTGCATTCGTTTCCGGCAACTCGGGAATCGGCCCGTCGAGCGGATAGTCCGACAGATCGAAGCCGCCGGTGAGTCCGGACACCAGCGCGAGCCCCACTTTCGGATCGAGGAGCGACTGCAACTGGTCGAACTTTTCGTTCGCCTCGCTCGCGGTGCGTCCGACAATCGGGAACACACCCGGCATGATCTTCAGATCGTCGGGCTCGCGGCCATAAGCCCGCATGCGTCCCTTCACGTCGGCGTAAAAGGCCACTGCGTCCGCGAGCGTTTGCTGCGCGGTGAAGATCACCTCGGCCGTGCTGGCCGCCAATTCCCTGCCCGCTTCCGACGATCCCGCCTGCACGACGACCGGATGCCCTTGCGGAGAACGCGCGACGTTCAGCGGGCCTCGGACCTGAAAGAAACGTCCCTTATGGTCGAGCACATGCCGCTTTTGCGGGTCGAAGAAACGGCCGTTGGGTTTGTCGCGGACAAACGCATCGTCTTCCCAACTGTCCCAGAGCCCTTGCGTGACTTGCGCAAACTCGGTCGCGCGTGCGTAACGCTCGGCGTGATCGAAATGTTTGTCGCGATTGAAGTTCTTCGCCTCGTGCTCGCTCGACGACGTGACCAGATTCCAGCCGGCACGTCCGCCGCTGATGTGATCGAGCGACGCAAACTTGCGCGCGATGTGATACGGCTCGTTGAAGCTCGTCGAGGCCGTTCCGACCAGGCCGATGCGCTCGGTCACCGCCGCCAGCGCCGACAGCAGCGTGATGGGCTCGAACTGCGCGACATAGCTGTGTGCGGTGCGGCTCAGAAAGTCGACGTTGTCGCCGCGCGTACCCACACCGTCGGCCAGAAACACCAGGTCGAACTTCGCGGCTTCGGCCCCCTGGGCAAGCTGTACGTAATGGCGGAAATTGACGCCGGCATCCGCCTGCGCCTCGGCATGCCGCCATGCCGCGATGTGATGTCCCGACGGATAAAGAAAGGCGCCGAGGTGCAAGTGCCCGCTACGTCTGCTCATAGAGGTCCGCGAAAGAGGGTTAGCGAGGTGAGCGTGCCGCGGCGGCTCTGAATCTGCTGGAGCCAAGGTGCTCGCGGGTGATCTGGATGGCTAAAGAGCCGACGTTAGCGGTGCGGGCGACGAATGGCAACGAAGCGAAACTCATAACGTTATGAGCACGGCGTGTTCGCCATGCTTACGCTCTGCGCGCGAGGAACCGTCGAATTGATCGCATCAGGAATCAGCTAAGAATAGCAATTATTGTTCGTTGTCCGTCTTCAATCTTCTTCGCATAATTTTTGACGTTTCCGACACCTCGAAGCAGCGAGTCGCGCTTCATGAGCGCCGATATTGCTGTTCAACACGATCCCGAGCGGATCGCTCCGGAGCCCTTAATGCCCACTCAAACGTCGAACGCCGCGTTCGCCGACCCTGCCGCGCCCCGCTCCAACAAACCGGCTCACGCCATCAAGTCCGACGCCGAGGCGATCGCCACCGCGCAGCACCTCGCCAGCCGCTTCGCCGCCGATGCCGCGCGCCGCGACAGAGACCGCAGCCTGCCGCACGAAGAACTCGATGCCGCATCGAACGCCGGCCTGTGGGCGATGACCGTACCTGAAGCGTACGGTGGTGCGCAGGTTTCCTACGTGACGGTCGGGCGGGTCTTCGCCATCCTCGCCGCGGCCGATCCGTCGATCGCGCAGATCCAGCAGAACCATAACAGCGCCGTATTCTGGCTCTGGAAAACCGGCACGGAGCAGCAACGCGCGTTCTTCCTCGGCGAGATTCTGCGCGGCGCACGCTTTGGCAACGCCAACGTCGACGTCGGTGGGCGACGCCCCGCCGGCTCCGCCATGACCATCGCCGCCGACGACGGCGGCTTCCGGCTGTCCGGCCGCAAGATCTATTCGACCGGCGCGCTGTTTGCCGACTACGTCTCGACCATCGGCCAGGACACGCAGGGGCGCCGCGTCGTGGCAATTGTGCCCACGGGGCACCCGGGCATGAAAATCGTTGACGACTGGGAGAGCTTCGGCCAGAAAACCACCGCGAGCGGCACGGTGATCTTCGACAACGTGTGGGTGCCCGCGCTAAATGTCTTGCCGATCTACCGCAGCTACGAAGAATGGCCGCAAAACGCCATTTCGCAGATCAGTCACGTCGGCATCGACGCGGGCATTGCGCGCGGCGCAATCGACGCGACGATCGCTTTCATCCGGCAGCGTGACGCCGACTCCGCGCCGTCCACGGCTGCCCTCGGCGCCGACCCTTACGTGATCTACCAGCTAGGCGAACTGAAAACGCGCCTGCATGCGGCCGAAGCCATGATGGACCGCGCCGGCCACGCGATCGACGGTTGCCTCGCCGCCCCAAGCGAGGACACGATTGCCGAGGCGTCGATCGCGGTCGCCGAAGCCAAAGCATTGACGACCGAAATCGCCATCGAAGCCAGCAACAAGCTATTCGAACTCGCAGGCACGCGGTCCACGCATCCGTCGTTCAATCTCGACCGGTATTGGCGCAATGCTCGCGTACATACATTGCACGACGCCGCGCGCTGGAAATACGCGGCAGTCGGCAACTTCTATCTCAACGGCGAACGGCCACCCACTAGCGGGCAGACCTGAGGTGGCTGCCGTGCCCCTTAACCGTGTGACATCCCCCGCTTCACCATCCACCCATTCTCCAGGAGATGCCTGCATGCCAGGACGTCGTCAATTTCTCGCCGCCGGCGCTGCGGCACTCGCCGGCGCGGCCTTCGCCACGTCGACGCGCAAAGCCTCGGCGGCGACATCCGATACGATCAGTCTAGGCTTTCAGAAGACCGGCATTCCCCTCGTTGCGCGGCAACTCAAGGTATTCGAAAAGCGCTTCGAGCCACGCGGCATTCGCGTCAAATGGATCGAGTTCCCCTCCGGACTGACGCTATTGCAGGCGCTCGATATGGGCGTGATTGCATTCGGCAATTCCGGCAACGTCGGCTGTATCTTCTTGCAGGCGTCGGGAGGTCATGTCAACTACATCGCCGCGCAGCCGACAGGTGCGAAAAGCGAAGGCATTCTGGTCAAGGCAGACTCCGGCATACACACGCTCGCCGATCTGCGCGGCAAGAAAGTCGGCTATGCAAAAGGCTCCAGTTCGCACGATCTGATCGCCGCCGCACTCGAAAAGGCCGGGGTGAAATTGTCGGAGATCGAAACCTTCTCGCTCAGCGCCGCAGATGCCGCGTTCGCGTACGAAGGCGGAAATATCGACGCGTGGGTGATCTGGGACCCGTATTTCACGCTCGCGCAAAAGCACACGCCTTCGCGTGTGCTTGCCTATAGCGGCGACATCGAATCGAGTTCCGGCTTTCTGCTGGCGAACAGCACGTTTGCCGCGGCGCATCCCGAGCTGGTCAACGAGTACATCGAAGGATCGAAACAAGCGGCCGAGTGGGCCAAAGCACACCCGGGGGACGTGACTGAAGTACTGGCGAGCGCCACCGGCATCGCGCCCGATGTGATGGCGGCCGTGAACCGCAATGCGAGCTTCGACGTGACAGCACTCAGCGCGCGGCTGCTCGACAACCAGCAGGCGACAGCAGACCGCCTGTTCGCACTCGGGCTAATTCCGAAGAAGGTCGATGTGCGCGACATCGTCTGGAAAGCATAGAACGCAAACCATGCTCATGCGTGGAAACAGGCCGCTAAAGCGGCACTTTCACGCATCGCCTGGCACTTCAGATTAAAAGCAGTTTTCGTTGTTTGGCGTTCCGGATAACGACGTGCTTTACTGTTTGCACCCCCAGGTTTTGCCGCCGCGCCGCGTGCGATCTCGCGGACAACGCGTACGTTCATACTTGCATCGCAAGGAATTTCACCGTGCCCGAATCAGTCGTTACCCCACCATCACGCACATCGGCACCTCCTGCCGACGGTGCCCGCGATGCGTCGCCTTTCGTCGCAGTCCGTTCGCCCACCGCCTTTACGGATAGTCCGGTTTCGCGCGCCTTTGAACAGCCCTTGCTGCTTGGCCTGTTCCTGCCGATTCAGGCCGGCGGCTGGAGCGCATCCACCTTGCCCCGCACGACGGACTGGAACTTCGAGTACAACCTGGAGCTGGTGCAGAAAGCGGAATCGTTCGGCTTCGACCTGGTCTTCGCCCTGTCGCAATGGTTGCCCAAGGGCGGCTACGGCGGCGTATTCAACGGAGAAGCACTCGATTCGTTCATGTCGCTCGCGGCGATGACCGCGCGCACCGAACGCATCATCCTTGTCGCCACCAGTCACGTGTTGTATGGCCCGTGGCATCCTCTGCATTTCGCCAAATTCACCGCGACGCTCGATCACATCTCGAAGGGGCGCTGGGGCATCAACGTCGTCACCGGTCATCGTGCGATCGAGCACGAGATGTTCGGCTGGCATCGCATCGATCACGACCGGCGCTATCAACTGGCGGCCGAATTTCTCGACGCCGTACAGCAATTGTGGTCGCAGCCCGATAACTTCAGTTTCGCGCCCGAACTGTCGAGCTGGAAACTGGACAAGGCCTTCGTCACGCCGAAGCCGCGCTACGGACGCCCGCTCCTCGTCAACGCGACCGGCTCGGACGCGGGCATCGACTTCGCCGCGCGCTATTCCGATGTGGTGTTCATCACGAGCCCGGCCGGTTCGGAAATCGAAGCGGCGCTCGCCGCGCTGCCGGCGCACACCGCTCGCGTGAAAGCCGCCGCCCAGGCACATGGCCGCAAGATTCGTACGTTGCTCAACCCGATGGTGATCTGCCGCGAGACGCCCGCTGAAGCACGCGCCTACCACGATGCGATCGTCGCACACGGCGACGAAGGCAGTTTCCATCGCTTCGACAGCGACGCGCACGCGTGGCGCGGAGGCGCCGAGCAACGCAATTCGGCGGCAGCGCGCGCGGTGGGCGGCAACATTTCGATCGTCGGCTCGCCGCAGCAGATTGCCGACTACATCGTGCGACTGCATCGCGCCGGTGTCGACGGCGTGCAACTGAGCTTCTTCGATTTCAAACCCGACCTCGAATTTTTCGGCGAGTGCGTGCTGCCGTTACTGCGCGAAGCCGGCTTGCGCTATTGATTGCGTCAGCGCGCCGCGTTCGTCGAACGCGGCAACCATCCCAACAAAATTCCACTCAACCACGCAGGTGATCCGCATGAGCCGAATCTGGTACACGCGCTGCCCGGCACCGACCCCGTTCGGCATCGCGGCGCAAAAAGGCTGGCTGCAACAGGAATTCGCAGCCGACGGTATCGACGTCAAAGCACTGCAGGATGCCGACGATGTGCTGATCCGCCGCTCGCACTTCACCCATAGCCAGCCATGGTCGTTTCGCCAGGGCGGCAATATTCCGGCACTGTGGGCGCGCGCTCAGGGCAGCGACACACGCCTGATCGGTCTGAGCTGGGTCGACGAGTTCCAGGCGCTGATCACGCTCGACCGGCAACTCGACGCCACACCGCACGCGCTCGCCGGGCGTCGCTTCGGTTTGCCGCGTAATACGCGTGCGAACGTGGTCGATTTCCATCGCGCCACCGCGCTGCGCGGGTTTTCGTCGCTGCTCGATGTGGTCGGCGCGCAGTTCGAGGATATCGATCTGGTCGAACTGCCGCACACGCCTCGCGGACTCGAAGACGCGAAGCCCGCTAGCGGCGCCCCGCTCGGCGTGTGGCTCGACGCGCAACGTTCGCACGAATTCGCCCGCGAAGCAGAGGCGCTTCTGCGCGGCGAGGCCGATGTCGTGTTCGTCAAAGGTGCGACCGGACTCGATATCGCGAATCTTCTCGGTGCGAAAGTCCTCGTGGAGATCGGCGCGCAATCCAATCGCGCGCTGCACGCGAACAATGGCACACCGCGTCCGTTGACCGTGGACGCGCAACTGCTGCGCGAGCGTCCCGACCTTGTGGAACGCGTGCTGGCTCGCACCCTCGCCGCCGGCGACTGGGCCGAGACGCACGCGGCCGAAGTGGCGAGTTACGTCGCCCGCGAGGTTCGCAGCGCCGAGCATTGGGTCGAACGCGCGTATCCGGGTGGCCTGCACCGGCAGTTGGCGATCGGCCTCGATCCGCAGGCGCTTGCCGCGCTCGCCGATTTCAAGCAGTTCCTGTTCAAGTGGGGCTTCGTTGCGACGGATTTCGACTTCGACGCATGGGTCGATCCGGTTCCGCTCGCCGCGGCACTCGAGCGACGCAATGCGCTCGCCGGATCGGCAGTCTGACCCGTCTCCGCTTTCTCCTTCTCTCCTCTTCTCCCATAACAAAAGATGGCACATGTCACCACGCAGGCCACACTGCGTCGCTACGGCAAGCGGGTCTTCAGCGGAGCGTTCGCATTTGCAGTGACACTCGCCGTCGCGCTCAACGCCCACACGGCGCAAGCGCAGACGCGCGGCGGTACGCTCAATTTCATCGTCACGCCGGAGCCGACCGCCCTCGTCGATCTGGCGACCACCGCGACCAACGTGCTGAAGGTCAGCGGCAAAGTCACCGAAGGTCTGCTGGAATACGACTTCAAGTTCGAGCCGAAACCCTCGCTCGCGACCTCATGGGAAATCAGCGACGACAGCCGCAAATACGTTTTCCATTTGCGCCACGGCGTGAAATGGCACGACGGCAAACCCTTCACGTCAGCCGACGTCGCGTACTCGATCCAGACGCTCAGGCAAGTCCACCCGCGTGCGAAAACCACCTTCGCCAATGTCACCGATATTTCGACGCCCGATCCGTACACGGTCGTCATTACGTTGTCGAGATCTGCGCCGTGGCTGATCAAAGCGTTTTCGTCGTCGGAAACGCCGATCGTGCCGAAGCATATCTACGACGGCACCGACGTCCTCACCAATCCGGCCAACAACGCGCCGATCGGCACGGGCCCCTTCCGGTTCATCAAGTGGGTGCGCGGCAGCTACATCGAATACGCGCGCAATGACGACTACTGGGACAAAGGCAAGCCCTGGCTCGACAGGATCGTCGTCAAGGTCATCAACGATCCGGCTGCGCGCACCGTCGCGTTCGAAGACGGCTCGGTCGATCTAAGCGGCGATACGCCGGTGCCGCTGTCCGACCTTGCGCGGCTGAAGGCCAACCCGAAGCTCGGAATCGAGTCGCGCGGCTACGAATTCCAGGCGGGCGTGGCGCGCATCGAATTCAATCTCGACAATCCGGTGCTGAAGAATCCGAAAGTGCGCCAGGCTATCGCATCGGCGCTCGATCGCGAGGTGATCCGCAAAGTCATCTATTACGGCTACGCCACGCCGCTCGCGAGTCCGATCATTCCGTCGAGTCCGTATCACGATCCGGCGCCTACGCCCTATCCGTTCAACGTCGAGCACGCGAACGCATTGCTCGACCAAGCCGGCTATCCGCGCAATGCCGACGGCACCCGCTTTGCGCTGACAGTCGATCCGCTGCCGATCGGCGATCTGCCCGCGCGCACCGCCGCCTACGTCAAGTCCGCGTTAGCGCGCACGGGCATTGCCGTGACGGTTCGCAGTCAGGATTTGCCGGCCTACCTGAAGCGAATCTATACCGACCGCGATTTCGACTTCAGCATCAACGGCATGAGCAATCTGTTCGATCCGGTGGTCGGCGTCGCGCGGCTCTATACGACCGGCAACTTCCGGCGCGGCGTGCCGTTCACCAACGGCTCGCACTATAGCAATCCAGAGATCGACCAGTTGTTCTCGCGCGTGGCCGAAGAAACCGACGAAGCCACGCGCAAGCAGCTGTTCTCGCAGATCCAGCGCATCCTCGCGCGCGACCTCCCGGACATCAATCTGGTGTCGCCGCAATACATCACGGTGTACTCGCGCGCGGTGCACAACCATACGACGTCGCCCGACGGCGTATCGGCGAGTTTCGCCGATCTCTGGCTGCAGCGTTGAACCGCCTCACCCTCTACACTTTCACGGAATCCGTAAAACATGGAATACAGACAGCTCGGCCGCAGCGGCATCAAGGTCTCGACACTGACGCTCGGCACGATGATGTTCGGCGGCCCCACCGACGAGGCCACTGCGGCCCGCATCATCGATCTGGCTCAGGAACAGGGCATCAATTCGATCGACACCGCCGACGTCTACGTCAAAGGCGAATCGGAACGCGTGGTGGGCCGCAGCATTGCCGCGCAGCGCGAGCGCTGGGTGCTTGCGACCAAGTTCGCCAATCCGCTGCAAGACGGCGACGTCAATGCAAGCGGCGCGTCGCGCAAACATATCGTGCGTGCGGTAGACGCAAGTCTGAAGCGCCTGAACACCGATTACATCGATCTGCTCTACATTCATCGCGAAGATCACCAGACGCCGGTGGAGGAAACGGTGCGTGCGCTGAACGATCTGATCCGGGCAGGCAAGCTGCGCTACTACGGGTTGTCGAATCATCGCGCGTGGAAGATAGCCGAATTCAGCCATACAGCGCAGGCGCTCGGGCTGGATGCGCCGGTCGCGAGTCAGCCGCTCTACAACATCGCCAATCGCCAGGCTGAGGCAGAACAGTTGGGCGCGGCGCACCGCTATGGGCTCGGCGTGATTTCGTACAGCCCGCTTGCGCGCGGCGTGCTGACCGGCAAGTACGAACCGGGCGCGACGCCCGCCGCCGACTCGCGCGCGGGCCGCAGCGACCGGCGCATGCAGCAGACCGAATGGCGGCCGGAATCGCTGGAACTGGCGCGGCGCGTACGCGAGCACGCCGAAGCGCGCGGCCTCACAGCCGGGCAATTCGCGCTCGCGTGGGTGCTCAATAGCCGTTATATCAGTTCGACTATTGCGGGGCCGCGCACCGAAACGCAATGGCGTGACTACCTGCCGGCGTTGCGCTATCGACTCACTTCCGAAGACGAAGCGTTTGTCGATTCCCTCGTGACGAGCGGCCATCCGTCCACGCCGGGCTTCAACGATCCGGGCCATCCGTTCTTCGGCCGGATTGCACGCCACGGGTCGCCGCAGGACTGAGTTGGGTCGAGCCAGACGGCTATAAAGACGAACCATCGGAAAGAGGCGGCGCAAGCCGCCTCTTTCCGCATCGCTTTAAGCCGCTTGCGCGTCGAAACGTCTGCCGGGAATCGCGTCGAGCAGCGTACGCGTGTAGGCATGCTGCGGCGCGCGCCAGATCTCGCGATGATCGCCGCTTTCGACGATGCGCCCCGCCTGCATCACATGCACGCGGTCCGCGATATAGCGCACCACGGAAAGATCGTGCGAGATGAACAGATAGGCAAGCCCGAGATCGCGTTTGAGTTCCACCAGCAGATTGAGGATTTGCGCCTGGATCGACACATCCAGAGCGGACACCGGTTCGTCGCAGATCAGCAGGTCCGGTTCGAGCACCAGCGCCCGCGCGATGCCGATGCGCTGACGTTGCCCGCCCGAGAATTCATGCGGAAAGCGCTGTGGTGCGGAACTGGGCAGTCCAACGCGGTCCAGTATCGCGGCGATGCGCGAGCGGCGTTGCCGCGCGTCGTTCACACCGTCGACCACCAGCACCGTATCCAGAATCTCGCCAACCGTACGGCGCGGATTGAGCGACGCATAGGGATCCTGAAACACCATCTGTACGTGACGGCGCAACGGCCGCAACTCGTGCTCGCGCAGCGGCACCAGATCAGTGCCGCGCAGGCGAATCTGGCCGCCCGCAGCCGGTACGAGCCGCAGGATCGCTTTCGACAGAGTCGATTTCCCACAACCGGATTCGCCGACAAGGCCAACCGTTTCGCCACGCGCGATCTGCAGCGACACACCGTCGACCGCGCGTAGCGTCGTCTTGCCATCACGATGCGGATAGTCGATGCGCAGGTCGTGCAGCGCGAGCAGCGGCGCGTCGTCTGTTGCGCGTCGCGCGGCAGCCGGTTCGTCGTGCTGTCCGGTACGCGGCGAAAGGGGGACGACCGCAAAGTTCGGCTGGCCGTCATCGTCGATACCGTGGCGGATTTCCGGCAGTTTCCAGCCTCGATAGTGCAGGTCGTCGGCGAGATTCAACGACGCGCCGAGCAGGCCGCGCGTGTATGCGTGCCTCGGTTGCGTGAAGAGTTGCGCGACCGGCGCCTGCTCCACCATCTCGCCCGCCAGCATCACCGCGACGCGGTCCGCGTGTTGCGCGACCACGCCGAGATCGTGCGTGATCAGCAGCAGTGACATCGACAACTCGCGCCGCAGACCATCGAGCAGTTCGAGAATCCGCGCCTGAATCGTGACGTCGAGCGCCGTGGTCGGCTCGTCCGCGATCAGCAGACGCGGCCGGCACGCGACCGCCATTGCGATCATCACGCGTTGCCGCTGGCCGCCGGACAGCTCGTGCGGATAATCGAACACGCGCCGCTGCGGTTCGGGAATGCGCACCAACTCAAGCAGTTCGATTGCGCGCTTCCACGCGGCAACTTTGGAAAGACTCTCGTGCTGGCGCAACGTCTCGACGATCTGCGCGCCTATTGACAGCACCGGGTTCAGCGAGGTCATCGGCTCCTGGAAAATCATCGACATCTGCCGGCCGCGCACCGCGCGCATGTCCCGCTCCGACAAATCGAGGAGTTCGCGGCCGTCGAAACGCAGGCTGCCACTCACGCGCCCCGGCACCGGCACGAGCCGCATCAGCGACAGCGCGGTGGCGGATTTGCCGCACCCCGATTCACCGACCAGCGCCAGCGTCTCGCCTTGCGCAACATCGAAATTCAGCCCGCGCACCGCTTCATGCGCGCCGAAACTGACGCGCAGATCGCGCACTTCCAGCAGGTTTGCCGATCTAGTCACTTCGTGAGTCCCCGGTTTCATGATCAGGTGCGTTCCCGCAGACGCGGGTTAAGCGCGTCGTTCAGGCCGTCGCCGAGCAGATTCAGCGCCAGCACCGCGACGACGATCGCGGCGCCGGGAATGGCGGTCAGATACCAGGCGGTGCGCAGCGAATCGCGTCCCGCGCCGATCATGCCGCCCCAACTGACGACGTTCGGGTCGCCCATGCCGAGAAACGACAGTGACGACTCGATCAGAATCGCGCTCGCCACCATCACCGACGCGGTGACGATCACCGGCGGCAGCGCATTCGGCAAAATCTCGCCGAAGATGATGCGCGCATTGCTGAACCCCTGGCTGCGCGCCGCGAGCACGAAGTCCGCCTCGCGTAGCGTGCGAAATTCGGCGCGCACGATTCGCGCGACGGTCGGCCACGACGCGATGCCGATCGCCAGCGCAATCACCGTGACGCTCGGCCGGCCAATCGCGACAATCACGATCACCAGCAGAAACGACGGAATGGTTTGAAAGAGTTCGGTCACGCGCACCAGCACGTTGTCGATGACACCACCGAAGAAGCCGCCCGCCGCGCCGACCAGCGTGCCGATCACGAGACCGATTCCCGCCGCCGCCGCGCCAATCATCAAGGACACGCGCGTGCCGTGCGCAATGCCGGCAGCGACATCGCGTCCGAGCGAATCGGTGCCGAGCCGGTACTGCGGATCGGCGCCCGGCCACTCGAAAGGAGCGGCGACCATGTCGAGCGGATCGCCGGGAAACAGATGTCCCGCACCGAAGGCGAGCGCGATGAACCCGGCGAGCAGCACGAGTCCGGTCAGCGCCGACGGATTGCGCAGCAGCGCCCGCCACACGCCGCGCCCGCTGCGCGGCGCAGCGGGCGCGGTGCCGGTGCGGCCCTGGCCGAACAGCGCACCGGCCAGTTGACGGCGCCACGTTGAAACCGCCGGTTCGGGCGAGGTGGAGATCAGATTGGAAGAGTCGGAAGCCATTGCATCTCTCTGGTGAACAACGGGTCGGCGCAAGCGTGAAGAGTCACGCAATACGTGGATCGAGCCAGGCCTGAAGCAGATCGACCAGCACGTTGGCGACGATCACAAGCAGCGACGACAGCAGCAGAACGCCGAGCAACACGCTGAAATCACGCGCCATTACGGCGTCGAGCGCGAGCCGCCCGAGACCGGGCCAACTGAACACGGTCTCCGTCACCGCCGCGCCGCCGAGCAGCGTGCCGAAATGAATGCCGACCATTGTCGTCAGCGGCATCAGCGCGTTGCGCAACACATGCCGCACCGTCACGCGCCACGGATGCAGGCCCTTCGCTTGCGCGGTTCGCACGAAGTCCTGGCGTTGCACTTCGAGCATCGCGGCGCGGGTGAGCCGCGCATAGATCGCGATAAAGAACGTCGCCAGCGTCGCGGCGGGCAGCAGCACGTGCTGCGCCGCGTCGGCGAATAACGCAAAGCCATGCAGTTGCACGCCGAGCGTCACGTTGCCGCCGCTCGGCAACCAGCCGAGGTGCACCGAGAACAGCACGATGGCGAGCAAGCCGATCCAGAAGCCCGGCGTCGAATAGAACAGCAATGCGAGCACCGACAACACGCGGTCCGGCCACTTGCCGGCCCAATGCGCCATCACCGCACCGAGCGTCACGCCGATCACGATCGCCAGTGTCAACGCCACGCCCATGAGCAGCAACGTATTCGGCAAACGCGACAGGATCAACTGCATGACAGGCATGTCGTAACGCGGCGAATAGCCAAGGCTGAAGTGAGCCAGATGCGTCAGGTACGACCACAATTGATGCAGCAGCGGCTGGTCGAGGCCGAACTTCGCGCGCAGCACTTGCATCGTTTCCGCCGTGGCCGAGCCCGATTCTCCAGCGAGCACGTCGGCGGCATCGCCCGGCATCAGTTTCAGCAGAAAGAAGTTCAGGATCACGATGCCAACCACCGTCGGCAGGACCTGCCATGCGGTGCGCCGCGCTATCGCGCCGAAACCCAGACTTCGGCTCATCGTCGATCTCCTGTCAGGCGCTCAGATAGACATCCGCGAGATTGCCTTCGAGGCCCTGCGCGGACACGGTGTGGTTGTGCACGCGCCGGTTCGCCAACGTGACCATGCGCGGCGCGACGAGGTTGAGAATCGGCAGATCGCGATAGACGATCTGCTGGAACTGCTGATACAACGCGACGCGTTTGCTTTCGTCGATTTCGACAGAGGCGCTTTCGAGCAGGCGGTCGACTTCGGCGTTGCTGTAGTGCGGCGCATTCGAAAACGGCACGCCTGGGCGAATGTTCTTCGACCAGTAGAGACGCTGGACGCCGACGCTCGGATCGAACAGCGTGTTCACGCCGATGCTCGTGAAGTCGAACTGGCGGTCCGCGTAGACGCGCTTCAGGAACGCGGGCAGGTCTTGCGAGCGCACGGTGACGTCGATGCCCACGCGCGCAAGTGCCGACTTCACGTAGTCGGCCTGACGGCGGTACAGGTCGCCATAGGGCAGGAAATCGTGCGTCAGCTGGAAGCGCACGCCGCCGTCCTTGCGCGGGTAGCCCGCTGCGTCGAGCAGCTTTTCCGCGCTTGCGATATCGAATGCGTAGGCTGCGAGCTTCGCATCGTGATACGGCGAGCCCGGCGTGATCGGCGTGGGCGACAGATCGGCGTAGCCGTACGCAATCGTGCGTTGCACGACTTGCGGATTGATCGCGTGGGCAATCGCCTGACGCACTCGCAAGTCCTTGAGAATCGGGTGATCGAGATTGAAGTCGATCTCGGACAACGGTTCCAGAAAACGGTAGCCGCGCGTTTCGACGGCCAGTTGCGGCAATTGCGTGAGGCGCTGCAGATCGGTCAACGGCACCGGGTTTTCACCGCCCAGATCGAGCGCGCCGGTTTCGAAGGCCGCCGAGCGAGCGGCCGCGTCGGGGATCACCTTGAATACCAGGGCGTCGATATAGGGCTTGCCCGCGTCCCAGTAGTCGGGGTTGCGCTCGTAGACGATATTGGCGCCGCGCGTCCATGACTTGAAACGGAACGGCCCCGTTCCGATTGGGGCGTTGTTGTGCGGGTTCGTCAGCGGATCGCCGGACGCGTACAGATGCTTCGGCACGATCGGCGATTCGCCGGCCGACCACGCCTTCAGCAGATACGGCGCCGGTTTCGACAATTCGATGATCGCGGTGCGTGCGTCGGGTGTGCTGACGCGCGTCACGTTGGCGAACGTGCTGCGTCCACGCGGATGCACCGCTTTGAGCAGGTCGATCGAAAACGCGACATCCGCCGATGTGAACGGCTGGCCGTCATGCCACTTGACGTTCTGGCGCAGCGTAAAGGTGTATTTCAAGCCGTCCGGGCTGACCGTCCACGCCGTGGCAAGCTGCGGCTTCGGCCGCAAATCGAAGTCGTACGCGAGCAGACCTTCGAGCACTTTCGAACTCGCGACGAGCGCAGGCCCCGTGGTCTGGAAGATCGACACGAGTACCGGCGGCTCCGGGTTGATCAGCATGTTCAAGGTGCCGCCTCGTTTCGGCACGGCGGCGTCGCCCTGTGCGAGCGCCAATGCCGGCATGCCCGTCGCGGCGAGCGCTGCGCCCGTTGAAATCAGAAAGTCGCGTCGATTCAGTCCTGCCATGTGATCCAGACCCTGGTTGCCGACGACCCGGCCGGCGTGAGTTGCCTGTCGAGTCGTCGTGATGTCGTCGTGATGTCGTCGTGATGTCGTCGTGGTGTCGTCGTGGTGTCGTCGTGGTGTCGCGGTCGTGTCGCCGGCCGTGCTGCTGCCGCAACGCTCACGATAAAGCCGCTGCGGCGCCAAAAGAACCAATGGTTCCGCATATGCAAAGCACGAGACGGACGAAAGACCCCGCAGCACCGGCCATCTCCCGAGTCACGCGATGAACACGTCGGCGAGATTGCCGTCCAGGCCGTCGGCGGTCACGGTATGGTTGTGCACGCGGCGGTTGTAGAGCGTGACCTGTTTCAGCGTGACGAGATCGATGATCGGCAGATCGCGTCCCACCACCTGCTGGAATTGCCGGAAGTATTTGACGCGCGTCGCGGGATCGTTCTCCACCGCCGCCGCTTCGAGCAGACGATCGACCTCCGGGTTGTCGTAGTGCGACGCGTTGGAGAACGGCACGCCTTTTCTGAAATTGCGCGACCAGTAGAGCCGCTGCACGCCCACGGTGGGATCGAACGTATTGCCGAGGAAGTTGGCGTCGAGGTCGAAATCACGGTCGGTATAGATACGCTTCACGTAGGCGCCGAAATCCTGCGAACGCACAGTCGATTCGATCCCGATGCGGCGCAGTGTTTGCCGCAGATATTCGGCGAGCCGCGCGAACGTCGGGTCGTAGGGGTTGTAGTCGATCGTCAGCGGAAAACGGAAGCCGTTGGATTGACGCGGCAACCCGGCCTCGTCGAGCAGCCGCCCGGCTTGGGCGAGATCGAATGGCGACGACGGCGCCTGCGGATCGTAGAACTGCGTGAGCAGCGGACTGATCGGCGACGGCGCAACGATCCCGTAGCCGTACCACACCGATTGCAGAATGGCCTTCCGGTCGATGCTGTGGGCAATCGCCTGGCGCACCTTTAGTTGCGACAGATACCGGTTGTCGAGATTGAACTGCAACTGCGTCTGCGCTGCGTCGTAGCTGTATCCGCGCGTTTCCAGTGCAAGATGGGGCAATGCCTGCAGCCGTTGTATATCGACGAGCGGCACCGGGTTCTCGCCGGCCAGATCCAGCTCACCTGTTTCAAGCGCGACCGCGCGAGCCGCCGCATCGCCGATGAAACGCACGACCAGTTCGTCGACATACGGCTTCGGTGCATCCCAGTAGTCCGGATTGCGCACAAACACCGCATGACTGCCGCGCTCCCAGCTTTTGAAGCGATAAGGACCGGTCCCTATCGGTTCGATATTGTGAGGATTGTTAAGGGGATCGCCACTGCCATAAAGATGCGCGGGCACGATCGGCGACTCGGACGCGGCGAGCGCATAGATCAGATACGGTGCGGGCTTCGATAGCTTCAGCACCGCCGTATGCACATCGGGCGTGCGCACTTCGACCACGTTGGCAAATGTCGAACGGCCGCGCGAGTGATACTGCTTCAGCAATCCGATCGACACTGCCACGTCTTTCGACGTGAACGGTTGACCGTCGTGCCAGCGTACGCCGTCGCGCAACCTGAACGTGTACTGCAGACCATCTCCGCTGATCGACCAACCGGTCGCGAGTTGCGCACGCGGTTGCACGTTGAAGTCGTAGCTCAGCAACCCTTCGGTCACTTTCGGACTGATCTTCTGTTCCGCACCTGCCGTCGTGGCGAAATTGACTAGCACGTTCGGCTCGGGATTCACGAGCAAGGTCAACCGGCCACCGTGACGCGGCGCCACGGTGCCGTTCTGCACAGCCGCGTGCGCCAGCGATCCGAACGCGCCGAATGTCAGGCCGGCCGCACTTCCCGCAAGCCCGATCAACGCACTGCGACGTCCCGAATCAAACTCGTTGCGATCACTCATGCCCGCTCCTTTTGAATCCGCCTGACACGGCAGACGATGCTTATCGGAAGCGTCGCAAGATATCAATCAACGGCATGAACAAGAACGAATTAATTGAGGATTGCATAGATAAATCGTGCGCCTTGGTGCTATCGCTTTCAGATCAGCAACGCAACGTCTGTTCGCTTGAATCGTCGATATATATATCGAGTTTGGTTGGTTTGCCGTTCGGTTCGCGTTGCTTATCTTTACTGGCCTTTTCACTTCTCTGCACTGGCAACCATCCCTCTTACATTCAAACAATCCGCTTCAATAGAACATGAAAAAACTGATTTTATTTTTTGGCCTTTCGCCTTTTCTCACCGCTGCAGTCCATGCTCAAAGCAGCGTGACGTTATACGGCATCGTGACTGGCAACGTAACGTATTCGAACAACGCTCAAACCGCCGCCACGGCAAATGGCGGGCGGCCGGCAGGCGGCGCACAAGTCGCGCAGTTCGACAGCGGCACGTCGGGTCTTGCATCGAGCCGCTGGGGACTGAAAGGCACCGAGGATCTCGGCGGCGGGTTGAAGGCGATCTTCCAACTGGAAAGCGGCTTCAGCGTGAATAACGGCGCGCTCGGACAAGGCGGTACGGAGTTCGGCCGCCAGGCATGGGTCGGCATCAACGCGGACCGTTACGGCACCCTCACGTTGGGACGTCAGGGCGACACCTCGGTCGAGTTCGTGTCGGCATTGTCGTACGGATGGTATTGGGGCAATCTCGCGATCCATCCCGCCGATTACGATAATCTGAACTTCACACACCGCATCAACAACTCGATCAAGTATCTGTCGGATTCGTTCAGGGGATTCCGCTTCGGCGGCCTGTATAGCGTCGGCGGCGTGGCCGGCAATGTCACGCAGAATCAGGTGTGGTCGACGGGTATCAGCTATACCGGTGGCGCGTTCGCCATCGCGGCGTCGATCATCAACGCGCGCAACCCGAACACGTCGCTATACGGCACCAATGCGAACGCGAGCGCGACCGGCAACAATCTGGGCTCCGCCGGATCAGCCACCGCACCGGAGTCGAATCCGGTCATTGCCGGATTCGCATCGGCACGCACTCAGCAGACCGTCTCCGTTGCAACCACATACACGACGGGCGGGGCGATCTTCGGCGTAGCCTATTCGAATACACAGTTCCGCGGACTCGGCTCGAACCCCTCGCTCAACACGTTCAACTATAGCGGTTCGACGACACTCAGCACGGTGGGCGCGAGCTTGCGCTACCAGGCCACACCTTTCCTGCGCTTCGGCACGTCGTTCGACTATACGGAAGGTGGCAGCGTCGGCAACAAAGGCGGCGCGAAATACGAGCAGCTCAATCTCGGTACTGCGTATTCGCTATCGAAATCGACCGAGGTGTACGTGACGGGCGCCTACCAGCACGCCAGCGGCACGGACTCGCTGGGACGTCCGGCGGTTGCCGCAATCGGTTACCTGACGCCTTCCACGACCAACAAGCAGGTCGCGGTATCGGCGGGCGTCAAGCATCTGTTCTGATGCGAGGGAGCTGCCTGGCTCCTTCAGAGCGCGCCAGTTGCACGAGCAGCGGGCGCGGCGCTCGACATCACGCCGCGCCGCTGCATTCAATGTACTTTTGGAAAACCGTGACGCTGGGCCAGCAGATCGAGTATCCGACGCGTATCGGTCACGAAGCGCTTTTCTCCCAACACCTCAGCATCAGCAGGCGCCAGTTGTTCATCGCCGAAAATCAGCACCGGCAAACTCTGATGTTCGGCGTCCAGCGCTTCGACGACCGCCGCGCGTGGACGCGCAAACGGCAGACGGCGGATGTCCAGACGTGCATTGAGCGCCACGTCGCTCGCCAGCAAGCCCTCAATCGGCGCGCCGTCCGGGCAGATGAAACGCTCGCCTGGATGGTTCGGATCGGTGAAGCCCGGCTCCAGCAACAACAGCAGATCTCGTCGGCCCATAATTTTCCGTGATGGATGGTGAGGGAATGGATGGATGGCGCGGTACTGGTCAGAACACGCGTCCTTCGGTGAGATGCGTCGTCGCTCCGTTCAACTCGTAGTCGCCGATTACGCGCGCCTTGTGCAGCAGCGGGTTGTGACTGAAGATGGTGCGTAGATTGCGCCAATGGCGATCGAAATTGTGCGAGCGTGCAGTCGCCGACGCGCCGCCGATCTCGAACAGCCGCTCGCCCGCATGCAGCGCCAATTTGCTGACCACCAGTTGTGTCTTGGCGGTTGCAAGCGCGCCTTGGAGCACCAGATCTTCGGCATTCGCCGCGCCGTTGCGAATCGCAACCGCCGAGCGATCGAGGGTCCGAGCGTTCTGCTGCACCAATGCGTCGATCGAAAGGCTATGTGCGGCGAGATCGCCCACCACCTGCTGCACGAAGCCATCTTCGCGCGCGGACGGCGCCGGGCTGTGCAGTACCGGGCGGCCGTGTTGAACCACGTAACGCCGCGCGTCCGCGAGAATATTGCGTACGATGCCAGCCGCTACGGCGACCAGATGCAATTGCCGCACCGCGCTGCCGTGACGGCCTGCCAGACTCGTATAGCCGCGCGTCGCGACTTCGTGTGCGAAAACCTGCACGTTGTCGAGCACGAGACTGCCGCTCGCCGTCATGCGCTGGCCCATGCCGTCCCAGTCGTCGAGTACTTGCAGACCCTCACGAGCCACCGGAATCACGATGGAAACCTTCTCGTCGTTCTCATCCTGCACGTTGATTCGCGCATAGTCCGAAAAGGCCGTGCCGGTCGAATAGTACTTCTTGCCTGTGACTCGAAAGTGCTCGCCGTCACGCACGAGTTGCGTGACGATTTCTCCCGGACGCGAAGTGCCGAGTTCCGTCGACGCGCCACCAAATATCGCCCCCTGGCGCACACGCTCGATCTGCGTATCGTTGAAATCCGAGCGAGGCGATAACAGCAATTGCTCGGTCAGGTCGTAATGAATCCGCAGAGCGTGGGCTACATTCGATTCATGGGCAGCCAGCGTCGCGACGACATGAAAGAGATCGTCGAGCGACCCGCCAAGGCCGCCCCACTCGACGGGAAAGCGCAGTAAGCCGAGCCCCGACTCGCGGAACAACGCAAAGCGGTCGAACGGCAATTCGCGTCGTGCCTCTCGTTGCGCGGCGTCTTCGCCGATTGCCTGGGCCAGCGCCGGCAAGCCAGCCAGCGCTGCATCGAGCGTCGCGGGCGCCGCTGTGTCGAGAGATACCTGCATGCCAATATTCCTTTTTGAATGCGTGCGGATCGAAGCGACCCGGCTGTTTAAGTTGTTTTGAGCTGGATGAGTCGTGAGTGAGGACTGGCCGCGCCGGGCCCCCGCACCGCCGAGCGTCACGCAGTCAGCACGTTCGAGAAGACCCGATCCGCGAGACGATTCGAATCGGTCCCGTTGTTGAGCACGCCAACTGCCTTCAGATCGTCGGCGTACAGCGAGATCTCTTTCTTGAACGCGTCACCCACCGGATGATGATGGTCCGTATGGCTCTTGAGCATTGCGGCCAGTTGGCCCACGTCCGCCGACGGCGTATGCACCGAGAAGATCGCGGCCGCCTCCTCCGGATGATTGGCGGTCCACTCGGTCGCTTCGAGCAACGCCTGCGTCAGCTTCTGCGCGCTCGCGCGATCCTTGCGCACCAGCGAGCCGCGCACGCCCAGCACGCAGCATGAACGCGTCTGGTACTCGCCGCACAGATTGTTCGACACCTCATGCAGATGATCCGATTCGCGGATCGACCAGATGGTCGGGTCGCCGTCCGCGATGGCCTGAACTTCGCCCTTCTTCAGCGCCGCGCCCAGCAGGTTCGCCGGATACTGGCGCCAATTCACGTCGCGCTCGGGATCGACGCCGATCTTCTTCAATACGATCGCAAAGAAGTTCTTGGTGGGACTCGCCATATCGCTGACGCCGATCGTGCGGCCCTTCAGACCGGCCACGTCGACGATGCCCGACGCGCGCGTGGCCAGCAAGCGCATGCAGCCGCCGTGAATGCCGGCAGTCAGTTTCACATCGAAGCCCTGCTCCAGTGGTTTGATCCAGCGCAGCGCCATGCCGACGCCCGCGTCGGACTTGCCTGTCGCAATCGCCTCGAGCAGTTGATCGGTCGAGCCCGAGAAGTTCACGAGTTCGACCTGCAAGCCGTGCTGCTCGAAAAAGCCCTGCTTCACCGCGACGGCCACGGGCGCGGTGCAAATCGATCCCGCGTTCCACGAGAGCTTGAGCTGCTTCAAAGGCGCGGACGGCGTTTGCGCGAACGCGAGCGAGCCCGGCAGGCTCAGCGCCGCGCCACCGAGTGCGGCGGCGCCCGCGCTCCAGGCCGTCTTGCGCAGCCATGCGCGGCGGGCCGGGCTTAGCGGCGCTTCATCATAGGGATTCATGGTTGATTGCTCCTCAGGTCGCGATGGATTGTTCTAGTCGTTCAGGTGTCGAGTCCGAGTTGCGCGAGTACCTCGCGGCGCAGCGCCACTAGTTTCGGATCGTCGCGATGACGCGGATACGGCGCGTCGTTACGCACCTCGGCGACGACTCGCGCCGGGCGCTCGCTGAAAACGATTACGCGATTCGCGAGCAGCAGCGCCTCTTCCACGTCGTGCGTCACCAGCAGTACGGAAAAACGCGCGTCCTGCCACAGTCGCGCGAGCTCGCCCTGCATGCGGATGCGCGTGAGCGAATCGAGCTTGCCGAACGGTTCGTCCAGCACCAATAGCGCCGGATCGTTGACGAGCGCGCGGGCCAACGCCACGCGCTGCGCCATGCCGCCCGACAGTTGATGCGGAAACGCTTCGGCGAATTCGCTCAAGCCGACCAGTTCCAGCGCGGCGTCGATTCTGTTCTGCGCCTGTTCTTCCTGTGCCGGGTCGCGTCGCGCAAGGCGTCGCCGCTGCGCCTGCGGACCGATCGCAACGTTGCCGCGCACCGTTCGCCACGGATACAGCGTCGGGTCCTGGAACACAACCACGCGCGAAGGATCAGGACCCGCGATCGCAGCGCCGTCCGCATTCAGGCTGCCTTCGGTCGGCGCATCGAGCCCCGCCACGAGCCGCAGCAAGGTGGACTTGCCGCAACCGCTCGGGCCGAGCAGCGCGACGAATTCGCCTGGTTCGACCGAGAAGCTGACGTCCTGCAACACCGGCAACGCGGCGCCGTGCAATGCAAATCGATGGCTCACGTGACGCACGTCGATACGCGCGCCGTTGCGGACCCGCGCTTGATCGGCGGCTTGATTCAGCACTTCGGGTACGGCTACCATTTGAGCAATCCTTTTTGCCAGGCCAGCAGACGGTCACGCACACGGAACAGCAAGGTAATCAGACCGGAGCACATCAGCGCCATCACAAGCAACGCGGCATACATGTTCGAATACGCCGCCCACCCCTGGGCCCACTGCAGATACCAGCCAAGCCCTGCTTTGACGCCCATCATCTCCGCGACGATCAGCACCGAGAACGACGCGCCAAGTCCCATGAACAGTCCGACGAACACCGACGGCAGCGCCGCCGGAATCGCGACGCGCAGAATGAGAAAGGCGGGCCGCGCGCCGAGCGTGCGCGCGATGTCGTAATAGGCCGGATTGACGCCGGCGACACCGGACCACGTCAGCACGGCGACCGGAAAGGCCGTCGCCAGAGCAATCAGGAACACGCTCGCGCTGAAGCTCGACGGAAAGAAGAAGAACGCGAGCGGCAACCATGCGGTGGCCGGCAACGGTCCGATGAGACGCAGCACCGGATGGACCCAGTAACTCACGGCCTGCGACCAGCCGATGCTCACGCCCGTCACGAAGCCAGCCAGCGCGCCGAGCACGTACCCATAGGCAAGCAGTCCGAACGAGTGCACGACACTCGTGCCGAGCCTCGGATAGTCTTCGGCAAAGACGCCGATCAGCGCTTGCGGTGGCGCAAAGAACGGCCGTGGCAGCCACTCCAGTTGCGCGGTGACGGCCTCCCATGCGCTGACGCCAAATGCCAACGCCAGCAGCCAGGGCATCGCGCGTAGACCTGCGCTCGTGCGCGAAGGCATGTTCGACGCAGCTGACGTGCTGCGCCATCCCGCGACACCTGCTGCGACGGCGAAAACTGCGAGCACCAGCTTGAGCGCGATGAATTCCCGCGTGTACGGCCAGTCATCGAGACTCGGCCACCATGCGGTCTGCGCGGCACTCGCGAGCCAGGCGATCGCGGCGAGCCCGGCGATCGGCACACCGCGAGAAAGCCCGCGCCGGGAGGCGACACGTGTGCCGTCGCCGGGGTCCGCGCCGCTCGCCGGAGCGCGGGTTGCGATCGATTCAAATTGACTGGACATATCGATTTCGTCCTCCTGACTGATTGAGTTGACGTGAGCGCGTGCGTGAAAAAGCCGTTACGCGACGTCGGCCTTATCGTGTTGCCAGACGCTGTGTGCGTAGAACGAAACGTCGAAGTCGGCGGCGATGTCGCCGTTGATGCGCGCTTCATGCGCAGGCAGATCGGCGAGAAAGAGATCGCGGCTGATGCGCTGGACGACAGCGGGAATATCGCGCTTCATACTCGGCACGTCGCCGACCGGCAGGCCGAAACTCACGAACGCGCCCGGGTTGTAGACGTGGATATGTTTCAAATAAGGCGCATCCGCGTCCGTCTTTTCCAGGTATTCGAGCGCGGCGCCGAGATAAGGATGCGCGCCAAGCGCATCGTCGTGATCGTTTTCAGCAGGCACGTATTGATCACGCCATAGACGGATATGCTGGGCGACCTGCTTAAGCTCGGGCCGCAGCGCCGGGTCGACAACGTAGCCCGTTGCGGCGATCACGAAGTCGAATGCAAACGACTCGCCCGCCACGCTGGCTTCGACACGTTCGCTCCTGACGCTCGCATCGGTCCACGACGCACCCAGGTGCAGATGAAAATTCGGAAAACGGGTGACACGCTCGACCGCGTCGACGGGCGGCGTCGAACCGGCCCGGCGAAAACGCCGCGCCTGGGCCCAGCGAATCGCGTCGGGCAGATGAAAGTAGTTGTCGTAGGCGCCGGGATAAGCACGCGCACGCGTCACCGGTACGGACGCGATACGCTCGCGCCGCGCGAATAGATGGACCTCCGCGGCGCCGGCTTCGAGCGCCGTTGCCGCAGCGTCGAACGCAGACGCCGCGCCGCCGATCACCGCCACCGATTTGCCGCGCAGGGCCGCGAAATCGATCGCGTCGGCAGTGTGTGCAAGATGGCCAGGCGGCAGGCTCTTGAGCACGGCAGGAACGAAAGGCGCGCCATTGCCCGCGACGCCGTTGCCAAGCACGATCTTGCGCGCCGTCTCGACGACGCTGCGCACCGTACCGCCGTCGCGCACTTCCAGATGCAAACGGAAATGCTCGCCCACCGGCTCGATCAGCGTGAGGCGTGTGCCGTAGCGAATCGGAATGTCGAGAAAATGCCGGTACCACGCGAGATATTCCGCCCAGCGCGTGCGTGGAATCCGGTCTATTTCCGCGTACGAGACAGCGCCAAAACGCGCTTCGTACCACGCCTGAAAGCTCAACCCCGGCAGCCCCGCTTCGGGGCCGGCCAGCGTCTTCGGCGTACGCAACCTGTTCATGCGCGCGCGATTCAACCACACCCCCGCGTGCGCTTCATCGGGCGCGGCGTCGATCACGCTCACCTGACCGATGCCGGCGCGCCGCAGTGCAAAGGCGAACGCCGCACCGGTCTGCCCACCGCCGACGATCACCACGTTGTGATCGATACCGTCTCGCGGTGGCACCCAGTTTTCCGGCGCGGGGCCAATCAGGCGCAACGTGTCGAGTGCCTGCTGATCGGGGTGAGTCGATTGCGTCATGGTGTGGGGCTCGGCCAGGTAGTTGAACGGCGGGCGAATACGTCGGCAGCGAATCGCGCTTTCATTAGGGAAACCAGTATCGCGGCGCGGGAGTTCCAGCCAAACCAACAAATTTCGCTTTACTTATTTGTCTGTCCGCACACGGCGTTTGCGCTCTCCTCGATTGCACGCGCCGAGGTTCGCACGTGCGCTGATTTTCTTATGTGCAAAGATTGGTTGGATTCGAGCACCGGCGAATTTAACGTGAGAGCCGACGGCCTGTGAGCCGGCATCGGACACGTTTCTTTTCGCGAGGAGCCTTGCATGAGCGCAGCCGCATTGCATGAAGCACAGTCGATTGAAGTCAAGCCGCTTTCGGCGCATATCGGCGCCGAGATTCACGGTGTCGATCTGACGCGCAAACTGGACCCGAGCGAGGTCGCGCAGATTCGCGCGGCATTGCTGAAGTGGCGGGTCGTGTTCTTTCGCGAGCAGTTTCTGACGCACGAGCAGCACGTCGCGTTCTCCGCTCAATTCGGCGAATTGACGCTGGGGCATCCGGTGTTCGGTCATGTCGACGGACATCCCGAGGTCTATTCCATTTCGAAGTACCGCAAGGCGACGCGTTTCGAGGGCCAGGCATTGCTGCGTCCATGGACCGGTTGGCATACGGATGTGACCGCTGCGGTCAATCCGCCGTGGGCGTCGATTCTGCGTGGCGTGACGATTCCGCCGTACGGCGGCGATACGCAGTGGACCAATCTGGTGAGCGCCTATCAGAAGCTCTCCGCGCCGTTGCGCGCTTTCGTCGATGGCTTGCGCGGCATTCACCGATTCACGCCGCCGGCCGGCGCGAGCGGCACGCAGGAGTTCGTCAAAGCCGTCGAACAGCGCGCGCTCGTCACCGAGCATCCGCTCGTCAGGGTCCATCCGGAAACGGGCGAACGTGCGCTCTACGTGAGCCCGAGCTTTCTGAAATCGATTGTCGACGTGACGCCGCGTGAGAGCCAGGCGCTGCTCGAACTGCTCTGGGAACACGTGACGCGGCCGGAATTCACGGTGCGTTTCAAGTGGGAAGCGGGCAGCGTCGCGTTCTGGGACAACCGCGCGACCGCGCATCTCGCGCCCACCGATATCTTCGATCTCGACTTCGACCGCCAGTTGTATCGCACGACGCTCGTCGGCGATGTGCCGGTCGGGCCGGATGGGCGGCAATCGGTGGCGGTGGAAGGGTCGCCGGTGAGCGCGGCGGCAGCGGTGGCATTGAACTGAGTGTGGGGCGCGCGGGTCTCGCTCACAGCGTCCAGACCCGCCCTTACCGCCGTGCGTCGAGTGCCGGTCCGGTTCGATGCGATCCCGTACAATGAACCGTTTCTCATTCGTCGACAGATCGCATTCCGCGCCGCATTCCTCGCCATGAATCACGCCATTGAACTCACGCTCGCCGCCGCGCAAAAGAGCTTTAACGCCGGTCAATTCGACGAGGCCGCCAGTCTGCTGCACAGCATTCTGGCGAGCGTTCCCGATCACGGCGAAGCGCTGGCAGGTCTCGGCGCCATCGCCGCGAGACAGGGCGATCATATACGCGCAGCGGAGTATCTGACGCAACCATCGGCGACCACATCCATGTCCGTGGATCAACTGAATTTCGCCGCGCAAGTGTGCCAGTCGGCGCAACGTCACGATGATGCGATAGCGCTGTTCGAACGCAGCCTCGCTCAATTTCCGAACCATGCCGCTTCGTTGTATGGCGCCGCCATGTCGCTGATCCAGCGTGGCGAATTGCAGCGGGCACTTGCGATGCTCGACCATCTGTGCAAAATCCAGCCGCTGTCCGCCGAAGCGCATTACAACCGGGGCGCACTGCTCGGCACGATGGAGCGCTATGACGACGAACTCGCTGCCTACCGGCAGGCGATCGCGCTCAAGCCGCGTTTCGTGCGCGCCTACGTCAATCTCGGCGTGGCGTTGCGAGACCTGTCGCGTTTCGATGAGGCCTTGCTGCAGTTCAAGAAGGCGCTTTCGCTCGATCCGAACGATGCCGGCGCGCGCACCAATCGCGCTCAGACCAACCTGCTGCTCGGCGAATTCGAACACGGCTGGCGCGAGTACGAATGGCGCTGGCGCGATGGCACCGGCAGCCATGGCTTTGCGCAGAACACGCTGTGGACCGGCGCCCAACCGATAGCCGGCAAGACCGTGTTCGTTCATCACGAGCAGGGCTTCGGCGACACGCTGCAATTCGTGCGCTTCGTGGATCGACTCGGCGCAACCGGTGCTCACGTCGTGTTGCGTGTTCAGGATGCTTTGCTGCCGCTGCTGCAACATTATCGCGGCGCAGCCGAAGTCATCGGTGAAGCAGCGCCGGTACCGCATTTCGATTATCACATTCCGATCATGAGCCTGCCGTTCGCGCTCAAGCTTCGCGCGGCCGATCTCGCTGTGCTCGCACCGTATGTGCATGCGGACGACGCGCTTACCCGTGAGTGGGACAATCTTTTTGACGACTCCGATCGCCAACTCAAGATTGGAATCGTGTGGTCGGGCAGTACGACGCATCTGAATGATCGCAACCGCTCCATACCACTCGAACAATTGAAGCCGCTGCTGGATGCCGACGCCAGATTCTTCGCGCTGCAACAGGAAGTGCGGGAAAGTGACCGTGCTTGCTTCGCACAACTGGAACAGCGCGGGCGGTTGCACGATGTTTCCGCGCGGCTCACCACGTTCGCGCAGACTGCTGCGCTGATCGCGCGCCTCGATCTCGTCATCAGCGTCGACACGGCTGTCGCGCATCTGGCGGGCGCGCTCGGGAAACCCGTATGGGTTGCTCTGCCGTTCATGCCGGATTGGCGATGGCAACTCGAACGAAACGATAGTCCATGGTACGCACAGGCGCGGCTCTTCCGACAAACCACACGAGGTGATTGGACCGGCGTCGCAGCCGCGCTTCGCACGGAAATCGACGCTTTGCGGAACGCCTGAACCCCGCGTGCCGTACAGCGGGCGCGTCGCGGCGTCCCCGTGCGCGCTGCGGGTTCGAGCCACAAGCGTGATCTTGGCGCATTGAAAACATGCGCCAGGGTTCGTCCCGATGCATGTTCGGTGGCACGCTGAACTAATCTTCACCGGCCGACCGCGCAAATTCGACGCGCATCGCCCCCACCATCCGGCTGCTCGAATGACGCACGCAAACTCGCGTGCGTCAACACGGCGAGGTGAAGCATGGCTACCACCAGGAAGAAGGCATCCTCACGGAACGATCTGCTGATGGGCCCGGTGCTCGGCTTGCGGCCCGCCACCGCTGATGCGCCCACTCTGTGGCGCATCACCGTGCTGATCGTCATTCGCGCGGACGCCGCGCAGCCCACGCTCACAGTCGACGGCAAGGCCGACCCGGCCGCACCACGCGTGCTGCGCAAGACGAACGACGCGCAAGTGTTGCGCTACGCGATGCCGGTCAAGCAATCGGCGGAAGAACAGGTCATCACGTATTCGTTCGGCGACAACGCGCAGTGGCGCTTTATCGTGCCTGCCGCCGGTCAGACGCCGCGCTTCACGTATGTGTCGTGCAATGGGTTTTCGTCGGTGAAGGTCATCAAGGATCTTCAGCACGACGCGAGCAATGTCTGGTCCGATCTGATCACGAATCACGACGGCGCCCTGCTTAAAGCCCATGAATCCGACTGGGACGAGCATCAGGCGTGGGTCGATTCCACGCTCTTTCAGAAGGGCACCCCGCTGCGATTTCACGCGATGCTGATGGGCGGCGACCAGATCTACATGGATTCGATCTGGGAAGACATGGAAGCGCTCAAGACCTGGAGCAATCTGCCGGTGGCGGACCAGCCGGGCGTCGCCGTCAGCGCGACACTCGCCGACGAGATCGAGCGCTACTACTTCGGGCTATACATCGACCGCTGGCGCTATGCGCGCGGCAAAGCACCGTGGCCCGCGAACGCGTACGACGGCACACTCGACGACGCCTGCGCGTTCGCGACGATCCCCTCGCTGATCATGTGGGACGACCACGATATCTTCGACGGCTGGGGCTCCTATAGCCCCGAATTGCAGGCGAGTCCCGTGTTTCGCGCACTGTTTGCCGCGGCGCGCCGCAACTTCTGGGTGTATCAGTTGCAGATGCCGGAGGAACTGCTGCCGCCGCAAACGCTGCCCGATCAGCCGACCCGTCTGCCGCGTTTCGATCCGATCGACTGGGATGCGCTGGTGAAGCAAGACCCGCTTGCGCCAGCGTTCCTGCCCCACCAGCCCGGGTTTTCGCATGCGGGCGTGTTCGGGTCGCTCGCCATTCTCATACCGGACTTGCGCAGCGAGCGCTCGCAATTGCAGGTGATCGGCGAAGCAACATGGGACGCGATGACGCAATGGCTCACGACGCTGCCCGACACCGTCGAACATCTGCTGTTCATCAGCAGCGTGCCGGTTGCGCATCCGAAAATCCGCATCGCCGAGGCGGTCTATAGTTTTGGCCTGCTGCGCGAGCACGTCACCAAAAGCCTGTCCGACGACATCCACGATCACTGGTCCAACGACGATCACGAAGGCCAGCGCAAACGCCTCGTTCGCAACCTCGTCGCTTTCGCGGACGGCCCGCGCAAGCGCCGCGTAACCATGGTGTCCGGCGACGTGCACGTGGCCGCGTGGGGCATCATCGAAGCGAACGGCGCCGCCGGGAATAACGCCCGCAGACTCAATCAGCTGACGAGTTCGGCTGTCGTCCATCCGGCGCCGTCAGGCGTGGCGGATTTCTTCTTTCTGTTCTACATGGAGCAGAACGCAAAAGCCGGCGAAACGATCGACACCGAGCATCGGCTGCAAATGATGGAACTGCCCGGTGCGGGCATGCGCCTCGCGCCACGCCGTAACTGGCTCGCCATCGAACTCGACGAGCCGGCCAGGCGTCTATGGGCGACGTGGCGGCTCGAACAGGACAAGGGGTTTTCGAGCCACATGCTGGCGGTTCATCCCGCGCAGGCGGCGGCCGCCGATGACGGCGCGCCCTGATGCGACCGGCTCGTATATCGCTTGTCTTGCCTGAACCGGCCGGTCTCTGAGCTTGCCCTCATGACGACGCCGAACGGCTGGACGTCGTCAACGACCGGTGCGTTTCACGAATTGGCCTGCCCGGCGTTGCGACAGGCAAACCAGCGCCGCGACGTCTTCGGCGCATCGACGGTCTCGACGACCTTGCGCCACCAGCGCTCGCCTCGATGCGGCGCGCCGAGGTCCAACCGCTCGCCCATGCGCGGCGTCGACAGGGTGATGCCGCGCGCGGCGGCCAAGCCGATCACGCGTTCGAACGGCTCGTGCCAATGGTGCATCGCCAGATCGAAGGTGCCGTTGTGAATCGGTATGAGCCAGTCACCGCGTAAATCGACATGTGCCTGCACGGTGTCTTCGGGCTGCATGTGCACGTACGGCCATTGCGCGTCGTAAGCGCCTGTCTCGATGAGCGTTATGTCGAACGGACCGAGCCGCTCGCCGATTGCCTTGAAACCATCGAAGTAGCCCGTATCGCCGCTGAAAAACACGCGCAGATCGTCATCGACGATCACCCACGATGCCCACAACGTACTGTTGCCGTCGAACAGGCTGCGTCCGGAGAAATGCTGGCCGGGGGTCGCCGTGAATTCCAGTCCGTCGATCTGCACGCCCTGCCACCAATCGAACTGGCGCACCTTGCGCGCGTCGATACCCCATTCGATCAACCGGTCACCCACACCGAGCGGCGTGAGAAACACGGCCGTGCTCGCGGCAAGCGCGAGCACGGTGTCGCGATCGAGGTGGTCGTAATGGTCGTGCGAGAGAATCACGCCGCGCAGCGGCGGCAAATCGGCGAGCGCGATGGGCGGCGCATGAAATCGCTTGGGGCCGAAATTCCGGAACGGCGAGGCGCGTTCGGCGAACACCGGATCGGTCAGCCAGAACTGGCCGCGCAGCTTGAGCAGCATCGTCGAATGCCCGAGCCGATACAGACTGCGATCGGGCGCGGCGTCGAGCTGTTCGCGGGTCAGCGCATCGACGGGCAGCGCGCCGGACGGCACCGTGCCCGAAGGCTTGTTGAGCACGACGTTCCACGCAATGCGCAGGGTCTTGCCGAACCCTTCCGCGGGACGCGGCTTGACGTTGCGAAAGCGCTCGCCGTCATGCTGCGCCGACGAACCGGACAACTCGCGCCCGCGTTTCGCCGCGGTGAGACCCAAAGCACGGCTGATGGAACCGATGAACGATGTCATAGGAAATGCCTGGATGCAGAAAGTAGACTGGATAGTGTAGTTTATTATCCTGAAAAGTAAACTACCCGGTGTAAAATTCTGCGATGGACCCGAATGTCACGCCCCAACGCCTCACCGATCGCAAGCGCCTCGCCGTCATCAGCGCGGCCATCGAAGAATTTCTCGCAGCCGGTTTCGATGCGACCAGCATGGACCGCATTGCCGCTCGCGCAGGCGTTTCCAAGCGCACGGTCTACAACCATTTCCCCAGCAAGGAAGCGCTGTTCGCGGAGATCCTGCGGCAGTTGTGGGACGCCAGTCATATGGGACCCGCGCCGGCTTATCGCGCCGACCAGCCGTTGCGCGCGCAGTTGCTCGAACTGCTGTCGCGCAAGCTGACGCTGATGAACGACGAAGCATTCCTGTCGCTCGCACGCGTGGCCATCGCGGCGGGCATTCATTCGCCGGAGCGTGCGCGGGACATGGTGACGCGCCTGGGCGAACGCGAGGAAGACCTGACCGTATGGGTGCGCGCGGCCGCCGCCGACGGACGTCTCAGCACATCGGACCCGGTGTTCGCCGCACATCAGTTGCAAGGTCTCGTGAAGGCGTTCGCGTTCTGGCCGCAGGTGACGATGGGGCAGCCTTCTCTCAGTCAGGACGAACAGAAGCAGGTGGCGGAGTCGGCGGCGGATATGTTTCTGGCGCGTTATGCGAGGGCTGGGGCGGGTTGAGGGCGGTTATCTTGTGTGCGGCCGGTGAGCGTGTCGAGCGGCCTTACGGTCTGTGCAGAGATTGCGCCGTGCTAATGAGATTTTGCGGCACGACACGGATGATGCCGTTGCGCGGAGTATCGATGTCCGCAATCAACATGAACGAGATAGACACGGTCAACGGCATGATCATCAGGAAGCGGGCTTTGCCGCTCCGGTTTTTCGCCCCATAGCCCACCAGTACGTTGGCGAACACGCCGATCAGCATCATCATTATCCAGGCCGCCACGGGGATGCGATTCGACCATGCCGCCTGGGTATAGCCCTGGGTGTTGATCACGTCGTTCATGCCCGCAACGGCGAGCGCGACGACGGGGTTCGGCTGGGCGACGGCGCCACTCCTCGCTGCGGACCACAACTTGTCTTGCAGTTCAGAGGTGGCGGCATTGATCTTCTCGACGCGTTGCGTGTCGCGAGTCTGGTAGTACTCGATGCGCAATTCGACATACCTGGCGAGGTCCGAGCGGATCGCGGCGGCCGCCGCTTCCGGCAAGAGATCCGCGCGAATGAACTCTGTGCCGATCGCGTTGGCTTCTTCCTCTTCGTAGTTCTTTCGCTGATCGTAACGACCTACCGCCATCGACAAGCTGAAACCGATGACCAGCGCGAGCAGCGTCAACGTGGCTCCCTGAACGGTTTTGAAGTCGTCGCGCGTGTCTTCATCGAGCGCCATACGTTTTCGCAGAACCGAGTGCCCGAACCAGGCCGCCAGCGACATGATCACGAACGAAACGACCAGCAGGACAAGGGGATGCCTGATGACTTGATGCATGTATCGCTCCCTATGAAGGCACACGCTGGCCACGTGGCAGCCACGACGCGAAACGGCGGATGCACGACATTGAACCCGTGGCACCTCGCAAGTTGCTAATCATGAGGTATCCGCACCGGACCGAAAAACAGGGTCCTGAACCTGTGACGGCTGATCAATGTTGCCCGCTCGGCGATCACACAATACCTGAGGACCCTGTGTCACGGGCCCGCAAGCACGGGCAGTTTGTTGCCGGACTCAGGGCGTGCTTCGTGGCGATCAGTTCATTACACATGGTGCGTTCCGCCCTGCTCGCGCAGGGATCAATGTAGCGGTCATCCGCGCGAAAGAAAAGGGCCAAATCTTGTATTGCCCTCAAGGGTCCAGGGCGCCGTACCCGCTCCCATACAAATAAAATGAGCGGTAGCCCAGGCATGGCTACCGCTCAAGGACGCATCCGCCCACCACACGCGCTATTTGCGCCCGCTAGCGAGCCATGCTCGCCAGCCGCCGAACTCCGTAATGTCGGTCCCGACTTCCAGGCCATAACCTTCGCACACAAAGCCGGTCACCCACGTACCATTCGCCAGTTCGACCTTCCCTAGCGCAAGCGGAGAGGGAATCGTCGTGAGGAACGAGCCCAATTCCAGACTGGGCATCTCCCAGACTTCGATCGCGATCGCCGCGCCGCCGTCCGGCACGCGCCGCATGCCGGGCCGCCTCGTGCCATCCGGCGTGGCCGCCAGCGCGGACAAGCGATAGCGCGGCGCGGTTTGCGTCGCCTCTACGAGGCGTGCGCCGCGGCAGACCAGATCGCGATTGAGCGGCAAACCCTGCATGTGGGCGCCGCACACCGCGACACGTACCCGATCGTTGGCCGCCGTCGTCGGTCGCTCGCTCGCCTCGGGTTTGCCGCCCCCGACACATTCGACACCGCTTGCTCGCTGCAGCAGATCGGCCACACTCAACAGATACTGATCCGTGAACGCGCGGCCGAACACGGTTACGCCCCATGGCAGGCCATTCGTCATGAACGCGGTCGGTGTCGCGACGGCCGCGTAGTCGAGCAGATTCACGAAGTTGGTGTAGTAGCCAAGCAACGAGTTCGGCCCGATGGGGTCGCGCTCCAACTCTGCCAGCGTGACGGGACGCGGATAAGTCGGCGTGAGAACGAAGTCCAGTGATTCGAGCGCGGCGTCGCAGACGGCCTTCAGCGCTTGCAGCCGGTATTGCGCGCGAAACAGTTCGACTGCCGTGGCGCCCGGCGCCTTCGCCAGCACGTCGCGGATGACCGGCAACACGGCCTCCTTGTTCGCTTCCATCAACTCGCCCGCCACGCTGTAGCGCTCCGCGACCCATGGGCCTTGATAAAGCAGGTTCGCCGCTTCGCCGAACGGCGCGAAGTCGATCTCGACCGCCTCGCCGCCCGCCGCTTGGAGCAGCGCACGGGCCTTCGCAAACAACGCCGGACTTTCGGCACAGCCCGCGAATTCGAGTTGCGACGGCACGCCGAAGCGGAAAGCCGCGAGCTTGCCGAATGCACGCGCGTCGTTCCATTGCGGGTTCTCGCGGCTGTATGCATCGCGGGGATCGGCTTGCGCTGTGAGTGCGAGCAGGTCGCTCGCTTCGCGCGCGGTCGCCGTGAAGTAGGTCACGCAATCGAGCGTGCGGCAGGCCGGCACGACGCCGCCGGTGGACAGCACACCTTTGGTCGCCTTGAGTCCTACGAGGTTATTGAGCCCTGCCGGCACGCGGCCGGAGCCCGCCGTGTCGGTGCCGAGCGCAAAGCTCGCGACGCCCAGCGCGACGGCCAGAGACGACCCGGCACTCGATCCGCCCGACGGATAGTCGGGATGCACGCTGTTGCGGCACTTGCCGTACGGTGAACGCGTGCCGTTCAGGCCGGTGGCGAACTGGTCGAGATTGGTCTTGCCGAGCGGCACGGCGCCCAGCGCGATCAGCCGCGCGACGAGCGTCGCCGACTCGCCTGGCGTATAGGCGAACGCGGGACAGGCGGCGGTGGTCGGAATCCCGGCCAGGTCGATGTTGTCCTTGATCGCGAACGGTATGCCATACAGCGGCAATGCTTCGATATCCTGTGTTTCCAGCCAGTCCAGATACGGCGCGACTTCCGCTTCGCCCAGAAGGTGGATGAACAGATGAAACTCGGGATTCAGTGCAGCGGCTTTTTCCCGCAGCTCGCCAACCAACTGGCGCGGCGTGAGCGTCCCGGCACGGTAAGCGGCGCGTAGCGTAGACAAACGCAGATCGAATGAAGACATGGATGTTTTCCCCGGAAAATCAAAGACGTTCGATGACGGCAACGCGCTGCCCCGCGCGCACCGCGGAGCCAGGCGCCACGTGAATTTCGCCGACGGTTCCCGCACACGGCGCGCATACGGAGATTTCCATCTTCATCGACTCGATGACAAGCAGCACGTCGCCTGCCTCGACCGTGTCGCCAGAGTTCACGCGCACTTGCCAAAGGCTGCCGGCAATCTCGCTGTCTACCGCTATTTCGCCATCTTTCAGCGGCGCCAGTTCCGCGTCCTCGGCAACCGGCGCATCAAAGCTCTCTTCCACCGTGCCCGCTGCGCGCCAGCGCTCACGTTCGGCCTGAAACGCGGCCTGCTGACGCGCGCGGAATTGCTCGATGCCCGCCGATTCGCGCGTGAGGAACGTTTGATAGTCGGCCAGCGACAACTCGGTTTCCTCGATCTTCAACGGATAGCGCCCCAGCGGAAAGTCCGCGCGAATCCGCAGCAACTCGTCGGCAGGGACTTCATAGAAGCGAATCTGATCGAAGAAGCGCAACAGGTAGGGCCGTCCCGCGAAATCCGCGACTTCGCGATAGCGGTTCCACATCTGCAACGTGCGGCCGACGAACTGATAACCGCCTGGCCCCTCCATCCCATACACGCACAGATACGCGCCGCCGATGCCGACCGAGTTTTCCGCCGTCCACGTGCGCGCCGGGTTGTATTTGGTCGTCACGAGCCGATGGCGCGGGTCGAGCGGCGTCGCGACGGGCGCACCGAGATACACGTCGCCGAGCCCCATCACGAGATAGCTGGCATCGAACACGATCTGTTTGACGGCATCGATCGAGTCGAGATCGTTGATGCGGCGGATGAACTCGAGATTGCTCGGGCACCACGGCGCATCCTTGCGCACCGTGGTCATGTATTTGTCGATCGCCAGCCGGCACGCGGGATCGTCCCACGACAGCGGCAAATGCACGATCCGCGACGGCGCGCGCAAGTCCTTCTCCAACAGGACGTGCTGCCACGCGCGCTCGACGATTGCAAGCAACTGCGACAGCGGTAGCGTCTCCGGCTGATAGTGAATCTGCAGCGAGCGGATGCCGGGCGTCAGATCGATTACGCCAGGCAGCGCCATCGATTCGAGCGACTGCATGAGCGCATGGCCGCGAAAGCGCAGCACGAGATCGAGTTCCGCCGGGCCGATTTCGAGCAATAGATGCGTGTCGCCGGAAACACGCGCGACGAGCCGTTCGCGATCCGCACCGGTATCGAGAACGATCGGCGAGACAAGCGCGGCGGGCTCGGTGAATTGCGGTGTTGCGTCGAATTCGAGCGTCTGCAATTCACGCAGACGTTGACGCGCCGCCTCACGCGCCGCATCGATGTGCACCGGCACGAAGCGCACCTTGTCGCCCGCTTTTAACTGGCCGATCTGCCACAGATCCGCCTCGATGATCGTCACCGGACAAACGAAGCCGCCCAGGCTCGGGCCATCGGGTCCGAGAATCACAGGCATGTCGCCGGTGAAATCGACGGCGCCGACCGCATACGGGTTATCGTGAATGTTCGACGGATGCAGCCCCGCCTCGCCGCCGTCCTCGCGCGCCCATTCCGGCTTCGGTCCGATCAGACGCACCCCGGTGCGGCTGGAGTTGAAATGGATCTCCCATTCGGTGTCGAAAAACTGCTCGATATAACGCGGGCTGAAGTACTCCGGCGAGCCGTGCGGACCATAAATCACGCGCAGCGTCCGCACCGTTTCCAGCTCGGGCACGTTGGCGAGCGCCGCGCCCGCTTCCTCGTCCTGCAGCGGGTGAAGATGCAGGACATCGCCCGCGCGCAGCGCCCGCCCGCCATGTCCGCCGAACTGGCCGAGCGTGAAGGTGCTACGGCTGCCAAGATACACGGCGACATCGAAGCCGCCGCGCACGCACAGATAGGCACGCGCACCCGCGCCGCGAATCGTGCCGAGCGCGAGCGTCGAACCGGCGGCGACAAAGAGCGTCGTGTCCAACGGCTGTTCGATATCGTCGAGCAGCACCGACAGACGCGCGCCCGTCACCGTGACGACCGCATCCGTGTTGAAGCGCAAGGTCGGCCCGCTCATGGTGATTTCGAGCGCGGCGGCGTCTGCGGCATTGCCGAGCAGCCGGTTGCCGAGCCGCAACGCGCGGTCATCCATCGGACCGGAAGGCGGAATGCCGACCGCCCAGTAGCCGAGACGGCCCGGATGATCCTGCACGGTCGTCTGCGTGCCGCCGCTGACCACTTCGATCGTGCTCGCGCGATACTTGAGCCCTTCGAGACAGCGCGTCCACGGTTCGCCCGACGCAAACGGGTGATCGTCGAGAATCTGCCGCAAGTAGTCGCGGTTCGTCTCCACGCCGTAGATGCGCGTGTTCCGCAGCGCGTCGTTGAGCGCCTGGCGCGCCGCGTCGCGCGTCGGCGACCATGCAATCACTTTCGCCAGCATCGGGTCGAAGTAAGGCGGCACTTCGCAGCCCGCTTCCACCCACGTATCGATGCGCAGTGCGCGGCCGTCCGCGTGCGCAAACGCGACATCGGTCAGCAAGCCGGGACTCGGCTTGAAATCGCGGCCCGGGTCTTCGGCATAGAGCCGTGCCTGAATCGCGTGTCCCCGCGGCTGCAAACCCGCGGCGAGTTCCTGCAACGGCGCGAGCGAGCCCGCCGCCAGTTCGATCATCCAACGCACGAGATCGACGCCCCAGACCTGCTCGGTCACGCCATGCTCGACCTGCAGGCGCGTATTCACCTCGAGGAAATAGAACTGCTGCGCGGCGCTGTCGTAGACGAATTCGACGGTGCCGGCCGAGCGGTAATTCACCGCCTTCGCGAGTCTCACGGCGGCGGCGCACAAGGCGGCCGACATGCCGTCGGGCAAACAGGGCGCCGGGGTTTCTTCGAGCACCTTCTGGTTGCGCCGCTGCACCGAGCAATCGCGCACGCCGAGCGCAATCGCATCGCCCTGGCCGTCGCCGAAAACTTGCACTTCCAGATGCCGTGCCCGCTCGATGTACTTTTCGAGGAACACGCCGGCGTCGCTGAAGTTGTTCTGGCCCAGACGCTTGACCACGTCGAAATGCGCGCCCAGTTCCTCGACGCTCCAGCACACCCGCATGCCAATGCCGCCGCCGCCCGCCGTGCTTTTCAGCATCACCGGATAGCCGATCGCGGCTGCCGCATCGAGCGCGGCGGCGAGGTCATCGAGCAAGCCGGTGCCTTCGAGCATCGGCACGCCCTCTTGCGCCGCGATGGCACGCGCCGTGTGCTTCAGACCGAAGGCGCGCAATTGCGCCGGCGTCGGTCCGATGAACGCAATGCCCGCCGCTTCGCACGCTTCGCCGAAACTGGCGTTCTCCGACAAAAACCCGTAACCCGGATGGATCGCCTGCACGTTCTCGCGGCGGGCGATCGCCAGAATCTTTTCCGTATCGAGGTAGGTGGCCGACGCGGCGCCATCGCCGAGACCGTGCGCGATGGGCGCCTCGCTCACATGAAGGCTCGCGCGATCCGCTTCCGCGTAAACAGCCACACCGGTAACGTCGAGTTCGCGCAGCGTTCTAAGGATGCGGCACGCAATCGCGCCGCGATTGGCGATCAGGATTTTCTCGAACATGAAAGGGATCTTGATTCATGGGCGGGCCGTCCCGCCACGTGGGAATGCATGCCGCGGTCGTCCGCGGCAGAGGTCCGTGTCAGCGATCTGCGTGAGTCAGTTGTTCGCGCGTGCAGGTGCAGCAGCGTCCCGAGCGAACCAGCATAACGAAGTAAAACCAGTTGCGGATACGCTTCAGTTCCATATCAGCAACTCCGCGGGCGTCGGGTTGTAGGCATTGCACGGATTGTTCAGCTGCGGGCAGTTGGAGATCAGCACGATCACGTCCATTTCCGCGCGCAATTCGACGTACTTGCCCGGTGCCGAAATGCCGTCTTCGAAAGTCAGGCCCCCTTCGGACGTCACCGGCACGTTCATGAAGAAGTTGATGTTCGCGCCGATGTCCTGCTTCGACAAACGTCCGTCGTGTGCACAGGCGCGCAGGTAGTTATCGCGGCAGCTATGCATGTAGCGCTTTTCCAGCGCGTAGCGCACGGTGTTGCTCTCCTGCGCGCACGCGCCGCCGAGCGTGTCGTGACGCCCGCAGGTGTCGGCGACGATCGTCAGCATCGGCTTGCCGAGGTTCGAATAGAGCACGGTGCCCGTCGTCAGGTACAGGCTTTTCTGCCGGCGCAGCGTGCGTTGCGGGTCGAAACGCTCACGCGGATCGGCGAGGCTGAAGAACAGCGTGTCGACGGCCTGATTGCCTTCCAGATCGAGAATGCGCAGCGTCTGGCCGGCCTTCAGTTCGTGCAGCCACGGTTCACCGGCCGCGAGTGTCTCGCGAAAGACCGCGTGTTCGGCGCGTTTGTCGCTAGCTGTCAGCGTCGTTGTCATGATGTCGGGCTCCGCTCAAAGAAAGAAGCGATCGGTGTTGATGAAACCGCGCACGTTTTCCTCACATGCGGTTCGGCACAGTTCGGCGACGTCGCGCTCCGCGTGGCTCAAAGCAAGCTTGACCGGCTTGGGCGCATATTCAGGATTCGGATCGAGCGGATGCTGGATCGCGGTGAGCACGACGAGCGTGTTCATCGGCGCATACAGGTCGACGTAGTCGCCGGCCTTCGAATTGCCGGGCACGAAATTCAGCGCGCCTGCGTCCGTGACGTCGACACGGCTGAAGAGGTTGAGCGTCATCAGCAGGTCCGAGATGCCGAGCCCCCACTTGCCCATCTCGACGAGCAGATTGTCGGTGCCGTTGCGATAGAACGCGTTGCGCAGTTCCTGATAGCGGCCCGCTCCGTAGCGTTCGTGCACTTCTTCCGCGTTCGATACGCCGCCGATGCTGTCGTGCCAGCCGCAGGTGTCCGCCACGATCGCGGCCAGCACACGGCCCATATCGGAGTACAGGCAATGACCGGCCGTGAGTTTCGCCGTGTGCTGGCACTTCAGCGTGTCGGGCAGGTTGAGCCGTTCGCTCTTCTCGTTTGCGTTGATCAGCATCACGCTGACGTTCGCGCCGCCGCGCAGGTCGGTAATGCGCAGCGACTGGCCGCGCTTGACGATCAGTGAGGCATGGCCGCCGCCGGGGACGGTTTCTTCGAGTAGCAGATCCATGAGGTTAAGACTCCTGTCAGGCTGAGACCGCTTCGACACGGGACGCGCCTTCCACCACGGCCTGGGCCATGTGAAGGGACGACGCGGAACCGCGGCTATGGTCGAGCGGAATGTTGTAGGTGATGCGCGCGCCGTAGGCGCCGGGTGCTTGCGGATCGACACGGACCTTGTCGAACACCAGCACGCGGCTGCCCAGCGTGAAGCCTTCCTTCAGGTCGTGTGTGACCATGAAGATCGTCAGCTTCGATTCGCGCCACAGGCTCAGCAGCAATTCGTGCATGTCCTTGCGGATACCGGGATCGAGCGCGCCGAATGGCTCATCGAGCAACAGGACGCGCGGCTTCATCATCAGCGCCTGAGCAATCGCGAGGCGCTGTTGCATGCCGCCCGAGAGTTGCTGCGGATATTTGTCCAAGGCCGCGCCGAGCCCCACGCGCTCCAGCATCGCGGCGGCCTCGTCGCGCGCCGCACGGCGTCGCGCACCGAACAGACGGCCCGTGAATTTCGCGCGCGGCAATTCGAGTCCCAGCATCACGTTGCGAATCACCGTGAGATGGTCGAACACCGAATAGCGCTGAAACACCACGCCGCGATGCTCATCGGGTTCGCCGGGCAACGGTTCGCCGTCCAGCAGAATCTCGCCGCGCGTCGCGCGCTCCTGGCCGAGCAGCAGCCGCAGGAACGTGGACTTGCCGCAGCCCGATGCGCCGACCATCGAACAGAACTCGCCTTCTTCGATGCGCAGGTTCAATCGTTCGAGCACGACCTGATCGCCGTATTCCTTCCAGACGTTGCGAACTTCGATCATCGTGCGCCTCCGCCATACCAGGGAAACGACCATTGCGTGAGGCGGCGCAGCAGTTCGTCGGTAAGCCACGCAAGCAGCGTGATCCACGCCACGTACGGCAGGATCACATCCATTGCGAGGTAGCGGCGCACCAGAAAGATGCGGTAGCCGAGGCCGTCCGTCGAAGCAATCGCCTCCGCCGCGATCAGAAAGAGCCACGCCGCGCCGAGCGACAGACGCATCGCCACCAATAGACGCGGCAGCAATTGCGGCAGCACGAGACGCAGAATCAACGTCCAACTGGTCGCACCGAGCGTCTGCGCCTTGACCCATAACTCGGTGGGGATTTCACGGGCCCGCGAATGCAGATCGCGGATGATCATCGGCGTAATGCCGACCACGATCAGCACCACCTTCGACAATTCGTCGAGCCCGAACACGATGAACAGAATCGGCAGCACCGCGAGCGGCGGGATCATCGAGATCACCGTGATGAACGGTGAAAACGTTGCGCTCACCAGCGGAAACGAGCCGGTCGCGATAGCCGCCACGAGAGCAATCACCGCACTCACGACGAGGCCGATGCCGAGCCGCCGCAAGCTCGATACCGTATCGGCCCACAGCAGATACTCGCCCGTGCGCTTGTCCTCGGTAAAGGCGACCTGCTTGATGGCGTCGCTCATTTGCGTCGCGCCCGGCAGCAGCTTGTCGTCGGGGTTGAGCTGAAGCCGCATCGACGACCCGGTGAAATAAATCGCTATCAGCACGATGAACGGCAGCAACAGCAGCATCAAGCCGCCGCTTCGGCTGGGATATCGATTGATGAGTCGCATGGCTGCCCGCCTTGTGAAATGCGTGGGTGTGTGCGTCAGAGCTTGCCCGCCGCCGCCATCTCGACGTAGGTCGGATCGAAACGCAGCTTGACGTTGCTCTTGTTGCCGATCACGACGCCCTTGTCGAACGCCATGCCGACCACGTCCGCGCTTTTGGCATCCTGTCCGAGCAGACCGTGATCGAACGAGAATTTCGCGACGCGCGTCATGATCTTCGGCATGTCGGGGCTGGTGACGAAATCGAGTGCGGCTTGCGGCGTGTAGAAAAGCGCGGTGGTCGACAGTTGGCCCTTGAAGCCCGCGAGATCGGTGCCCGATGCCTTGGCCATCGCAGTGAGCGCGGTGGTGCTGTCGGCGTTATTGGCGTGCATCAATGCGACCATTTCGAACCATGCGCCCGTCAGCGCTTTGCCGAGTGCGGGGTTGTCGTGCAGGGTCTTGGTGTTGACCACCATCATGTCCATGATCTCGCCGGGGATCTTGCTCGAATCGAAGACTTCGGTGACGTTCGGCTGTGCCTTCAGGTCGGCAAGCATCGGGTTCCACGTCACCGCGTTGTGGACCGCGGGCGTCGCGAACGCGCCGGCGATGTCGGCATCGGACGTGTTCACCACTTTGAGGTCGCGCTCGCTCATATGGGCGCTTTCGAGCGCGCGCGCCAGCAGATAGTGCGAAACGGAGAACTGAACCAGATTGATCTGCTGGCCCTTCAGGTCGGCGAGCTGCTTGCCCTTGCCCTTGATGAGCACGCCGTCGTTGCCGTTCGAATAGTCGCTGACGATCAGCGCCGTCGAATCCACGCCGCCCGAGGCGGGGATGGTCAACGCATCCATATTGGTCATCGCGCAGCCATCGAACTTGCCGGCGGTGTACTGGTTGATGGATTCGACGTAGTCGTTCAGTTGCACGACATCGACGTTGATGCCGTATTTCTTCGCCCACTTCGAGACGATGCCCTGGGTTTTGGCCTGCCCCCACGGCATCCAGCCCGCGTAGATGGTCCAGCAAACCTTGAAGTCGGTACGGCCCGCGGCAAACGCGGAGGTGGAGGCGAACGTGGCGAGGGAAACGGCGGCGATGCCGAGAAAGCGAACGAGCTTGCGCATGAGGTTGACCTCGGAAGGGACAGTTAGCGACGGCAGGGAGCAGCGCAAACATCGCGTTCTCTCCCGGGCTTTTGTCCCGCCGTGTAACCTCGCCTGAGGTCGACAGCTCTCGGACCAGCGCCTGCGTGAAGCAGGCCGGAACCCTAGCCATCCATTTCCAGATTGTGTTTTGAACCGGATGATGCGCCGGCTCCTTGCCCTTTCTGTTAAGCGAGAAGTGTGCCAAATAGGAACAGGTGCGTTTTCTGCACGGCGCTGCGGGTGCCTGCCCCGCCTGGGTGACGGCGTGCACGTTGGCGTGCTGAACTGGCACCTTATTCGTGCATGGCTATTGGGCCTTCAGCATGATTGATGCGCGCTGGATTGGGAAATGGTCGTGCTTCTGACGCCGCAGGTGGTCCGATTCAAAGATAAGCATACCGAAGAAATTACCGTGAAACCCACCGCCCTCGTCTCGGGCGCCACCGGCTCGACCGGCAGCGCCGCCGCAAATCGCGGCAATCGTCAGTCAAACGCTCGGCAAGAAAGTCCGCTACAGGCAGATCACGCCCGAAGAGTGGGTGCAGACCGTATTCGGTAGTGAGTTTCCGTTCGGCGCGCAGCACCTCCATGGCATTGTCCAGGCGCATGCGGCAGGCCACATGGCCGGCATCAATGGGACACGATGGAGAAGCTCACGGCCCACAGGCCGGAGTCCGTAGCGGAATTCGTCGAGAGGAACCGCGACGCTTTCAAATAAGGTCGGCAACAGCTCGCCACAATAACGTGGTCTCGCTTGCTGCCGCTCCCGTTCACCGGCCGATTAGCTGGACCGGTGTCAAGTGGGCGGAGGACGGCGGCCAACCGCCGCCGGTTTTCAATTGGATACTGTGGTCCGCAAGGGCGCCGGCCGGGCATCCCCGCTGGCTGCCCTCAGCTGTCATTCATCCAGACATTCAGGCTCGATCTGGATGTTCTTTTCGCCCGCGGCCTTCTTTTCCCAGTAACGTCTGACCCAGTTTTCGAAGGTCTTTCCGGCCGCCGTGTCCTTGCCGGTGAAGGCGATGGAGCCGATCTCCGCGTACGGGATCACGTCTTTGGTCTGCTTGCCGGTCGGAATGATCCGAACGAAGCAATCCTTGAAGGCCGCGCCGTATTGGCGGTCGTACAGATAGCCGGCGACAGTCGAGCCATCTTTGCGGGTGATCGTGACGTCGCCACGATAATCGAAGGCCTTTTCCATCGCCTCTCGAACGGCCGCTTCAGTCGTTAGTTCCGGCGTCCAGCCCTCGAGATGCTCGTGCTCGGTACCAGCGGCCGTCTCCATCTGATCCGGAGCGACTGCAGCGGCCGTCGGCGCGGCGGCGTGGGCCGCTTCGCCCTTCGCGGCTTCCGCGCGCGGCGCCGTGGGGACGAACACCATCGGCACTTCGTGCGACGTCTTCTTCCATCCTGCGAGTATTTCGGTGGCCTCGCGATCCTCATAGCGATCGAACAGCATCGCCTTGACCGTCTGGAACAGGCCCTTGAACGAGCCAAACGTGTAATTCACGCCGCTCGCCTCGTAGCCCGAGTGCACCATGCAGTTCGCGCACTTCGGATTGCCGCTCTCGGTGCCGTACTCGGACCACTTCACGCTTTCCATCAGTTCGTCGAAGCTGTCGGCGTAGCCATCCTGGAGCAGATAGCACGGCTTTTGCCAACCGAAGATGCTGTAGGTGGGCATGCCCCACGGCGTGCAGGTGAGGTCCTTCTTGCCCATCAGGAATTCCATGAAGATCGGCGACGCGTTGAAGCGCCAGCTCTTCTTCCGGTTCGACAGGATCGAGCGGAACAGTTTCTTCGAACGCGCGCGGCCAAGGAAGTGCTTCTGGTCGGGCGCCTTGTCGTACGTATAGCCGGGAGACACCATCATGCTTTCGACGCCCGCTTCCATCATTTCATCGAAGTGCAGGCGGACGCTGTTCGGGTCTGCGCCGTCGAACAGCGTCGTGTTGGTGGTGACGCGAAACCCTGCCGCGACTGCGGCCCGCACGCCTTCCATCGCGATGTCGTAGCCGCCTTCACGGCACACCGCAAAATCGTGGTGCTCGCGCTGGCCGTCCACGTGCACCGAGAAGGACAGATACTTGCTGGGCTTGAAAAGGTGCAGGTTCTTGGCAAGCAGCAAGGCGTTCGTGCACATATAGACATACTTCTTGCGCGCGACGAGGCCGGCGACGATCTCCGGCATCTGCGGATGCAAAAGCGGCTCACCGCCCGGAATCGCGACCATCGGCGTGCCGCATTCCTCGACCGCCCGGAAGCATTGCTCAGGCGTAAGCTCCGACTTCAGCACGTGCGCCGGATATTGAATTTTCCCGCACCCGGCACACGCCAGATTGCAGCGCATGAGCGGCTCAAGCATGAGGACGAGCGGATAACGGCTTCGCCGCATCAGCTTCTGTTTCAGAACGTAGGTAGCGACTGTCCACGCCTGCGAAATTGGGACTCCCATGCTGCAAATACTCCTAGATAACCGGGTTACCGTGCGGCCGACCCGCACTGTGCTCAAGAAAAAGCTGAATGTTTGATTCGGAAGCGATCATGTGCCGAATCATGTCGAACGCGTCCGCGCGCTCAGCGTCGGTGCCGGCCGGGATAAGTTCGACTTTGCGCGCAATGATCGCACAAACTGCGCCGCCGGGTTGGAAGCGGCCGCAGACGGCTTGTAACGCCCGCGGGCACCCGAAGCGACCCGGCGCGGCAGTGAGGTTGAATGGGCCCGCTCCGGAGCGTTGCGACCGGCGCATGCGGGTCGATCTTTGAGCCGTGGTCGTGCGGCTCATATCAGCCGGGAATGACGCTTCGACCCTATGCCCCGCGTCGCCGCAAGCGGATTCCGCATCGGGCGGCATGCCGACAGGATTGCCGCGTGGTCAGGCCGGTTCCGCCAACAGCCGCCGCGCGACGTAGCCGACTGCGCGGCCGAACCGACAGCTGACCGCCCGCCTCGAGCCTTCAAGTCGCGGGGGATAGCACGAACTTCACCACCGCGTCGACGAATTCCTGCGGAAACTCGATGTTCGAGAGATGGACCGCGGGCAGCACGAGCAATTGCGCGCCTGGAATCGTCTTTGCCATCTCCACGCCGTAGCTCGCCGCCGTCACCGTATCGTGCTCGCCCGCGATGACCAGCGTAGGCCGTGTGATGCGCGCGATATCCTGGCGCATGTCGGCTTCCTGCACGGCGCGCCATGACCCAACCAGACCATGACGGTTGGTCGCGAGCAGCATCGCACGGAATGTCCCCACCGTCGCGCCAGGCGCCTCTAGCATGCTCGCCGGAAACCAGTTGCGCAGGAATGCCTCGGCCGTGGCGGTCATGTCTTCGCCCTGGAGTGCCTCGGCGATCGGTGCCTCGAATCTGTCCGCAGGCCCGAGATAGGACGCTGTATTGCTGAGCACGAGCCGGTCAATCCGTGTCGGCGCGTGTATGCCCAGCCACTGCCCGACAATGCCTCCCAGCGAGAGCCCCAGGAAATGCGCCTGCCCGATGCCAAGCGTATCCATCAGTTCGAGAACATCCTGCCCCAGCCGCGCAAGCGGATACGCTCCGCCAGGAACGCTCGACGCGCCATGTCCGCGGGCGTCGTAGCGCAGCACTGAGAAATGACGGCTCAGTTCGGCAATTTGCCCGTCCCACATGCGCATCGTCGTACCGATGGAATTCGACAGCACCAGCACCGGCTTGTTGTCGCGCCTCTCCATCCGGTAGGCAATGCATGCGCCATCGGAGGCCGGGAAATAAGAGAAATTGTCCATCAAGCTCTCGCAAAAGAAACGCCGCGTTACGCGGCCACCCCGGCCGCGGGCCGTCACGGCGCAGGCCCAAGCGCTGGAGTATGGGCAAGGTCGGGATCCGATAAAATTACAAAGTCCGGATATTCTTTGTCAGGAAAAGTGATATGTCCGATTTCGCCCTGCACGATCTCAAATGCTTCGATGCCGTCATTCGTACGGGCAGCTTCCAGGCTGCGGCGGCCGCCTTGCATCGATCCCATCCGGCAGTGTTCGCTGCGGTGGCGAGGCTCGAACACCAGGCGGGGCTGAACCTGCTCGATCGAGGCGGCTACCGCGTGAAGCTAAGCGATGCGGGGCGCTCATTCCACGAACGCATGAAGCGACTTCTGTGCGAAGCCGAGGGTTTGCGTCAATACGCGACACAACTGGCCATGGGCGAGGAGAGCGAACTGCATGTGGTGTTGGGCGACCTGTGCCCACGCCCGGCCGTGCTCGGGCTGCTTGCGCGCTTCTTCTCGACGTGCCGGCACACGCGACTGAATCTGCATTTCGAGACGGTCGGCGGTCCGCTCGAACGCCTCAAGGCACGCGACGCCGACCTCATGTTTCACCGCGTCGACACCACAGACCCGTTACTGGAGTGGATCGCGCTTTGCAAAGTCCGGCTGATTCCCGTGGCCGCTCCGAGCCTGTTACCGGCGTCGCTAGCCAGAGCGCTACGCCCAGAAGATCTTCGCGACTACACGCAATGTGTCATGCGCGATTCGGCCCGCGCGCCACGTGACGAGCATTTTCTGGTCATCGAGGGAGCGCACCAGATCACGGTTGCGGACCAGTTCATGAAGAAGGATGTGATTCTGCAGGGCCTCGCCTGGGGGCATTTGCCGGATTTCCTGATCGGTGAGGAAATCCGTAGCGGCGCACTGAAGTCCATTGCCGGCCGGTCCTTTCCCGGTCATACGGAAACGGTCGTTGCTGCTCGACGCAGCGACGGGATTCACGGTCCGGTCGCCGAGCGACTGTGGGCTTATTTGCAGGCGAATGCGCCGATTGCCGCCTCTGCGCCATGAACGAGTGCAATGGTGAACGGACTGCCGATGAGCGGGCAATGGGCCGATGGCCGTTCAACGGACGTCTTTGGTGAGTTCGGCTGCCACGGGGCAACCGCCGAACACTGAGTCGGCGCGCTATATGACGATCCACGAAAAATTGCCGCGCGCATGCCCGTTGATCAACTTTGTTAATGGCTCGAACGGTCTACCTGAGCCGGTCGTGTCCGGCTCGTTGCAGCCATGAAGCGCCCATGGCGAAAAAGGATCGAAAGTCTGCATCGGGTTGAACAGAAGACTGACACGCACATCCTCTGGCGCACCTGGACAAGTTGACTCGACTCGATCAGCGGCGGTCCAACTCTTAGTGGCTATGTCGGTGGTGTATGTCAGGAAAGTGCGCGTGCGAATGGGTAATCGCTGTATGTTGATGAGGGTGCGTGTGAGGCTCGACGCCGTCCCACTCGAAATCGTGCGTATGCTGGTGATGTTCGTCGTGCTTGTGGGGATGGTTGTGAGCAAGAGGCTCGTGCGTGTGCGTGTGCTGGTGCCGCTCGCGGATATGAAGCCAGATACCCACGGCCATGAGCGCGGCAGCAATCCAGAAGTTCAGCGACGGCAATTCAGGCCAGATGAACAGCGATAGCATCACGCCAAATATCGGAGCGACGGAGAAATACGCACCGGTGCGAGCAGTACCCAGATTCCGCAGAGCGACGACGAACAGAACGAGACTCACGCCGTAGCCCGCGAAGCCGGTCAGCATCGCCGTCAGCGTTGTGCCGAAGGCCGGCAAATGTGCGCCCAGCAGCAGAGCGATGATGAGGTTGACCGATCCTGCGACCAGACCTTTCAGACAGGCAATGACCATCGCATCATTCGTCGACACTTTCCGCGTCAGATTGTTATCGATGGCCCACGCAGCACAGGCCGCTACGACAAGGAGTGCGCCTGGTGCAACGCCTCCATTGCCGGCTTGCCACGACAGCAGCCCCCCTCCTGCAACGATCGCGACCATTCCGAGAAATATTTGAACATCGACGTTTTCGCGGAATACGACCCATGCGAGCACTGCGGTGAATACGCCTTCGAGGTTCAGCAACAGCGAACTCGTGGCAGCGGCGGTTGTGCCAAGGCCGACCATGAGAAGCGCGGGACCTGCGACGCCGCCCGCTACGATTGCGCCGAGAAGCCAGGGAATCTCTTCCCTCTTGATCCTGCTTTCATTTTTGCGCTCACCGGCAGACTGCAACAATCGTCGAACGATGATTGCGATGGCAAGCCCGACGCCACTTCCAAGGTAAAACAGGCCAGCAACCATGAAAGGGGAAACGCTGCCGAGGAGCGTCTTCGCGAGCGGCGTCGTGACACCGAAAAGCGCGGCAGCGAGAAGCGCCGTAGAGGCCGCGTTGTGACGAGCGTGCATGAGAAAGGAAAGTTGTGGGTTGGGTCGCAGTCTGTTTGCAACGGGCAGGCTGTTCGGCTGGCGCGGGAAACGGGAAATAGCGAACCATCTATCCTAGCAGCCTCCCGGTAAACGGAAGGCGAGCCACCCGTCCCGGGCGCACTTCCCCTTGTTTCAGCAATGCCGAAGTGACCATCTCGACGTGACCATGGCAATCGAAAAGCGGCTGCGATAACCTCCAGCGTGCGCGCCGGATCGACCGTCGCTGCCGAACAGGTTTGGGAATATAACGAGGGGACCGTTTCACGATGTCGGACCAAACCGGTAGCCAATCTGTCACGGTCCCTGACCGAGCTGGCGGTAGATCCGCATTGCGCCAGGTTGCAGCGTCGAGGTTTTTTCTCGGCGCAACGATTGCCATGTTTCTGTCGGGCCTCGGCACATCAGCCGCCGCACCGCAGATCGTTCTGTTCCTCGTGAAGGAACTCGGCGCCTCGCTGCCGTTGGCGGGATTTTATTACCTGACCAGCCTTGCAGCTCCAGTCGCGGGTTATCTGATCGGCCGCTACTCCGATCGCACAGGCAATCGCCTCGGTCTTTTTCGCCTGTGTGCCGTGGCCGGCTTTCTGGGCTGGGCGGGGTTGGCCCTCTCCGCACTGCGACCGCCCTCACAAGGACCAGCGTTGGCGACGGCCTGAACCTGCGTGACGGTCTCGCTGTCCTTCACCCGCAGCCTGCCGTGGTGTCCATAAGCTGTTGCCCGTCAGTTGTTGTGCCGGATGATCACGAGCGGTCCGTAGGCCGAGATCGCGATACCGGCATACACCACGTCGCCGGCAGCGGCTGCGCTGACGGCCTCACCTGCCGTAGTGCGGATCAGTACGCCGTGTGACTTGCCCGCTACAAACGGGCTGATGACACTTCCCTGCGCAGACCAGATGAAATCTGTCGGTTCTGGTTTTGCGGGCACACCCTGCCTCCTGTTACGTTCATCCCCTCACGATCGCATTTCAGGCGCTTGCCAGACTTCTTCGAACGCTCGAGGGTCACGCACAGCGGACACCGGCAACCTCCAAGCTCGATCAAGGGCTTCGTTGACCAGATATGTCCGAGCCGGCACTGCCACTCCAGCGGATGCTTCGCTGCCCTGTACACATCCGACAGACAGCGGCCGCCGCGGCTACCCATCCAATGCCTTATTGCTGGATCGACGCATTCTTCATCTGGTTTCCCGTGAACTGCGCGGCGGCCTTCTCCATCTCCAGCGTTTCCAGCTGTTTGCGCATTGCATCCTTCGCCGGGTCGAACGGCGGCACCTGCGTTGGACGCTTCGCATCGAGCTTCACGATCGTCCAGACATTCCCCACCTGAACTGGCTGCGGCGTCATGCCGCCGACCGGCAACTGCGAGATAGTCTTCGCCAGCACCGCCGGCAAACCTTGCGTCCGGCCCTCGGTCACCGGCACGGGGAAGCTGAGCCATGGCATCTCGCCACCGCTTGCCTTGCTAGGTGCGATGCTGTATTCCTTCGCCAATGCCTCGAACGCACCGCCCGCTTTCGCCTTGTCCAGCACCTGCTTCGCCGTCACCTCATCGCCCACGGTGATGATGCGCGGCTTGAACTCGTCCTTGCCGAGCGAAGAGACAATGTCGTCATAACGTGCCTTCACCTGCGCGTCGGTGACCGGCTCCGGATGAATGCTGTCCTTCAGGTACAACTGGATTTCGGTGCCGACCTTCGCAGCAGCAGGCGCCTGCTGTACTTCCGGCTTCTGATCGTAGTGGGCCTTCTCTGCGCTCTGCCGCAGTACCTCGCGTGCAACCAGGCCGCTTCTGAGCATCTGGCGCAACTGCGGTGTGTCTGGCTGGCCGGTCTTTGCCGTCACCATCCGCACGGCATCGTCGAGCTGCTTCTGCAGCACCGTCACGCCATTGACGACGGCCACCGCCCCGGTAGGCAGGCTCGACGCGGACACGTCGGCGGCGTGTGCGAACGACGACGTGAACGTGCTGAGCGCAACTGAGGCAAATGCGGTCACACACGCGGCGCGAATCATGCTGTTGAGTCGGAACATTGGGTACACCCTTTGATAAAAATTGCTAGAAAGTCCAGTTGATCGTGCCAAGCGCGAGCGTCGACTTTGGCCCGATGGCTGCGGGCCGGCAGAGCTGCCGCCCGACCAGCCCTTCGGCCGAGAACTGCTGACGGTGCCACTGCCATTGCGCACGCAGGCCCGCGCCCATACCTGCCAGCGCGGCAAAGCCCGGCACCGCGATGAGATTGGCCTTGCCCGCGTCGAGGAAGACATAGGGTTCAATGCGCCCGTCATGCCATACCGGCACGTTCACCCACGCCAGTTCGTTGCGAGAATAGATGCCCCGATCGCCCGCGATGTCACCCGAGCGGAAACCTCGGATCGTGTCCATACCGCCAAGATAGAGCTGGTCGGTGCCGTAGAGCGCGACGTTCGTGTACTGGCCGCCGAGCGCACCGCGATAGGCCAGCGCGGCGCGGCCCAGCTTCGGCAGTGGGACGGTCCAGGTCGCCGTCGCGTCGAACTTGGTGAACTGGGCGTGCGCGTCAGTGCGCTGTGTATCCGCGCCGTCATGATTCGCGCCGAACCACGGCAGGCCCTGCGAGATACCCGTGTCGAGCGTGACGTTGCCCTGCGCATCGTTCAGTACGAAGCGGTGTAGCCAGTTTCCACCCACGCGCAAAACCGCTACACGCTGGGGATCGAGATCGTTGTTGTTGATGTCCCGGTCGGTGCGTCGCCACCAGAGCGTTGCGTCGAGCGCCGTGAGGTCGGATGCAGTACGTCCGAGCTGATAGTTCCAGCCAAAAATATGACTGAGCGTGCGGCCGTATTCGAGCGCCGTCGTGCCGGCAAGCTGCTGGTATTCGGAGTCCGACAGCGTGTAGCTGAACGTGTTGCGGCCCCACGGAATCGCAAACGAGCCGACGAGCGCATTGCTCTCGAGGCTGTCGATATAGTTCAGGCTCAGGGACTCTTGCAGACCAATCAGGTTGTCCACCTCGAAGCCCGCGCGGTAGCGCGTGACACCCGTCGATTCGGCGCCATAGTTGTCCACGCCCAGCGTGTAGTAGGTGCGGTCGCCGGGCGCATTGTTGATCGCGATCACCGAGTCGCCCACGGCCTGTCCCGGCAGCACCTGCACGCTCGCCTGGTTGCGCCGCAGGCGGTTGATCTGCGCGACGCCCTGGTCGATGTCGGAGAGCCGCAGCGGATCGCCTGGGCCCGTCGGGAATGCGTTCTGGTAGCCAGCATCGGTCAACCACCCGCCTCCAGCGGATTGCTCGTTCATGGCCAGTCGGCGAATGGGCTTGCCGTTGACCGTGAAGGCTTCAATCATCCCTGTCTGGATCACGACCGTCAGCGTGCCTGAACCGATGTTCTGCGGCCCGAGCACTGCGCGGGTCGTCACGTATCCGGCGGATACATATGCGTCGGTGAGACGTCGTAGCAGCAAGTTCAGGCGGTGCGAACCGATCTCGCGACCGGCAAACGCCGCCGTGATTGCGTCCAGCGTGGACTGCGATACGGTGGTTTGAACAAACGGTCTGCCTTCCGGTCCCGTCAGAACGATATGCCTGACCTGGAATGCCGGACCGGGTTCGGGAATCTGGTCGACCGGCGTGTCTAGCGGGATGTTCAGCGAGGTGTCGCTGCCGGACGGCGCGACACTGATCTGTGACGGCGGCTCGGCAAGCTGTCGCTGGCGCGCGGCCTCGCGCTGCTGGTCGATCAGTTGCTGCGCGGGGTCCTGCACCGGGCGCGGCGCGACCGGTGGCGGCGTCTGCGCACAGACGTTCGTTACAACGGCGATCGTCGCAGGTAGTGCGGCGAGCCGCCAGGCATTCTTCATCTGCATCTTCAGTACCACAGCCACGTCATCAGGCCCAGGTGCTGGCCAATCTGCACCGGCGTTCTCGACGGCGCACGCAGGGTCGTGATCTGACCGCTAACACTCTGGCCCTGGCCGCCCGAGATATAGCCACCGTTGATAATCGCGTCGCCCGTGAGGGTCACGAGCCCGTCCGCCGTGAAGCCTCCGCCGATATCCATCGCGATCAGCTGTGCCCAGGTCGAGCCGAAGAACGCCTTGAAGCCACGGTCCTGGTTGATCGACGAGTAGCCCGTCACGCCCGTGGCGTAGGTGAGTGGCGCGTCAACGGACAGGTCGCCATGTGCGTAGACGTTCCCCCCGATGTTGGCCGCGCTCGAGCCGGCATTGATCGCAACGTTGCCGCCTGCCTGGATCGTGCCGCCCCACGGCGTCACGGTGCTCGACGCACTGCCGTGGCAGAAAATGAAGCAGCTATGCGAGTAGCTGGCCTGACCCGAAAACACCGCCGCGTTAGTGAAGGTGTCCTGTGCGGTGATGTTCACATCGCCATCGTTGGACTGGACGACGCCTCCCGAATTGGTGACGTTGCGGCCGGTGATCGTCACGTTGCCGCCGCTCGAGGCGATCGTCGCGAGTTGATCCGCTTCGGTGACCGTGCCGTAGTCAACGTTAAAACCGCTCGACGTATGCTGGAAGAACAGGAAGCGGCCGCCCTCATCGGAGTACGCTACCGGCGTGCCGCCGTTGACGCCGCCGGTATGGTCGATCACGTTGTTCACGTCGCCGTGGGCCGCGAGCGTCACGTTGCCGTTGGCGAGAATGCGCGCGTTGTCGTTGGTGATATCGCCTTTCGCGCTAAGGAGCGCCTGGCCGTTGGCTGAAAACAGGATGCCGGGATTGGCGGCGTCCGAGCGGTTCGTGATGCTGCCGCCCGCGTTCAGGGACAGGTCTCCACCCGAAAGCGTGCCGTCCGGCTGTACGAGGCCCGCCTGGATCAGGCTGCCGGTGTTGCTGATATCACCCGCGGCAGTCAGCGTGACCGCGTTGCCCGCGGCGATCGTCGCTGGACTGGCGGCACCGTCCGACATCGCCATACTGCCGGCGTTGATGCTGACGTCGTCATTCGCAACGATATTCGCGCCCTGAACCGATACGGCGCCGGGCGTCGTCATCGTCACGTCATTGGCCGCCATCACCGAGCCGCCCGCGACCGTGATGTCGCCATCGGCCTGTATCACCGCATCGCCCGCTGTGGCGTTGAGCGTACCGGTGCTGCGCACGCCGGCCCCCTGATCCGTGACGATGAGCTGCACGCGGCCCGCGGTGAGACCGCCCACCTGCGTGATATCGACCGCATAGCCCGTTCCCTGCCCACCGGGCGAAGTCAGGCCAGCGAGCCAGTCGTGGCCGTTGTCCGAGGGCGACAGGCCCGGGTCCCACGTTGTCGTGCTGCTGCCGGTGATCACGCGGATGCCGCCGGTCGAACTCGAAAAGTCGTTTGTGACCGGGCCGTTGACCGCGAGCTGCTTCGAGACGAGGTCAAGGTTGATAAGCGTGCCCGTGAGTCCGCCTGCGCCGATAGTGATTGCACCGCCGTTTGTGGTCAGCACGACGTTGCGCTGGATCTGTCCCGGCGCGAGTGTGATGTCACTGAAGCTGACCTGACCGGTGGACAGCACGACGTGGCCCGCGTTCACGAACGAACCGCCATCGACGGTGATGCCGTTGGGGTTCGCCAGGATCACGTTTGCACGAGGACCCAGCACATTGACTGCGCCTTGGATCAGAGAGGGATTCGTGCTCGTGACCTGGTTGACGATCGTGCGCGCATTGATGCCCGCGTTGTTCAGGTCTGCTCCCGCCGTCGATACGTTGAAGGAGCGGTACGTGTTGTTCGACACGCCACCCACGGCAGGGGCGATGGCGACCGTCTGGTGGCCGTTGCCAGCGGTCGAGACAGTTGTCGCTGTGCCTCCATCGACGACAATGTTTGCGGCGAACACGATGCCACGCCACGTGAAGCCTGCCATCATTAGGAGTATTGAAATAGACGAAGCGCGCACGAACCAGCTGAATTTAGTCAATTCTTTCACGGGATTTTATAAATTGTTACTTTTGACCGTCGCCAAGTGATTGAGCCACTCCTCTGCCTGCCAGCAATGCAGAGTGAAACTGTGGCACAAAGCTGAGTAGTGTTTCGTCAAGCCCTTGAATGGCATGAGGCAAATCGTTTATAAGATCAGAATAAAACTGATAGCTGTAAGGATCCGGGCGTTTGTCATCCCGACCGGACCGAGATGTCATATTTACACCGTCGTCCCTGTTTCCGATTGGATTGACATGGCAAGGAGCGTTGTAAAAAAAATTCTGGGAAAAGATAGGCTTGAACGTGTCTGATGCGAAAATTCGAATCTGGCTGTTGATCGCCCGGACATAGGGGCAACCCACTCCGTTCGCACCGTAGCCGGTATTAACAGGGGCAATCATGATCGCGTCAGCCGCCGTAAAGGCTTGACCTTTCAGAACTGGCTGAAACCGGTCACCTGAAATTTTCGGCATGTCGTCCTGATCGAGATTGATTTCCTTCACCTGATAGCCCTGATCTCGTAATTCCTTTTCAAGACTATCGACATATCTACGATTCAACCCGGTGTCGCCTAAGCGATCTCTGACCAGGCCGTCGAAATCATTGTTGGTCCGGTTCGATGCCGCTGCCGTTCCTCCTGCGATGGCTCCTCCAATAGCTGCCGCCAATACACCCGCCCCCGGAATGGGAACGAAAATCGGGCCGCCTGCGGTGACAGCGGAATACCTCGTTGGCTTTGGAACCGCAACTGCAATAGTCTTGATCGAAGTCATTTTTTGCGTGTCGACTTCGATCAAAGGTGTCGATGTGCATGCGCTCAGTAGCGCCAATAGACAAAGTAGTGCAGCTCTTTCTATAGTATCCATACTTTCCTCAATGGCACTTTGTTTCTCCTCTTAATTTTCTGAGCAAGTCAATCACTAAATCTGCAATCGCGTGGCGATTGATCGCGTGCCCATTCCCAATCCACTCTGCAGCCAGTTGGCTATAAAGTCGTGCTAGCGGCGGCATCCGCTGTACTGTCCACGCCGCGTTCGTAATATCTTGCGGACTCCATGTAGCTGGAAACTCCAATTTTCCCGGGTTACCGACTCCTGAGACGTGACCACCAGAAGTTGGCCCATCGCCATAGAGCACATGGTTCTCCGCCTTGGGATCGAGGAGTGAGTTGCTTCCAGTGTCTGTGGCAACACTACATTTTGACGAAGACTACAAAATCAACCCCAAGTTCTCTTTGCAATTGCTCGGCGAGCTCGACTCCCTTTTCTTTGAAAGCGGTCTCTGCTTCCGAGCCTTAAAACCAGAGCTTGCGGAATTTGTGCTGGCGACACGCCCATGTGTCGCGAACTCCGGGCCATGTTCTTCGATGATGTGTTGCAAGCCAGCGCTTGAACTGCCAGTTTCAAGGCACACAAATTCCGCAGTTGACTAACGCTGCTCGATCCAGCTCCGGGCCGTCGATGTGCATGCCATTCAATATGAGCTGATTGCCGCTCTGCGTCATTTCTGTTACGACAGACAAGTCCCCGTTCGCCCCAGGTATATTGAACTGGTAGATGTTCCCATCCTGCTCCACAAGCTTGACGCTGTTTGTGGCAACAAATTCTTAAGACACGACCAGCCGTCCGTCCTCCCCAATCCACATCACGCGTTCGGCAACTGCTTCAATGGCGAGAAATCAACCTTCCATATATCAAGCTCGTAGAGATCGCCATGCTCGTCCAAGTTGATGGCAACCATAATTGGTATGCCATCGCTATCGATGAATTCCTTTTCGACCAACTGCACGCCGAGACGGCGAGGCCTCGCATCGGTGGCGCAAAAGCGCAGGCTCCCCATTCCACCGTCGTTCATTTCTTCAACGCGGGCGCCAACAAGAGAGTCGAGAAGCTGCGCTGCTTGGGGCTTCCCCGCGATCAGCGCAGTTAGCAGCGCCCTCTCATCATCTTTCAACGATCTCACAGTGCCCATGTTCATCTCGGTGGCGTAATTCGCCCTACGTTAATCGTGCCGTTGGGGAGCTTGTAGGCACTGTAGTTGAAGGTCGTCCCATTCACAACGACAGTGCCTGTGTACTGCCCCTGAGGCAACGATGCTCCAATATTGTTTAGGTCGCCTGTCACGGCATTTTGAACCGCGGTTGCGTCGTAGCCGCCGCTGATTACGTGGCGGAAGGTATGGCTGCTCTGGTTGTCGTTGGCCCCGAACTGAATGGTTGGATTGCCCTCTGCTGCCGTGTTTGTGGCAGCCCCTTGACCAGTCGAAGTGCTTTCGCTGTCATTACCCCCGCCCCCACTCGACAGGATTGGTGCGCCCGGAACCACTACTGGCGGGATGGTCGCCATCGCGCCACCGGGCAACGGAACGGAAATACTTGGTGTCACCACGGCGCCGGCCGTCCCGCTCGGCGTATCGTTCCCTTCGTTTGACTCGAGTTGCTTGTTCGGGTCAGAAGGAGGCTGTTGTTGACGATTGCCATTGGCGACAAGTGCAAACTGGTTGACCAGCCACGCCCCGCCCTGATCAGCCAGTCCAGCCGCCACTACAGCGAGGTTCCACGCCGCGCCCGCAACGCCACCGTTTTTGACAGCCGCAGCCGTGTGCCCTGGACTTCCTGCGTCATTGTTCAACGCCTCGTTCTGTGCAGCACTCGTCGCCCCCTGGACGTTCAGCCCGGTCAGTGCCGCTGAACCACCGCCCATCGCCGTTGCGAATGCCGCCAGTACAGCCAGTTGCCCCGGGTCGAGTGGAGCTCCGGACGGATCGATTCTGCTGATGAAGTCAGGAGAGAACGCGGCGCTCGCAGCCGCACCGACTGCCCCGGCAGCGCATCCGGTGCCCACCGCCGCTGAAGCCGCACATCCAAGTGCCGCATGCGCCGCGATGTACTCGCCTTCATTGAGATACCCGGCTTCGCCGGCATTGCCGATCGCGAATGCCCCGGCTGCAGCCAGATTGGCTATCCCGTCGTTGCGCAGATCGGTCAGGAAGCTACTGCCCTCGATGAGGCTCTGTGTGCCGGCCTGGATGCCCGTAATCGCCGCCAGCGCCAGTACTGTTTGCAGCGTGTTGCCCGTGGCCGCCGTTGCACCCGGCAGGATGACGTTGCCCACAGCCTGCACGCCCGCGAGCGCCGCCAGGCTGTTCGACGATGCTGTGGTCGTGAAGCCAAGCGCGCCATTCGCATAGGTGATGCCGTTGGTCAGCCCCGCCGTCACGAACGCCGTCGCCCCCGCCTCGAACATATGGCCCAGATTGAACCCGTCGCCGGACAGCGACTGGCCCATCGCGCTGTTCACCATTCCGCCCACGGCCGCCGCCAAGGCAGCATTACCGACACCCGCACCCAGTGCACCTGCTGTCGTACCCGCAGCCGCAAATGTCGCCCCCGAGCCAGCCGCCGCGCCCGCCATCGCACCGATCGCCGCTGAGGCCGCACCCGCCGACCCGATCGAGATGATCACCATGTCCACCATCATGAACACGGTGCCCCATGTGCTCATGCTCTGGTCAGCCACGACCGAGGTCTGCAGGTTGTCGCTCACTGAAGACTGAGTGAAGTTGCCGCCGAGCTGGTCCTTCAGGTTTGCCAGCAGCTGTGCGGTCGCCGCATCATTTGCACTTCCGTCCGCGTTGACCTGTTGCAACGCACCGCCGATCTGGTTGAGCGTATCGACGTTGAGCTGGTAGTTCGCAGCGCTCATCAGGCCGCCCTGCTGCACCACCGTACCAGTCGTCTCCGTCACGCCGGCGCCGCCGGCCAGTTTTGCGTAGATGTCGCCGACGTTGGTCGATCGTTGTTCGTTGGTCAGCGAGCCGGTATTGACGGTCAGGTTTTCCGCGTTGACCGATCCTGTATTGAGAATGCTGTTCGCGTAGTTCAGTGCGACGTTCGTGCCAGTAATGGTGCCGTCTGCATTCACGGTCGCGAAATTCTGCGGCAGCAGCACTTCAGGCATCAGCGCCTGCACGGTCGGGCATGCGCCGTTACCCGTTGCCGTACAGCCCGGCTCGGGCACCGTCTCCTCGACGTACCAGAGCATCGGCGCATTGATCTGCGCAAGCTGCGACTGGCTCAGCTGCGTGCCGAGCGCGATGTTGTTCTGCTCGGCATACTGCAGCGCCGCGCCATACAGCGCCGCCGTGTCCAGGTTGTTGACCGTCTGCTGGGTCTGGCTGTCGGTCTGCGCTGGCAGCGCATAGAAGCTCGACTGGCCCGTCGCCTGGAGCGCCGCCTGCTCGACCTGCTGCGCCTGCGTGTACGGGTCGTAGTAGAACTGCGTGGTATCCGGTTGCAGGCTCGCGGGCAACTGCGCGAGCAACGCTGCAGGCGACAGATCGCCCGTTACAGCCGACGCGGGGCTATTGAGCAGATACGTTACGTTCAGCGTCTGGCCACCCACCGTCGTCACGGTCGTGCCCGCCGGAGCGCTGGCACTGCCAACGGACGGCGCAACCGGCCTGCCCACGGTCGTCACGCCAATGGGCGAGTTCGACGGCAGACCTGCGGCACCCGTCACCGAGACCGGCTGACCCGCCAGATTGGTCACCAGCCCTGCCGCGTTGACGGCCGTCGTCGCGGTCGAAGGCACGGAGGGTGGTCCGAGCGTAATCACCTGGCCCGCGACGGCGGGCGGCGGCGTATAGGCGTTCGGGTTCGTCAGGCCATTGACGAGCGTCGAACCCGTGAGATTCACCGTCTGTCCAATCACGTTACCCGTGTTAGTCAGCGTCGGCGAGTTCACTGCCAGCGTGTTTCCCGCCTGGATCGTGCCTGCCACAAAGTCGGGGAGACCCACTGCGTCAAGCAACCCGGCCGGACCCTGAGCCTGCGCGCTCTGATAAGCGCTACCGTAAAGCGACGCGCACTGCGCGGCATTGCCCGCGCATCCCCATGCCGGGAAGTTCGCATCGTAGTACGACAGGTTGGCGTGCCAGTACGCGTTCAGGTACTGGTTATCGCTCGACGCGCTTGCCGTCGCATTGATCGTGACGTTGTTCAGGCCGGTCACGAGACTGCCCGTATTCGCGAACGTACCCGCTTTCAGGTTGACATCATGATTCGCCGTGATCGTGGAAGGGCTCGCCGACTGCACATCGACATACGCCTCGCAGTTCGACGAGCAGCCGGTAAACGGTGTTGAACTGCCGTAGTTCTCATGCACCTGCACGGGCGCCGCGATGGTATTCACGAGGTTCGACGCATTGATATCCATGTCGTTGCCCGCCGCGATCGCGCCCGAGGTGTTCGTCACGCTCGCGGCCTGCGTCAGGTTCGTGGGCGTGACCGAACCATCGCTCGCGCTCGTACCCGCACCGCCGATCACGACGTTGCGTCCCGCCACCAGGTTGCCGTAGGTATTGCTGACCGCGTTTGCGGCGATGACGATATCGTTGCCCGCCGTGACGTTCGCATTGATCTGCTGGTAGCTGTACGTCTGCGAGTTGTTGCTGCTCGTGGCGCCTGCGGTGCAGCCGCTATAACCGGCCGCGCAGCCCGCCGTGGTCGTCATCGTCCCGCTATTGATGCCCTGGTTCGTGAAGCTGTTCGCGGTGATGTTCACGTCGTTCGCGGCAGCAATGGTGCCCGCGTTCGTGAGGTCGCCACCCGCGAGATTCACGTTATGACCGGCAACGATCTGACCGGTCGCGCCTTGCACCGCCATCGACGAAGAAGTGGAAACCGGCGTAACGGTGCCTGGCGAGTCCAGCCTGATGCCTGGTGGGGCAATGTAGGTGCCCACCGTATAAGGCCCGACCGCCATATCCCCGTAGTAGTTGTTCCAGATCGAAATCGTCGACGGCGCAGCCGCGAGAAACCCATTCAGTGAGGTGAGATCGACACCGTCCGTCACCGTCGAGGTATACGTCGAGCCGCTGTTGTTGAGCGACTGCACGTTGAGGTTGGCGTCGTTGCCGGCGCTGACCGTGCCGCCCTGATTATTCAGGCTGCCCGTGGTCAGGCTGAGATCACGGCCTGCTGCAATCACCGAACTGGCACCCGCTGCGCCGCCAGCCGTGGTCGTCGTTTCGGTCACCGTGGGCAACGCGATGGTCTTTCTGGCGATGGCCTGGCTTGCGTTATCCGACGTCTCGACAAACCACAGCTTCTGCGTGCCGCCCGATGCCGTGGGAACCGCAACCTCGACGAACGTCACCGTGCCCGATGTTGTCACCGGCGGACTGCCCGGCAGCAGGGTAAGGACGCCCTCCGTGACGCCTGCCGCCGTACCGTCAGGCGATAGTGCATCCGCGAGCGTCACTTTCTGCGACGTCGAGGTGATGTCGCAGCAGAAGCCATTCTCAGCGCCATAAATCGTCGCGGTGTCAAGCGTGTCGGTGCCGACCAGCAGCGCCATGAGCAGGGCCGGATTGTCGATGACGGTGGTCGTGGTGGTGGTCGCGCCGGAACCCGACGCGCCCGAGTTGATCACGTTCGCCGCGCTCAGCGTGAGGTCATTGGTCGCCGTGATCGTGCCACCCGCATTCGTGAGATCGCCCGACAGGTTGATCGCCATGTTGCCGATGCCTGCCGAGCCGGTACCGGCCTTCGTGGTGCCGTTCGAATTGTCGTAGCTCGTGCCGGTGATCGTGAGGTTGTTCAGCGCCTCGACGGTGCCCGCATTCGTGGCCGAGCCGTTCAACGTGAAGGCGTCTCCCGCCTGTACGGTCGCCCCCACCTGATTGGCAAGACTTCCATTGACCGTGAGGTCCTGCGCGGCGATCGTGCCGCTGTTGGTGACGGCGCCGTTGAACGCTAGCGAGCCTGCCGCCTGCCCCATTGTGCCGGTGTTCGTGATCCCCTGGGATGCCGAAACAGTCACATTCGTGCCCGGCAGCGTCCAGGTTCCGCTGTTGGTGATGGCCGCCGCCAACAGGTTCAGCGCATGGCCGCCGTTGACCGTCCCGAATGCGGGCGACGACGGATCAATCGTCTGCTGCGGCAGATTCAGCGTCACGCTGTTCTGCCCAAGGATCTTCCCGTTCGCGTTGCGGAAGCTGCCGTCGGCGCCCGTCACGTTGACCGTCGCGTCACCCGTGGCCGCTGTCGGATCGTTCACGTCGCCCGCGAAGATCACACCGTTGCCGTTGTCCAGCGCGCCTGTCGTCAGTGTGAACGCACGGGTTGCCATCAGCGCGCCGCTGTTGGTCGTGCTGTTCGCGACCGACACGTTCTCGGTCTGCCCATACACCGTACCGCTGTTGACGAGGTCCGCTGCATTGATGTTCGCCGCGGTCAACCCTGAGAGGGCGCCGGAATTCGTCACTGTCGAGCCCGAGATGGTCAGCGTACCCGCAGCCATCTGCTTGCCGCTGGAAGTCACCGCACCGCCCGCGAGGGTCGCATCGCCGAGATAGGCCCCCGTGCCAGTGGTGGTGAGGCTTTGCGAGCCGCTGGCGCTGTACGTGCCACCGATGAGCGCATTGCCAGTCGTCACCGTCGCGCCAGTGAGCGTCGCGGTACCGTTCACGCTGAGGGTACCTGACGAGGTGTCGAGGTTCTGCGTCGCAGTAGCCGTGAAATTGCCGCCCACGCCTACATCCTGCGTCGTGATGTTCGTGCCCGTGAGCGCCGCGTTACCCGACACGCTGGTCTGGCCGTTGAGCGCGAGATTCTGTCCCGCGTTCAGCGTCGCGTTACCTCCGGCCGACACCGGGCCGCTGGCCGTCAGGTTGCCACCCTGTGCGTTCAGATTCAGATCGCCCAACGCCGTGACACTGCCCGGCGCATTCACATCGGTACCGGCGATCACGCCCAGGTTGCCGCCCGTGAGTACATCTCCGCCGAGTGTCGCGCTGCCATTCGTAGCCGTCACGCTCGCATTGCCCACCGCGGTGACCGCAGCCGTCGTCACGTTCTGCGCCGCCGTGGCGCTGAGGTCGTTGCCGGTCTGGAGCGCGCCGGTCAGTGTGATGCTGTTGCCCGCAGTCAGCGTGGTGGTGTTGGCGACATTGAGCGCTCCGCTCCCCGTGATGTTTCCACCCGCCGTCACGCTCGCGTTGCCGCTGCCGTCGGCTTCGAGGCCGCCATTCAGCGCCACGTTGCCGCCGGCGTCGACGGTCGTGTCGCTGCCGCTGTGGACCGCGCCCGCAACTGTCGCATCCTGCGCCGCGTTCACCGTGATTGCGCCGGGGCTCGATACGGTCCCACCTACCGTCACCGCGCCGGCGCCCGAGCGGATCGACGCGTTGCCCTGACTGTAGACGGTGCCACCCAGATTCACGCCCTGCTGGCCGCTCGCGTTGAGCGTGCCGAGGCTGACCACATCACCCGTCGTAGCAAGCGTGCCTGCCGCCGCCGACAACGCCATGTTGCCGAGCGATGCCACCGTACCATCAATCGAAGCATGACGGCCTGCGCTAACAGTGAGAGCCGTACCCGAGGTCGCCGCACCGGCCAGCGTGGCGTCCTGCCCCGCCGTCACGGTGACTGCGCCCGGCGCCGTCACCGTACCGACAAGCGTCGCGTCGGCGCCCGCGCGTACGCTCAGGTCTGTGCCCGCCTGCAGGCTGCCACCCGTCTGCACATTCTGGCCCGCTGTGAGCGACACCGCCTCGTTCGACGAGGCGACATTGCCCTGCCCAACAATGGAGCCGTTCGTTGCGGTAACCGACACCGGCCCCTGCGCCTGCACGGTGCCGCCGAGGGCCACGTCCTGGCCTGCCGTCGCCGTGAGCGCCCCGTTGCTCTGCGCATTGCCCGAGACGGATACGAAACCGGTCCGGGCCGTGATCGTCGTGTCGCCGACCGCCGTCACCGCTCCGTTGACCGTCACGTTACGCGCGCCCGTGAGCGCCACCGTACTGCCGCCCTGCACCGTTCCGTTGATCGTCACGTCACGGCCGGCAGCCGCCGCAATCGTGCCCGGTGCGGAGAGCGCCGAATTGACGGTCAGGTCGCCGGTTCCCGTCTGCAGGTTGATCGCATTGGCCGAGAGCGAACCGAGAGTGATTGAGTTGCCCGCCACAAGGCTCGCCTGCCCGTTTGCGGCCACCGACGCCGCATTCAGGTTGTTACTCGCCGTGAGCGAAACATCCTGTCCGGCCGACACGCTGCCGGTCGCATTGATGTCGCCTGCGGCGTTGACGGTGTAGTTCTGGTTCGCCTGGCCGGTATCGGCGACCGAGACCTTACCGGCACTGGTAAGGGCGACGTTCTGATTCGCGTAGGTTTGTCCAACGGTGATATCGCCGTTCGAATTCACGGTCAGGTTGCCAGCCGTCGCCGCCAGCGGCCCCTGCATATTGACGCCCTGCCCCGCCGCGGTTGAGACGATATAGACCTGGCCGGCCGTGACGGAGCCATACTGGCTCGCATCGACCGCGATCGCACCCGGCGTACCAGCCGCCACGTTCGAGACACCGTAGGTCGTGCCCGAGGCACCTGTAGAGGTGGGCGTGACGCTCTGGTTGCCCGTGATGACGTTGACGGCCTGGTTCGCATAGAGAGGCGCGGCCAGATTCACTGAGTGGCCAATCAGGTCGATATTTCCGACCGTCCCCTCGATACCCGCGCCGGGGCCGTTCACGCCTGCGGGGCCGTTGATCGTGATGTTGCCCGACGAGACGGCGTACGAGACGGCACCAGCATTGGCAAAGGCCGTCGGCGTTCCGCCTGGTCCGGTGATGAACTGCGGCTCGCCAGTAGTTAGCACGAGGTTTGACGCGTTCGTCAACGAAAGACCATTAACGCTGATTCCATTTGGATTGCTGATGATGACGGCGGCCGGAGACCCGAACACCTCGAGCGGACCCGCGAGCGTCGAGGGCGCGGTCGAGGTGACCTGATTGAGAATCGTGGTGGCTGCCCGTCCGTTAAGGTTCGGGTTCGCGCCGAGCGTGCCACCGAGCAGCGGCGTGCCCGCGATGAGGCTGTTATTGAGCTCGAGACCCGTGCTGTCAACATTGAATGAGCTGTACTGGTTCGCGCTGAGGCCGTTTGCATTCGCTGGCGCTATATTGACGACCGGAACTCCGGTCCTGGTCTGCGTGACCGTCGGCTGGAAGGTCACCGGTGCGCGTGGATCGACGATCGGTGCGGCGTGTGCGGTCTGGTCGACGAGCAGCACCGCAGGCGCGAAATACATCACCACCGTCATCACCACAGCGGTCACGCGCATCCATAGCGGACGGTCAGCTGCCGCCCGTTCCCCGAACAGGCGGATGAAGCGGCGGCGTGCAATTGCTGCTTGGTGCGTGGTGAGTTGTTGCGAAAAGCCTGTGGTTCTTGCCATCGTTTTTGTAGCTGCACCGGATCGTCCGGTCCGAAATCTATCACCGCTGGCAATCCCTTTCTTTCAATGATCGTCAAATATGCGTTTCGATTTTTTGAGATGGACTGCGAAATAATGCAATGTGAAACCGCCCGTAGAAACAGATTCATCGCGAGTGGTACAAAGCGGCGCGACCGGCTCGCGCGACACAGCCCCGATTGGAGAGCGCCCCTCAAAACTGACGCTGCCGAATCCTGAGATCCGCTAGCGACCTTACGGCACCGGTTGGTCGCCATCCGTTCGGCGCGAACACGCGACGGTCTCCTGAAAGCCCTATCTCAGCCTTGCGAGCAGTCAAGGAGAAAGTGCAGTAGATCCGAGAATACCCATTAGCGTCCGCGCGTTCCGCGGCCCCTGATCCTCGAAATTGTTGATCTATACACCGACAGCAGTTACCGGCGACAGCGAAGGTCCGAGGTCGACCCGAAGCAGGCCTTCGTACATGGCCCGAAGCGGCCCTTCAATTCACTTGTGCGCGGGTATTATTGAGACGCACCTAACTTTGTCGCGCAGAGCTTTTCTCTTACGATGAGGTCTCTCAAGAAAGTGGACTTTCTTTTCGTAAAGGTTCGGAGATCCTTGCGGAGTCTGTAAAGTAGCGCGTGCCTGATCAACTGGCACGAGCCGTGGGAGCCAGGGGCGCGGTATGTCCGCCGCTGGTGATTCCAAGGGGCTACTGATGAAGCGCTTGGTCGATCGAACGCGGCAACCCTCACGAGTTATAGCTATGTGCAGGTTTTTCACGAGTCGGAGTGAGTTTGTCTCGACTCTCACAACTGCGCTGCATTTTCTTTCCTGTATTTCTTTTGTAGCATGGGCCGCTTTGAGTTTTGTCATCTACGTTTTTGGCGTTCCTCGCACAATAGATGCAGATCGGGTAGCGCTCATGGGTCTTCCAGCGATCGGTGGAATCTCGTTTTTTCACGCGTTGCGCATACGACTGCTGCGGCGGCCATGTAGAACACGATACGGAACAATCGCTCCACTCGAACCCGGTTTGGTCAACTTTTGTGAACGCCCAACTATTTGCAGGCGTCGTCCTCTTCGCGTTCGGGATAATCGTAATTCTTTGAGCAAAGAACTACAGCGTCACGGACCAAATCGGCCTTGCCCAGATAGGCTAACGCATCCGTTTGTACTCGCGAACGTCCTTTACCAGTTGATAAGTAATCGCAAGGAACAACGTGACGTACAGGGGCATTCCTGCCAAGGCGGGCCTCCAGTCGGCTCCCTGCATTTCCGACACAAGTACGACGGCACCCACGACACTGATCGCGAAAACGTACGCTTTCAGGTAGCGCCGAACAATACCAATCTTGTCGTCCATTTGTCGTCTGATTACAAGGCTTCTACTGGATTCGGCAAAAGGTCGAGTATTTACAAAATATCGGGCCGATTGTCACATTTGAATGATGCGCCGTACTCCATGCCCGCGCTAGTCCGATGCCCCCGCAGCGCCCCAGCCCGCGCAGCACCGACCGCCGTCGAAGCCCCTGCAATCCAACGGCGGCCCTTCCCTATCGAGGACCAAGCTTCAACCCTCAATGCGTCGCGGTATTCCCCACCATCTGCGCATCGCTATCGTTCAAGGTCTTGAGGAACGCGATCACGTCGCGAATATCGCCTTCCGACCAGACCGGCTTGCCACCCTTGTGATTCGTCATCGGCGCATTGATATGGTCAACGTTCCTCTGGTACTTCACTGGCAGGTCGTCAAACTGCTGCTTGCCGCCCGGATGCGGATACCACTTCTGCGGGTTAGTGTCCCGTTGCACATAAAAACGCAAGGAGTCTTCCAGCGTGTGGAAGCGGCCGTTGTGAAAGAACGCCCGGCGCGTCGCGACATTGCGCAGAGTAGGTGTCCTGAACATACCGCAATACCAGTCGGTGGCGGTCTTGTCGGTCCGGATCGGGCCGCACAATCCCATGTCGTAGTACTTCGGATCCGCGTTCGCCGGGATCTCCGGATTGCGCGGCACGCCGAGCGTCTGAAAGTTGTAGTCGGTGAAGGTCGGATGCGCACCTGCAGCGCCCTTTTCGACGAGGTGGCAGGATGCGCAGTTGCCGCGATCGGGGTCGTTGAAAAGCGCGAAGCCACGCGCCTCCTGGGTGCTGAACTGCGCCTTGCCGTCCAGTACCTTGTCGAACTTGCTGTCGAATGGCTGGAAGCTGGGATCGTCGAACTGAAAGCGCTCGAGCGCCTTGCCTAGTGCGGCGAGCGCATCGGCAGGGCGGGAGAAAATATCCCGGCCGAACACTGCGCTAAAACGCGCGGCATAAGCACTCCTGCTCAATTTAGCCGTGACGTCGGCAGCGTCCGTATTGGCCATCTCGTCGGGGTTCAACAGAGGGAAGGCCGCCTGGGCGGCAGGGCTGTCGAAGCGCCCGTCCCAGGTGTAGCCGCCGGACGGCATGTTGTCGCCGTCCTCGAGACGTTCTTTGAAGCTGCTCGCGTACGTGTGTGTCCAGATCGGCACGCGGCGCAGATAGCGCAACGAAGGCACAGCGCGTGTGCCGTGATGCGTCATATCGGCGCCGCCCAGTTGCACGGCGAGGCCGTTGGGTGGCCCGTAGGCGTTCGTTGGGCTGTGACAGCTCGCGCACGACTGTTTGCCGGAAGCCGACAGCGACGGATCGAAAAAAGCCAGCTTGCCGATCTCGGCCATATCCTTATTGGAAGGCGCCGCGGAAACCGTAGTGACGGCGGGGGCGCCGAGGGCTTCTTCCTGGCGGCCGCATGCCGTCAGCAAGAGACTTGAAATGAAAAAAAGGGCCGCCCCCCGGGCGGTCCCTTTAGTACAGAGAAAAAGCATCTATCTTTATTGGTTGAAGATGTCGGAACCGAAAGTCGCGAGGTTCGAATCGTCCGCATAACCCAGATACTCGGGAATACCGAAACGGTTCTCCAGGCTCTTGAGTAGCGAGTAGTGGTTGTAGCCGGTATCGGAGGTGGTGCCCGCCTTGATGAACGGCGACAGCAGCACTGCACCCGTGCGGTCGCCGCCAACACCGTCGTAATGCATGCCGATCTGGATCAGCTGAACGGTCGACGGAAGCAGCGCGGTGTTGATACCCAGCGTCGATGCGTAGGCAATCGGGAGCGTCGACATGACCTGATCTTCAGGACGCTTGACGTTCGGACCAACCTGCTGCGTGCAGCACGAAGCGCCCGTCAGATTGATCGTGAGATTCATCTGCGAGTAGCTGGCGTTGAACGACGTGGTCATCGGCGAGCTGGCCGCATTCGATTCGTCGAAGTTGATGATGATGAGACCGTCCTGCTTGTAAGCTGCCGAAGCCTGGATAATCGGAACCCATTTCTTCAGGAACGCGTCGATCGACGTCAGGCCGCCGGGCGCACCGCTCTTGCAACCCTTGCCTGCCGCTCCAGTGCCGTCGCCGTCGTGGCCGTCATCGCACAGGTTCGGCGTGATGAACACGAAGTTCGGCGTGGTATCGATCGACTTCAGATCGTTGACCAGGTTGTCGTCGAGATTCACGACGTGCTGGTCGCAATAGTTGATGTCGTCGATGATCGAGTGGAAGTACACGAACGGATTGTGACGGGTCGCGTAGGCATCGCCCTTGACGTCGCCGGACGCGGAACCCGCCTGGGCAGACTGCGTACCGTCGACCGTCTTCGCCGGATCCGAGCCTGCCAGCTTCGCGGTACGGGTCGGGAAGCTGCACGTCTTCGTGCCGTCGCGGTTCAGGTCATTGCCCATATCGCCCATGTAACCCTTCCAGGTGAACTTGGCGTTATCGAGCTGGTTGGCCAGCGTCTTGACGCGGGCCGGATACACACATCCGCCGCCGGCATGGCCGTTCGCATCCGTACCGGCCTTGAGGACCTTCGAATTGCTGCTGTCGTTGCCTGCGTCGACGATGTCGGACCATACGCTGAAGCAGTCGGTCTCGGTGTCGACCGTCGAAGGCTGGCCGCTCATCATCGAGATGTAGTTGTCCAGGCTGACGTGGCCGGTGCCGTAGTAGTTGGTCAGCAGCGCGCCTTGCGGAGCGAGCGACTTGAGATACGGGTCCTGGCCGCTAGTCGCCGAACCCGTACCAAAGGATTCGTCGTAGTTCTTGTTCTCGAGCGTGATCACGAAGACGTGACGCACAGCCTTCGAACCGACGACCGTCTTGATGTAGTCGTCGCTGGCCGCCTTCACGCTGGCAAGGCTGCTGTCGGTGTTGAAGTCGCCCAGCAGCTTGTCGGCGGACACTCCGCCGTATTTGGCTGCCAGCGTGTTCTTTGCGTCGCTCAGCGCCGCGCCGCCTGTCACCAGTTGAGCCAATTGCGTGGTGATGGCGCTCACCGTGCCGCTCGCGCCCTTGGGCGCGAGAAAGAACGCGCCGGAACCGAACGTGGTGCCCATGTCTTTGCCGTTGGCGTCGTTTTCGCGGGCGTTGGTCAGATCGGCGACCACATTCTTCCAGCTGCCGTTGTTCTTGTCGCCGATGGAGAATTTGCCTTTGGCGTCGCTCACTGTATACGGCTCGTCGCTGTCGCACTTGCCGTTGTCATTGAGGTCGAGACAGACCTTGGCGTTCTGGATGTAGCTGCCGAGCACCTGCCCGGAAACCTGGGGCGTCGTGTCCTGAGGAGTACTGTCAACGTTCCCACCACAGGCGCTCAAACCCGCCGCGAGGCCGATACTGGCCAGTAGGGCTAATGCACCTTTCCGACATATCAGGTTCTTGTTTATCGAAAAAATCACGTGGGGGCTCCCGTCGCACGCCGGGCAGGCAGCATCTTCACGCCGGCTCGCCCGATTGTTGGATTTATTACATCGGCGCAGGAGCTTAAGATAGTTATGTGAAAGTTCAGTTACATCGGTGTAATGAACTGGGCTGAGCGCGGCGCCGCGAAGTTCACGCACGCTGGAAGCAGACGTCGTGAGTTTGCAGGCGCCATTGCTCGCACATCGTTGGGCTGGAGCAAGTGGATCGTCGAGAGTGCCGCGCGGACATTCGGATGGCTGCTATATCGACTTTCTTCTTCGTGGGAAGGTGATTGGCTCGAGGCATACGCGCCGATTGTGTGCAAATCGCGTACGCGTATCCGTGGTAGCGGATGGGGGTGAAGACAACAGCAAAAGCACCTCAGTGCTCTTGCACCCTACGAAGCGCCATCCATGCCAGCCAAGGCCTGCTTATTCCTGTTGAAAATCCGTCACACGCGGCGTGAACGGCAAGTCCGTTGCGTGTGCCCTATCTGCAAGATGCGCCAGCGCATGGCTCCCGTCGGCGCGCGCGGCCGCTTCGAGCGAAAAAGAGCTTTCGCTGAAGGCAATCAGTTTGAATCCGCTTCCCGCCACGCGCGGGACGGTGATACCCCAATGCCAACCTCCCTCCTGCTCGAAAACGTGCAATTCAGGGACGGTTGGGCGGTGTGAAGCCGGGAAAGTCGGCATGTCGCTCTCCGTCGTATCAAAGCAAACCTTATGGCTGTAGACGTTCATGACCTAGTCTATACGTAAATTGCTGCAATGCAATATCAAACTCCGAGAAAAAGGAACATCGCTGACCGGCAGGTTCTGAAAAACGCACGCCTGCGACGGCGCCCGATTCGGTTTCACCCTCATGACACGAAAGTTACCCACACTTTCGATGGCTCTGCGTAAGCCCATGAAAGCCGCCTTTTGCGGCTACCTGACGATGCTCTGTCGAAACAACTGAAAGGAGATATCCGTGCTGAAATTTAGACCGCTCGTGCTCACCGTGATTGCATCATCGCTCTTCGCGATGGCGAACGCTCACGCTACCGTCGATCTAATCGCCAAAGGTCAGATTAGCGGCACGATCTCCGACCTGTCCCGCGAGACGGCGGCGCCGCTCGAAAACGGTGCGCCGGGTAATCTGCTCGGCGGTATCGGCTCCGGCATGAGCTTCGCGGGCTGCAACACTTTCGTCGCGTTGCCTGATCGCGGCCCCAACGCAATTTCGTATAACGCGGCGATCGACGATACGGTGTCGTACATCAACCGCTTCCAGACGTTCCAACTGTCGCTCGTCGCCGCACCCACAGGTTCGGCTCTGCCTTACTCACTCACGCCGAAGCTGGTCGACACGACGCTCCTGCACACCGCCGAGCGGCTCGTGTACGGCAACGGCGCAGCGGCCGGCGTGGCGGACGGTGCGCCCGACTTGAACCGCCAGAACCACACGCACTACTTCACGGGGCGCTCGGATAACTTCGACCCGACGCACCTTTCGACGAATCCCCTCGATGCACGCCTCGATCCTGAAAGCATCCGGGTGACCAATGATGGACAGAGCGTATTCATTTCCGATGAATACGGTCCGTACATCTATCGTTTCGATCGCCGCACGGGGCGTCGGCTCGATGTGATCAAGCTGCCTGACTCGTTCGCCGTGTCGATGCTCAGTTCGGTAGGCAACACCGAAATCAGTGCGAACACGTCCGGTCGCGTGGCTAACAAGGGTATGGAAGGGCTGGCGATCTCGCCCGACGGCAAAACACTGTTCGGCGCGATGCAGAGTCCGCTGCTGCAGGACGGCGGTACCAGCGGCGGCTTCAGCCGCATCATCCGTATCGACCTGCGCACCGGCAAGACCCAGCAGTTTGCGTATCCGCTGACGAACATTGGGACTTCATCGAAGCCGAACTATCCGACCATCAGCGACGTCGTGGCGGTCAACGACCGCGTGCTCCTGATGGATGAGCGCGATGGCAAAGGCCTCGGCGATGATTCGACCGCGGCGTTCAAGAAAGTGTTTCGCGTCGACCTCGACGGCGCGCAGGACGTCAGCCAGGCAAGCGGCGAATCCGGCCTCGCACCTTATGCTCTCCAGAAGTCGCTCTTTCTCGATGTGGTTGCCGTGCTGACCGCTCACGGCTTCAGTGCGCAAGACATTCCCGCGAAACTCGAAAGCCTGACGTTCGGCCCTGACATCGTGATGAACGGCGTGCACAAGCACACCTTCCTCATCGCGAACGACAATGACTTTATCGGCAATGTCACCGACTCGAATCACCCGGCCGGCATGGCGAATCCGAACCAGTTCTTTGTCTTCGCAATGGACAAGGACGATCTGCCCGATTACGTGCCTCAGCAGTTCGCCGGTGTTCAGCGGCTTTCAGGCCATGCCGGCGAGTGCAGCTTCGTGAAAGATGACCGGGACGAGCATGGGCATTCGGGACATCGGCCTTTCGGATTCTGATTGGTTGTCTGTGATTGGTCGGTGTTCTGGAGATGAAGTCTGCGTGTGTTGCGCTTACCGGTGCAATATACGCAGGCGCGAGCGGCGGAGTCTCAGATAGTCGAACCAGGTCTATGTGGTTATCTCTCCGCGGTGGGCCAAGGTCGTTTCGCGTCGGGTCGAATTCGGGCCGAGAGGGCCATTCGTTCGTTGAATCGCTCGGGCATTCAGAGGATCACTCTATGTGATGGACTGCGTCGAAACGGAGGCCGTCACACAAGTCGTCGACCTGCGTCATCAGCAGTCATTTCGAAGCCTCGCCCAATTGAATACCAATCGCACTCCTGATTAAATACGCACTTGATCGATTTTTTACCGCATACCTTACTTTCTGGATCAGTTACATTCCCTGAATATCAACGACCCTTCTTTGGTGATCTCAATAGGCAACAGAACATCATCTCGCGCCCCCCATTTTAAACGGTGCGTACCGTTGGCTCGTATGGCACCGGTTACAAACCGTATTGGAATAGTAATCGTTAGAGGAAAATTGGATTCGACATCTTCTCGCTTTATCAGCGACATATACAACGATTCAGCATCCCTTTTTGTCGCGCGATATGCGTGCAGGCCCATCAAGATAGAGTCCCAAAGTTGGCAAATTTCGATCAAATCTTCCAGGAGCGAAAGATTTCCAAGCTCAAAGACTGCGGGTTCCGACAGGAGGCGCAGCAGCGCTACGCCCAAGTCAATAGTCGGTGAAAAATATGGCGCCTCATAGCATAGGCGGTCTAGGAAAATACGTAGTCGCTGTGGATTCGGAAATCCAGAAGGCTCAAAATTCAAGAGAAGTGTGGCAAATAGCGCTTCGGGAGCCGTCGACAAAGCGACAGCAACGGCCACAGGAGCGGGGTTAATTTCGAAGTAATCTGCAAGGGCTTTGTTTGATGGCTCCCTTGTTATGTATTCTGCGCACAGAAACTCCTGGAGCGACAAATGAGAGAATTCGACTGCCTCCAGGGAAGAACGCAGTAAGAGACCCGTATGTGCTTCAAGTTCGCGCAGCACTTCCTCCGCCTCGGCGGCAGGTAAGCGAAAGCGCCGACGAACTCGCTCGTACGAGTCTTGAATCATGCGTCGCTCGAATACCTTCGCCTTGTGCCTGTACGTAAGCTGATAGGCCATTGACGCCAAAAAACGCAATTTGGCGTCGACCCCGAACGAGCCGTACTTTGACCGTCGCAGTATCCCTTGATCCTTCGCCCATAGCTCTATGCTCAAACGCACAACTCGCTCGTACACCAAAATTGCCGACGACGGCAGATCTTGCTCCGCCAAATAAATCAGAAGCAGTTGAGTGATGAACAATGGCCGATTGGCAAGATCGTGGTAAGGCTTCTCCTTGAGCATTTTTATAAAGACAGATCCGTCTCCGAGCCAGCAATTGCAGATAAGTGTTATCCCATCCCAATCAAGCGGCCTTACTTCCAACGCAATAATATTTTCAAATGTTCGATCATAATCCCCCTTTCGCAAGGACACGATCACCTTACTTTGTTTCAGCATGTAGAGGAGCTTCTGTATTTCACCATCGAGCTTGGCTCTCAGTTTCCCGTCGGCTTCGTCTAAACCGTCGATAAACAGTACTGCCTGGCTAGCATCCAACACTGCCGCTACGGCGTCCAGTAAAGGCATCCCCCCGGACTCGAGGAGATGTTCTTTCACTCCGCCAACCAAAGTCTCTTTAAGCTCATATTTGATTCCGATTTGATCTGCGATGACGGCGGCAAGAGGCATAGGCCGTGAAATGTCGCGGACTCTCACGAGAATTGGATATTGATATGCAGGACTGCCGTCTACCGCAACAGGTGCTTCCGAAGTTAGCAGGTGATAGCAAAGCCGCTTGACAGTCGTAGTTTTTCCCGCGCCTGGACTTCCTAAAATCAGAAAATTCCCCCAGGTAGTGAGCAAGGACTTTTCAGTATAGTCAAACTGACTATTTTCAAGTTCCGCCATGCGTACATCTTTGGCTCGCGAAAGGGCGCGACCAGGGACGAAAGACGCCGGTTGCATGGAGTCAAGATTGGGGCGTCTGTCGATAAACTTTAACGGTATTGTCCCCGACTCAATGCTGCGAGGGCTGTTCATCCCGAGAATCTGAAACGTTTGGCACCAGCCACTCACGAAATCAAGGTGACTAGCCAATTTCTCGCTACTCCAGTCGGTCTCAGCGTCACTGATCTCTAATGCCGATGATATCCGTTTGCTCGCAATGTCAACGGTCGCCTTTACCAACGCTGCAATCACGGCTTCAGAAATCGGCATAGGTCTCTCCCAGTGCTCGCCGGTCACCCAAAGGGCACTTGTTGCACTGTAGCGCCCAAGTATTTTTCAGCCAAACCGATTGCCAAATTGGCCGGAAGCGAGGTTGCATTCAAGCTCCAGACAGAAACGTGGCTCACTTTCGCCACTTTTGGTGGCCAAATTCATTATTGCGCCATGCGAAAGCATCCACAAGTCGAAGACAGGGTTTTCTGTGCGACAGGCGGAGGGAACGGCACCCGACAGCCCATAGTGGCGCATGGAATGACCGTGTACGTTGCGAATGACCATCGCGATCACGTTCGCTCCAAAAGCCGATGTGGATCGAAAGTAAGCATCTAGTGGATGTCCCATCGGCCGTTCGCTACCGATTGAGAATGATCGTCAGTAGCCTGCAACTGCCCCCCTCGACTCATTTGAGCGAGCAGCAGGTCAGGCCGAAGCGTGTCGACGGTCGACGACGGGTCGACTCAGGTAAGCGGCAAAGGCCTCACCCTCAAGCGCAGCAAAGCAGTCGACGGCACCCTCCGCATCATCGACAATTGACCTTCCCTCCACGCACGACCAATGACTCATGCTGCGAAGAAAAGTCTCCATCGCACTTCTATGCATCGCTTTATCAGCAGGCTCTGCAGCTTCAGAACAGCCAACGCGGCCCCCAGGCCCCGTCATGATGGTCCATTTCGACTACTACCCCAAAGACCTGGCGGGCATTCATGTTCTCGAACATCGGTTGGAAAGCGCAATAAAGCGTGCGGGTGTCGGCGAACTCGGCGAGACCGAATTTCACATCGATGGCAACGACGGCTATCTATACATGTACGGCCCCGATCCCGACCGACTGTATGCGGCGGTGGCTCCCATCCTCAAGTCGTCAAAACTGATGACCGAAGCCGAAGTCACGAAGCACTATGGTTCCCGCACCGAAACGTTCGTGATGCACCACAACGGTGTCCGATAACGACCAGGCCTGCGCTTACGCACGAGATTCACCCTCCAGAATCTCGTGCCGCAGCTTCCCCGCGACACGACAAGCGGCAAGCGCCCCGCTCCCTTCGCAAAGCACCTGCCGCACGTCTTGATTAACGACTCAAACCGCCGCGGTCACAATAATCTCCACGCGAATGTCCGGCGAAGCCAACGCCGCTTCGCAGGTCGCGCGAGCGGGCGTCGCGTCGGCCGGAACCCATGCTTCCCATGCGGCGTTCATCGGCCCGAAGTCGCGCGCCATATCGGCCACCCAGATCTGCACGGAAAGCAAACGGGTTTTATCGGTGCCGGCGGTTTTCAGATGCCCATCCAGCTTGCTCAGGATTTCTTCGGTTTGCGCCTTGGCATCACCGTCGCGCGAAGTCGCGGTCAGGCCGGCGACGTACACCGTGCCGTTGTGAATGACGATGCGCGAGAGGCGCGGATTGGTTTCGAAACGCTGAATATCGCTCATGGTTCGTATGTCGAGTGAGTGGGTGAAAGAAGTAACGAAAGAGTCAGTGAGTTGCACGAGGCAGATGAGTCGCGCCCGCGAAGCGCCCAATTCGAAATGCGTCGATGTCATGCGTGCTGCGGCCGTCGCAAACCAGTTCGGCGACCACGCTGCCGACAATCGGTCCCAACTCGAACCCATGCGCCGAAAAGCCGAACGCGTGCACGAGACCATCGTGTACGCCGCTGCGGCCAATAACCGGAATGCCATCCGGCATGAAGCCTTCAATACCGGCCCATGCACGATTGACTACTACGTGCTGCAAATGCGGAAACAGGTCCGTGACCGTGCGGGCGCTTCTGCCCAATTGCGCGAAGTCGAGCCGGCATTGCCGCGCGTCCATATCGGCCGCACATTCGAGCGCGCCGCCGATCACCACCGTGCCGTTGCTGAACTGCTTGAACGACAGCGGCCGGCCCGTTGCCCCGAGCACGGGATTCACAAACGCGGGTACGGCTTGCGTCACCATCAACATCAGGCCGCGCGGTTCGACCGGAACGGGTTCGCCGACCTGCCGCGCGAATTCCCCGCCCCATGCGCCCGCCGCATTCACCACATGGGGTGCGCGCCAGCGGCGCCCGGCAGTCTCGATGTCCCACTGTCCGTCACGGCGCGCAACATTACGGACCGCGCATTGCTCGTGAATCCCGACGCCCGCGCGTTGCGCCGCGCGCCGGAACGCCGTCACCGCGCGAAACGGCAACGCGTGACCATCGTGCTCGACCCACACACCGCCGGTGACGTGCCGCGCAAGACTCGGCACCAACTCGCGAACGGCGCGCGCGTCGATCATCACCTCGTGTGTAAAGCCAAGCGTGTTCAAATACGCGACGCGCGCGCGGCACTCACCGAGTTCCGCTTCGTTCTCCGCGATTTTCAACTGACCGGACGGGACGAAGCCCGCATCGTCGTCGACGAGTTCGTGAAGCTTGAACCACAGTTCGCGCGATGCAAGCGACAACGCAATCTCCGCATCGTGCCGTCCCAGGGTGCGGACTCCCCCTGCATTGACGCCCGATGCATGCCGTCCGCACACGTCGCGCTCCAGCACGGCCACACGCGCACCGCGTCGCGCGAGATGCAGCGCGCTCGACAGGCCGTGCAAGCCCCCGCCGATCACGACGACATCGGCGCCCGCCGGTTCGTTGACGCCGCTCATCGCGCGGCGGTGTCGTGCGATTCGGCAACGGCTTGGACAGGCTGCTGCGTGTCGTCGCGCCGCAACGCCGCTTCGTGCGCTGCCGCAAGCTCGGCCAGCGTCACCGGCTTGATCGGCGGACGCACACGGTAATAACCGACTTCGGCAGGCGGCACACCGCGCGCATCGGCGATCACCTCGGTGACGGTCAAGCCGCACAGACGTCCCTGGCACGGCCCCATGCCGCAACGGCCGAACGACTTCGCCTGATTCGGCCCGAGGCAACCGAGCTTCACGAACTCGCGCAACTGCCCAGCGGTGACTTCTTCGCAGCGGCACACGGTGACGCCGTCCGCGGGAATACGGTTGGCGTCTTTCGGCCGGTACAGCGCATCGAGAAACGGCCGGATGTGCAGCATCTCGCGCAACGCGCGATGCACCGGCGCCGCCAGCGTGTCACGCATGGCCCGGTCGATACGGCCGGCGCGATGCACGATCTCCAGCGCGGCGAGCCGGCCCTGTTCGGCGGCGGCCTGCGCGCCGCCGATACCACGGCTGTCGCCCGCAACGTAGATGTCCGCCACGTCGAGTTCGCCCCACGCATCGGTCTCGGGCACCCAGCACAATTGCGCGTCGTCCCAGCGATGCCGCGCGCGCAACGACCAGCTGACCTGCGTATTCGGCACCACACCCTGATGCAGCAGCACGAGCGTAGCCGGCAAACGCTGCACGCGGCCAGCGACGCTGAAGCGGATTGCCTCGAGCGCGTCCGTGCCTTCGAGCGCGAGGTCCGTTGCGCCCTGATGAAACGGCACGCCCGCGCGCTTTAACGCACGCATGAGCTTCAGCCCCTTCGCGAGTTGCCGCCAGCCCTTGAGCGCACCGCCCAGATGCGTGAGTGCACGGCGATAGTCGGCGCTGTCCGTCGTATCGACGATCGCGCGGATCGGCACACCCGCTCGCAAATACTGCCAGCCGAGCAGGTACAGCAGCGGCCCGCAGCCCGCGAGCACCACCGGCTGCGACGGCACCACCTCGGCACTCTTCAACAGGATCTGCGCGGCCCCGGCGGTCAAGACGCCGGGCAGCGTCCAGCCCGGAATCGGAAACGGCCGCTCCATCGCGCCGCTGCACAGGATGATGGAACCCGCCCGCAGCGACTTCACCACACCGTCCTGCACATAGTCGACGGTACGCTCCGCCGTCACCTGCCACACCGACGCGCCGCGTTCGTGCTTCGCGCCGCTCGCCGCAAAGGCGCGCGCCAGTTCGCCGCCCGCCGCATAGTCGGGGCCGAGAATCTGCAGACGCCGCGCACTGGTCTGCGTGATCGCGCGATAAATCTGTCCGCCCGGCGCGGCCTGCTCGTCGAGCACGGTCACGCTCAGGCCGCGTTGCGCCGCGACGTTCGCCGCCGCCATGCCCGCCGGTCCCGCGCCGACGATCACCACATCCACTCGATTAGCGTTCATCGCGTGCGTCTCCTGCAAGCGTGGCGGGTTCGTGCAGCTCGCGCATGCCAAGCTGCGAGCGGATCGTCATGCCTTCGGCAACCGGCACGAGACAACTTTGCCGGTTCGCCACGCCGTCGATTTCGACGAGACACTCGAAGCAGACGCCCATCATGCAGAACGGCGCACGCGACGCGCCGCTGACCGGCGTGGTCCGAAACCGCTGCACGCCGGCAGCGAGCAACGCGGCGGCGACGCTCGCTCCGCGCGGCACGCGCAGCGCACGCCCATCGAACGTGATGGCGACGGTCGCCGCGTTCCCTTGCACGCCGTCCGGCGGCAATACCTTGAAAAGAGTGTCAGTGGCCATGCGTCAATACCTTGTCGGTCTGCAAGAAGCGCTCGCCGGAAAAATGTTCGATGCCGGCGGGCGCGAGATCCTTTGCGATCCACGGTGCGACGCGCAGCGCGTGCGCGGCCGCGAGCGTGACGCCGCTATGGCAGGTCACGACGTACGCGCCGGGACAGGTCGCCGATTGCTGATAGATCGGAAAGCCGTCCGGGCTCATCACGCGCAATGCGCCCCATGCGCGCACCAGCTTCACGTCGCCGAGCGCCGGAAAACTGCGCACGCCCCGCCACGCGATGTGGCTCACGACATCGGCGGTCACGCCGTCGTCAAAGCCGACGTCTTCCATCGAATCGCCGATCTGCACGGTGCCTTCGTCGGTTTGCCTGACGTACGTGGTCGGGTAGTCGAGGAAGTGCGCGACGCGTTCGGCGATCAGCACCTGTCCGCGATTCGGCGCAACCGGCGCATGAATGCCGACCTGTTCGGCGAGCGCCCGGTTGCCGAGCCCCGCGGCGAGCACCACACGTCCCGCGTGAAAACGCTGACCGCCCGCCTCGACCACGAAGCCGCTACCGCTGCGTTCGATGCGCTGTGCGCGCATGCCCGCGCTCATCTGCACGCCGCGTTTGCGGCACGCGGTATGCAGCGCACGCAGCAGCTTCAGCGGATTCGCGTGGCCGTCCATCGGCGAATAGCTTGCGCCGATCACCTGTGGGCCGACGCCGGGCAGACGCCGCTTCACCTCCGCGTGGTCGATCATCTCGAACGGATAGTCGCCGTTCAGATCGTCGCGGATCGCCTGCAAACGCGTGGCACGCTCGTGCCACTCCGTTTCGCTGAAGCAGAAATGGAAGCCGCCCGGCTGCGTTAGCTGCACGTCGATATCGGTCTCGCTCAGCAGGTGGTCGCGCAGCATCGGCCAGCGCGTGGCGGAGCCGCGCGTCCACGTCGCATACGGCGTCTTGCCGTAGCCCTTGCCCTGCACCCACACGAGGCCGAAGTTGCCGCGCGACGCGCGAAACGCGTCGTCGCCTTCGTCGAGCACGCCGACCTTCAGCCCCTCACGGGCGAGTCCATAGGCGACGGCGGTGCCGACCAGGCCGCCGCCGATCACGAGTACATCGGAAGAGTTCATCATCTGTTTCAGTTTTTGCCGATCAACACGCGATCGAGTCCGACGATGCGGTCCATCACCACCATCAGGATCGCCGTGCCGATGATCAGCACCGTCGACACCGACGCGACGAGCGGATCGATGGTTTGCGCAATCTGGTTGTACATCGCCACGGGCAGCGTGGTGGTGCCAGGTGTCGCGACGAAGACGGTCATCGTTAGTTCGTCGAAGCTCTGGATGAATGCGAGCATCCAGCCGGCGGCAACGCCTGGCAGGATCATCGGCAGAATCACGCGTCGGAACGTGGTGAAGCGTTTCGCGCCGAGCGACAAGGCCGCGCGTTCGGCGTCGCGGTCGAGCCCGGTGGCCGCCGCCAGCGTCAAACGCAATGCGTACGGAAAAATCACCGTGACGTGCGTCAGCGTGAGCCAGAAGAACGAGCCCGACATGCCGGCCGTGGTGAAGAAACGCAGGAACGCGACGCCGAGCACCACGTTCGGAATCATCAGCGGCGACAGGAAGAACGCCGACACCGCGCCACGGCCCGGAAAGCGATAGCGTGTGAGCGCCAATGCGCCGGGCACCGCGAACAGCACTGCCACGCTCGCCGATGCGACGCCGAGACGCAACGACAGCCAGAACGCGTCGATGATGTCCGGCGCGTCGGCGATCGCGCGGAACCAGCGCAACGACAAACCGTTGGTGGGCATCGAGATGTAGCCCTTGTCGGTGAACGACACGGCGATTACGACCAGCAGCGGCGCCACGATGAAGATCACGAACAGCGTGTGGTAACACAGCGCGAGCCAATTGTTTTTTCGCATGACGTCAGCCCTCGAAGACCGCGCGGAAGCGCCGTTCGATCCAGCGGTTGCAGCCGAGAATGATCGCGATGTTCGCGATCAGCAGCAGCACGGCGATGGTCGCGCCGAGCGGCCAGTTCAACGTGTTCAGAAACTCGTCGTAGGCAGCGGTGGCGGCGACTTTCAAACGCCGGCCGCCGAGCAGCGCGGGCGTTGCGAACGCGGAGGCGGCCAGCGCGAACACGATGATCGAACCGGACAGCACGCCCGGCAGCAATTGCGGCAACACTACGCGGCGAAACACCGCGAACGGGTGCGCGCCGAGCGAGCGCGCGGCGTTTTCCACTTGCAGATCGAGCTTTTGCAGCGTGGCCCACACCGAGATCACCATGAACGGCACCAGTACATGCGTGAGACCGATGATCACGCCGGTCATCGTGAACACGAGTTTGATCGGCTCGCTCGTCACGCCGAGCGCCTGCAACGCATCGTTGAGCAGACCGTTATTGCCGAGCAGGATCGCCCAGCCGAGCGTGCGCACCACCACCGAAATCAGCAGCGGCCCGAGAATCACGATCAGAAAGATCGAGCGCCACGGGCTTTTCATGCGCGCGAGGATGATCGTCTCCGGCACGCCGAGCACCACGCACAGCAGCGTGACCGCGAGCGCCATGCCGGCCGTGCGCAGAAAGATCTCGTGGTAATAGCCGTCGCTCAATACTTCGACGTAGTTGGACAGCGTGAACGTCGGCAACACGCCTTGCGTGCCGTCGAACGCATGAAACGACAGCACGGCGGTCAACAGCAGCGGCACCAGCAGCAGCCCGCAAAACAGCAGCAGCGCGGGGCCGGCGAGCAGCCACGGCGCGGCGCTCGCACGCGTGTCACTCGTGCGGGGTGCTGCATGGGACGGTACGGGCAGCGGGGAAGGAGAAGACTCAGCCATGTGCGCTCTCCGCGAGAATCCGTACCGCGTCGTCGGACCAATGCACGCCGACCGTGTCGCCTTCACGCGGCGGCGTCGTGCCGAGATTGGGCAGGCTCGCGCGGACCATGCCGAGCGGCGTGTCGATCTGCAGCATCCAGTGATTGCCGAGAAAGAGGCACGTCGACACCCGTCCTTGCAGCGTTGCGTCGGCGGCGGACGAATCCGTCAGCGAGACCCGTTCGGGCCGCACGTAAAGCTGCACGTCGCCATCGAAACGGCGGCCGCCATGAGGCACCTTCATCACGCTCGCGCCGACCCGCACTTCCGCGCACCGCTCGTTCAACCGTTCGACGGTGCCGCGCAACGCATTGGTCTTGCCGAGAAAGCCCGACGCGAATACCGACTCGGGCTTCTCGTAAGCATCGAACGGCGAACCTGTCTGCACGATATGGCCGCCGTGCATCACCGCGATGCGGTCGCTCATCGTCATCGCCTCGACCTGATCGTGCGTGACGAGGATCGTCGTGATGCCGAGCTTCTTCTGGATCGCGCGCAATTCGACGTGCATGTCCTCGCGCAGCTTCGCGTCGAGATTCGACATCGGCTCGTCGAGCAACAGCACTTGCGGACGGATTGCGAGCGCACGCGCAATCGCCACACGCTGCCGCTGACCACCGGACAGTTCGCGCGGGTAGCGCTTGTCGAGGCCCGTGAGCCGCACCATCTCCAGCACTTCGGCAATGCGCGTGGCGCGTTCGCCGCGCGTCACGTTGCGCATGTCGAGGCCGAAGCCGACGTTATTGCCGACCGTCATGTGCGGGAATAGCGCGTAGCTCTGGAACACGATGCCCATGCCACGCTTCTCGGGCCGCTCGCGTGTAATGTCCGCACCATTGAGCAGTATGCGGCCGCGCGTCGGTTCGACGAAGCCCGCGACCATCTGCAGCGTGGTGGTTTTGCCGCAGCCTGACGGACCGAGCAGCGAGACGAATTCTCCGCGTTCGATCGACAGGTTGATGCTCTCGACCGCATTGAATTCGCCGTAGGCCTTGCCGAGGCCATCCAGTGTGAGGAAGCTCATGTTGTAGTGTCCTGATGCACGACCAATGGCAACGCATAGATACAGGCCGCCGCGCAACACGGCGGCGCCGATCAACGTTCGACGGTGCGGTTCCAGCGGTTGGTCCAGTCGGAGCGCTTGTCGTTGACGAAGGTCCAATCGGTCTTCACGAGCCGGTTGATCTGATCCGGCGTGTACGGCACGGTCGCGGCGACGGCCGGCGAGAGCTTCGTATTCTTGTTGACCGGCCCCCAGCCCTGCCCTTCGGCAAGCCATGCCTGCACTTGCGGCGACAGCAGGAATTGCACGAACTGTTGCGATAGCGCGGCGACGTCGCTATGCACGACCGGACACGCGGCGGTGAACATTGCCGGAGCGCCCTCTTTCGGATAGATGAACTCGACCGGGAAACCGGTCGCCTTCAGTGCCGCGACGCGGCCGCTGCCCCACACGGCGAGCGTCACGTCGCCGTTCTGGAACATCTCCGTCATCTTGCCCGGCGACGGTTCCCACGCCAGCACGTTCGGGCCGACTTCCTTCGCAAGCGCCGTCATGCCGGGATCGATGTTGTGATCGCTGCCGTGGCGCAGCCGCGCGTAGGTCAGCAGCGTTTGCAGGCCATACGTGTTGTTGATCGGCGGAATCGCGATCTTCTGGCGCAGGCGTTTGTCGGTCAGCACTTCCCACGAGTCGGGCTTCGGCAGGCCGGCCTTTTTGAACGCCTCCGTGTTGTAGACGAGACCCGTCGCCACCACGCCCACCGAGGTCGCGTTCGCGTTCATCTTGCCGATGTCGTACACGTCCTTGTAGACCGGGCCGTCCTGCAGCTTGTCGCAGAAGCCGAACTGGGTCGCCTGGTACATCGGGCCGTCGTCGAGCAGCACCACGTCGAGTTCTTCCTTCGCCTTCTGCGCTTGCAGCTTCGCGAGCGTGTCCGTGGAATTGCCCGGCACGTAGACGATTTTCACGTCGTGATTCGCTTCGAACGCGGGAATGATCTTCTTCTGAAACAGGTCCTGCGTCGAACCGCCATATGAGCCGAGATACAGCGTCGGCGCCGCCAGTGCCGGCAACGCGCAGCCGGCGGCCAGCACGCCGGCTGCACCCAGTAACCACCTCGAACGTCCAGCCATCTTCGTCTCTCCTCGAGAAGCGCCCCGCAGCGCGGTTGAGTCAATGAGGGATATCACCCGGTTATTGGCATGTATCGTAAACAATGCGCCGCATATCCCGCAGTAAAGTCAGCTTATTTGGAAAAAAAAGCAGCGGATAATCGAATTTTTTTGGTGTCGTATAACATTCGCTTATACCAATTGGAGAGACCCGCCGTGAAGATCCGTCAGCTCGAAGCCTTCAACGCCGTGATGGTGTGCCGCACGGTCACGCGCGCGGCGCAAATGCTGCACATCTCGCAGCCCGCGGTGACGCGGCTCATCAACGACCTCGAAGAGAACACCGGGTTCGCGCTGTTCGACCGCACGCTGGGCCGTCTTCAGCCGACACCGGAGGCCTTCGCGCTGCATGAGGAAGTGCAGCGCTCGCTGGTCGGCGTCGAGCGGATCGAACGGGCGGCGCTGGAGATTCGCGCGTCGCAGCGCGGCATGTTGCAGATCGCGAGTGCCCCGGCGCTGGCGCTGTCGTTCCTGCCGCGCGCGATCGCCGGGTTCAGCGCGCTGCATACGGGGGTGGAGATATCGCTGGCGTCGCACGCGTCGCGCACCGTGCTCGACATGGTCGTCGAGCATCGCTGCGATGTCGGGTTCGTGATTCTGGCGCTGACCACACCGAGCGCACACGGCGAGTTGCTGATGTCCACGCGGATGGTGTGCGCGGTGCCGGCCGCGCATCCGCTGGCGGCCAAAAGCACACTCGTGCCGGAGGATTTGCGCAATGAGCCGTTCGTGTCTCATTGGCGCGGCTTGCAGTCGCGTTATGAAATCGACGCGCTGTTCGCGTCGCACGGTATCGAGCGCAAGCTGATGGTGGAGACGCAGACGTCGGCGGGCATTTGTTCGTTCGTCGCCGCGGGCATGGGCATCGCGATTATCGATCCGGTCGCCGCGCTCGAATATCGCGGCAAGGACGTGGTGTTTCGCCGTTTCGAGCCGGCCATCGGAACGGATTTTTCGGTGCTGCTGCCGTCGCAGCGGCCGCCTTCATTGCTGGTGAAGAAATTCGTACAGCACGTGCGGGCGTTTGCGCATGCGCAGTTGCCGGAGGATGCGTGGCTTCGATGAGGATGAGGTCAATGGCGCGAATCGGCTAAACCGTCGCATCAGAAAAAGATGCGCGAGCCTGCGCCTATGGTTTGAAGTCGGCCAGCTGCACGCCTTCACGAATGCGTTCGAGCGCATTGGCCACGTAGTCGACGGTCGGCGCGGGAGGGTTGTCCAGTTTCGCCCATACGAAGCCGGCGCATTTGTGCGGCTCCATGTTGGTCAGGACGCCTTGCCATGCCCGGCACGACAGAAAGAAGCTGATGCGGTTCTGTTCCGAATCGCGCCTCATCACCAGCGAGAATTCAAGCGTCCCTGGTGCAATCGTGACGCCCGCTTCTTCCTTCGATTCGCGGATCGCACACGCCTCGATGGATTCGCCCGGTTCAAGGTGGCCGGCCACCAGCGAGTACTGCCCGTCTCGATGTCCGGTATTGGCTCTCTGGATGAAGAGGCATTCGTCGTTGTCGTTCAGGAACAGAACATGCACATCGACGACACTTTGCATTCGGGTCATTTTGTCGGGCCCCGGGGACCAATGGCGAGAGTAGCCGGATGCGGTATTTCATGCCGGGAGGTTCCGGCTTCAAATAAATGCACCGATGCCGGCCAATGCATGGGCGCAACCCCGTCAATACACACGCAAAACACGGTCTCCGGCGCGACACCCATCCAGTATCGCGCCTGCTCTTTCAAAGAGACCTCAACCAGCCATAGCCCGTTAATCGCGCAACTTCACAGGCGTCATCCGCGGCATCAACAAATGAATGATGCCGAGCGCCACCAGATAAGCCGACGCCCCCACAGCGAAGAGCGCCCAATACTGACCGGTGCGCTGCAACGTCTCGCCGATCACGCCCGAGAAGAAGAACGAACCGATCATCCCCGCCACGCCGCCGATACCGACCACCGTGCCCACCATCCGGCGCGGAAACACATCGCCAACGGTAGTGACGAGATTCGCCGACCACCCCTGGTGAGCCGCCGCGGCCAGACCGACAGCGAAAACCGCGTACCAGAGGCTCTGAAAATGCGACAGCGTGGCAATCGGCAGCACGCACAGCGCGCAGATACCCATCGTGACCTTGCGCGCGATATTGGGTTTGTGGGCACGCTGCATCAGTCGCGATGACAGCCAGCCGCCCGCCACGCTGCCGACGGATGCCATCGTGTAAATGGCGATCAACGGCAGGCCCATATTGCTGATGTCGATATGCCGCGATTCATTGAGCCATTTGGGCAGCCAGAACAGATAGAACCACCACACCGGATCGGTCAGCAGCTTGCCAAAGACGAACGCCCACGTTTCGCGGTACTTCAGCACCGAAAGCCAGCTCACGGGTTGCTCGACGCTTTCGTCGCGGTCCGAATTGATGTAATCCAGCTCAGCCTTCGATACCGACGCATGCTCCGCGGGAGGACGGTACACCAGCATCCACACCGCCAGCCACACGAAACCTGCCGCCCCGCCCGCAATGAACGTCGCGCGCCAACCCCACGTGACGGCGGCGATCGGTACGAATGCAGGTGCCACGATCCCGCCGATGGTAGCGCCCATGTTCCATAAGCCCGTGGCCAACGCGCGCTCCTTCTTCGGGAACCAGGTGGCCGTGGTGCGGATAGCGACCGGGAAATTGGCCGCCTCGCCGAACCCGAGCAAACCACGCACGGCCGCGAAGCCCGGGACGCTCGCCGCCACCGCATGCAGCATCGCGGCGAGGCTCCACATCGCCATCGCACTGCCGTAGACCACCTTGGTGCTGATCTTGTCCGCGATGCGCCCGAACGTCGCGAGACCTACTGCATAGGCGACCGTGAACACCATCACGGTTTGCGCGTACTGGACCTGCGTCCAGCCAATGTCTTTTTGCAGCAGCGGCGCGAGCAGCCCGAGCATCTGACGATCCATGTAGTTGATCGTCGTCGCGAAGAAGATCAGCGCGCAGATCGTCCATCGGTATCGTCCGACTGCCGTTTGATCGGCGGCGGATTGGGTTCCTATCATTTTCATCGTGTGTCCCCAACGTTGGTATGAATGGCCGCGATATCCTCGTGAATACGACGGACACCGGGACCTGAATGTCAATATGAAATGCCCGGCAAAGCGATCCGTACGCCGTCTATAGCGCGAGGGCGCGCCGGCCCTCGCGAGGCGTCATGCGGGCAAAGAAAACCACCCCGGCGGCCACCACCGACATCACGGCCAGCCCCGTGAGCCCGCCTTCGATCGAGCCGGTCTTCTGCTCGAGCAAGCCGAAGGTCGCCGGCGCGACGAAGCCGCCCAGGTTGCCGATCGAATTGATCAGCGCCAGCACCGCCGCGGAAATCCGCGCGTCCAGATAGCCCTGCGGAATCGGCCAGAACAGGGCGGATGCGGCTTTGAAACCGATCGCCGCAAAGCAGATCGCGACGAACGAGAATGTCGGGCTGCCCTTGCCTGCTGCATACATGCCGAGCGCGGCGATCAACAGCACGCACGCAACCCATGCCTGCTGGAACTTGAAGCGCGCGGCGAGCATGGCGAAGAAGTACATCGCCACGATCGAGATCAGCCACGGGATCGAATTGAAGAGCCCGACCTGGAAGTCGTTGAAGTGGCCCATCTTGCGAATGATGCTGGGCAGCCAGAAGGTCGCACCGTAGATCGTCAGCGAAACCGAGAAATAGATCAGGCAGAAGATCAGGATCTGCGGGTCGCGCAGCAGGCTCCACGCCGACGGCGCGACCGCGTGCGCCGCATCGCGCCGGCGCTGCTCGTCCTCGATCTCGGCAACGACCGCATCCTGCTCGGCACGGCTCAGCCATCGGGCGTCGCGCGGATTCGAGTCGAGCCAGAACCAGATGAAGCCGGCCAGCACCACCGAGGCCATGCCTTCGATCACGAACATCCACTGCCAGCCGTGCAAGCCGCCGCCGCTGATCAGCATCAGCGCGCCGGAGATCGGCCCGGAGAGCACCGAGGCGAGCGCCGAGCCGCTGAGAAAGATCGCCATTGCCTTGCCGCGCTCGTCGCGCGGCAGCCATTTGGTGAAATAGAACACCACGCCGGGAAAGAAGCCGGCCTCTGCCGCGCCGAGCACGAGCCGCATCGCGTAGAACGACATCTCGCCGCGCACGAAGGCCATGCCGACCGCGGCCAGCCCCCACGTGAACATGATGCGCGTGAGCCACGCCTTCGCGCCGTAGCGTTGCAACAGCATGTTCGACGGCACTTCGAAGACCGCATAGCTGACGAAGAAAAGCCCCGCGCCGAGCCCGTACGCCGCCGCGCCGATGCCAAGATCGGCGCTCAGGTGCTGGCGGACGAAGCCAATATTCACGCGGTCGATGTAGTTGACGATGAACATCACGACGAAGAGCGGCAACACATGCCACTTGATCTTCCGGACGGCAGTTGCCAGCGCGTCGACTCGGTCCACGCCGGCCGTGGCCGGATTGGATCTGCTCATGGGTTGTCTCCTTGGTTGGCAATGCGCGTTGCGGATCCGCTGTCCGCGCGGTTCAGAAGCGCGGGTTCTTGCCGGTGAAGCTGGGGTCGTACTTTTGCATCTGCTTCAGGTCGTCGCGATTGCGCACACCGCATGACAGATACTGGGCATGCAATTCGGCCAGCCGGTCGCGGTCGAGCTCGACGCCAAGGCCCGGCGTGGCCGGCACGCGCACCGCACCGTTATCGAAGCTCACGCGGCCGCCCTTGATGACTTCTTCCTCCTGCCACGGGTAGTGGGTGTCGCAGGCGTAGGTCAGATTGGGGATGCTCGCCGCGACGTGCGTCATCGCCATCAGGCTGATGCCGAGGTGCGAGTTGGAGTGCATCGACATGCCCAGGTCCCACAGCTTGCACATGCGTGCGAGAGTCTGGGTCGCGCGCAGGCCGCCCCAGTAATGGTGATCCGAGAGCAAGACCTTGACCGAACCCATCTCGGCGCCGCGGCGGAAGTCGTCCATGGTCGTGATCACCATGTTGGTCGCGAGCGGCAGGCGGGTGTGCTTCGCCAGCTCGGCCATACCGGCCAGCCCCGGACACGGGTCTTCGTAGTACTCGAGCAGTTCGTCGAGTTCTGGCGCGGCCTTGATGCTCGTTTCGAGCGTCCAGTTGGCGTTCGGATCGAGGCGCAGCGGCACACCGGGGAAGGCCTGATGCAACGCGCGCATGCACGCGATTTCGTGCGCCGGCTCGAACACGCCGCCCTTGAGCTTGATGCTCTGGAAGCCGTACAGCTCGATCATGCGGCGCGCCTGCGCGACGATCTGCTCAGCGCTCAGGCCTTCGCCCCAGGCATCAGGCGCATACGGCTTGTCGACGTGCTCCGCGTACTTGAAGAAGAGGTAAGCGCTGTAGGGCACCGCGTCGCGAACCTTGCCGCCGAGCAGGTCGACGATCGGCGCGCCGACGATTTGCCCCTGCAAATCGAGCATCGCGACTTCGAGCGTGCTGATGACTTTCGGCGCGTTCTTCGCCGCGTGCGAGCCGGGCGCGAGTTCGAATTCGACCGCGCCTGGCGCCGCCTTGATCGACGCGCGCACGCGCTCTTCCATCCGGTTGAGATCGAACGGCGACAGGCCGATCACCAGCGCCTTGGCCTGTTCGAGCACGCGCAGCATCGGTTCGTCGCCGTAAGTCTCGGAGATGCCGACGCGGCCGTCGCTCGTCTCCAGTTCCACAATCGCGCGCAAGGCCCACGGCTCGTGGATGCCGGCTGCGTTGAGGAGCGGGCCGTCGCGGAAAGCGATCGGAGTAATTCGCACTTGGGTGACGGTGATGTCCCGAGTCATGGTGGCAATCCGGCAGATAAGGGGGTGGAAATTGATGGACGCATAGTAAAGCACTAATGTATTAGTGCGTTAGTGGGGTAAATACCCACCTCCGCCTGGCCGGAAAATGGTTGCACGATCGCAGAAGGCGTGCGGGCGTCGGCTATAGTATTAATATTTCAGCGGGTCGGATCAGCCTTTCCGTCCGCGTCCACGCATTGCGCTCCGCCATGAAAACCAACGCTTCCCCGCCGACGGCGTGCCGGCTCGACCGGTCCCGCCACGCCGCGCCGCAAGTATTCGAACGACTGCGCGAAATGATCCTGTCGCTCGAACTGGCGCCCGGCACGGTGCTCTCGCGCGCCGATCTGGCCACGCAGTACGGCCTGAGCCAGACGCCCGTGCGCGATGCGTTGATGAAGCTCGGCGAGGAAGGCCTCGTCGACATCTTTCCGCAACACGCCACCGTCGTGAGCCAGATCAGCGTGACGTCGGCGTTGCAGGCGCACTTCCTGCGTCGTTCGATCGAACTGGAGGTCGTGCGCACGCTCACGGAGCAGCGCGATGCCGCATTGATCGCCCAGTTGCGCGCCACGATCGCGGGGCAGATGGAACTGCGTGATCTCAAGAACTACGAGCAGTTCTCGCTGCTCGACCAGCGCTTTCATCGACAGATGTACGAGGCGGCGGGCGTGCCGCAACTGTGGGATCTGGTGCGCAGACTGAGCGGCCACATCGATCGGCTGCGGCGCCTGCACCTGCCGGTGGAGGGTAAGACGATGGCGGTGGTGCGCGATCACACCGAGATCGTCGATGCGATCGACAAGGGCGACGTCGCGGCCGCGCAGGCGGCGCTGCGCAAGCATCTGTCCGGTACGCTCAATCAGGTGGATCAGATCCGCACGAGTCATCCGAACTTCCTCTCGGACGACTGAAGACGCCTGGTGACATGTGGGCGACCGCCGTTGTTGCAAGCCGCCCCACATCGCGTGAATGGCGTACCGGCAACCGACCTGATCCGCCCTCACCACCTGACAAAGAAACTGCTTCAACCGCGCACTGCGAGGATGATCGAACACCGCCCGCGGCGTGACGGTCTCGATGATCTCGCCCTGATCCATAAACACCACGCGGTCCGCAACCTGCCTCGCGATTCCCATCTCGTGGGTCACGCAGATCATCGTCATGCCGGAGTCCGCCAGCCTGATCATGGTTTCAAGCACTTCTTTGATCATTTCGGGATCGAGCGCCGAAGTCGGCTCGTCGAACAGCATGATCTGCGGCTCCATGGTCGACGAGCCGGTCTATAACGACCTCAACGACAAGATCGGCAGCATCGATGACGTGATCGTTTCGCCGGACCGTCAGGCGACTTTCGCGGTCGTGTCGGTCGGCGGCTTTCTCGGCATGGGCAAGCATTATGTCGCGATCCCGATCGATCACTTCGAGATTCGCGACGGCAATCTGTTCCTCGCGGGCGCCACGAAGGAAGCGTTGAAGTCGGTGCCCAGTTTCGTGTACAACAAGCTCGAAAAGGCGACCAAGTCGCGCAAGGTGAAGGCGGAATAGACAAAGGGCCGGCGAGCGCCGGCGCTCAATGACCTGCGGCGGTGACGAGTTGCAGCGGCGTTTCGATCAGTCTCGACAGTTCTTTCTGCTTCTTGTGCTCGGTCACCGCCTTTAACGCCACATCGATTCCGAAGATGGCTTGCCGGTCGGCAAACTGATTGATCGTCGCGAGCACGCGGCCGTCGGCGAGAAGCGGTTTGATGGCTTCGACTGCGTTATAGCCGGTGACATACACGCCGCCGCTTCGGCCCGCGTCGCGAATCGCATCGACCGCGCCCATCGCCATGTTGTCGTTGCCGCACAGCAGCGCGCGAATCTGCGGATGCTCGTTGAGCATGTTCGTGGCCACGTCGCGGCCCTTGCCGTAGTCCCAGTTGCCGGCCTGAATCGCGACGACCTTGATACCGGCGGCGTCCATGGCGTCCTTGCTGCCGGCCGTGCGTTGCTGCGCATTGCGATCCACCGCGATGCCTTCGATGATCCCCACCTGATCGCCCGCCTTCAGCCGCCCGGCCAGATAGTGGCCCACTTGCGCGGCGCCTTTGCGATTGTTCGGACCGACGAACGGCACCGAAATGCCGGCGGCCACCTGCGAGGCATCGTCGAGTGGATTGTCGATCGTGATCATGATGATGCCGGCCCTGATGCCACGCGCCACCACCGCCGTGAGCGCCTTCGAATCGGTGGGCGCAATCACGATCGCGTCCATCTTCGCCTTGATCATCTCCTCGACCATCCGGATCTGCGCGGCCGTGTCGGTCTCTCTCGCCGTGCCCCGAACAGTCAGCGCGAATTGCGCTGCGTAATGCTGCTGATGATTGCGCGCGGCGTCGGCCATCGCCACCGTGAACGGATCGGCGAGCGACTTCAGCACGAGCGCGACCTTCGGCTTGCCGCCTTGCGCGTCGACACGGGCTGCCCCGCTCAGTCCGGCAGCGGCGAGCGCGCCGGCAAACAGTACGCGGCGGCGCATGGTCTGCTTCATCGGTTCTCTCCTTGCGGGCCGGCTCGGCGCATCGGCGCGCCGCGTTCGAACGAAAGCGGATCGCGACGCCGACAACGTGCGGAGCCGTGCATGCGGTTCATTGATCGCCCTTCAACGCGAGCACACAGGCCGCGATTTCGTCGAACAGCGGACGGCTGCCGACCGCTTCGGTGAGGCAGGCATCCTTCAATGCGGTGAGCTTCGCCGCGATGTCCGTGTGTGCATCCAGAGCGTCGCAGCGTTCGATCAATTCTTCGAGCAGGCAGCCATACGCCCTGATTTCCACGCGCTGCAACGCGGCGCCGGAGTCGCGATCGTCCGCGGCATAGAACGACGCTGCGCCGAAATCGCCCAATAGCGCGCGCCCCGTGCCGTCATACAAAATATTGTGCGCATAGAGATCGCCGTGCATCACGCCACGCCGATGCAAATGATTTGCCGCCGCTGCAATCCCGTATGCGATATCCAATGCCGAGTCGAGATCGAAGCGCGTGCCGGCGACGTAGATGTCGCGCGTGCAGGACGCGAGGCTCGGCGGACCGGCGAGGTTCCTGAATTGCGGATCGATCAGTTCCATCACGAGACCATGCGTGTCCGCCGGATGGTCCTGCACTTTTCCCGCCACGGGGATCAGGTTCGCATGGTCGCCGCCTCGAATGCAAGCGGCCATTTCGCAGTCGGGCAAACCGTCGCTGGTCACGGCGCCCTTGAACAGCTTCACGGCGACGGCACGCGACGCGTGCTCCGGGTCCGCGAAAAGCTGCGCGCGATAGATGACACCGGAAGCGCCTTCGCCCAATGGCTGTTCGAGTGTCAACCGATCCCATCGAATCCCGGCGATCGGCGTGTCGCGCAATGCCGCCGCTTCCAGCGCCTCGCTGAACGGATTGCCCGCATAAGCCAGCCATGCGAGCCGCGGCAGACGCAGCAGCCAGCCCGGCAATCCGTCGAGCCGGTTCGCCGCGAGACGCAGCAATTCGAGCCGCGAGCACGCGGCCAGTTGGTCGGGAAGCGTGCGCAAACGGTTGCCGGCCAGCATCAGCTTCTGCAATTGCGTACAGCCGCCTATCTCCGGCGGCAACGCTTCGATCTCGTTGTCGGTCAGGATCAGCCAACGCAATTGCGGTGCGAGCGCGTTCCCCGGCACCGTCCGAATGCGGTTCGCCTTGAAGCCGACCATGCTCAATTGCGAGCATTCGCCCAGCACTTCCGGCAGTTCGGTGAACGGGTTGTCGGACGCGAAAAGAATGCGCAGATTGCGCAGTCGCGGCAAATCGTCGGGCAACGAGGTGAGCGCATTGCCCGAGAGGTCGAGTACTTCCAGCGTGTCGGCGAGATCGAAAATTTCGCGCGGGAATTCGTTCAGGCCGCATGTCAGTTTGAGCTGGCGTGCGCCCGTGAGTTGCCCGGCCCGCAGTTGTTCTAGTGTCGTCGTCACAGTGAGGAGAAGGCGGTGAGCATCGTATCGAAGGTATCGATTCTACTGAGTCGCGGGCCGGATGCGCGCGCGGGCCATTCGCCGGAGCTTGTCGATGCGGTGCGGGCTGAGCGTGTCCGATCGGATGGCAATGCCCGCGACCTGCTATGAAGAGACGCGCAAAGAGCGGTACAGTGACAGCCCTGCGTGCTTTCCCGCCAAGGTGCGGGAACATCGATGCCGGGCACGAATCAGATAGCAAGATCTGGAGCGTCTTCAGAAGCAGCGAGGCTCACACTGTCGAATATAGGCGCGCTTTCAGCGCGGATTCGCCGGCCGGCCTCGTTTGCCTCGGCCTCCAACCAGTCAGGAGCAAGCAAAGTGACGTACGCATACAAGTTGATGGATTCGCCTGTCGGTCAGTTGAAGCTCGTCGCCAACGGCGAGCGCCTGGCCGCGATTCTGTGGGAAAACGACAAGCCGAACCGGGTGCGTCTCGGCGAGCTCATCGAAGCGAATGACCGTGGCGTGCTGATCGAAACCGAGCGGCAATTGCAGGAGTATTTCGCCGGCACGCGCCACGCGTTCGACCTCGCGCTCGATTTTCAAGGCACCGAGTTCCAGAAGAAAGTCTGGCACGCACTGTTGACGATCCCGTTCGGCCAGACGCGCAGCTACGCGGAAATCGCGCAGCAGATCGGCAACGTCAATGCGGTGCGGGCAGTCGGCGCGGCAAACGGCAGGAACCCGATCTCGATCGTCGCGCCGTGCCATCGCGTGATCGGCGCGTCCGGCGAGCTGACCGGTTTTGCGGGCGGGCTGGCCAACAAGATGCTGCTGCTGTCGCTCGAAGCCGGGCAGACTTCGCTGGAGGCGGCGGCCGATACGCAAGGAAAGACGCAAGCGCACGCGCCGGCAATCGCCGGCACGGAGCGCAAGGCTCAGGCGAAGCCCGCACGCTATGCGCCGAGCCACGGAACGCAAGCATCGCTGTTCGGCAACTGAGCGCAAGTGCGGACTAGTAGCGGCGCATAAAGCACCTATCCTTAAGAAGCCTTTGGACTTCAACCAGGAGGATGACATGCGCATGCTTCTCAACATACGAATCCCGCACGAACCGTTCAACACGATGGTGCGCGACGGCAGCATCGGCGAAGTCATGGCGAAGATACTCGACGAGACGAAACCGGAGACGGTCTACTTCACCGAACAGAGCGGGCACCGCGGAGCGGTGCTCGCGGTGAACATCGACGACGCGTCCGCGATTCCGTCGCTCGCGGAACCCTGGTTCCTGAAGTTCAACGCCGACTGCGAATTGCGCATTGCGATGTTGCCGGAAGACCTGATGAAAGCCGGATTGGACAAGCTCGGCTCGAAATGGAAATAGTGCCTGCGGCGCGCGTGGCGCGTGAAGCGTCGTGGCGGTTCATCTGACGTAACGCCACGGCGCCCGTGCGCGTCACGCATGCTTCGTCCACTGTTCCCGCAAGATAGCGGCGGCCGCCGTGGCCGCGACCTGGCAACCGAGGACGATGTGCTCCTCGGCCGTATCTTCGATGAAGTCGTGGCTCACGCCGCCGATGCTCGGCACGAACATCATGCAGGCCGGCATGCAGCGCGCAATCACCTGCGCGTCGTGCGCCGCCCCGCTCGGCATGCGAATCCATTGCCGTGGCGCGATCGCGTCGGCGGCCTGGGCGAGATGCTCCGCGAGCGCCGACGACATGCTGACCGGTTCCATCGGCTCGTCGATGGCCGTCAATTCCACGTGCACGCCGTTTCGCGCATTGAATTCCCGTACCAGCCCGGCGAGTCTGCTTTCCATCGCCTGCAAGCGCGCGGCATTGGCATCGCGGAATTGCAGATACATATCGGCCGCGCCCGGCACGACGCTCAGCGAGCCCGGGTCGAGATCGATGCGGCCCACGGTCCAGACGGTGTCGGCATCCGCGAGTTGCGCGAACGCGTCGTTCATCGTGGCAATAAAGGCGACCAGCGCCGCGCCGGCATCGCGCCGGATCGCCATCGGCGTGGTGCCGGCATGGTTGCGCTGGCCCGTGAAGCGCAGACGCAACTCGCGCAGCCCAACGATCGTCGTGACGACGCCGATCGATTTCGCCGCCGCTTCCAGCCGGCCGCCCTGTTCGATGTGCGGCTCCAGATAGGCGACCTGACGGCCGGGCTCGAAGCGCGCACGCGGCCGTCCCGCGAGACCCGCGGCTTCGAGCACGTCTTCGAGGCGCTCGCCTTGCCGGTTCGTCGCACCGTGAATCGCGTCGTCGACAGCATCGCCCACGAAGCTGCGGCTGCCGAGCAAGCCGGAAAACGTGCCCTCTTCGTCGATCCACGAAGCCACGTCCACGGCGAGATGCTTCGTATCGTCGTGTTCCGCCAGCGCGCGGGCAATCTCCAGACCGTAGATCACGCCCATCGCGCCGTCGAGCCAGCCGCCGGTCGGTTGCGTGTCGGTATGTGAGCCGATCACGAGCGCGGGACCGCTGTTGCGCGAGCGCCCGAACACCGTACCCACTCCGTCGATGCGCGCGTCGAGTCCCGCCTCCGTCATGCGTGCCGCGAGCCACTCGCGCGACGCCAGATCCACCGGCGAGAGCGCAAGCCGGACCACACCCGGTCCAGTCGCGCCGAAACTGCGCAGCCGCTTGAGGTCGGCCAGCAACCGGTCCGGATTGATCTTCACCACGTTTTGCTCTCCTTTGATTGATTACCCACGCTGCGTGGGTTCGGTTGCGACGCGCGTTCATGCCACGCGAGCGCTAAGCATGCCATAAGCTTGGGCCGCTAATATCGGTCGGCACAACTCAACTGAAACGCACTGCCCCGAAAAACTCACGGCATGAATACACTCGAAGCGTTCAATCAGACGCTCTTCCTGGCGATCAACGCCACGCCTTCGACATCGGCATCGCTGCTCGACGTCGCGCGTTTGATCGCCGATTACGTGATCTATCTCGTGCCGCTGTCGTTGACCGCGATGTGGTTATCGGGCGACGCGCATCGCCGCGAAACCGCGTTGCATGCGTGCTGCGCGGCCCTGCTCGCGCTCGGCATCAATCAGGTGATCGGCTTGCTCTGGCCGCATCCACGGCCGTTCGTGCTGGGCATCGGCTACACCTTTCTCGATCATGCGCCTGATTCGTCTTTTCCCAGCGACCACGGGACGATATTCGCTTGCGTCGCGCTGACGTTGCTGCTGAACGGGGTGAGGCGCCTTGGCGTCGCTATCGTGCTGGCAGGTCTCGCGGTGGCGTGGGCGCGCGTCTTTGTCGGCGTCCATTTTCCACTCGACATGGTGGGCGCCGTCGTCGTGGCGAGCGTGGCCATTTGCCTGCTCGCGCCGTTCTGGCAGTTGCTTGGCACGAGCGCGACGCGCGGGTTGGTCGCGGTGTATCGCAGGCTGCTGGCGTGGCCGATCGGGCGGGGCTGGGTACCCCTGTAGTGCGGCATGACGCGCGCGGTTTGGCCGGCGCGCAACGCGCCTAACGCGTCAGCGCACGGAAATCGCTCGGCGACATGTCATACGCGCGACGAAACGCGCGATTGAAATCCGACGCGCTATTGAAGCCCCAACCATAAGCGACTTCGATAACCGCCTTGTGCGGGTAGCGGCGCAGTTCATCGGCCGCTTCGCGCAAACGGCGGTTGCGAATATAAGCGGCGAGGCCGCCCTCGGATTCGAACAGCCGGTACAGCGTGGGCCGCGAAAGTTGCGAGACGGCAAGTACGTTATCGAGCGTGAGATCCAGTTGCCCGAGATTGGTGTCGATGTAACGGCGCGCCGTCGCGAACATCGCGGCGCGCGCCGCCGCACGCGCACTGCCGCTAAGTCCGGTCTGCTTGCCGAAGGCCGCCGCGATCAGCATCGCGCAGGTGTGCATTGCGTCGTGGGCTTCGGGCCCGCTCATCGTCGGCAGTCTCGTGCACAGGTGGGCAAGATGCGTCGGAATCATTCGCGCGAGCGGCGAATGATAGTCGATCACGCGGCCATGGATCGACTCCGCCTCGGGCAGGACGGATTCCACCAGTTCGCGCGACAGGAAAAACGCGAGTACGCGGCAGGCGCTGCGCGTCATCTGCATCGGCTGATTCATATCGAGCGCGAGGATGCCCGGCTCGGACTGGACTGCGATGCGTTTCGGGTACAGCCCCGAGCCGGTTTCGATCGTGCCTTCGACGGCGACGTGAAACACCAGTTGGCGTACCGAATCCGTGGAAATACGCGCCACCGATCGCGATTGCGAAATCGGATCGGTCCTGCAGTCCATAAAAGTCAGATTGCCGGCGCGGTAGCTGTCGATACTGCCGCTGAAGCCATCGGCCAGTTGCCGGCGCGAGATCGGCACATCGAGAAAGTGACCCAGCCGGTCTCGCCATGCGAGTAGTTGCGCGCGTGGTGCTTCGTGATGCGTATCGAAGTGGCTATAGACGCAAGGCGTGGCGGCATGCGTCGTCAAGGAGTCGGTCCTCAAGATTTTTTCCGCCGGTCGCAATTTGCGAATCATAGCCGCACACGGCGAAAACTTCACGACCGGGCGAGGCGGCGGCGCAACACTCGCACTCGAATGCGAAAGCGGGCGAACGGCCCCGCCACGGCGAGAGGAGTATCGGCCGACGCGCTGACCTCAACGGACCATCGTATAACCTGCCGCCCTGCCGCTTACTTCCACATCGTGCGGCCAAAGAAGGTCAGCGTGCGGTCCCACGCAAGCTGCGACCACGCCGGATCGAACTGCGTCTTCGCGATACGGCCCGGGCCCACCGCCGTTTCGTTCGCGAACGCGTGATGCGCCAGGTAACGATGGAACTCGAAATCGACGTTGGCGTCGGTCAGTTTCTTCTCCAACGCGTCGACCGTTTCGGCGGGGAAGAATTCGTCCTGCGATGCCCAGTGGCCGATCACCGGCACCTTGATCTTCGACGCGTCGATGTAGTCGAGCGGCGGGAAGCCATACCACACTACACCGGCCGCCACGTCAGGAACATTGCACAGCGAGAGCCAGGTGAGCGCGCCACCCATGCAATAGCCGGTCACGGCGACCTTCGCCGCATGCTGCTTCAGATACTGGACCGCGCCGTGCACGTCCTGAGTGGCGGCGTCGCCGAAATCGAGTCCGCTCATCAGGTGGTGCGCCTCTTCTTCCTCGACCGTCGTTTTGCCGCGGTAGAGATCGGGCACGAGCGCCAGATAACCGGCCTGCGCGAGCCGGTCGGCCACGCCGCGAATCTGCTCGTTCACACCCCACCATTCCTGAATTACGACAATGGCGGGCGCGCCTTCCAGCTTCTGCGGTTTGGCCAGATAGCCCTGGAGCTGCTGGCCATCGGGGCGGCTAAAAGTGATCATCGATCCTGCTGGGTTTTTCATCGCTTGCTCCTCGGGTTAGACGAAGCTGCTAGCATAAACCCAGCGCAGCTGGTTCTGCGAAGGCCGACGCCGATCGCGGACGACACGCACGACGCTAGCCGGCACAGACACGCGGAGCGCGCACTGCCTGCGGCACAATCAATACGACTTGTAAGGCAGGAACTTGCCGCTGAGCACCACCTGCACGCGGTCGCCATTCGCGTTCGGCTCGCGCTGGATATCCATCGAGAAATCGATTGCGCTCATGATGCCGTCGCCGAACTCCTCGTGAATCAACTCCTTGATCGTGGTCCCATACACGTTCACGATTTCGTACCAGCGATAGATCAGCGGATCGGTCGGCACCGCGCCCGGCAGCGAGCCCTTGTACGGAACGATTTGCAGCCATGCGGTTTCTTCGTCGGTCAGATCGAACAGCTCGCGGGCGACGCCGGCCTGCTTCGCATCGAGCGTCATCTGACCGAGCAGCGCCGCGGTCGTCCACTCCTTGCTTTTGCCGATCTTGCCGGCAATCTCGGTCCACGTCAGCTTGCGGGCCACCTTGGCGGCGACAATTTTCTTCGTGACTTCATTGCGGTCCATAATCGCGTCCTTTTGAAAAGTCGGGCAACAAACGTTGCATGGCATGTACGGATAGTATCCGGAATCGGATCGATCAAAAAAACAGTCTGGCGCCCTCTCACCACTGATTCGTGACTCAATCCGGCATCGCGCCTTCTTTAATAGGGATTGATCAAGGTCATACAAATACTATAAATACTTCTGAATTTTCTGATCATTAACAAGAATTGTTCGGCTGACAAAGTTTATAGAACTGGTTATGCTTCGATCCATGCTGTTTGGTTTAAAGTGACGATCACGAAGGCGACCATTCTGCGCTGCCGCCTGACTGCCGTCGTTAGAAGCTACTCCGCGTGATAACCGCGAATTCCGGTATCAGGCAAACAGTCCCGCATACTGAAGGCTAATTGCAAGATTAGCCTGACTCAATGTCTCTCAGGTTCTGGCAAGCAATCCTCGGACGCCAGAATCTTTAGGCCGACACATCGTGTCGGCCTTTTTTATTGGCGAATTCTTACAAAATAGAACCATACGGCGCCGAATCAAAAAACCGGCATCCAAATGTCAAATTAATATCACCATTGCCGCGGGAGATTGATGAGCCGCGTCTGAACCCGGTTATCGGATTGAATCCCCGGCGCAATCGGATTACGAAAAAATCAATTGACTTTTGGGGGAGATATTGGCGGACGGTTCGGTCGTCATCGCCACGGCGTTGACGCCGCGCGGCGTCGAGCGAGGGGTCTGCTTCGAACGCCCGCAGTCAAACAGGCCGATAATCGCGAGACCGACAGCAGGAGACAAGACGGTCATGCGCAATCTCGACGAGGACACGATCACCGACGCAGTACTGGCGCGCCACGCCCACGCCGATGACGAACGACTGAAGACCATCGTCACGAGCCTCGTGCGGCATCTGCATGCGTTCGCCCGCGAGGAGACAGATTCGCCTTCGGCTCGCCCCTGATCGCAGAACCACGCCGAGTCCCCAAGCCCTTCTTTTTACGACTTCACTCTCATGGAAAAACGAGCACTCATCATTGGCGCAAGCGGCATTGTCGGCAGCAATCTCGCGGACCGGCTGCTCTCGAGCGGCTGGCAGGTAGCGGGACTCTCGCGCGGCCGCACGCCGGTCTCACCGGCAGTCGAATCGATCACCGCCGACCTGGGTTCGGCCGACTCCGTCAGCGGCGCGTTAAGCGGCAAGTCGTTCAGTCACGTCTTCTTCACCGCGTGGTCGCGCCAGGCCACGGAGAAGGAGAACATTCGCGTGAACGGCGCGATGGTTCGTCACGTGATGGACGCCGTGGGTCCGGCGGGCACGCTCACGCATGCCGCGCTCGTGACCGGCCTGAAGCATTACCTCGGCCCCTTCGAAGCGTATGCGACCGGCGCGGTGCCGATCACGCCGTTTCGCGAGGAGCAAGGCCGCCAGCCCGTCGACAACTTCTACTATGAACAGGAAGACCGTCTGTTCGAAGCGGCGCAGCGCTATGGGTTCGGTTGGAGCGTGCATCGTCCGCATACGATCATCGGCTATGCGCTCGGCAACGCGATGAACATGGGCGTGACGCTCGCAGTTTATGCAACGCTCTGCAAACAGACCGGCCAGCCGTTTGTCTTCCCGGGCTCGGCCGCGCAGTGGAACAGCCTCACCGACATGACCGATGCCCGCCTGCTCGCGCGCCATCTCGAATGGGCCGCCACCTCCGCGACTGCGCGTAACGAGGACTTCAACGTGGTGAACGGCGACGTGTTCCGCTGGAAGTGGATGTGGTCGCGCATCGCCGGGTACTTCGGCATCGAAGCCGCGCCGTTCGATGGCGAACTGCGTCCGCTGGAAGGGCGGATGCAGGACGCCGGGCAGACATGGGCCGCGATCGCGGCGCGCTTCGATCTGAAGGAAGCGGACATCGGCAGGCTCGCCTCGTGGTGGCACACCGACGCGGACCTCGGCCGTCCGATGGAAGTGCTGACGGACATGACGAAGAGCCGCCAGGCGGGCTTCCTCGATTATCAAAGCACGCCCGATGCGTTCTTCGCGCTATTCGACCGGCTGAAGGCGGAGCGGGTCATTCCGCAATGAGCGGGGGCGCGGACAGCCGCTTCCTTCGGCCTTCGATCTTCTCGCTCGCGGGCGGCTAACGCCCGCGATTGAACAACGGCGACGCGTGACTCGCGGCGGCGAGTTCCGCGGCCGCCGCGAGCAGCGTCGGGCCCAGTGTCTCCATGCGTTTTTCGTCGAGCCGCACGAGGGGACCAGCGATACTGATCACCCCCATCGCGGCATAGCCGCGCCGCTGCAAGGGCGCGGCCATCGCCGTCATGCCGGGCGCGAACACCTCGTTGATAGTCGCGTAGCCTCGCTCACGCGCGGCATGCACGAACTTCAACAAGCCGTTGATCGTGGTCGGCGCGTTCGGCCCGTATTGTTTCGGCTGTCCAAAGCCTTGCCGCGAGACGAGTTCGAGCGCGCGTTCGTCGGTCATCGTCATCATCCACGCGTGGCCTGTTGCGCTGCACGAGAGGATCGTGTCCATGCCCATGTCCGGGTCGTAGCGCAATCCCTTTAGCGCGCCTTGCGACTTTGCGACCCATGTCAGTCTGTCGCCGTCCACGATCGCGAGCCGCACCAGTTCGCCGGACTTCTCGGCGACCCGGTCGAGTATCGTCTGCGCGATATCGACGATGCCCGACGTCGCGAGAAAGCCGAGGCCCAGCCCGACGAGCTTGGTGGTGAGCACGTAGTCGCCGTGTTCGCGCAACTGCCGCACATAGCCGCATTGCTTCAGATCGACCAGCAGCCGATGACACGCGCTGCGCGGAATATCGAGCTGGTCGGCGATCATCGCGAGCGGCGTGCCCTCCATCTGCGTGGCGAGAAATTCGAGTACCGCGAGGGTGCGTTCGGTGACGCCGGGCATATCCGTCTCCCACGAAAAGCTGCCTTTTTTTCCTGTGCCGCAAACGCGGCAGCAGCCCGCAGCTTTGCACATTGTGAGATCAAATTCCACCCTGGAATGGCATCCCACCTTCGGATGCTAAGCTGTTTTCAAGGCTGCGATGCCGGATGCCGACAGCGCAATCGCCGAGTCAAGCGATCAGACAAGAGAGCGAAAGCGAGGGCATGGCAAGGCGTCAGGACTCCGCCCTCCCCAGCATTTCGCACGACAGACGGACAAAAGGAGACAACATGATTCAGGATGCACAAGCCGGCGCGCACGCCGCGATGCGCACGCGAGCGGTGACCGCCGCCGCCATCGGCACGGCGCTCGAATGGTTCGATTTCACGCTGTACGGCGCGCTCGCCGCGACGATTTTGCCGCGGCTGTTTTTCCCCTCGATGGACCCGACCTCCGCGCTGCTCGCCTCGCTCGCGACCTTCGGCGTAGGGCTCGCCGCGCGCCCGCTCGGCGCGATCATCTGCGGGCATCTGGGCGACAAGCTTGGGCGCCGCAACCTGATGCTGGGCACCGTCACGGTGATGGGCCTCGCGTCGATGGCGATGGGTCTGTTGCCGACCTACGCGAGCATCGGCGTATGGGCGCCGGTCATCCTCGTGCTGCTGCGCATTCTGCAGGGCTTCGCGCTGGGCGGCGAATCGACCGGCGCGCAATTGATGGCGATCGAACATGCGAGCGCCGATAAACGCGGCAAGTACTCGGGCCTGCTCGGGCTGTGCTCGCCGCTCAGCCAGATCATGGCCAACGGCGTGCTGCTTCTGCTGTCGTCCGTGATGTCGGCGCAGGCATTCGATTCGTACGGCTGGCGCATCCCCTTCGTGCTGAGCTTTATTCTCGTGATCGTGGGCGTCTATATCCGTTTGCGCGTCAGCGAAACGCCCGCGTTCGAGGCGCTGCGTAAAACGGAAGTCGTGCACGTAGGTAGCCCGTTGCGCGATGCGCTGCGTCTGCACTGGCGCACCGTGCTGCGCTGGATGCTGTTCTTTTGCGGCCCGGCGGCGATCTTCTATCTGATCGTGGTGTTCTCGCTCAGCTACATCACGAAGACGCTCGCCATTCCGAAGCAAACCGGTTTCCTGCTGCTGATGGGCGCCAATGTCTGCGCGATCGTCGGCGCGCTCGCGGGCGGCATGTTGAGCGACCGCATCGGCCGCAAGAAGGCGCTCGCGATCGGCTCGACGGCGACCCTGCTGATGCTGTTCTTCTACTTCCAGATTCTCGATACCAAAAGCTTCCTGCCGATGCTGGCCGCGATGGGGTTTTTTCTCGGCTTCACGCAGTTTCAAAGCGGCATTCAACCGGTGGCTTTCGCGGAAGCGTTTCCGACCAACGTCCGCTACTCCGGCTCAGCGCTCGCCTACACGGGTGCGAACCTGGTCGCGGGCGGCCCGATGCCGGTACTGGCCGTGTGGCTGTTCGCCGTATGCAACGGCTCGCCGTGGGGAGTCGTCGCGGTGTGCGTGGTCTTCAACGTGATCTCGCTCGTGATGATTCTGACGGCACGCGAGACGCGCGGCATCGACATGAATCGCACGGATTCGGCCGCGGCCGTGACCGGCGAAGCAGACTTTGCGGCGGCCGGCGTGGGTAACGGCCACCGCACGTGAACACCAATGTGAGCACCGACGTAGGCACGACGGCATGCCGGCGACAGACTGAATTTTGCAAACAGGCGACTGAATAATGACTGAACTCGTTTATGTATTGAATGGCTCGAATCTCAACATGCTCGGTAAGCGCGAGCCGCATCTGTACGGCACGACCACGCTCGCGCAAATCGAACAACAGGTGCAAGCGCTAGCGACGAAGCTCGAACTCACCTGCGAGTTCCGCCAGACCAACAGCGAGGCGGCCATGGTCGACTGGCTGCAGGAAGCGTTCGAACGCGATGCCGCGGTGATCATCAACCCGGCGGGCTTTTCGTTCGCGTCGGTGCCGGTGTTCGATGCGGTTAAGCTGATCGAGCGTCCGTTGATCGAGCTGCACGTCACCAACATTCACAAGCGCGATGAAACCTACCGCCATTCGTTGATCTCACGCGCGGCGACCGGCGTGATCTGCGGGCTCGGCGCGAACGGCTATCTGGTCGCGTTGCAGGCCATGGCGATGGCGCTCGGCAAGAGCCCGCATTTCGGCTGACGTGTGATGTGCCCGGAGGGCGGCAGAGATCGTACGTCCCCCTCCCCCAGCATGCCGTGCCCGCGTGGCGCGGCATTTTTTTGCCTGCCAATCGCAAGAAATTGTTTTGCCTAGGGGAAAACCCGTATAATTCCCACCAAGAGGTCAGACAACTAGAGGATGTAGCCGTCAAGACCCTGGCCCGCGCTCCAGCGCGCGACGCCCACCCTGAACAGCCCTTTGCCAGCTCCGTGAATCCGACTGCCACTGCACTGCCTTTCCGAAACGCCCTCTTTGCGATGCTCGGCATCGGTCTCGTCAACATGCTGGTCGCGCTCGACCAGACGGTCGTCAGCACCGCGCTGCCGTCCATCGTCGCCGAATTGCACGGCTTTGAATATTTCGCGTGGATCGCCAGCGCGTACCTGCTGGCGTCGGTGGTGACGGTGCCGGTGTTCGGGCGGCTCGGCGACTACTTCGGCCGCAAGCGTTTCGTGATCGCCGCCGTGATCACGTTCACCGTCGCGTCGGTGCTGTGCGGCCTCGCCAACGACATGCTGTTTCTCGTCATCGCGCGCGGCCTCCAAGGCGTCGGCGGCGGGATGATGGTCGGCACGGCGTTCGCATCGATACCGGATCTGTTTCCCGATGCCCGCACCCGCGTGCGCTGGCAAGTGGTGCTGGCCGCCGCGTATGGCATCGGCACGGCCGCGGGCCCGTCGCTGGGCGGCTGGATGAGCGAGCACTGGGGCTGGCGCTCGACCTTCCTCGTCAACCTGCCGGTCGGCGCCGCCGCGCTGTATTTCATCTGGGCGCATCTGCCGAGTTTCCGTCGTCCGCAAGAGGGCGAGGTCAAGATCGACTGGCTCGGCGCGGCACTCGTCGCGGCGGTGCTCGCCGGCTTGCAGACGTTCATCGAAGCGGTGCCGAAAAGCGGGCTGACCACCGGCAACGTCGTATTGGCGGTGTGCGTGGTCGCCGGCGCGATTGCGTTGTTCATCTGCGAAAAGCGCGCCACGCATCCGATCATTCCACTTGACCTGTTCAAGGACGCGCAGCTCGTGACGCTGTTTACGCTCGGCATGTTGTCCGGCTTCGTGATGTTCTCGCTGATCTTCTTCGCGCCGCTTTTGCTGCAAGGCGGCTTTGGCCTGTCGCCCCAACAGGCCGGCCTGCTCGCGACGCCGATCGCCGCGTGCATCGCGCTCGGCAGTCTGCTGAACACGCGCATCGTGATTCACATGAAGAAGCCCACGCGGATTCTGACGATCGGCTTCGCGCTGCTGATGTTCGCCTCGATCGCACTGGCGTTCGCGAATCCCGATACGCCGCATCTGCGCATCGTCGTGCCGATGGCGGCGGTCGGCATCGGTCTCGGGTTCATCCTCAACAATCTGAATGTGTTCGCGCAGGAAATCGCCGGGCGGGAGCGCTTCGGCATCACGACCGCGCTGCTGCAGTCCACGCGGATGGTGGGCGGCATGCTCGGCACGAGCATCGTCGCGACCGTCGTGTCGCATCACTACCGCAACGTCGTCACGCGCACGATCAGCGTGCTCGGCGAACCGGCCGCGTCGCAATGGCGGCCGCGCTTCGTCGACCTGCGCATTCTCATCGACGAAGCGTCGAGAACGAAGCTGATCGCGGATATGAAAACGTCAGGGCTCGATACGCTCGCGCTGCTCGATACGGCGCGCGATGCGCTGGTGCAGTCGATTCATATCGGTGTGTGGTTGACGGCGGTGGCGTCGCTGGCGGCGGCATTGCTGGTGCAGCGGATTTCGCACGTGGTGTTTCGGCGCAGCTGATGCTGCTGTGGGGTCGCCTGTGGCAGCGGTCGCAGTTGGCGTGGTGAACGACGCGCGGACTTTCTTGATGGTGCCGCCATGGCGCGCAGTCACTCGGTCCAGCGATCCGCTACGCGTCGTAGTTTGCTGATCGGCGCCGTGGATGGCGCGATCTCGTGGTCGGCGTCATGCTACGCGGGCCGCGACGGCATCGTGATGATCACTGCCTAACCTGCGCAATGATTGGTATTGCCACGTGCGCGTTGAAGCGAAGCACGCACGCGGCGTCGAACAACGGCAGGCGCCGCGCGGTTTCCCGCCCCGCCGCCCGCTTCAGTCAAGCTTTATTCAAGCATCAACGCACGAGGCACGGACGCTTGTTGTCGAACTTCCAGTTCGGGATCAGGTATTGCATCGCCACGCCGTCGTCACGCGCGCCGAGACCATGCTGCTGATACAGCGCGTGCGCCTTCTCGATCTCGTCCATATCCAGCTCGACACCCAGCCCCGGCGCTTGCGGCACCTTCACCTTGCCGCCGACGATCTGCAACGGATCGCGCGTCAGACGCTGGCCGTCCTGCCAGATCCAGTGCGTGTCGATCGCGGTGATCTTGCCCGGTGCCGCGGCGGCCACGTGCGTGAACATCGCGAGAGAAATGTCGAAGTGATTGTTCGAATGTGAGCCCCATGTCAGGCCCCAGTCGTTGCACATCTGCGCGACGCGCACCGAGCCCTGCATGGTCCAGAAATGCGGATCGGCGAGCGGAATGTCCACCGACTGCAACTGGATCGCGTGACCCATCTGGCGCCAGTCGGTGGCGATCATGTTGGTCGCCGTGGGCAGGCCGGTCGCGCGGCGGAATTCGGCCATCACCTCGCGGCCCGAGTAGCCGTTTTCCGCGCCGCACGGGTCTTCCGCGTAGGCGAGCACGTCATGCTGGTCGCGGCACAGACGGATCGCTTCGGCAAGCGACCATGCGCCGTTCGGGTCGAGCGTCACGCGTGCATGGGGGAAGCGCTCGGCGAGCGCGGTGACCGCTTCGATTTCGGCGTCGCCGGGCAGCACGCCGCCCTTCAGCTTGAAGTCGTTGAAGCCATAGCGCGCCTGGGCGGCTTCGGCGAGACGCACGACGGCTTCGGGCGTCATCGCTTCTTCGGTGCGCACGCGGTCCCAGTCGTCGCGGCCATCGGCGCCGCTCGCGTACGGCAGATCGGTTTTGTTGCGATCGCCGATGTAGAACAGATAGCCGAGCATCTCCACTTCGTCGCGCTGCTGGCCTTCGCCGAGCAACGCCGCAACCGGCACGTTCAGATGCTGGCCGAGCAGATCGAGCAATGCGGCTTCGAGCGCGGTCACCGCGTGAATCGTGGTGCGCAGATCGAAAGTCTGCAAGCCACGGCCACCCGCGTCACGGTCGGCGAACTGCGTGCGCGCCTTGTTCAGGATCGCCTGCAGATTGCCGATCGACTGGCCGACGACGAACGGACGCGCGTCGTCGATCGTCTTGCGGATGCTCTCGCCGCCCGGCACTTCGCCGACACCGGTATGGCCGGCGCTGTCACGCAGAATGACGATGTTGCGGGTGAAGAACGGACCATGTGCGCCGCTCAGATTCATCAACATGCTGTCGCGGCCGGCGACCGGCACGACGCGCAGCTCGGTGACGATCGGCGTGGCGTTCGATTCAGAGAGATTCGTGGACATGTAAATAGGATCTGTTGAGTGAGTAAAGCCGGCGGGTGGAAATCATCGCGACTCGAGATCGCGTTCGACACCGATACCGGGTGGAAATTGAAAACCACGTGAGCAGCCCGTGGTTCGTCATTCGTGATTGAAAGTAGTGAACGTCAGTGTAGTCAATGTACTTCGCTGCGCAACGCCTCGGGCCGCTCGCTGTGAGCGCCCCGGCGATTGCGCGTCAGGAAGCCGGCGGCCGCCGCGATCAGCGAGGCCACACCCAGCGCATACAGGCCGCCGGTGATCGAACCGGTGTGCTGCTGCAGATAACCGAACGTGGCCGGCGCGAAAAAGCCGCCGAGATTGCCCACCGAGTTGATCAGCGCGATCACGCCGGCCGCCACGCGGGCGTCCAGATAGCCCTGCGGAATCGGCCAGAACAGCGAAGACGCCGCCTTGAAACCGATCGCCGAAAAGCAGATCGCCACGAACGACAGCACCGGATTGCCCGAAGTCGACGCAAATAGGCCGCACGCCGCGATGACGAGCGCTACCGCGAGCCATGCCTGCTGGAAGCGCCATTTCGCCGACAGCACCGCGAAGCAGTACATCGCGACCATCGCGATCAGCCACGGAATCGCGTTGAGCATGCCGACCTGGAAGTCGGACAGGCCGCCCATCTTGCGGATGATCGTCGGCAGCCAGAAGGTGGCCGCGTAAATGGTCAACTGGATCGCGAAGTAGAGGAAGCAGAACAGCAGAATCTGCGGGTCCTTCAACAGTTTTATCGTTGGCAGATGCGCGCCGCCTTGCGCTTCGCGTTCGGCCTGTTCCGCCGCGATCGAGCGTTCGAGCACGCTCTGCTCCTCCCGGGTGAGCCACGTCGCGTCGCGGATATGCGACTTCAGCAACATCCAGCTGACCCCGCACAGCACGATCGAAAAGCCGCCTTCGATCAGGAACATCCACTGCCAGCCTTGCAGGCCGAAGCCGCGAATGGACAGCAGGCTGCCCGTGATCGGACCGGACAACACCGACGCGAGCGCCGAGCCGGACAGGAAAACCGCCACGGCCTTGCCGCGCTCTTTCTGCGGCAGCCATTGCGTGAAGTAATAGACCACGCCCGGGAAAAAGCCCGCTTCGGCCACGCCGAGCAGGAAACGCAACACGTAGAACGAGGTGTCGTTCCACACGAACGCCATGGCCCCCGCGACCAGCCCCCACGTGCCCATGATGCGGGTCAGCCACGCGCGTGCGCCGTACTTCTGCATCAACACGTTCGACGGCACCTCGAACAGCGCATAGCCGATGAAGAACAGCCCGCTACCCAGCCCGTACGCCGCGGCGCCGATGCCCAGGTCCGTCTGCATGTGCGAATTGACGAAGCCGATGTTCACGCGATCGATGTAGTTCGCGATGAACATGATCAGAAAGAGCGGCAGCACGTGTCGCTTGACCTTTGAAACCGCGGAATCCAGCGGGTTGACTGCGGTGGTGAGGGCTGATGTCAAGGTTGTCTCCGGGATCGGCCACGCGCTGGCAGCCTGCTCGAACAAAACATCGCGCAGCGCGCATTCGGGCAGAGTAAAACTATCCTATCACGCGTGATACGTTGTCTGATGACAGTCTACCTTGCAGCGCGCAGGTTTGAATTGGGTGTTTACCCTGTTTTCTCGCTTGCGACAAGCTCGAAGGCGGTGATCATTCCACCGTTTGGCGGTGGCAAAATGGCAAGGCGCAACTGAACTAGGACGTCTGATGACAAGGTAGCGCGGCCCCTTAAACGGCAATCGACACTCGCTCGCCCAACTGATAAACATTGGAGCAGCGAGTCCATGAAAGCGCGCCAATCCGGCATGCATCGTCGGCAAAATAGCCGACGCCGGGGCCGCCGGGCGCGCGAGAATCGAGTAAAGTCCTGTGCGATACTTTGCAGCAAGTCCAGCCACGGCGTCGCTCCCGATGCCGGCCGGCTCCATGATGATGGCCGGTCGGTCCGAACCGTCCGACGCCGTCACTCGCTCCCGCGAGCGTGCGCATTCCAGCCGATTAGTCAACGACCCACAAAAATGAGCAGCCTAACTGAGAAGGTGGTGGCCACCCTTTCCGATGAAATTCGTCGCGGCGCCCTGAGGCCGGGAGACCGCATTCCCACCGAAGTCGCGATGATGAAGCAGCTCTCCGTGAGCCGCTCCGTGGTGCGCGAAGCCATCTCACGCCTGCAGGCGGCCAAGGTGGTCGAGACGCGTCACGGCATCGGCACATTCGTGCTCGCGCCCGCCGCCGAAAAGCCGATGCAACTGCCCGCCGCCGATCTGTCGAGCATGCTCGACGTCATGGCGATCATCGAATTCCGCATCGACGTCGAGGCTGCCTCGGCCGCGCTCGCCGCCGCAAGGCGCACCGAGCAGAATCTCAAGCAGATTCGTGCGGCGCTGGAGCGCTTCGAGTCCGAACTCGAACGAGGCAGCACGGATACGCTCGCGCACGACATCGAGTTCCATCTGCAGATCGCGCGCGCCAGCGGCAATCGCTATTTCTTCGACGTGCTCAGCCAGCTCGGCCGCGCGGTGAGCCCGCGCACGCGGCTCGGTTCCGCCGAGATCGCGGAACTCGACCATATCGAGCATCTGCGCAACGTGCTCGGGGAACATCAACTAATTTATCGTGCGATCGAGCGGCAGGACGCGGACGACGCGCGCGCGGCGATGCGCATGCACTTGAGCAATAGCCGCGAACGGCTACGGCGTGCGCATGAGTTGAGTAAAGCGGGCGGATGAGTTTTTTCCGCTCGAATCGACGAGCGGGGGGTTGAGCGCTGCGTATTGATCAGGCGCGTGCCGCGTGCCGCGCGAGGCTCGCTCAACGCCCCATGACGGCCTCAAAAACGGGACGCTACACCGCGTACTCCCCGACTCGATGAGACCGACCGATATCCCAGCCCCAAGGACGCGAAGCCGAACACATCGCGCTCATCTTCGTGACGCCATGAATACGATCATGCGTAGCGAATTCACGGAAAGCCATGCCTGCGCCAGCGCATCAAACTCGATTGACCCCCAGACGAATTCGGTGATCCAATCACCGGGCACGCACGGACTGCCGCCGCTACATCGACGACGCCGGCTTTGAATCAGCAATGCCACCGCTTGAAACGAAGGATAAAGGCAAGCCACACGCCACCTAAGGAGCGACCAGCATGAGCGTATCGAAACCCGAAGCTCCGTCCGCACCAGGTTCCGCTCCGGCCAAGCGTGGTGTGCCGATCGGTTTGATCGCGAGCGTGGTCGCGATGATCGTCGTTCTGATGCTGCCGTTGCCCGATACGCTGCCGCCGGCCGGGCACCGCATGCTCGCCATTCTCGCGTTCGCGGTGGTCGTCTGGCTGACCGAAGCCGTCTCGTACGAAGCGAGCGCGATCATCATCACCTCGCTGATCGCGTTTCTCATCGGTACCGCACCGACCATCAAAGACCCGAGCGTGACGTACGGCACGTCGGCGGGAATCAGCATGGGGCTCGCCGGCTTTTCGAATTCGGCGCTCGCGCTCGTGACCGGCGCACTGTTCATCTCCGCGGCGATGACCATCACGGGACTCGACAAGCGCATTGCACTCGTGACGTTGTCGCTGATCGGCACCACCACGCGGCGCATTCTGATCGGCTCGATCGCCGTGACGATCGTTCTTTCACTGGTGGTGCCGAGCGCCACCGCGCGCAGCGCCTGCGTCGTGCCGATCATGGTCGGCGTGATCTCGGCGTTCGGCGTGGACAAACGCTCCAATATCGCGGCCGGCATCATGATCGTGGTCGCCCAGGCCACCAGCATCTGGAACGTCGGCATCCTGACGGCGGCTGCGCAAAATCTGCTGACGGTCGGCTTTATGGACAAGATGCTCGGCGCGCGCGTCACGTGGCTCGAATGGCTGATCGCCGGCACGCCTTGGGCCATCATCATGTCGGCCGCGCTGCTGATCATCGTGCTGAAGATGTTGCCGCCCGAGACCGACAGCATTGCCGGCGGCAAGGAAGCGGTCGCGCGCTCGCTGCGCGAACTCGGTCCGATGACGGGGCCGCAAAAGCGCCTGCTCGGCGTCGCCGTCGGGCTGCTGTTCTTCTGGGCGACGGAGGGCAAGCTGCACCCGTTCGACACCACCTCCGTCACCTACGTGGGCCTCGTGATCCTGATGCTGCCGCGCGTCGGCGTGATGGACTGGAAGACGGTGCAGAGCCGCATTCCGTGGGGGACGGTGATCGTCTTCGGGGTCGGCATCAGTCTCGGCACGGCCTTGCTCACGACCACCGCGGGTCAGTGGCTCGGCGACCTCGTCGCGCATCACACCGGTCTCGATCAGGCGAGCGCGTTCACCGCGTTTGCGATTCTCTCCGCGTTCCTGATCGTCATTCACCTGGGGTTCGCCAGCGCGACCGCGTTGACCTCCGCGATGCTCCCGATCCTGATCGCCGTGTTGCAGTCCATGCAAGGCGACTTCAGCCGGCTCGGCATGACGATGCTGCTCGGCTACGTGGTCAGCTTCGGCTTCGTGCTGCCGATCAACGCGCCGCAAAACATGGTGTGCCTCGCCACCGACACGTTCAACGCGCGCCAGTTCGCGCGCGTCGGCATCGTGCTGACGATTGTTGGATATTTGCTGCTTCTACTGTTCGCCGCGACGTGGTGGAAATGGCTCGGGTGGCTGTGAAGAGCCTAGCCATGCTTCGTGAAGAGGGAGGCCGCGCGCCCCCTCTCACACGCCCAATGCTTCAAGACGACGCCGACCCCGGCAAAATTTCACGATGCGGGACGATGCGTTGCTTCGTAAAAAATCGTGGTGCGTGGCACAAATCAGGCATTTCGCAATGTCGCCCCACGTTGCACATCGCAAAATGAAACGCGTAAACCTTTATTTTTAAACGATAATTTTTAATAGATCGAACTGTCCAACCCCCACTTGCGACGCGGTTCGCTAACGTAGACTCTTTTACAAGAGCAGCGGCTTCAGGCAGTCGAGTTTGAATGGGTCAGAAAAGACGCAGTCTGCCCAGCAGTCAAATCGACGCACGAAGCCGCTCAGGCACCGCGGTTTTTAATTGGCAATTGGGAGACAAAAAATGAAAGGCTTTCGCTTTAGTTCGACCCAGGGAGCGTTCTATATTCTGCCGGGCCATGACGGCTGGGAGGCAACCTACGGCAACGACACGCTCGGTGAATTTTCCACCCCGCAACAGGCTGCCGACGACCTCGCGCGCGGCCTGACCTGCCCGCATCTGTCCGAGAGCGACGACACGTCGACGCTTGAAATTCCAGAGAAACTGGCTGATTGGGAAATCGTCCACGTGTGAGGGCGGGCATGACCGCTGGTCACGCGGATGTAGAAACGGCGATGGCGCTTGTGAGCGCCATCGCCGTCTTTACAGCTTACTTCGCTGCTTGCGTGGGAACTTCAGTGGATGCTTCAGGCCACCGAGTCCACGATCTGGTTCAGCGTCGCGCTCGGGCGCATCGCCTGGCTCGTCAGTTCGACATTCGGACGGTAGTAACCGCCGATGTTCACCGGCTTGCCCTGCGCCGCACCCAGTTCTTCGACGATCTTCGCTTCGTTGTCGGCCATCGCCTTCGCGACACCGGCGAACTGCGCCTGCAGCGCGGCGTCGTCAGTTTGCGCGGCCAGTGCTTCGGCCCAGTACATCGCGAGGTAGAAGTGGCTGCCGCGGTTGTCGATACCACCGACCTTGCGCGCCGGCGACTTGTCGTTGTCGAGGAATTTGCCGGTAGCTTGATCCAGCGTCTTGGCCAGAACCTGCGCCTTCGGGTTGTGGTACGCATTGCTCAGGTGTTCGAGCGACGCGGCCAGCGCCAGGAATTCACCCAGCGAGTCCCAACGCAGAAAACCTTCTTCGACCAGTTGCTGAACGTGCTTCGGCGCCGAACCGCCCGCGCCGGTTTCGAACAGGCCGCCACCTTCCATCAGCGGGACGATCGACAGCATCTTCGCGCTGGTGCCCAGTTCCATGATCGGGAACAGGTCGGTCAGGTAGTCGCGCAGCACGTTGCCGGTGACGGAGATCGTGTCCTTGCCCGCGCGGATGCGCTCGATCGAGAACTTCGTCGCTTCGACCGGCGTCATCACGCGGATGTCGAGACCGCTGGTGTCGTGGTCCTTCAGATACTGCTCGACCTTCTTGATGATCTGCGCGTCGTGTGCACGACCCGCGTCCAGCCAGAACACCGCAGGCGTGTTGCTCGCGCGGGCGCGGTTGACCGCCAGCTTGACCCAGTCCTGGACCGGCGCGTCCTTGGTCTGGCACATGCGCCAGATGTCGCCCGCTTCCACCGGCTGTTCGATCAGCACCGTGCCGGCTGCGTCGGTCACGCGGACCACGCCGTTCGCCGGAATCTGGAACGTCTTGTCGTGTGAGCCGTATTCTTCGGCGGCTTGCGCCATCAGGCCGACGTTCGGCACCGTGCCCATCGTGACCGGGTCGAATGCGCCGTGCTTCTTGCAGTCTTCGATCACCGCCTGATACACGTCCGCGTAGCAGCGGTCCGGAATCACGGCCTTGGCGTCGTGCAGCGCGCCGTCCGCGCCCCACATCTTGCCCGACTCGCGGATCATCGCCGGCATCGATGCGTCGACGATCACGTCGCTCGGCACGTGCAGGCTGGTGATGCCCTTGTCCGAATTGACCATGGCGAGTTGCGGGCGCTGTTCGTATTGCGCCTTGATGTCGGCTTCGATCGCCGCAGCCGTTTCAGCCGGCAGATCCTTCAGACGCGCGTACAGGTCGCCGATACCGTTGTTCGGGTTGAAGCCGACTTGCGCCAGCGCCTCGGCATGCTTGGTCAACACGTCCTTGTAGAACACCGACACCACTTGACCGAAGATGATCGGGTCCGAGACCTTCATCATCGTCGCTTTCAGGTGCACCGAGAACAGCACGCCCTTGTTCTTCGCGTCGGCGATTTCCGCTTCGATGAAGCTGCGCAGCGCGTTCTTGCTCAGCACCGATGCGTCGATGATCTCGCCCGCCTGCACGGCCGTCTTTTCCTTCAGCACCGTCTTCGTGCCGTCGGCGGCCGTCAGTTCGATCTTCACGGCGCCCGCTGCCGCGATCAGCGCCGACTTTTCGCTACCGTAGAAATCGCCGCTGCTCATGTGCGCGACATGCGACTTCGAGTCCGCGCTCCACGCGCCCATCTTGTGCGGGTGCTTGCGCGCGTAGTTCTTCACCGACAGCGGCGCGCGGCGATCCGAATTGCCTTCGCGCAGCACCGGGTTGACCGCGCTGCCCTTGATCTTGTCGTAGCGAGCCTTGACGTCTTTTTCGGCGTCGGTCGTGGCGACGTCCGGGTAGGCCGGCAGCTTGTAGCCCTGATCGCGCAATTCCGTGATCGCGGCCTTCAGTTGCGGCACCGACGCGCTGATGTTCGGCAGCTTGATGATGTTCGCTTCCGGACGCGTGGTGAGTCCACCGAGTTCCGCCAGATCGTCGGAACCCTTCTGCTCCGCGGTCAGGTAGTCCGGAAATGCAGCAATGATCCGGCCGGCGAGCGAGATGTCGCGCGTTTCGACGATCACGTCGGACGAGCGCGTGAACGCCTTGACGATCGGCAGCAGCGAGTAAGTCGCCAGAGCAGGCGCTTCGTCGGTCAGGGTGTAGATGATCTTCGGCGGTGTGGACATGTTCGATGCTTTGCTAGATGAAGTGATAGACAGAGCGTTGGTAGCGCTGAGCCAGCGAAGTTGCGACGAAGCAGCAAAAACGCAGCGCAACCTACGGCACTACTTTTTACGGCCTGACCGTGAGTATATGCGCGTTTTCCTCTATTCGCTGCTAAACAAACAGGTCCGGAAACACCCCTCAACAGGGCCGAGTCCCGCCAGATAAGGCTTTGGTGGCAATGAGGGCTGTCTTAAGACAGATGTCTTATACATGACTCAATGTTTCTCATGTTTGTAAATGCGAATTAGATGCATTAATATTCATGCTCTTTGAAGGTTTGAAACATCTGTTTAACAACCACTCGCTCGAACGCGCGCCGCCGCGCCCGACTTTGGTGCGTAGCTGCGTCACCCTGCCTAACTCAAACAAACATGCAGAAATCCTTTATCGCCGGCCGTCCGGCGTTTGCGCGCGCTCCGCGCCGCACCCCTTCGCTGCTGAGCGCGGGGCTTCTGGTCAGCGTGGGCCTGTCGCTTTCCACGCTGTCATCGTCGGGGTGGGCGCAGGCCGCGGCTAGCGATGCGGCCGCCACGCTGCCGGCCGTGAGCGTGTCGGCAGCGAAAGATACGACCGTGGCGCAGGCCGATACCGTCAGCGCCGGCGCGCTGGGTTCGCGCAAGCAGGTGGACACGCCGTTCTCGACGCGGGTCGTGACGAGCGAGGAAGCGCAGGATCTGTTCGCGACGACCGCCAACGACCTGTTCAAGTACGACCCGGCCGTGACCGTCAGCAGCGAAAACTCGGTCAGCGAAAACTCGATGTTCAACGTGCGCGGCATGCCGATCGACACGCTGAACAGCATCAAGGTGGACGGCCAGACCTTCCCGTCGTGGGACACCGACCTGTCGCTCGAACCGTTCGAGCAGGTCGAACTGCTCAAGGGCCTGTCCGGCTTCATGTACGGCTTCGGCGCGCCCGGCGGCATCGTCAACTACGTGCTGAAGCGTCCCACCGACGACCCGTACCGCAGCTTCACGCTCGGCTACGAGTCGTCGAGCGTGTTCACGCAGGCGGTGGACCTGGGCGGACGCTTCGGCAATGACAACCGCTTCGGCTACCGCCTGAACCTCGCCAACGAATACGGCAACACCGCCGAGGAAAACGGGCACGTGAGCCGCCAGGTCGCGTCGCTCGCGTTCGACTTCCGCATTACGCCGGACCTCGTGCTGAGCGCCGACGCGCTCTACCAGAAACGCAAAACCGAAGGCACGCTCTTCGGCCTGATGTTCGCGGGCGGCATTCCCGACGCGAGCAAAGTCAGCGGCACGCTCACGCAGCCGCAGAACTACTACATGACCGAGATGGCCTCGTTCGGCACGGGCCTCGACTATCGCCTCTCCGACAACTGGCACGCGAGTGTGAAGTACCGCTTCGCCAAGGAGAACCGTACCAACTCGGACAGCTTCCTGTATGTGTCCGACGACGCGGGCAACTACTCCAACACGCTCTATGCGGCGATGACGCGCTACTTCTACCAGAACGTCGACGCGATGGTGCAGGGCAAATTCAACACCGGCTTCATCAAGCACGACGTGGTGCTCGGCGCGGGCTACCAGACGCAAACCAGCGAGTACAGCAACAGCGTCGGCTGGAACGAAGGCTACTTCCTCGGCAACGGCAATCTGTACAGCACCACGCTGCTGACCAACGACGAAGTCAGCATCGGCTCGGACCTCTATCGTGAGCAGCGCACCACGCAGGCCGCCGTGTATGCGAGCGACACGCTGCAGTTCACCTCGCGCCTGTCCGCGCTGCTCGGCGTGCGTTACACGCAATACCGCCAGAACGTGTACGACCCGAGCGGCGCGGTCACGTCGCAATACAGCGCGAACCCGGTCACGCCGACCTTCGCGCTGATGTTCAAGACCGATCCGTATTCGACGGTGTACGCGAGCTACGTCGAGTCGCTGGAACAGGGCGGCGCGGCGTCGAACCTCAACCTCAACTATCCGGCGACTTTCGGCCCGCTGCGCAGCAAGCAGTATGAAGTGGGCTTCAAGTCCGACCACAGCAGGTGGGGCGCCAACCTCGCGCTGTTCCGTGTCGATCAGGGCTACAACTACACGAACACCGCGAACGTCTTCGTGCAGGACGGCACCAAGCGTTACACCGGCATCGACGCGAGCGGCTGGCTCGCGCTGACCAGCGAATGGCGCGTGATGGGCGGCGTGATGTGGCTCGACACGAAGGCCGTCGACATCGACGATCCGGCCATCGAGGGCAAGCGCATTTATGGCGCGCCGCGCTTTACGGTGACGGGCCGTGTCGAATACAACCCGGCGTATCTGCGTCCGTTGACGCTGGCGTTCGGCGGCAAGTACGTGGGCAACCAGGCGGTCAACGCGGCCAACACGCAGTTTGTGCCGGCCTACACCACGTTCGATCTGAGCGGCAGGTACGAAGCGAAGATCGCCGGCAAGGACGTCACGTTCCGGGCGGGCATCAACAACCTGTTCAATCGCCGCTACTGGACCACCGCCTGGGGCTATTACGTATCGCCGTCGCCGACTCGCACCGCGGTAGCGAGCGCTACTTTGCAATTCTAACTATTGCGTGACCGAGGGGCGGCCCGCCCGGGCGCCCCGATCATCGTGGGTATCTCCGCCACCAGCGCGTCGATGGCGCAGCGCGTTTTCAGCGCGAGATAGCGGCTCTTCGGCCACACCGCGTGGATCTCCTGCGAAGGGCGGAAACAGTTCTCCATGACGGTCACGAGTTCGCCGCTTTGCTCGTACCGCGCCAGTAGCCAACTCGGCAGCCAGGCCAGACCAAATCCGGCGAGTGCGGCATCGAGAATGCCCTGCATGTCGTCGAAACCGAGTTGCGGCTCGACCTGCGCGCGGCGAATCTGTCCGTCGACGTCGACCACGTCCCAAGGTTGCGCGACACCCGCGCGCAGATACGCGATCACCGCGTGCCCGCGCAGTTCATCGACGTTGCGCGGCGTGCCGTGCCGCGCCAGGTACGCAGGCGCCGCGCCGATGCTCGCGTGCTGCATGCCGAGCTTGCGCGCGGCCAGACTCGTGCTGTCGGCGAGCGGCCCCACCCGCACCACGAGATCGAAGCCCTCCTCCACCACATCGACGAAGCGGTCGCTGATCGATATGTCGATCTTCAATTGCGGATGCTTGCGCGCGAGGCCGAGCAGCACCGGCGCCACGCAGTAGTGGCCGAAGGCTTGCGGCACGCTCACGCGCAGGCGCCCTTTCGGCTCGCGCCGCCCCGAATCCAGATCGGCTTCGGCAGCTTCGAGTTCGGCCAGCGCGCGCACGCAGCGGTCGTAATAGGCCTGGCCGTCCTCCGTGAGACTCTGACTGCGCGTCGTGCGATTGATGAGACGCACGCCGAGCCGCTTTTCGAGCCGCACAATCACCTTGCCGACCGCCGAGCGCGTGAGGTTCATGCGCTCGGCCGCCAGCGCGAAGCTGCCTGTTTCGACGACACGCACAAACGTCGTCACACCATCGAGGATGTCGCTCATACCTTCACCTGATTGGTTCCACCGTGGACACATTGATGGGATTTTTGTGTGCCAATAGGGACACTGATTCCCCCTATATTACCCATTCCATGATGGCCAAGCCCATCGTCCAATGAGGTGAAAGTCCATGTCCAGTCATCCGCACGCGCCGCCACGGCGCGACGAACGTGAAAAGCCTGAAACAACCGCGCGTGACTCACAAAGCGCACGAACCAGCGCAAGCGAGGCCGCCACCTCCCCACCGCGCGCCGCGCGCCTCCCCAAGAACACGCTTGCGCTCGGCGCCGTTTGCCTCGCGTCGCTGATGTTCGGTCTGGAGATCTCCAGCGTGCCGGTCATCCTGCCCACGCTCGAGCACGTGCTGCACGGCGACTTCAAAGGCATGCAGTGGATCATGAACGCCTACACGCTCGCGGTGACCACCGTGCTGATGGCAACCGGCACGCTCGCGGACCGCTTTGGGCGCCGCAGGATTTTCGTCGTCGGCATCGCACTATTCGGCATCACGTCGTTGCTCTGCGGCTTCGCGCAGAGCGTGCCGATGCTGATCGCCGCGCGCCTGTTGCAGGGCGCGAGCGGCGGCGCGATGCTGATCTGCCAGGTCGCCGTGCTCTCGCATCAGTTCAGCGACGGCCCAGAGCGCGCCCGCGCATTCAGCGCGTGGGGCATCATCTTCGGCATCGGGCTGGGTTTCGGGCCGATCATCGGCGGGATAATCGTCGCGGTGTCGAGTTGGCAGTGGGTCTTCTGGGTGCACGCGCTGCTTGCCGTCGTCACGTTGACGCTGGTTTTCGGCGGCGTACAGGAATCGCGCGATCCGCATGCGGATACGCTCGACGTCGCCGGCATCGTCACGCTTTCGCTGGCGGTTTTCGGCCTCGTGTACTTCATCACCCAGGTCCCGGCGCTGGGCTTTACGAATCCGCGCGCGCTCTTCATCATCACTGCGACCGTGCTCGCCTTCGTGGCCTTTCTCTACGCGGAGAACCTAAGCGCGCGGCCGATGTTCGATTTTTCGGTCTTCAGGATTCCGCAATTTTCGGGCGCGCTGATGGGCTCGGCGGGCATGAACTTCAGCTTCTGGCCGTTCATGATCTATCTGCCTATCTATTTCCAGATCGGCCTCGGCTACGACAGCGTGAGCGCGGGCCTCGCGCTGCTCGCGTACACGTTGCCGACGCTGCTGTTCCCGCCGCTCGGCGAACGGCTCTCGCTGCGTTACGGTTCGGGCATCGCGATACCCGTGGGCCTGTTGACGATCGGCCTCGGCTTCATGCTGATGAAACTCGGCAGCGGCGCCGCGCATCCGGGCGTGTCGAGCATGCTGCCCGGCTGCGTGATTGCAGGCGCGGGCCTCGGCCTCACCAACACGCCCGTCACCAATACGACGACCGCCGCGGTGCCCACGCAGCGCGCGGGCATGGCATCCGGCATCGACATGAGCGCGCGGATGATCACGCTCGCCATCAATATCGCGTTGATGGGAGCGATCCTGGTCGGCGGCATTCTCTACCATCTGAAGACGAACCTGCCGGCCACGCTCGACATCGCGGAACTCGGCCGGCTGGCGGAAAAAGTGGCGGCAGGCGATGTCGATGCGATCCGCGCGGGCATCCCGTCGCTCACGCGAATCGATCCGTCCGGCAGCATCGTGCATGCTGCGCTGATGCGGGGTTTCGGCTGGGTGATGCTTTACGGCGGAATCGGCGTGTGGGTGCTCGCGGCCCTCAGCTTCGTGATCTCGGGGAGCGCTTCGAGGAGGCTGATCAAAGTGCCCGCCTCGAAGCAAACGTCGCCCGCTACACGGCAGAACGCTCGCTGCGATTCATGCTAAACCGCCGGTGCCTGGCAAGCCGTCATCGCGACTTGCCGGACACCCATGAGCCAACAGACTCAACGGCCCAGGAACTCGACAACCATGCTGTTGAACTTGTCCGCATGCTCCCACTGCGCCCAATGACCGCAGCGGCTAAAGATATGCATGTCCGCATTCTGCATCCCGGCGACGAGGCGCAGACCCACGTCCATCGGCACGAAACGATCGTCACGCCCCCAGACCACCAGCGTTTGCGCGCACACTTCGCCGAGACGCGGACCGAAGTCGTTGAACTGCTTCGGATTCGCCGCGAGGCTCGCGACGAAATTCTCCAGGTGGTCGCGGCGCGCGAGAATGTTGTCGAGCCGCGCCTTCATCAGATCTTCGGTCAGCGCTTTCGCGTCGAACACGAAGATGTTCATCATGCGCTGCAGGTTCCCGATCGTCGGCTCCTTGTACACCCCTTGCAGCAGCTTGATGCCTTCGGTCGGCATCGGTACGAACTGACTCGGGCCGCCCGTGCCGCCGCCCATCAACACGAGCTTGCCGACGCGCTTCGGTTCGGCCAGCGCGAACGCCACCGCGCTATGCCCGCCCATCGAGTTGCCGATGATATGCACGCGCTCGATATCGAGCGCGTCGAGCAGGCTCTTCAAGGAGCGCGCGTTGAGTTCCGAGCGTGAGCCCTTGCATACGATCGGATCGCTCTTGCCCCAGCCGAGGCAATCCATCAGGATGACCCGGTAGCCCGCGGCGACGAGCGGCTCGACGTTGCGATTGAAGTTCGCCCAACCGGTCGCGCCCGGCCCCGAGCCGTGCAGCATCACCACGGTTTCCGCGCCCTGCCCCACGTCGTTGTAGTGGAGTTGCATGTCGCGCCCGTCTTCCGTGATGCGAACGAAACGGCTGGTCGATGCTTCGGTGAATGCCGGTGCTTGTGAGCTCATGTTGAATCCCTTTCTTTCACGAGTTGGGTAAGCGGACCGCCTTCGATGACGCGTCCGCACGGTTTTTCTTGCCGCGCATCTATTGCACGGATTGCACGGCGCTCGCGCTATAACGAGACGCGGACTTGCTGACCACGAGCCATGCCGCGACTGCCGCGACGGCGATCAACGGAATGCTCGCGCCCAACAGCACGGAAGCGCCTTGACCAATGGCAAGCAACTGCCCGGCGATCAACGGTCCGAGAATCGAGCCCATGCGACCCACCGCCACGGCGGCGCCCACGCCGGTGCCGCGAACTTCGGTCGGATAAAGACTGCTGGCGAGCGCATACAACACCGATTGCCCGCCGACGAGAAACAGCCCCGCCAGCAAACCGCCCCACGCCATCGAGGTGCCGCCGTTCGCGCTCAGCAACGCCGCCAGCGCGACGACGATGCCCAGATACATGCCGCCGACCGTGCGGCGGCGGCCGATGCGGTCCATCAGGCTCGCGATCACGATCGCGCCGATCCCGCCGCCGACGTTGAACATCATCTGCACGACGCCCGACTGCACGCGCGTGAGACCGCGACTCAACACCAGCGAAGGCAGCCAGTTGATGAGGAAGTACAGCACGATCAACGTGCCCAGATAGCTGACCCACAAGGCGATGGTCGTACCGGCGCGGCCCTCCTGCCACAGTGTGCGCGCGACGCCGCCCGACGCCTCGCGCGAAACATTGCTCGGTGAACTGACCGCTACGAACTCCGCCGACTCGCGCAGGAACAGCGCCAGCAGCGGCAGAACCAGAAGCGGCCCGATACCGCCGACATAAAAAATATGCCGCCACCCTTCATCGCCTGGACTGACGATGCCAATCACCGCCGCGAGCGCCGCACCGAACGGCATGCCGCAATACATTGCTCCCACCGCCGTGTTGCGCTGATGAGGCCGCGCGGCTTCCGAACACAGCGCGATCAGATTCGGCATCGCGGCGCCGAGACCGAGCCCGGTGAGAAAGCGCGCCGCCAGCAAACTGTTGAGGTCCCACACCTGAGTGGTCGCGATCGAGAAAATACCGAACAGCGCCACCGAAATCATCAGCACGCGCTTGCGGCCCAGCTTGTCGGCGAGACGCCCGCCGAGCGCCGCGCCTGGCAAAAGCCCCAGCGCGCCGATGCTGAACGCCCAGCCCATCTGCGCGACGGCCAGATGAAATTCACGCGCCATGCGCGGCGCGGCGACGCCGGTCGATTGCAGATCCAGCCCCTCCAGCAACGCGACGATGAGACATAGCCCGATGGTCAGGGCACCACTTTCCGACGCTTTCGTTGATTGCCGCATACAAGTCTCCAATATTGAATCGGCGTCGCTCTAACGGCGATATGGCCGGGGTATCGACAATGCACGGACAGCGCGCGACGCCGCCGTGCAACGTCAGGTCATGAAGCAACAGCGTCCTTCTCATGCGCGCGTGCGAGATCCAGCGCGACGTCGACGATCATGTCCTCCTGGCCGCCGACCATCCCGCGCCGGCCCAGCTCGACCAGGATGTCGACCGTCTTGAGCCCATACTTTTTCGCGGCGACTTCCGCGTGCCGCAGGAAGCTCGAATACACGCCCGCATAGCCGAGCGCGAGCGTCTCGCGATCGACGCGCACGGGCCGGTCCTGCAACGGCCGCACGATGTCGTCGGCGGCGTCCATCAGCGTGTACAGATCGGTGCCGTGATTCCAGCCGGCGCGCTCCGCCGCGGCGATGAACACTTCGAGCGGCGCATTGCCCGCGCCCGCGCCCATGCCGGCGAGTGAAGCGTCAATGCGGTCGCAGCCCTCTTCCACCGCGACCATCGAATTCGCCACACCCAACGACAGGTTGTGATGCGCGTGCATGCCTGTGTGCGTTTCAGGTTTGAGCACGGCTTTCAAGGCGCGAAAACGTGCACGCACGTCGTTCATCGTCAATGCGCCGCCCGAGTCCACCACGTAGATGCAGGTCGCGCCGTAGCTTTCCATCTTCTTCGCTTCGCTAGCGAGGTTGTTCGGCGTGGTCATGTGGCTCATCATCAGGAAGCCGACCGTATCCATGCCGAGTTCGCGCGCATATTCGATGTGCTGCTTCGAAATGTCCGCTTCGGTGCAATGCGTCGCGACTCGCACGATGCGCGCGCCCGCCTGGTACGCCGCCTTCAGATCGTGAATCGTGCCGATGCCGGGCAGCAGCAGCGTCGCGATCTGCGCGTGCTCGAGCACGTCGGCCGCCGCCTCGATCCATTCGAGGTCGCTATGCGCGCCGAAGCCGTAGTTGAAGCTCGACCCTTGCAGCCCGTCGCCGTGCGCGACTTCGATGCTGTCGACCTTGGCCATGTCCAGCGCGCGGGCGATGTCCTGCACATTGCGGATCGAGTACTGATGGCGGATCGCGTGGCTGCCGTCGCGCAGCGTCACATCGGAGATATACAGTTTCTTGTCCATGCGAAAGTCTCCTTATGCCTGCACGAGCGATTGCGCCATACGTTCCGCCGTGGCGAGCGCGGCGGAAGTCATGATGTCGAGATTGCCCGCGTATGCAGGCAGGTAATGCGCGGCGCCTTCCACCTCGATGAACACCGAGGTCTTCAGGCCGCTGAACTTGCCGAGGCCCGGAATGTTCAACGGGGCAACGGTGCGGATCTCGTCGAACTGCACTTTCTGCTTGAGGCGGTAGCCCGGCACGTACGCATGCACGGCGGCGGCCATCGCTTCGATCGATGCCTCCACCTTCGCGCGATCGGCGAGTTCGGACAGCACGTAGACGGTGTCGCGCATCATTACCGGCGGCTCGGCCGGGTTAAGCACGATGATCGCCTTGCCCTTCGCCGCGCCGCCCACCACTTCAATTGCCTTCGAGGTGGTTTCGGTGAACTCGTCGATGTTCGCGCGCGTGCCTGGACCCGCCGATTTGCTGCTGATCGCCGCAACGATTTCCGCGTAGTGCACCTTCGCCACGCGCGACACGGCCGCGACCATCGGAATCGTCGCCTGTCCGCCGCACGTGACCATGTTCACGTTGAGCGCGTCGAGCTGTGCGTCGAGATTCACGACCGGCACGCAGTACGGGCCGATCGCCGCCGGCGTGAGGTCGATCAGGCGGATGCCCGGCTTGAGCGCGCGCAGGAACGCGTCGTTCTTCACGTGCGCGCCCGCCGACGTCGCGTCGAACACGAAGTCGATGTCGTCGAACACCGGCAGACGCGTCAGTCCTTCGACGCCCTCGTGCGTGGTCGCGACACCGAGCCGAGCGGCGCGCGCAAGGCCGTCGGAGGCTGCGTCGATGCCGACCATCGCCGCCACTTCGAGATGCTTGCCGTGACGCAGGATCTTGATCATCAGATCGGTGCCGATGTTGCCCGAGCCGATGATCGCGGCCTTGAGTTTTTCGCTTGCCATGTCAGTCCTCAATCGAGTGCTTGCTTATGCGGAGAAAGTCGCGCGGACGCCGCCGAGACCGTCGATCTGCGCGCTGAAGGTGCCCGGTCGCGTCACCGCGACCATCGGACCGAGTGCGCCGGTCATCAGGACATCGCCGGCACGCAGCGGCGTGCCCAGTTGAACCAGGCGGTCCGCGAGCCAGACGGCGGCGTTCAGCGGATTGCCGAGGCACGCCGAGCCGTTGCCGCGCGACAGCACTTCGGCATCGTTCGTTAGCGTCATGGCGCAGGCCGCGAGGTCCACGTCGCGCAGCAACACCGGGCGGCTGCCGAGCACGAAGCGCGCGCTCGACGCGTTGTCCGCCACCGTGTCGACGAAGCGGATGTTCCAGCCCTCGATGCGGCTATCCACCACTTCGATCGCCGCGACCGCGTAGGCCGTCGCGCGGATCAGATCGGCATAGGTGTGGCGCTCGTGCGTGAGGTCGTGGTCGAGCACCAGCGCGGTCTCCGCTTCGACCTTCGGCTGGATCAACTCGCCGAGCGGAATCGGCTGGTTGTCGCCGAAAGCCATCGAGGCGAACAGCGCGCCGAAATCCGGCTGATCGACGCCGAGCTGGCGCTGCACCGCAGGCGAGGTCAGCCCGATCTTGCGGCCGACGACGCGCTCGCCCGCGGCCACGCGCGCCGCCACGTTGACCTGCTGCACGGCGTAGGCGAGTTGCGCGGCATCGGCGGCATCGTTCAGATCGGCGAAGCGCGCGTCGTCGCGCAACGGTGCGATGGCCTGGCGCGTGCGCTCGGATTCGCGCAGCCGCAGGGCCAGCGCTTCGGCATGGCTGGAATGGTTCATAGCGATTTCCTCGTTCGGTTAGGCGTTGGCGGCAACAGGACGCGCGTGCATCGCGCCGAAGCCTGCAATCCACTCGGGGATCGGCCGGTAGTAGTCGAGCGTCGCGCGATATGACCCGCCCGCGTTCAGCGCGCCGAACGCAGCGACCCACGTGCGGATCTCGTGAGCGGATTTGCCGGCGGCCCGTGTGATCGCTGGGTCGGTCAGGCCGTCGAGCGCCTTCAGATCACCGTCTTCGAGCAGCTTCAGGAACGACCGGTCCCACTCGGGATTAAGCGGATGCAAGCGGCTGTCGCCTGCCGTGAAGGCACGCGCCGCCGCGACCGTGCGCGCCTGGCGCGCCGCCCGCGACTCGGCCGAAGGATTGCGGCCCGCGATCAGCCGTTGCGCGACTTCATCGCTGGCGCCGGCCAGTTCGGGCACCGGCGGCTCATGTGAGATGCCGCCCGACCCGATCAGCAGCACGCGTTTGTCCATGCGTGCGAGCGCGCGGCCGAACGCATCGCCAAGCAGGCGCGCACGGCGGCACGAGGCCATCGGCGGCGCCACCGAGTTGATGAACACAGGGACGACCGGATAGCGATCGAGGCTGCCGGTGAGCAGTTCCAGCGCTTGTGCGCAGCCGTGATCGACCTGCATGCGGTACGACACTGCCAAGTCGATGTCGCTATCGAGCACGGCTTCGGCGAGTTCGAGCGCGATCCCGCCGGGCACGTCGAGCGGCCCGGCAAGACTTTTGAAGTCGCCGACCGCAGTGGCCGCCGCACCGATGCAGAACGGCGGCATCAGGTCATAGAAGAAACCGTTGTAGTGATCCGGCGCGAACACCACCACCAGTTCAGGATCGAACGCGGCGACACGCGCGCGCGCCGCCGCGTGAACCTGCTCGACTTGCCCGACGACTTCCGCCGGCGGGTCGTAGTAGCCGGCGAGCGGCGTGTGCGACAGGCACTCCAATAACATCGGCATATCAGGCTCCGGTTGCAACAGCGGCGACTGCAGCGGCGTGCGCGACGTTGCCGCGCGCCATGACCGGTTCGCCGGCGACCGCAGCGCCGCCGACATCGGCGCTGCGCGGCGCGGCCGCATTGAGATTGAGCTTCGCGGCAAGCTCGACGATGTACGACGAGACCTGCTGCGGCGTACACATGCCTGCGACGAAACGGTCCGGGCGCAGCAACACGACGGACTCCGGCACACGCGAGAACCAGTCTTTCAGCCGGCCATTCACGTCGCCGATCGCGATCACGTCGGCGGGCACGTCGTCCTGAAACGCGAGTTGTGTATCGGGCTTCGCGACCACGAAACAGCCGCCCAGGCGCCGCCAGATTTCGCGTGCCGCAGGCGACAGGCCGAAGGTCGGATCGGCGCCCCAGCCGAGGATCGCGAAGCGGTTGCCGAGCGCATCGTCCAGCCGCACGACATCGCCCGCCACCGTGCGCACGCGCGGCTGAATGAACATGCGGCCCACCGGCGAATGACAGTGCGGATCGCGGCCATACACGAGGCGACCGAGGCGCGACTCGCGCTTCTCGCTCATCAGCCCGAGCAAACGTCCCGGCGCCGAATGGCCTGAGCGCTCCAGCACGCGAGCGAGCCAGCCATGCTTGCGTTCGCTGCGTGCGAGCAGCACCACGCCCGTTTCATAGCGCGGCATCGGCTTGAAACGCATTTCGACGAAATAGCGTTTGACCGCGGGAAACAGGTTGAACGTGCGCACGAACGCGTCGCGGAACCTGATGCCGAAGCGGCTCGTCGGCGCGAAGATGTCGCCGGCCACTTCCGAGAGATGGATCATCGAGCGGGCATGCGCGCGGCGCTCGGCGGTGTAGGTATCGAGCAGCGCGTCGCCGGCGAGACCCTTGACCACCATCGCGAGTTTCCAGCCAAGGTTGCTCGCGTCGCGAATGCCGCTGTTGTAGCCCTGGCCTTGCCACACCGGCATGATGTGCGCGGCGTCGCCCGCCAATAACACGCGTTCGACGCGGAAACGGCTGGCAAGCCGCGCATTGTGCGTATAGACGCGCTTGCGGATGTAGTCGACCTTCTCCGGATCGGCGACGACCTTGCGGATCAACGCCGCCATGTTCTCCGGCTTCGACAGTTCTTCTTCCGTCTCGCCCGGCATCACCATGAATTCGAAGCGGCGGATGCCGTGCGGCAGCGCAGCCGACACATAGGGCCGCTGCGGATCGCAATGCATGTAGACATGCGGCGAGCCGATCGGATCATTACGCACATCGACGACGATCCATTGATTCGGCTTGGTCCTTCCTTCGAACGGCACGTCGAGCGCGCGCCGCACGAAGCTGTTGCCGCCATCGGCGCCGACCATGTACGACGCGCGAATCGTGCGGCGCCCGCCTCTCGCGTCTTCCGTCTCGATCGTGACGCCGCTCGGGTCCTGCGTGAATGCGCCGACGCTGTTGCCGAACAGCACCTCGACATGCGCAAAGCGGCGCAAGCCTTCGAACAGCACACGGTCCGCGAGCGGTTGGATGAAAGCGTTGCGGCGCGACCAGCCGAATTCGTCGGTGCGCGGTTCGATCGACGCGAAGCAATGGCCGGTGCGCGTGACGAAACGCATCCAGTGATCGGGCGTGGTGTGGGGCAACAACGCGTCGGTGAGGCCGACAGATTGGAATACGCGCAGCGCTTCGTCGTCCAGACCGATGGCGCGCGGATAATCGATGATCTGTTCGAGCTTTTCCAGCAGCACGACGCGCACGCCCTGCAAGCCGAGATAGTTGGCGATCATCAGACCAACCGGGCCGGCGCCGATAATCGCCACGTCGGCGTGCAGGGTCTCGGTGTGACCGTGGGCGGCCACCGGATCAAAAGGTGGGGGCATGCTGTCTCCTTTCTCGCGCGCGGCGCAAACCGCCTTCGCTTCAGATAACGAACCGGGTCGAAATGATCAGGAGCGCGGCGAGCGGGTAACGCCTTCGGCCGCAGCGAAAAACTCGCGCACGGACAACTGCTTGCGTCTCCATGAATCGATTTGATTTGTTCGCAGTCTAGGACCGCCCACCTGCTCGTTCAACAAATTGTGCAAATTGTGCATAGAATGCACATAGTTGAATTCATTGAGGTTTTGCGTGACCAAATACACCAGTGTGAGAGGTCTCTCGCGTGGGCTGCAGGTCTTGCAGGCGCTCAATTCGCTGGACAGCGGCCGCGCCACGAGCCAGCAGATCAGCGAGCTGACCGGCCTGCATCGCACCACCGCACGGCGGCTGCTGGAAACGCTGATGGAAGAAGGCTTCGTGCGACGCAGCGCGTCGGACGACAGTTTCCGGTTGACGTTGAAAGTGCGCGCATTGAGCGAGGGTTTTACGGACGACGAACGAATCGCGACGATCGCGCCGCCGATCATGGGACGGCTGCTCCAGCGCGTCGCATGGCCCTCGGATCTGACGACGCCCGACGGCGACGCGATGATCATCCGCGAGACGACCCACCGGTTCAGCACGCTGTCGTTTCACCGCGCGATGGTCGGCCGCCGTCTGCCCATTCTGTTGACGGCAGCAGGGCGCGCGTACTTTGCGATGTGTCCCGACGGCGAGCGCGAGGACATTCTCGACTTGCTGCGCTCAGGCGCGGGCGGCGAAGAGCAAAAAGCGCTGGCGTCCAACGACGCGCTCATTCGCAGTCTCGTGCGGCGTGTGCGCGCGGACGGGTTTGGCTCCAATCACGGCGACTGGTCCGCGCAAAGCAAGATCGGCGCAGTGGCCGTCGCGATCGTGTCGGAGCAGCGCGTGCTGGCGAGTCTGAACGTGGTGTTTCTTTCGCGCGCCGTCACGCTCGCGGAAGCGAAGCGACGGTTCGTGCCTGAGCTTCAAACGGCTGCGCGTGAAATGATCGAAGGGTTGGAAGCGCAGGTGTCCGCGGGTGGCAAAGCCAGGCCGCGCGGGGGACGTGAGCGGCGTTCGTGAGAGGTGATGAGCGAGTTGCGCAGTGGTGGAACGGTGGCGCGGCTGGTAGCTGACGGTTCGGCCAGCAAATGAACTGGCGCGAAGCACGACCTGGTGCTCGCCGGTATAGCGGGCAACAGCGCGACATTTCGCTCGCGCACCGCGCCTCGATCCCGCCGACGTTCGATAGCCGCGTGCCTATCGACGGCGCGCACGGCCGCTGCAATACGCCGAACCCGCCGCGCTGCGATTGCCCCCGTCGATGCAAGCGGCGCAATGCTTCTTGGCGTCGCGCACGAGGCAATGCACCTGCGACTGCGAAACGTCGAGCGCGCGCGCCGTGCTTTGCAGCGTTTCTTCACGTACCCGCACCATTTCGAATGCGGCGCGACTGCGCGGCGGCAATTGTTCGAGCGCGTGATACACGTGACGCAGCGTGTCGCGCACGAGCAGCGCCGCTTCGGGCGAAGGCGCCGGCGACGGCACGAGCAGCGCGTCGTCCGCATCGTCGTGATAGGTGTCTTCCACGCTCTGGCGGCGAGTGACGTCGATCGACGCGTTGCGCACCATGCGCGTGACGTAGGCCACCGGTTGACGCACGGCGTTCTGATCCCGGAAGTCGACGAGCTTGATGAAGACGTCGTGCACCACGTCCTCTGCAAGGCTGGCGCAACCCACGATGCCATGCGCCAGCTCGACGAGCATCGGCCGGTTCGCGACCAGCACGTCGAGCAGCGTGCCCTTCTCCCAATCGATAGCGCGCTCAAGGCCGCGCGAGCGTCGCACGACGGGCGCACAGGCGGCGACGGCATTGAGCACCGGCATCGGCATTGGCATTGGCATTGGCATCGGCATTGCTGTTGAAGGCGCCTGCCGGACGAGCACCTCGGACATGATTCGCTCCGTTTTCGCAAAGGTCAGCCCAACAATTTAACGTAAACGCGAATCATTCTCAACAAACGCGAGATTAACCTTACTCGTCGGACGGGTTGACCAGAGGATTCATCGCCGATGCGGGGTACCCGCCCATGCTTGGGCGTGCCACTCCGGATCGAAGCGTCATCACGTGGGAACGTCAATCCTTGACTGAATCGCACCTCACACGCCGCCCGCGTTATGCAGCGTGAAGGCATGCGGGCAAAGCGGTCCTAATCTGGTACAACTGATGTCCGTGTCGATGCTCGCCGCGGCCCGCGCAAGATTTTCGCCGCGATCGTCACGCCGGGCCTCCTCCGCAAAAGGCCGGCGTTCCCGAGCGACGACAGCGAATGATGAGATCCCGATTCCGAATGCGCAAACGTTGACATACCCGTCTTGATGGAGTGATCGATGGCTGATGTTTACCTGCAGGTGATCGCGCATTACTTTGCCAAACCCGGCAACGGCGACGCGCTGGTGAAGCCCCTCACGGAGCTTGCCGCGGCAACCCGAGCCGAGCCCGCCAACCTGTACTACGAATTCTTCCGCTCGCCGCTCGATCCCGACCACTTCGTGATCATGGAGCAGTACAGCCACGCCGATGGTCTCGCCGTGCACCGTGAGACCGAGCACTTTCAGCGCATCGGCGTCGGCATCATCATTCCGCTGCTCGAGCGGCGCGAAGTGTCGAGCCATCTGGTATCCGGAGATACAGCATGATGAGCGCATTCAAATTCCAAACGGTGCCGACGCTGGTCGTGGAGTTCGGCGCCGCGCGTCGCCTCGGCGCGCTGCTGCGCGTGCAATTTCCGGCGCTCACGCGCTTGTGTGTCGTCACCGATGGTTTTCTGCATACGAGCGGCCTGCTGAATCCCGCGCTCGCCGATCTCGCCTCGCACGGCTGGAACGCGACCGTGATCGACGACGTGATCGCCGATCCGCCCGAACATATCGTGCTCGAAGCGACGTCGCGCGCGCGGCAAGCCGGCGCGGAAATCGTGCTGGGGCTCGGCGGCGGATCGTCGATGGACGTCGCGAAGCTGATCGCGGTGCTCGCGCCGCAGCAGGAGCAGGCGCTCGGCGAGATGTATGGCGTGAACAAGGTGAGCGTCGCGCGCTTGCCGCTCGTGCAGATGCCGACCACTGCCGGCACCGGTTCCGAAGTGACGGCCGTGTCGATCGTGACGGTGGGGGAAGCGAAGAAAATGGGCGTGGTCGCGCCACAACTGATCGCCGACCTCGCGATCCTCGATGCGGAGCTCACGCTCGGCCTGCCCGTGGCCGCGACCGCGGCAACCGGCATCGACGCGATGGTTCATGCGATCGAGGCGTACACGTCCGCGCATCTGAAGAATCCCGTTTCCGACATGCTCGCGGTGAAGGCCCTCGAACTGCTGTCGCGCAGCCTCCTGCCCGCCTGCGAAAACGGCCAGAACCGCGAGGCTCGCGAAGCGATGCTGCTCGGCGCGACCTTCGCGGGGCAGGCGTTCGCCAATGCGCCGGTGGCGGCGGTGCATGCGCTCGCGTATCCGATCGGCGGCATTTATCACGTGCCGCATGGCCTTTCGAATGCGCTCGTGCTGCCGCACGTGTTGCGCTTCAACGCCGGGGCGGCGGCTCATCTGTACGCGGAACTCGCGGATGTGATCGTGCCGGAGGCGACCGGCAGCGACGCGAGCAAGACTCAGGCGCTGATCGAACGGCTCGAGCAGATGATCGCCGCAACCGCGATTCCGGCGCGGCTGCGCGATGTCGGCATTGCACGCGACGGGCTCGAACGGATGGCAAGCGATGCGATGTTGCAGACGCGGTTGCTGGTGAACAATCCGCGGCCGGTTAGCGAGAGCGATGCGTTGGGGATTTATGTCGCGGCGTTTTAAGGGTGGCACCAGGGGGTGAAGCCGAGCTGTCGAGAAGTTGATTCAGACAGCCAGTTTGCTTCGGATACCCTATCGATCACGAAGCTGCATAGCCGCGCGCGGGAACGACACGCTGATGTGCACGCCCTTACCGCCGCCCCCTGGCTTGAGTGCTATCTCGCCGTGATGCGTATCGGCAATTTCACGCACGATTGCGAGACCCAGGCCGGTACCCTCGGTATCCGGCGACGCCCGGAAGAAAGGTTCGAACACGCGGCTGCGCGACTCGGCCGGAATGCCGGGACCATCGTCGAGCACACTCACGGTGACCGTATCGGCGCCGGCGCTAACGGCAACCGTGACGTGGCCGCCGCTGCCGGTATAGCGAATCGCGTTTTCCGCGAGATTCGCGATCAGCGCCTGAAGCAGACCCCGATGCCCGGTCACCGGCGCGATGCCCTTTAGCTCGGCGCCCAGATCGATCTCTCGTGCCTGCGCGAGCAGGGCGAGATCTTCGACGACTTCCATCGCAAGCGGCACCAGGTCCACGGTTTCCGTCGCGAGCTGCGTGTTGTCGGTGGCTTCGGCCTGTGCCAGTAACAGCAGCTTGTTGGTGAGCGCGACCATCGAACGATTGCTCCGATGCATCGCGGCAAGCGCTTCGTCGAGCGCGGGATGAATGCCGTCCTGCTGCCGCGCGAACTGCAACTGCGTGCCAAGCAGCGTAAGCGGCGTGCGCAACTGATGCGCGGCGTCGGCGATGAAACGTCGTTGCGCCGCCACCTGTACACCGAGCCGCGCGATGCATTGATTGATCGCTTCGACGATCGGGCGCAACTCGGTGTGCAGCCGTTCGACGCGAATCGGTTCGAGCTGCATGGGATCGCGGTCGGTGACATCCTCTTTGACTTTCATCAGCGGCCGCAATTCGAACGTCAGTCCGATGCACACCAGCGCCACCGCGAGCGCGATCATCGCGATCTGCCGCACGAGTTGCGGCTGCCACAATTGCTGAGCCATGGCGTCGCGAGAACGCAAGGTTTTGCCCACCGTGACTCGCACGCGGCGCGTCGCGCCATTGTCGTACATGAGACGCACGAGCCCGACCGCACGCACCGGCTGGCCTCGCAGCTCGGTGTCGTAATGGTCGGGCGTGTCGGCCGCCCGCAGCGGACGCGGCGGAAAGTCCGGCGTGCCGGCGAGCAGCCGCCCATCGTCGACGCGCACGCTGTAGAACACCTGATCGCGATAGGGCGACGCGAATACTTCGAGCGCGGCGGGCGGCACGTCGACGCGCAGGAAGCCATCCACCCACTCCACTTCGCCGGCGATCATGCGCGCCGACGAGATCAACTGATTGTCCTGCACGAGATCGGCCGTGCGCCGCGCGTTGTCGTATTCGGCCTTGCCGGTGACGAACACATAGAGAGCGAGCGGCACCAGCAGCCACCACAACAGACGTACCCGCAGGCTATTGGTCATCGTCTTTCTTACGCAGCAGATAGCCGAGCCCGCGCAGCGTGACGATCGCCGCCGAGCTGCCGTCCAGTTTCTTGCGCAAACGTGAGATGTAGATTTCGACCGCGTCCTCGCTCGGTTCGTCGGCGAGCGTGAAGATCGCGTCGACCAGCGCGGGCTTGGTCACTGTTTTGCCGAGGCGCAGGATCAACGCTTCGAGTACCGAGCGCTCGCGCGGTGTGACGTTCAGCGGTGCGCCCTTCAACGTGAACTGGCGGGTGTCGATATCGAACGCGAGATCGCCGCACGCCACCTCGCTCGCCCTCGACGGCGACTGACGGCGGATCGCCACCTTGATCCGTGCGATCAGCTCGCGCACTTCGAATGGCTTGACGAGATAATCGTCCGCGCCGGCGCCAAGCAGTTCCACCTTTTCGTCGATCGAACCGCTCGCGGTCAGAATCAGCACCGGCGTCGCGTCGCCGCGTTGACGCAAGCGGCGCAGCACGTTTTTGCCCGACAGCTTCGGCAGATTCAGGTCGAGCAGGATCACGTCGTAATGATTGGTGCGCAGTAGCTGGTCGGCCGCGTCGCCATCCTGCACGGCGTCGAGCGCGAACGCCTCCTGCTCCAGCATTTTCGCGAGCCAGTGCGCGAGCGTGGGATTGTCTTCGATGAGCAGCAGCTTCATGGCAGGGACGGCAAAAGTCAGGCCGTCGATTGTGCCGTAAAACAAAGGATTTGCGCGCGCCCCGTTTGATCCGCAGCATACCGGACGCGCGCTGGCGCGCCGGACCGCACTGGGGTTTTCGCGCAGTACGGGGTTAACACCCATGCTTTGTCCAGGCCTCAGAAAGCTACCAGAAGGTTTCGGATTTCTATAATCGCCGTCATTCACCCAGAAAGCGCCGCGTGCCATACCCGCGGCGACCAAACCTAAGGAGACTGCTTCATGCGTACCTTGCGCCAGATTGCCGCTGTGTCAGGTGTTGCGTTTACCCTTGCCGCCGCTTCGGCTGCCGCACACGCCGAAAAACTCACGATCATGGTCGGCGGCGCCACCAAGATCATCTATCTGCCGGCCAAGCTCACCGAACAGCTCGGCTACTTCAAGGACGAGGGTCTCGACGTCGAGATCCTCTCGCAACCGGCGGGCGTCGACGCGGAAAACGAACTGCTCGCGGGCGCGGTGCAAGGCGTGGTGGGCTTCTACGATCACACGATCGATCTGCAAAGCAAGGGCAAGGAAGTTCAGGCGTTGGTGATCTTTGGCCAGGTGCCGGGCGAAGTGGAAATGGTGTCCACCAAAGCGGCCGGCACGTTCAAAAGCATGGGCGACGCGAAGGGCAAGACCCTCGGCGTGACCGGCCTGGGCTCGTCGACGAGCTTCCTCACGCAATACCTCGCGCAACGCGCGGGCGTGCCGTCCACGCAATACACGCTGCTGCCGGTCGGCGCGGACAACAGCTTCATCGCGGCCATCAAGCAAAGCCGTATCGACGCCGGCATGACGACCGAGCCGACCGTTTCGCAACTTCTGAAGACCGGCGACGCCAAGGTGCTGGTCGACATGCGCACGCTGGAAGGCACGCGCGCCGCGCTCGGCGGCACGTATCCGGCTTCGAGCTTCTACGTGCAGCGCGCATGGGCCGAGTCGCACAAGGACGATGCGGCGAAACTCTCGCACGCTTTCGCCAGAACGCTGAACTTCATTTCGACGCACAGCGCCGAAGAGATCGCCGCGAAAATGCCGAAGGACTACTACGGCAACAACAAGGACCTGTACGTCGGCGCGCTGAAGGCATCGCTGCCGATGTTCACGAAGGACGGCAAGATGCCCGCCGACGGCCCGGACACCGTGCTGAAGGTGTTGTCCGCATTCAATCCTTCGGTGAAGGGTAAGCACATCGATCTCGCCAGGACCTACAGCAACGACTACCTGTCGGCGCCGGTCAAGACCGCGGCGAAGTAAGGCCTTTTTCAACATCACGAGCACTGCGAGGCACCAGCCGATGAATCAACCTATGTCACGCGATACGCCAGCGATCGAAATGCGCAACGTGTCGTGCCGTTTCATTTCGCCGGATGGCAAGGCGACGGTCGCGTTGCGCGACTTCAGCATGTCGGTGGCGCGCGGCGAATTCGTCGCGGTGGTCGGCCCGACGGGTTGCGGCAAGTCCACCACGCTCAGCATGATTACCGGCTTGCTGAAGCCCACCACCGGCGAAGTGCGCGTGATGGGCGCGCCGGTGGACGGCATCGACCCGCGCATCGGCTTCGTGTTCCAGGCCGACGCCGTGTTCCCGTGGCGCACGGTGCTCGACAACGTGGCCGCCGGTCCGCTGTATCGCGGCCGCTCGAAGTCGGCCGCGTACGACGAGGCCAACGAATGGCTGCGCCGCGTGGGCCTCGACAAGTTCGGCAAGCACTATCCGCATCAACTGTCGGGCGGCATGCGCAAGCGCGTCGCGCTCGCGCAGACCTTCATCAACAAGCCCGAAATCCTGCTGATGGACGAGCCCTTCTCGGCGCTCGACATGCAAACGCGCACGTTGATGCAGGACGAACTGCTGCAATTGTGGGGCGGTGCCGGCTCGGTGGTGTTCGTTACGCACGATCTGGAAGAAGCGATTGCGCTCGCCGACCGCGTGTTCGTGCTGACCGCGCGCCCCGCGACGCTGAAGAAGGTGTACGAAATCGATTTGCCGCGTCCGCGTGTCACCTCGGAGGTTCGCTACGACCCGCGTTTCATCGAAATCTCGCGCGACATCTGGCATGACCTGCGCGAAGAAGTGCAGATCGGATAATCAAGGAACGGCACACATGTCTACTACCTCTCAACAGATGATGCCCTCGGGCATCGACGCCGCGTCGCTCGCGCATGTCGAACGCGTCGCGCAAAAACGCATCCGGCAACGTCATGCGCTGGTGATCACGCTGCGCGTACTCGTGCTCGTGGTCGTGCTCGGCGGATGGGAACTGTCCGCGCGCCTGAAGTGGATCGACCCGTTCTTCTTCTCGATGCCCACCGCCATTTTCGATCAGATCGTCGACTGGTTCGTGAACGGTACGTCGCAAGGTCCGTTGCTGACCCAGGTGTGGGTCACGCTCGAAGAAACCGGGCTCGGCTTCATCATCGGCTCGGTGGCGGGCATCTTCTGCGGCATCGTGCTCGGCCGCAACAAACTGCTCTCCGACGTGTTCAGCCTCTACATCAAGATCGCCAACTCGATTCCGCGCGTGGTGCTCGGCTCGGTGTTCGTGATTGCGTTGGGCCTCGGGATGGCGTCGAAGGTGGCGCTGGCGGTGGTGATGGTGTTCTTCGTCGTGTTCGCCAATGCTTTCCAGGGCGTGCGTGAAGCCGATCGCTACATGATCGCGAATGCACAGATTCTCGGCGCGTCGCGTCGCCAGGTGACGACGTCGGTGGTGATTCCGTCGGCGCTGAGCTGGATTCTCGCCAGCTTGCACGTGAGCTTCGGCTTTGCGCTGGTCGGCGCGGTGGTTGGCGAGTTTCTCGGGTCGAAGCAGGGTATCGGTCTGTTGATCTCCACGGCGCAGGGCGCATTCAATGCGAGCGGCGTGTTCGCGGCGATGATCGTGCTGGCCGTGGTCGCGCTGGCGGCCGACTATCTGTTGACCGCAATCGAGCGGCGTCTGTTGAAATGGCGTCCCGCTGCGGTTTGAGCGAAACGGATGCGGCCGTGTAGCACATGGCCTCGGAGTATCTTGCCGTTCAGTCCGGGACTGAACGGCATTTTTCTTTCTGCCGCGAGAAAGCGAGCAATGAAGCGACGACGCGCTGCGTCGCTTGAATAACGCCCTACTTGCTTCGTTCTCAGTTCAGGAAGCGAAAGCGGCGTGTCTCGCAGCCGTTCTTCCCGGATCACGCGCCTTTCTGTCTGCCGTGGCCTTCGTCCCACGCAATGTCCTCTGCCGGCCAACTTCCCATCGGAATGCGTTGGCTTGCGCACAACACTTTTCGCGCTCTCGACCTCTGCGTTAACCCCCACACGCCCCTCGCACAAGGGCCGGTGCCCCTATGGCACGGTCAATGCGTTATTGCGCCCAGGCAAGTCGCGCGGTGACCAACAACGCATTGAAACGAGGTACGTCATGTCGAGTATGCAGAGTCCACGCCGGCCAATGAATTGGCGCAGCCGGCCATTTCGTTCAGGCAGCGCCGCGCCGAGGCGCCATAGTCGCCAAACCCGCGGTTTCGCCGGATTCCTGCCGCTCGGGTGGCGCGCCATCGGCTTCATCGGCAGGGGTCCGAAGCGTGTGTGGCCGTACATCTTGCCGTGGTTCTTCATCGTGCTTGCGATCGGCTTTTCCTGCCTCGTCGTACGTGGCGTGCTTAACCGGCAATTGCTGGTGCCCCCCGTCGAAACACCGCAATCACTCTCACAGCGCGGCTACACGTCGAGCTTTCTCGCAGAGCGAATCATGTCCTCCATGCGGGATATCGCTCAGGATGCCGATTCGATTCCTCACGACACGATGACCGACACCGACTCCCAACCCGACATCCAGCTTCCTGGCCAGGATATGTCGTATGCGTCGACGGTCCGCTTCATCAAAGGGGTCATCAAGCGCACGGACGTGGTCGTTCATGTCGGCATCACGAAAATCAACGAAAGCGCCGACTCGTACGTTGCCCACGTGCAGATAGAAGGCGGCCCGTTCAATTCCCGCGAAAGCATCGTGCCGTTCGAAGGACGTGACCTGGAAGATTTCGTGCACGGGATCGCTGTCGAAGCGATGCGCCTCGCAGAGCCGAATATCCTCGCCAGTCATCTCTATTCGCAGGTCCGGAAAACCAGATGCCATCCGGAAGAGTGCCGCTACAACGAGATCATCGCGATCTACGACAAGGTACTCACCCTGCCCTCACCTGAGCAAAGAGAATGGGCGCTCGCGGGCAAAGCGTGGTTGCTGACCGATCAAGGAGAGTCGAAAGCGGAAGAGGCGGAACGGCAAACCCGCGAAGCGCTAACCGTCTACAAGCATTCGGCCATTCTGCACGCGAGTCTCGGCCGTGCGCTCGCCCAGCAGGAACGCCTCGACGACGCACTCGAAGCATTGCGTGCCGGCGCGAGGGAGAAATCGAAGACGGCTGAAAATCTGCGTCTTCTCGGCGACGTGCTGTTGCGCGCCCATCGCAACGAAGAAGCACTCGACGCGTTCAGGCAGGCCGACGAAATGAATCCGAGTTCCGTCGACAATCTGCACGACTGGGGCGAAGCGCTCGACAAGGTCGGCCGATACGACGAAGCGATCGACAAACTCTCTCGCGCCATCTCGCTGCGCCCCGACCTTGCGCCGTCCTACGCGGAAATGGGCCGGGCACTCGATCACAAGGGTGATCTGCGTGGCGCCTCGCGCAAATATGCAGAAGCGCTGGAACGCGATGCGGGTACGTTGAGCGCCCACGAGACGCAACTGGCGCGACTCGCCAACGCAGTAGAGGGCGGCAGCGCACCGGGGGCGCCGAGTCCCAATACGCGCACCCGACCCGTTTCGAATCCACGCCCAGCAGTTCCGTTTCAAGCATCACTTGAAGTACCACCCAACGCCGAAGCGTAACCGCAGAAGCACCCCATGTTCCTGTCGTAGATACAGCTGAAGAGGAGAAGTCGATGGACAACTTTGAAGACGCATTCAGGGCTCTGATCGGAAACGAAGGCGGTTACTGCTTCAATCCGGCCGATCCCGGTGGCGAAACGATGTGGGGCGTGACTGCTCGCGTCGCGCGCAGCCAGGGCTACAACGGCGCGATGAAAGATCTGCCGCTGGAAACCGCGAAGGAAATTGCCAAGCAGAAGTACTGGGATCCGCTGCATCTCGACGAACTCGATCCGCGCGTGGCCTTCCAGATCTTCGATGCGAACTACAACGGCGGCCTCGTGGTGTTGTGGATGCAAAAAGCGTCCGGTGCGAAGGAAGACGGCAAGTTCGGTCCGGACACCCTGAATGCGGTCAAAAGCACCGACGCGATGAAGTTCGTCATGCGCTTCGCCGCCTATCGCCTGCGCTACCTGCGCAACCTTCACACGTGGCCTCACTTCAGCCGTGGCTGGACCGAACGGATGGCCGCGAATCTTCTTCTGGGAGCAGCATGATGGACTGGTCAAAAGTAGCGTCGAACATTGGCAGCACCGCCCCGCTTCTCGCCGGGCTCGTAGGCGGCCCGGTCGGACTGGGCGTGACGGCTGCCGCGGCGATCATTTCGCATGCGCTCGGCACGCCGAGCGATCCGGCCTTCGTCGAACCGGCGTTGAACGATCCCAGCGCGCTCGAAAAGATCAGGCAGGCAGAGAGTGCGAACTCTCTGCAATTGCAGCAACTAGTCGTGACCGCGGCCCAGGCGAGACTCGCGCACGAAACCGACATGGCGCGTATCGAAGCCGACGATCGGGCCAATGCGCGCGCGATGGCGACCAGCAATCGCGACTGGGTGCCGAAGGTACTCGCGATGGCGGTCACCACGGGCTTCTTCGGCATTTTGATGTTGATGGCGTTCCAGCCGTTACCGGGGAGCAACAAGGACCTCGTCAACGTGATCGTCGGCGCGTTGGGCACTGCGTGGATCAGCATCATCGGCTACTACTTCGGCACCTCGGTTGGGTCGATGCGGAAAACCGAACTGCTCGCCAAGCCTAGTGTGCCCATCACGCCGGATAGCGCGCTCACACTGCGCGAACCGGCATCGACACCGGCCGCGCGTGCGCAAGGCGGCCCGGCCCCGGTGCCGCACGAAGTGCTCCAACCGTTCACGCCGGGCGGACAAGGCCCGATTTTCTCGGGCAGTTGATAAGCCGTTCGTCACTGATGCAAAGCACGCGGGGAGATCGCAGCTCGCTGCGTGCTTTGCGGGTTTGACTGTGCGTGAGTTTCGGTGGAATGCCGTGGCATTGACGGCGTCGCCGGACTCCGGCGCCCGCACCGCCCCACGAAGTTCCCCGTTTTTGTCTCAAAATTCGCAACAAACAATACCTGAAGCGGTGATTACTCTGTCCAGATCGCAAAACTACAATGTAATCACTGACTACGAACAAGAACGTTCGCAGCAAGACAAAATCCGAACTGGAGGTAGTTCATCATGAAATCGCTCATTCAAGCTGTTGTTATCGCCACTGTGCTGGCCGCTCCTGTTGCTTCGTTTGCGCAGTCCAACCAGCCCGTGACCCGCGCCCAGGTGCGCGCCGAACTGGTCCAACTCGAAAAGGCCGGCTATCAACCGGGTCACGCCGACCCGCACTACCCGGCTGACGTTCAAGCCGCGCAAGCTCGTGTCGATGCGCAAAACGGCACCGCGCAAGCAGCGGCAAGTGGCTTCGGCGGTGTGTCGAGCGGCTCCTCGCAGTCGGGTCACGCTGTGACGGCCAACGGTCAGAAGTCGATCTACTTCGGCCAGTAAGGCGCCATCAAGCGGACAGTAAGCAGCCGATAGACGGCTGTTAGCCGATCGGCGGCATGATTGACCGGTTGTGCCACGCCGTCGTGCGTCGATCTGCCGCTCAGCGCGTTGTTGAGACGCGCTCCCCGATTCAAATGAACTGGCCCGCGGCCGGGTATCCCCGAGCGCGGGCCAGTTTTGTATTCGTTACCTCCGTCATCGGGCTCCCGGTGACTTCGCCCGGACCTTCACGGTCTGGGCGCTTTTTCAGCGCTTTCGGCACGCCGCTTTTTATTCGGCGCCCTGATGGTGCGCCCTCGTCAATATGGCAACACGGGCGACCACGTCAATCGCGCGCGATGAGATCGCCCACCTGACCACGGCCAGTGACCAGACAGCTCGACAGAAAGTTTTCTCCCTGACTGCTGGCTGCAATGTCTCCAAACCCCTTCTTCAACGCGTTCGATTTGACCAGCTGCGCGCCCTGGTGGCACGTGATGGTCCCGACCTCTCCCGCCTGCGCGCGCATCAACGCCCTATCCGCCATCAGATATCCAAGCAACAGCACCACGGCAATATTGAACGCTTGTCTCATGGGTCGCCTCCTCTTTAGAAGAGACTAACGCGAACCGGAGACGCACGGTCCTAGGGGTTTCCCGATTGATCGCTATTCAATGATGCAGATTAAATCGGGTAGTACTACCAGAGTTACTAGCATGTGGGATACGGCATCCGGCTTTGCGCAGTAAAGTCGACCTGGCGCTGCGCTCCCAGCCTGCCTCGCGCCCTGCCCGACTGGCGGCTATGCCGCGCAAGGCCGCTCATCCAGCAACATCTTCAGCGGCATTTACAGCCGCGCTTCGATCTGCCCGATGCGTTTTTCGATCGCCTTGCGCACCAGTCCGTTCGACGGCACCAGTAGCAGCGACGATGCGATGATCCGATACACCGTATTGCGCTGCACCTTGGAAACCTTCTGCGGATCGAGCCACGCGTCGTTATCGACCAGCAGCAACAGCGTCTCGAGCCCAATCAGAATCGGCCACAAACACGCGAGACGCAAACGCACGGAAAACGCCGGAATCGCCAGGGTGTAGTCCAGAGCCTCACGGAAATGATCGAGCGTCTTGCGCAGAAGCTCGACCAGCAGCGGCCGCGCACGCAGCGAATTGGCCGGCACCAGCAGGTCTCGCGCGGCGAGACCGTATTCGTCGAGCATGCTCTGCGGCAGATAGCAGCGGCCGATCCGCAAGTCCTTGCCGCAATCGCGCAGCACGTTGGTCATTTGCAGCGCCTTGCCGAAGCGCACACCACGGTGCGCCATCGTGCCGGGCTGCTCCTTCAGCGTGCCCGGCATGTGCGCATAGGTCATCGTGGTCCAGAACTCGCCGACACACCCCGCCACCAGATACGTATAGCGGTCGAGATCGTCGTATCCCGAGAGCGCCGCGATCTGGCCGGAACGTTCGTCGGGAAAGGCGCGCAGATCGAACTCCATGCCCTCGGTCAGCGTCGTGACGATCTCGCGCACGGCCTTACGGTCCGCTTCGCTCAATTGCGACAACACGTCGAGAGCGGGACCGAGCGATTCGAGCAAAACCTTTTCATCCGACTGGATCTGCTGACTCGCCACTTCGTCGGCCATGCGTCGCAGCAGCGCTGCGTCGTCCGTGGCGCCGTTCACCTGATCGCGCAGCGACAGCAGCAGCGCGAGGCGTTGTTCGGGCGGGATCAGCGAGGTGTCGGCGATTGTATCGGCCGCGCGCGCCAGCAGGTACGCGAGGCCGATCGGATCGCGCATGCCGGCGGGCAGCACGCGCAGCGTGAGATAGAAGGAGCGTGAAACGCCTTTCAGGAGCGGGCCGAGAAGGAAGGCCCGGGTCGGATTCGGCATGGATCGGATAGGGTCGGTATGGGGCAGGTAATGGGCAAAAAACGGGCAAAAAAGCGGGCAAAAAACCGGCAAAAAAACCGGCAAAAGTCAGGCGCAGCCGAATTGTATACGGCGCGCGCCTTTGCCATGCGCGAGCATTTCACGCTTGCCTCACATCGACCGCCGATCGGCCCCACTCCCCCTCAGGCCCGGTCGCCCAGCCCCAGCAGCCCGATCGCGTTCTGCTTGAGAATCAGCGGCTGCACTTCCTCCCTGAAACCGACCTGCCTGAAATCCTCCAGCCAGCGGTCAGGCTGAATCAGCGGGAAGTCGGAGCCGAACAGCATTTTCCGCTTCAGCACCGTGTTGGCATGACGGATCAATTCGGGCGAAAAGTACTTCGGCGACCAGCCGGACAGATCGATATACACATTGGGCTTATGCAATGCGATCGACAACGCCTGCTCCTGCCACGGCCACGACGGATGCGCGATCACGATATTCATATCGGGGAAATCCGCGGCGACGTCGTCGAGATGAATCGGCTCCGAGTACTTCAGCCTCAACCCGCCGCCGCCCCGCATGCCGGATCCCATGCCGGAATGACCGCTGTGGAAAACGGCCGTGAGCTTGTACTCGGCGATCAGTTCGTAAAGCGGATACGCCAGGCGGTCGTTGGCGAAAAACGCCTGCATGGTCGGGTGGAACTTGAAGCCGCGCACGCCATATTCTTCGATCAGCGTGCGCGCCTCCCGCACGCCCATCTTGCCCTTGTGCGGATCGATGCTCGCGAAGGCGATCATGATGTCGCTGTTCTTCTGCGCGAACTCGGCGATCTCCTCGTTCGGAATGCGCCGCCGGCCGAGATTCGCTTCGCAGTCGACGGTGAACATCACGAAGCCGATCTTGCGCTCGCGATAATGTTCGATGGTCTCGGGAATCGTCGGCCGCCTGCCGAGCTTCAGCACGGTGCCGAAGTACTTGTCGGCGGCATCGTCGAACTCCTTGCCGAACAGATCCGGCGGCTGGCAGCACGAGACTTCCGCGTGCACGTGCGTGTCGATTGCGACGAGTTGGTCGAGGTTCATCTACAGGTTTCCTGTCGGTGCCCGCGTTCGGGCGTCACGCATTACAGCGCGCCGCACGCGCTCGCGACGATCACTGCGGGATCGCGCTGCGCCGTGTCGTACATCGCCTCGACGAGCGCGGCCCGATGAGTCAATACCGCGCGCTGATTGATCGAGCCCTTGTCGGTGATCTCGCCGAGGTCGAGCGAAGGCACGACGTCCATCAGCCGCATGCGCGCGATGGTGGTTGCGCTGCCGGTCGCGCCGCGATTGAGCGTGTCGAGCAACGACGCGAAGTGTGCCCGCACGGCGGGCGCATCGACCACCTCGCGCGAGCTCGTCGAGGCAGGCAGACCCGCGAGGCGCCTGCAATCGTCGAGTCGCGGAAACACCAGCAAACCGACGTCGTCGCGATTCATGCCCGCGACCACCACATCCTGCACGTACGGCGCGCCTTCGGAAATGACCCGCGCACGCATCGGCCCGACGCTGACGAAGGTGCCCGAACTCAGCTTGAAATCCTCGGCGACACGCCCGTCGAACAGCAGCCCCAACTCGGGCCGCGCGACGTCGACAAAGCGCACCGCGTCACCGCTGCAAAAATAGCCTTCCTCGTCGAACGCATTGGCCCGCTCCGTTTCGTTCGCGCGCCAGTAACCGGGCATCACATGAGGGCCGCGATAACGCGCTTCGAGCTTGTCGCCGACCGGCGCGAGCTTGACCTCGCAGCCATGCGCGGGCAGGCCCACGTATCCCGCGCTCATGATGGGCCCGGTGGTGAACAGGCACGATGGCGACGTCTCCGTCATCCCGAGTCCGGCCATGATGCGAATGCGCTCGCCGCAGTACTTTTCCGTGACGCGTTCAAGCCGGTCCCAGGCCGCTTGCGACAACCCCGCGCCCGAGAAGAAATACACCTTCACGCGTGAGAAGAACGTCCCGCGCAACTGCGCGTCCTGTTCCAACGCGATCGTCAGTTCTTCCCAGCCTTTGGGCACATTGAAGTAGATGGTCGGGGCAATGTCGCGCAGATTGCGCAGCGTGTCGCCGAACTTGCCGTTGACCGGCTTGCCGTCGTCGATATAAAGCGTGCCGCCGTTATAGAGCGCGATGCCCACGTTGTGGCTGCCGCCGAACGTATGGTTCCAGGGCAGCCAGTCGACCAGCACCGGCGGCTCCTTGGCGAACTCGGGAAACGTTTCGAGCAGCATCTGCTGGTTGCTGCACAGCATGCGGTGCGTGGTCGGCACCGCCTTCGGCAGTTTGGTCGAACCCGACGTGAACAGAAACTTGGCGATCGCGTCCGGGCTCACCGCCGCGTGAGCGGTATCGACCGTGGTGGGCGGGGTGCGCAACAGTTCGCTGAACGCCGTCACCTGGCGCCCGCTTTGCGACTCGCGCGGCAACGTTGCGGCGACGACCTCGACATCGGCCGGCACAACCGCGTCGATCGCCTTGGCGAACGTGTCATAGCCGCTCACGAAAACCAGGCCGGGCGTCAGCAGCTCGATCGTATGGCGCAGCTTGCCGTAGTCGCCGGATGCCAATGCATAGGCCGGAGAAATCGCCGCATACGGAATGCCGGCCCACATCGCGCCGAGCGCGAGTTGCAAATGGTCGAGATCATTGCCCGACAGAATCGCGACGGGACGTTCAGCGGACAGATTGCGCGCCAGCAACGCCTGGCCGATAGCGCGTGCGCTTTGCAACGCGTGCGCATAGCTCAGGCCGACCCATTGACCGTCGCTGCCGCGGCGCGCCGCCAGCCAGCGCTCGGGATGCGCCTGCGCGCCGCTCGCGAGCCGCTGCGTCAACCGCTGCGGATGCTCGCCGAGCGCTTCAGACGCTTGCAGATACCACGTATCTCCCTGCTGCCGCGTGCGCAACGACGAAGCGCCGATCGTCGTCGCCCGGTACCGCGTCGGCGCGCCGGCGGTGTTCGTTTGTGTCGGCTCGGAATGCAAAGCCTGTCTCCTGGAAAGGTGCCTGCGCGCCGTCTCGCGACGGCATCGGGCGCTCCGCCGATGCGGCGGAGCAACCTTCTCTACTGTGTCGATCAACCTGCGATGCGCGGACGATCAGATCGGATAGTGACGCGGTCCGGTCTGAATCGTGATCCAGCGCAGATCGGTGAACTCGGCAATCGACGCCTTGCTGCCAAAGCGCCCATAGCCGCTCTTCTTCACGCCGCCGAACGGCATCTGCGCTTCGTCGTGCACGGTCGGACCGTTGATGTGGCAGATGCCCGATTCGATCCGCTTCGCCACGTTCAAGGCGCGCGACACGTCACGGCTAAATACGGCGGCCGAAAGGCCGTACTCGCTATCGTTAGCAACCCGAATCGCTTCTTCGTCGCCGTCCACGCGCTGCACCGTGACCACCGGGCCGAAGGACTCATCCGCATACAGCTTCATGGCGGGCGTGATGCCGTCGACGATCACCGGTTGCATCACCGCACCCTCGACCGTGCAGCCGACCGGCAGTTGCGCGCCCTTGCCGCATGCGTCGTCGATCAACGCCTTGATGCGCCGCGCCGATGCCTCGCTTTCCAGCACGCCGAGCACCGAGTCCGCGGCTGCCGGGTCGCCCGCCTTCAAGGTACGCGCTTTGGCCGCGAGCTTCTCTACCAGCGCGTCGGCAATCTTGCGATCGACGATCACCCTCTCCGTCGACATGCAGATTTGCCCCTGGTTGAAGAACGCACCGAACGCGATGCCGGCCACGGCCGCATCGAGATCGGCGTCGTCGAGCACGACCACGGGTGCTTTACCGCCCAGTTCGAGCAAAGCCGGTTTCAGATGCTGCGCCGCATGTTGCGCGACGATGCGCCCCACGCGCGTCGAGCCGGTGAAGTTGACGCGCCGCACCGCAGGATGCGCGATCAGGCGTTCGACGATAGCCGGCGCATCTTCAGCGGCATGCGTGACGACGTTCACGACGCCATCGCCGAGGCCGGCCTCGTGCAACACGCTGCCAATCAGCCGATGCACGCCCGGACAGCCTTCGGACGCCTTGAACACGACCGTGTTGCCGCAAGCGAGCGGCATCGCGAGCGCCCGCGTGCCGAGGATGACCGGCGCGTTCCACGGCGCCATGCCGAGCACCACGCCGCACGGCTGGCGCACGGCCATCGCGAGACTGCCGGGCACGTCGGAAGGAATCACATCGCCGTCGATCTGCGTGGTCATGGCGGCGGCTTCGCGCAGCATGTTCGCCGCGAGCATCACGTTGAAGCCGTACCAGTTCGGCATCGCGCCGGTTTCGGCCACGCCGGTTTCGATGAACTGCGCGGTACGCGCGTCCATCAGGTCGGCTGCGGCGAGCAGCCGCTTGCGGCGCTCGGTGGGCGCCAGCGCCGACCATGCCGGGAACGCACGCGCCGCGGCTTCGACCGCCGCGTCCGCATCGGCCAGCGTCGCGGCGGGCGCGCGCGAAGCGGCCTGGCCGCTCGCCGGATTGATCCGCTCGAACGTCTTGCCGTCCGATGCGCCGCGGCTCTCGCCGTCGATCAACAAAGTCACTTCATGCATAGGTGTCGTCTCCTCGCGTGTCTGTTTCGCTCGAACCTGGGTTCTGCGCAAGCGCTCAGCGTTTATAGGCTTGCAGGCCCGGCTTGATCGCCTTGTCGTCGAGGAACTGCTTCAGGCCCTGTTCGCGGCCATGCTCGGGATCGCGCAGTTGCGCCTGGTCGAGCTTGGCGTACAGGTAATCTTCGTTCTGCTCCCACGTCAATTCGCGGCTGCGCTTGAAGCCGTGCTTGGCCGCGCGCAACACCACCGGGTTCTTCTCCAGCAGCTTGCCGGCAAGCGCGCGCGTCGCTTCACGCAATTCGGCGCGCGGCACGCTGCTGTTGACGAGGCCCATTTGCGCCGCCTGCTGGCCCGTGAAAGTCTCGCCCGTCATGATGTAATACAGCGCCTGACGATGCCCGACCGTATCGGCCATCGCCTTGCTCACCAGATTGCCCGGCGGAATGCCCCAGTTGATTTCGGAGAGGCCGAACACCGCTTCGTCCGCGGCGATGGCGAGATCGCACGCCACCAGCGGCGAGAAGCCGCCACCAAAACACCAGCCGTTGACCATCGCGATGGTCGGCTTCGAGTACATGCGCAGCAGTTGCCATTGCCAGCGCGACGCGTCGCGGCGAATCTTTTCCTGCAGGATTTCCGGACCCGCATCGATCTCGCGGAAATATTCCTTCAGGTCCATGCCGGCGGTCCACGCATCGCCCTCGCCGCTCAGCACGAGAACCTGCGCTTCGGCGTCGAGCTCGACCGCCTCCAGCACCTCGATCATTTCCTTGTTCAGCGTCGGGCTCATCGCGTTGCGCTTCTCGGGACGGTTCAACGTCACCCATGCGATACCCTCGAGAACATCGACCTTGACGGTTTTCCAACGGCCTTCGTAATTCATCTGTTTTCTCCGTGAATGTCGACCGGCGTAGCGGCCTGATGGACACATTTAATATCAGGTTGCCTGATATGTAAAGCGGAAATTCGCGGGCTCGGTGCAAACCCCTAGCGACGGTTTCGGGGGTCCGGCGCGCTAAGATGCGGGATAGACCGAACCTCCTGTCCATCATGAGCAAAAATCAAAAGCCAGCCGCCGAACCCACCGCCGCACGCACCCGCCGTTCAAGCCTGCGCCTGACCTATGTGATCGGCAGCCTGGATCGCATTCTGCGGCGCCGCATGAGTGAAGCGCTCGCGCCGCTCGGTCTTACGCTCGCGCAATTCACGGCGCTTTCCGTGCTGGAGGCGAAGGGGCAGGCGTCCAATGCGCAAGTCGCCGAGCGCTCGTTCATCACGCCGCAATCGGCCAACGAAGTGATGAACGCGATGGCAAGCCGCAACTGGGTCAGCCGCGAGCCGGACCCGACGCACGGTCGCATCGTGCTGCTGCAATTGACGGACGAAGGGCGCGCCGTGCTGCGCGAATGCGAACTGGCCGTCAAGGCCATCGAGAAACAGATGATGGAAGGCATCGAGCTCGACGCGGCCGGCGCGCTTCAGACTCACCTCGAAACTTTCGTTCGGAATCTGCGCGGCTAGATTCTCCGCGCCGCTAGAGTGCTAGGTGTTTTCACCGAAGGATTTGCACTTGTTTTATCAGCCTACCTGATATTAAATCCACACCACGATGCGGCGTGTGGAGAGACGCCGCATTGCCGCGTAGCACACGCGCCATCACGCGGACATCGACCCGATGCGCCGCGCGCCGCGGTGTGGCGAGGCGTCCCATCACGCGCCTGATGCCGATCTGACTACCGTTTTGCCGAGGCCGTCCGTCAACCCGGACGGCTCGGGCCTGCACGCGCGTTGGCGCCGGGCCGGCATCTGCCGTACTTCATCGAAACCGGAAAACCACGCATTTTAATAAGGATCACTAACGTGAAAAGAACCGGAACATTGGCTCCGACGCAAGGCGTTTCGGCCCCGGCGGCATCCGGCCGATCGGGCGCCGCGATCACGCTCGGATTGTGTTTTGCGATTGCGCTGCTCGAAGGGCTCGACCTGCAGTCGGTCGGCGTGGCCGCACCGCGCATGGCGCGCGAGTTCGGCCTGTCGGTCGCACAGATGGGCCTCGCGTTCAGCGCCGGCACGTTCGGCTTGCTGCCGGGCGCCATGTTCGGCGGACGACTCGCCGACCGGATCGGCCGCAAGCGCGTGCTGGTGATTTCCGCGTGCCTGTTCGGCCTGCTCTCGATCATGACCGCGCTGGTCAGCGACTTTCACATGCTGGTGATCGTGCGCGTGCTGACGGGAATCGGGCTCGGCGGTGCGCTGCCGAACCTGATTGCTTTGTCGTCGGAAGCGATCGAGCCGCGTTCGCGCAGCACCGCCGTCAGCGTGATGTATTGCGGCATTCCGTTCGGCGGCGTGATTGCGTCGGTGATCGGCGTGATGAGCGCGGGCGACGCCGAGTGGCGCCATATCTTCTATGTGGGCGGTGCGGGGCCTTTGCTGCTGGTGCCGCTGCTGCTCCTGTTTCTCGCGGATTCGAAGGCATTCACCCAGGCCTCGCACGAAGGACGGATCAAGCCCGCGCCAGTCGGCGAAATCCTGTTCGGCGGCACGCGTGGACTCTCCACCGTACAGATCTGGGTCAGCTACTTCTGCACGCTGATCGTCCTCTACTTCCTGCTCAACTGGCTGCCTTCGCTGATGGCCGCAAGCGGTCTGTCGCGCGCGCAGGTCGGCTATGTGCAGATCTTCTTCAACGTGGGCGGCGGGATCGGCGCGCTGTGCATCGGCATGTTGATGGATCGGATGCGCTCGGGCGTCGTGGTGGCGGGCATGTACGTCGGCATCATCGCGTCGCTCGCTGCGCTCTCGATGGCACCCGGCTTCGGTGCGCTTGCGGCCGCCGCGTTCTTCGCGGGGATGTTCGTGATCGGCGGGCAATCGGTGTTGTACGCGCTGTCCGCCGCGTTCTACCCGACCGCGATGCGCGGCACCGGCGTCGGCGCGGCGGTGGCCGTGGGCCGCGTCGGCTCGGTGGTCGGGCCGCTGGCCGCCGGTCAATTGCTGGCGATGGGGCGCAGTTCGTCGACCGTGATCGGCGCAAGCATTCCCGTGACGGTGATCGCCGCCGCGGCCGCTTTGCTGCTGCTGCGCCGCCCGCGCGCCGACGACTGAGCGCAGCGCCGCAAGAAGACCCGACAACAACAACACGTACGTTCAATCAAACGGTTTGGAGACATCCTTCATGCAAGCATCCGCACGCCTTCTACTCTGCGGCGCCCTGTGCGCGGTCAGCGGCGCCGCCGCAGCGCAATCGAGCGTGACACTGTACGGCATCGTCGACACCGGCATCGAATACGTTTCGCACGCGAACGCAGCGGGCAAGAGCGTATTCCGCATGCCGGCCGTCACCGGCGAGTATCCGTCACGCTGGGGACTGCGCGGCAACGAAGACCTCGGCGGCGGCTATAGCGCGGTCTTCACGCTGGAAAGCGGCTTCAATGTGCGCGCCGGCGATCTCGGCCAGGGCGGGCGGCTGTTCGGCCGTCAGGCGTTCGTCGGCATCAAGAGCCCGTACGGCACGCTCACGTTCGGGCGCCAGTACACGATGACCTATCTCGCGCTGATGGGCGCGGACCTGATCGGACCGGACATCTACGGGCTGGGCTCGCTCGACGCGTATGTGCCGAACGCGCGCGCCGACAACTCCATGACCTACCTCGGCAGCTACGCAGGGGTGACGCTCGGCGCGAATTATTCGTTCGGCCGCGACGCCGCGGGCACCGGCAACTCGCCGGGCCAGGGCACCTGCACCGGTTCGGTTCCCGGTCATGCCACGGAATGCCGTGAATGGTCAGTCATGCTGAAGTACGACGCGCCCTTGTTCGGCGTCGCGGCTTCATACGAAGAACAGCGCGGCGGCAGCACCGCAGCAGCGAATTTTTTCGACGGCGTGGCGCCGACTCCGCTGATCAACGCGGCCGACAAGGACATCCGCACGCACGTGAGCGCCTACGCGAACCTCGGCAGCAAGGCCAAGCTCGGTGTGGGCTGGCTGAATCGCCGTGTCGACACGGCGTCCGCCGCGCTCGCCGATGTGCGCTCGAATCTGTTCTTCGTCGCCGCATCGTATTTCGTGACGCCCGCTTTCATCGTCGACGGCGAGGTCTATCACATCACCAATAGCGACCACGACACGCGTGCCACGATGGGCACGCTGCGCACCACCTATCTGCTGTCGAAGCGCACCGCCGTCTACGCGCAAGGCTCGTATCTCGCCAACAGCGCGAAGGCGCGCTACTCGGTCAGCGGCGGAGGCGGCGGCACGACCCCTTCCGCAGGCACCGGTCAGACCGGCGTGATGCTCGGCATTCGTCATTCGTTCTAGGAGATCCCGCATGAACATGAAGCGCACGTCTATCGCGCTCGCAGCGGCTGCCGCTCTCGGCCTCGCCGCATGCGGCGGCAATGACGCCGACAGTGCCAGCAACGGCGGCGGTAACAGCAGCGCCAATGCGTTGCCGCAACTGAGCGCGGCCAAGCCCGGCACGCTCGCGGGCAATTGCGCGGCGCTTGCCGCGAAACTCGCATTCGCCAACACGGTTTTCACCACGGTGACGGACGTGGCGGCCGGCACGCTGAAAGTGGCCGGCAAACCGATCGCCGAACACTGCCTGATCCAGGGCAACTTGAACCAGCGCGTGAGCAGCGTCGACGGCAAGACGTATGCGATCGGCTTCGAGATGCGCTTGCCGCTGGCATGGAACGGCCGCTTCTTCTACCAGGCCAATGGCGGCCTGGACGGTAACGTGCTAACCGCCACCGGCGAGATCGGCGGCGGCGGTCCGACCAACGACGCGCTCAACATGGGCTTCGCGGTCATCAGCTCGGATGCGGGGCATAGTGCTTCGCAGAATCCACTGTTCGGGCTCGACCCGCAGGCGCGCATCGACTACGGCTACAACGCGGTCGCCACGCTCACGCCGATGGCCAAGCAGGTGATCAAGCTCGCCTACGGCAAAGCGCCGGACCGCAGCTATTTCGACGGCTGCTCCAACGGCGGCCGTCACGCGCTGGTCGCGGCAGCGCGTTCATCGGCCGAATACGACCGCATCATTGCGGGCGATCCCGGCTTCCACCTGCCGAAGGCCGCGATCGGCGAGATGTGGAGCGCGCAACAACTGGCGAAAGTGGCGACCGCGACCACGGCCAATGGCCTGCCCGACATCACGACCGGTTTTACCGCCGCCGAACGTCAACTGGTCGCCTCGAAGATACTCGCCAAATGTGACGCCCTCGACGGCGCGAGTGACGGCCTCATTCAGGATATCAAGGCATGCCAGGCAAATTTCAGCCTGGCCAGCGACGTCCCCACCTGCGCGAACGACGCGCGCGACGGAAGCTGTCTGACGAGCGCGCAAAAAGACGCGATCGGCAACGTGTTCTCGGGCGCGCGCAACAGCGCGGGCACGGCGCTGTACGCAAGTTTTCCGTACGACGCGGGTCTCGGCCAGGGCTGGTCGGCATGGAAGCAGGCTAATTCGATCACGCTCGATCCGGCCGCGGCGGCGTTCACGTTCACCACGCCGCCGCAAAGCGCCGCCGTGTTGAGCCAGTTGTCCGCCTACGCGCTGAACTTCAGCATGGACACCGACGCGCCGAAGATCTTCGCCATCAGCGGCGCGTACAGCGAGTCGGCCTGGTCGTTCATGACGCCGCCCGACGAAACCAGTCTGGGCGCATTGAAGCAACGCGGCGCGAAGCTGATGGTTTATCACGGCACGAGCGACCCGGTGTTTTCATCGAACGACACGACCGACTGGTATCAGCGCCTGAGCGCGGCCAACGGCGGCGACGCGTCGAACTTCGCGCGGCTCTACACGATCGCCGGCATGAACCATTGCAGCGGCGGCCCGAGCACCGACCAGTTCGACCTGCTCACGCCGATGATCGCGTGGGTCGAACAGGGCAAGGCGCCGGACGGCGTGCTCGCGAGCGCACGCGACGCGAGCAGCGTCACGCCCAACGCGGACGTTCCCGCCGGCTGGGGCACGGGACGCACGCGGCCACTCTGCGCGTATCCGAAAGTGGCCCGCTACCAGGGCGGCGACGTCAACGCGGCGAGCAGCTTCGTGTGTAGCTGAGCCGCACGGAGCGCGCGGACCGGGACCCGGACCCGCCCGCGCTCTGCGTCGCTCGCCGCCCCGCGCGTGAGCATCGCCTGCGCCTCGCGCATGCATGTCGTTTTTGCATGCGCGAGGCGACATCGTTACATCGGGTTGAAGACAGACCCGCCCATCGCACGTCGATAAGCCTCGACCACCGCGTCTCCTCCCCGTCCGCCACATTCATGCAGAGCCCGGTCCACGCCAGCGTTTCATTCCCGAGGCGCCCGATGGCCGGATAGAATCACGGACGTTCGATTCCGATGTGCGTCACCGCGCCAGCGGGAATGCGAATTGCTGGCCATGTTCAATTCGAGCACAAGACGGTTCCGGCAGGCACCGTCGCTTTTCCGCACTCTGGATGACAGATCGACAATGACTATCCCCGAATCTCAACCGTTCTCCCGGCCTGGGGCGACTCCTTCGAGCGCGATCTCTTCTCACGGCGTCCGGGCCAACGTGGAAACGGGTGTGCCCGGTTTCGACGAGATCCTGGGCGGGGGTCTGGTCCGCGGCGGCGTCTATCTGCTCGAAGGGATGGCCGGGGCCGGCAAGACGATCCTGTCGAGCCAGATCGGCTTTCATCGTGTAAGCCGGGGCGAGAAGGTGCTGTACATGACCCTGATCGCCGAGTCGCACGACAAGCTGCTGGGACACCTCAAAGGCCTGAGCTTCTTCGACGAGACCGCCGTCGCGCAGCAAATGCTGTTCGTCTCCGGCTATCACGAGCTGATGCAGGACGGTCTCGACGGCTTCCTCAAGCTGATTGCGTCGAGCATCTACGACTACCGGCCGAGCCTGATGATCATCGACGGTTTTCGCAGCGCGCGTGAGTTCAGCGAAACCGAGCTGTCGTTGTCGAAGTTCATTCACGAGCTCAATGCGCTGGTCGCGGCCATGGATTGCACCACGTTGCTGCTCGCGCCGCTCTCCGGCAACGAACCGCATCCCGAGCACACGCTGGTCGACGGTCTGATCGAGCTGAACCGCTACAACGACGGCATGCGCCGCGCCCGCGAAATCGAAGTGCACAAGATGCGCGCGCGCAATCATCTGATGGGCAAGCACTTCTTCCGCATCGCCGAAAGCGGGCTGCTGATGTACCCGCGCCTCGAAGCGCAATGCGCGATGAAGCCAGGTCCGGTGGATCTCTCCACGCGCCTCGGCTTCGGCTTGCGGCATCTGGACGATCTGCTCGGCGGCGGCTTCGCGCAAGGCTCGACGACCACGCTGATCGGGCCTTCGGGCGTCGGCAAGACCCTGCTTTGTTTGCAGTTCCTCGCGGCCGGCGTGGCGCGCGGCGAACGCTGCGTGTACCTCGGCTTTTACGAAGGACCGCAGCGGCTGATCGGCAAAGCCGAAGCGGTCTCGGTCGCGCTGACCGAGGCGTACGAAGACGGCCGCCTCATCGTCCAATGGCAACCGGCCATCGAACTGGCCGTTGACGAACTCGCCGCCAACGCGCTCGCCACCGTCAAGAGGATCGGCGCGTCGCGCATCGTGATCGACGGTGTGGAGGGCTTCCGCGATTCGGCGTTGCGCACCGAGCGCTTCGGCCTGTTCCTGAACGCGCTGCTGCATCAGCTTCGCGAAGTCGGTGTCACGACGCTGCTGACCGAAGAACTGCCGCTTTACGCCGACCCCGGTTACGCGAAGAGCGTGCGGGTCTCGGCGTTGACCGAGAACCTCGTGCTGCTGCGCTATGCGGAGTTCGAGACCGGTCTGCGGCGCATGATTTCCGTGGTCAAGCAGCGCGAAAGCGCGCATGACACTTCGCTGCGCGAACTGGTGATCTCGTCGCAAGGCCTCGACGTGATCGACAGCGGCGTGTCGGCCAACGCGTCCGCGGCGCAGGGCTTGTCGGCCACGCTGCAGCCGCGGCGCACGACGTAGCCGCTCATGAAAACCATTCTGGTCGTGGACGACGAGTTCGACATCCTCACGGTCTGGCGGCTGCTGCTGGAGCGGCACGGCTATACCGTGATGACGGCGTCGAACGGGGCCGCCGCGCTCGAACAGATACGCAGGGCGCGGCCCGACATCATCGTATCGGACTGCATGATGCCGGTCATGTCGGGACTGCAGTTGTGCGCGGCGCTGTATGCCGACCCCGCTCTGCGCGACATTCCGATCATCCTGTGCAGCGCCGCGTCGGACATTCCGGTGCAGCCCAATCCCACCATCGCCTACGCGCGCAAGCCGCTTTCTTTCGACGCGCTGCTCGCGATGCTCGAACGCATGTCGGCCTGACGGCCGCCGTCGCGACCCGGCGGCGGGCGAATGCCGCGCCGCGTGCGTTCAACCCTCCATCCTTCGAGACACCCCTCGCCAACCGCCATGAAACGGCGGCCCGCGCAGATTGAGACGATCGCGCCATTTGTCGAGCTTTTGCCGCGTTCACCGGTTGGCCGCCGCCTTTTACAGTGAGCCATCGATCGCGCAACACCGGAACATCGGAGCGCGTCGCAACTTTCGGAGGCTCGGTGATGAACAGCAATCGTGGTGCGGTTCCAGTTGCTTTCTTCGGGATCGCGGTGGGCGCGCTGGCGTTCGCCAATTTGTGGCGTGTGGCGATCAGGGTGTGGCACCTGCCCGCCGTGGCGGGAACCCTGCTGACGATCGCGGCGCTCGCCGTGTGGCTAGTGGTTATGGTCGCGTACGGGCATAAGTGGCTGACGCAGGCCGCCGACGCCCGTGCGGAAATGCAGCATCCGGTGCAATCGTCGTTTGCGGCGCTCGGGCCGGTGTCCAGCCTGCTCGCCGCGCAGTTGCTGGAGCCGTATGCGCATACCCTGGCGCTCGGCCTGTTCGGCGTGGCCGCGCTCGCGCAACTGGCGCTCGGCGTGTATCTCCATGGACGGTTCTGGCAAGGCGGACGCAAGCCTGAACTGATCACGCCGGCCATTTATCTGCCGACCGTCGCGCCGAGCTTCGTCGCCGGGACGGCTGCCGCCGCCTTCGGGTTTCATCAGCTGGGCGAGCTGCTTTTCGGCGCCGGCGTGTTGTCATGGCTCGCACTCGAATCGCTGACCCTGCACCGCGCCGCCGTCCATGAGCCGCTGCCCGAAGCGCTGCGTCCGATCCTCGGCGTGCAGCTCGCGCCGCCGGTCGTCGGTGGCGTGACGTACCTGAGCCTGAGCAGCGGCACGCCTGATCTGTTCGCGCTGGCCCTGCTCGGTTACGGGCTGTATCAGGCTTTGCTGCTGTTGCGCCTGCTGCCGTGGATCCGCCAGCAAGCCTTCGTGCCAGGTTACTGGGCCTTCAGCTTCGGCGTGGCCGCGCTGCCGACGATGGTTCTGCGGATGCTCGAACGCGGCGCCGCCGGTCCGCTCGAATGGGCCGCACCGGTTCTGTTCATCGCGGCGAATGTGATCATCGGCGTTCTGGTGGTGAAGACGGTGGGCTTGCTGGTGCAAGGCAAGCTGCTGCCCGCAAGCGCCACCCCGGCGGCACCCGTCAGGCAAGCGCCCGCCGGTTCGCGGGTTCCGCAGGCGAGCTGATGGGTGAAAGCGGGGAGATGCGTCTCCCCGCTTTCACGTCAAAGCACCCAAGCCTCAATGCATCGACGCATCACGGCATCACGGCATCAACAGCGCCATCAAAACCCGTGCAACGACACCACGATCAACGCGGCCCCCGCCACCGCCACGACATCCTCGATCAGCGCCGCCGGCGCATCCCGTCCGAACGTGCGAGCCAATGCGCTGCGCACCTTCGCACCGGCGAGCGTGCCGATCACCGCGCCTGCCGCACCGACCACCGCACCGAGCACCCCCACGATCCAGCCGCCCGCCAAACCGCCGTGCGCGCCGCTGATCGCCGCGCCGCTCAACGCGCCCGCCACGATGCGCGCGCCGAATTGCAGCGGCACTTTGCGGCTGGGCGTTTCCGGCAGTTGATCCGTAATCAGTTCGACGACCGCCAGCAACGTGAAGATGTACGGCGTCGCGGTGAAGCCGAGAAACGCGAGCGGCGTGCCTTGCAGCGGCAGCCATCCGAGATGCGCCGCCCAGCTGACGGCGGCGGGAGCGGTCATCGCGCGAAGGCCGGCGACGACGCCGATGAGCAAGGCCAGGACGTACACGGACATAGTGGACTCCGAATCAGGGCAATGATGCACGGTTGGACAAGCCGACGGCTTACCTGGACGAACGTCGGCAGAATGTGTCGAGCATTTCACCTGGACAGTCAACTTCTCACCGCATCCATCGAGACGATCCGCCGTTGCCGGAGCGGTTGCCCCCGGGGGTTGCCCCCTTTCGGTGTGACCCTAGTGTCGCACAATTCGACTGGCGAAAACGCGGGCGAGCGCCTGCGCCGGCATCGACCTCGTTCGGGTCATGCACGCCGGATAGACTGCGCCACCAGCGCGCCGACGTTCGCAATCGCCGCATTGCTGCGGGTCGCGTCGCCGTCCGTTTCGGTCAGATAGACGGTCACCAGTACCGGTCCACGGCCGGGTGGCCACAGGATCGCGATGTCGTTGGCGGTGCCGCGCTCGCCGGTGCCGGTTTTATCGCCGACGCCCCAGTCCTCGGGCAGCTTCGCGCGCAGCCGTGAGCCGCCGGTCTGGTTGGCCGCGAGCCACGCCAGCAATTGCGCCCGCGATGCGGCCGAAAGATGCTCGCCCAGCACGAGTTCGCGCAGGTTGCCGAGCATCGCGTTGGGCGTGGTGGTGTCGCGCGGATCGCCGGGAATCGCTTCGTTCAGTGCGGGTTCGATACGGTCCAGCCGCGTCATGCCGTCGCCCAGGCTGCGCGCGAATGCGGTGACCGCCGCCGGGCCGCCGAAGCTCGCGAGCAGCAGATTGGCCGCCGTGTTGTCGCTGAGCGTGAGCGCCGCCTTGCACAATTCGCCGATGCTCATGCCCGCGTCGCCGGTCAGTTCGCGGGTATGCCGGCTCGTGCCCGGCGAGTTCGGCACGAGATCGCTGGCGGAGAACACCACGCGCCGCTGCAAATCCTCCTGCCCGCGGTCCACGCGCGTCAGCACCGCGCCCGCCGCCAGCAGCTTGAAGGTGCTGCACATCGGGAAGCGCTCGTCCGCGCGTAACCCGGCGTGCAAACTGGTGGTCGTATCGACGATCGATACGCCCAAGCGCCCGCCGCTTGCCGCCTCGATCCGCGCGAGCCGCTCGCGGATCGCCTCGGCGTCGGCCAGCTCGCTCCCACGCGCGGGACCGCCTGCCTTCATCGTCTTTCCCAGCGCGCCCGTGCTGCCAAGCGCAACTCCAGCTATCGAAACACCCAGCACCGCACCCGCGAACTTCCGTCTCGTGATCATCGCCGCTCCTTGTGTGAAGCCGCCACTATCGGTTTTCCCCCCGGCGCTGACAAACGATGATAAGTTAGCCGACTCACAAGAAAATCTTATGCCTTCACCATGAGACCGCATCTTCCGCTGAACGCTTTGCGCGCGTTCGAATCGTCCGCGAGACACCTGAGCTTCACGCGCGCCGCGCTCGAACTGAACGTCACCCAGGCCGCCGTCAGCCAGCAGGTCCGCACGCTCGAGGAACGGCTGGGCACCGCGCTTTTCAAGCGTCTGCCGCGCGGCCTTGCGATGACCGACGAAGGCCTCGCGCTGCGCCCGGTTCTGAGCGACGCGTTCGACCGCATCGAAGCGGTGCTCAAGCAGTTCGAAGGCGGGCATTTTCATGAGGTGCTGACAGTCGGCGTGGTCGGCACGTTCGCGGTGGGCTGGCTGATGCCGCGCCTCAAATCGTTTCGCGAGGCGCATCCGTTCGTCGAACTGCGGCTGCTGACGAACAACAACCTCGTCGATCTCGCCACCGAAGGGCTCGACTTCGCGATCCGCTTCGGCGACGGCACGTGGCCCGGCTCGCTCGCCACCCGGCTGCTCGATGCGCCGCTCGCGCTGCTGTGCACGCCGGAGATCGCCGCGCGTCTGTCGAAGCCCGACGATCTGGCGGGAGAGACCCTCCTGCGTTCGTATCGCGCGGACGACTGGATGAACTGGTTCAACGCCGCCGGTATTCCGCCGCGGCCGGTTCGCGGGCCGGTGTTCGATTCGTCACGCCTGATGGTGGAAGCGGCGATGCAAGGCGCGGGAATCGCGCTCGCGCCGGCGCTGATGTTCGATCACGAGGTCAATACGGGGCGCCTCGTGCGCCCGTTCGATGTGGAAGTCCACGCCGGCAGCTACTGGTTGACCTATCTGAAGGGCAAGCCGATGACGCCGGCGATGCTGCTGTTCAGTCAATGGATCGTCAACGAAGCGGGACAGCGTTCGCCGGACTAGCACAGCGCGCTGCGGCGATGACCGTTCATCGCGGGCCGTTCGGCTTGCGGCGGGAATACGTTCCACGAACCGTCGCCGTGACGGAAGAAGAAGATCGATAGCAGGCCGCCGGGCCGCAGCGCTTCGACGCACACATAGCGTTGCGATGCGCGGTGGTAGAACCGCACGACGCGCGCGGGCATCGACGGGGTGGGTGCGAGCCATTTGTCGACGGCCCAGTGCAAGGTTTTTTCTGCGGCAACCATGATGTTCTCCTTGAATCCTGTCGCGTTTGAATCGTTAAACCGTTGAGTCGTTGACAGCGCCGTTGCGCTTTCACGCCAGTTGCGCAGCCACCTCGGCGCCCTTCGCACCGCTTTCGACGAAAGCCTTCACCAGACACACCAGCGCAAGCACGCCGGCACTCGGATGACGCAGGCAGCCATGCACCTGTTCGCTGCGGCTTTCGCCGAGCAGGCACCATGCGCAGAAGTGTTCGCAGTTGTTGGTCAGCAGGCGGTAGCGGTTTTCGCCGAGACGGGAGCGCGCGCGGCGCACGGCTTCGTCGCCGATGTAGCGGGCGCTCGGGGTCGAGCGGATTGACAGCGGCTGGCCGGCGGCGAAGCGCGCCAGTTCCACTTCCTCGACCGGGCCGCGATGCGCGGAACTCGCGAAGCCCGCGTAATGGACCACGCGGCCATTACCCACATAGATGCCGTGATGTTCGTAGCCGCGCCGTTGCGTGACGAGATGCGCGCCGATCGGCAGGTCGATGGTGGACGGTGCAGCCTGGCGCGCTTCGTTGCCGGTACTGTTCGTCTGAAGAAGAGGGGTGTTCATGGCTGGCCTCGTTTCGATTTCCAACACTGTTGCGAGGTCATGTGCATCATCCGGGCCATGCGCGCGAAAGCCTTTATTTAAGGCACTTTCGGGTTGTTGGGTGGGATACGGGACGGTCCGTGTGTCAGCGGTGAGCCGACAGAATTCGCCCCGATGTGTTGGTGCGCGACGCTCTTTACGGGGTTCCAGCCATGCCGCTTTCTGCTGTTGTTCCGTGCATCGGCGCGTGACCGCAAGCTGCCCGCATGTGTTGGGTCATACACCGCCGCGCGTGGGCGTTTGTTGGCTGCAAACCGACCGATCAGCGCCCGTGTAAGCCGACGCTGCGTGCGCAGGCGCGCGGAATCGCCGTGCAATCAACGCGTTACGACAATGCCGGGGATGGGGCCGCAAAGTGGCATGGCACTTGCACTATCACGTCCAGATCCTTTTAAACCGCGCGCGTAACCGGCGCGGCAACCGGAGAACGTCATGGCTTGCATCACAGTAAACGACCTCACGCTGAACCTCGCGCTCGACCGTAAAGCGATGGCGGCGATTCGCGGCGGCGGTGGCGCGCCATGGGTCTATGGCTGGATTCAGCCGTATGTGCGCAATACGCCGAGCATGGGACCTGTCGTGAACCTGTACGAGGTGTCCAACAACTTCTATGCTAACCAGATGATCAACCAGTTCCAGTCGGTCGACGTCTACAACACGGGCGCGAACTCGAACATCGCTGTCTCTCCCGACGCACGCAGCAGAAACGATACGGTGTAGCCGTTGTGACTTGTGCGAGCCAATTTCGCTGGACGTCGTGCGCGCGTTCCGACGCCGGACGCGTCCGCGAGATCAACGAAGATGCCTGCCTCGACCAGCCCGCCCCCGGGCGCTGGGCCGTCGCCGATGGCATGGGCGGGCACGCGGTCGGCGATCTGGCGAGCCGTCTCGTGATCGATGCGTTGAGCCGGCTCGCTGCGCCGCTCAGCATGAAAACGCTGATCGCCGATGCCCGCACCCGGCTGCAAACCGCCAATCGTCAACTACGCGACGAAGCCGCGCGCCGCCAGGTGCAGCGCATTGGCAGCACCGTCGTCGTGCTGCTCGCTTGCGACCGCTTCTGCGGCTATCTGTGGGCGGGCGACAGCCGTATCTATCTGTACCGCGCAGGACAGCTGCGGCAACTCACGCGCGATCACAGTCAGGTGGAAGAACTCAAGTCGCTCGGCGTAATCACCGACGAAGAGGCGCGGCATCATCCGGCGCAGCATATGATCACGCGCGCGGTGGGCGCGACGGACCGGCTCGAACTCGACGACGATGCGATCGAAGTCGCCGACGGCGACGTCTTCCTGCTCTGCAGCGACGGCTTGAGCAACGAGCTGAGCGACGACGAAATCATCTCGGTGCTGACCTCGGCGCAACGCGAGAACGCGTCCGAGGAACTGGTCGAACTGGCGCTCGCGCGCGGCGGTCGCGACAATATCACCGCAGTGGTCGTGCAGGCGGAAGACCCGAATGCGTCCGACAAAACCTTGCTGAATCCGTCGCCCTGAAGTCACCGCTTTGACGCCACGTTTGGCCGGCATCAAGTCTCGCCGTCTTCCTCGTCGCGCTCCCGCTCGTCTTCCGAGCCGTTCCTGCTGGCGGCCGGCGCATTGCGATTGCGGAAGTCCTTCGAGTGCAGACCATGCTTCTTCAGCAGCATCTGCAAATGCGAGCGGTTCATGTCGATCCGCCGCGCGAGTTCGGCCACGGTGCCGCTCACCTCGCGAAGGCCACGCTCCAGGAAGGCTTTCTCCGCGTCGTCGCTGGCGGCCCGTTTCGCGTCGCTCAGCGACATCAGATTCGCCACGCTGATCGGCTCCTGCCCGCTCGCGGGCGCACCGCTCGACACAGCCGCCGCCCCCGGCGCCGTCGGCCGCATGTCCTGCGGCAGATGATCGACGTCCGCCATATCGCTCGCGAGACACGACACGCGATACATCACGTTGCGCAACTCGCGAATATTTCCGGGGTACGCGTAGTTCAGCAGAAAGTCGCGCAAACGCGGCGTCAGTCTGACGGGCCTGCGTTTCAAGGTGCCGGCCGCTTCGTCGCCGAACCACGCTATCAGCAGCGGGATTTCATCGCGGCGCTCGCGCAACGGCGGCAGCGTCACGTGAATCACGCTGAGCCGGTAGAACAGATCCTCGCGGAATTTGCCCTCTTCGCTCAGTTGCCGCAGATTGCGATTGGTCGCCGCGACGATGCGCGTATCGACGGCGACGGTTTCATCGGAGCCCACGCGTTGAATCTCGTGCGCTTCGAGCACGCGCAGCAGTTTGACCTGGCCGGCGAGCGGCAACTCGCCGATCTCGTCGAGAAAGATCGTCCCCGTATGCGCGCTTTCGAATTTGCCCTTGCGATCATTCGACGCCCCGGTGAACGCGCCCTTGCGATGCCCGAACAATTCGGACTCCAGCAGGTTGTCCGGAATCGCGCCGCAGTTCACGGAGATGAACGGCTTGTCCGCGCGCGAGCCGTTCGCGTGAATCACTTTCGCCATCAGTTCCTTGCCGGTGCCGCTTTCGCCGTCGATCAGCACGGGCAAATCGGTGGGCGCCGCTTTCTCGGCGATTTCGAGCGATTCCAGCAGACGCGCATTGTCGCCGAAGGTCCCTTCGAAAATGAAGCTGCGTTCGAGCAACGCCTTTCTGCGCGCGCCGCGCGATTGATCGACCGGCGTCTGCGGCTCGGCGGCCACCGCCGCCTGCACGAAGCGCTCCTTGTGCGAAAGCTGCATCACTTCGTCTCGCAACGAGGTGGCTTGCCTGAGGAGCTTGTCGATATCCGCGCGTTCGAGGCGCGACGACCAGCGCAACGTCGAGCGCAAAATCTCGATCCGCTCGATCAGGCCCGCGTAGGAAATCGCGGGGCTGGCCTCTTCAATCTGGTCGAGTATCTTCATCATTACGCGCTCAACTGTTTCTGGACCAGTTGGTAATACATCCCGCCACGCTGAATCAGCTCATCGTGACGGCCCTGTTCGACAATCGCCCCTTCGTACAGCACGAGAATCTTGTCCGCGCGCATGATGGTGCTGAGCCGGTGCGCGATGATCACCGCCGTACGGCCCTTCAGAATGTCATGCATATTGCCGAGGATATTGCTTTCCGACTGCGAATCGAGCGCCGACGTCGCTTCGTCGAACACGAGCAGACGCGGGTCGTGATACAGCGCGCGGGCGATGCACAGCCGCTGGATCTGTCCGCCCGACAAACCGATCCCACGCTCGCCGACAATCTGTTCATAGCCGAGCGGCATCTTGCTGATGAACGCGTGCGCGTCGGCCATCTTGGCAACTTCCTCGATGCGGCGCCGGTCGGGCGCATCGTCGCCGCTCGCGATGTTCTCCGCGATCGTGCCGGAGAACAGCAGATTGCTTTGCATCACATAGCCTATCTGCGCGCGGTAATAGGCTTTGTCGACCACACCGAGATCGTAGCCGTCGATGCTCATTTTCCCGTCGGTAGGCGTGTAAAAGCCGACCAGCAACTTCGCGAGCGTGGTCTTGCCCGAGCCGCTTCGCCCGACTATCGCCACCAGCTCGCCGGGCTTGATGTCGAAGCTGATATTTTCGAGCACATAGGCCGAGTCGTTGTCTCCATAGCGGAAATAGACGCCGCTGAAACTGATCTCGCCTTGCAGTTCCGGCAGCATCACGCGCGAGGGCAAATCCTGCGGCTTCTGTTCGGGCTCGATGTCGAGCACGTCGCCGAGCCGTTCCATCGCGACGCCCGCGTCGTTCAACATGCTCCATAAACCGACGAGCCCCATCAGCGGACCCATTACGCTGCCCATGAACGCATTGAATGCGATCAACTGACCGATCGTCATTTCGCGCGCCAGCACCAGATTCGCGCCGACCCAGAGAATCGCAATGGTCGTCGCGGCGTTCAGCAACTGACTGCCGAATCCGACCAGAATGTTGAACGCGTGGGCGCGATACTGCACTTCGAGCGCCTTCGCGTACTTCTTCTCCCAGCGCAAACGCACCGGCCGCTCGATGCCCATGCCCTTGATGGTCTCCACGCCCGCAAGCGCCTCCATCAGAAACGACTTCGAATCGGTCGACGCGGTAAACACCTCGCGCGCGTAGCCTTTGATCTTCGGCGTGACGATCGCGGTCAATGCCATGATCGGAATCACGAACGCGATCAACACCAGCGTCATCTTCACGTTGTAGACGAACATGATCGTGAAGTAGATGAACACCATCAGCAGATTCAACGTGGTGGTGACGGTGGACTCAGTGAGGAACGCCCGGATAGTCTGGTTCTCCTGAAAGCGCGCGAAGATGTCGCCGGTCTTGCGCTTCGCGAAGAACGAGAACGGCAGCGACATGGTGTGCTTGAAGAACTGCGACATCATCGCGAAGTCCATGTTGCGCACCATGAAGTTGGCGAGATACGCGCGGATCGTCGACATCAATTGCGAAAACACGTTCGCGATGATCAAGCCGCCTATCAGCAGATGCAGCAGGCTGACGTTCTGATGCACGATCACGCCGTCGAGAATGTTCTGGATGATCAGCGGTGGAATCACGCCCAACACCTGAATCACGAAGGTGGCAAGAAACAGATGGCCGAGTATCTTCTTGTACGGCTTCAAATAACCGACAAAACGTATCCACGGCGAACGCGCCGCCGACATTTGCACCAGATGCGGGCCGCCGGTGAACAGCAGACACGTGCCGCTCCAGCCGCGCTCGAAATCCTCGACGGTCAATTTCCGGAAGCCGAGCGCCGGGTCCGCGATCCACACGTAATCCTTCGAGAGCCCGTACACCACGACGTAGTGATAGCCCTCCCAGTGGATGATGAACGGCAGATCGAAACCGCGCAACGAATCGAACGTGCATTGCACACCGCGCGCCGTGAAGCCGAGCGATTCGCCGGCGCGCGCGAGGCTGTCGAGTGTCGCGCCCTGGGTCGTGACGTTGGCGAGTTCGCGCAATTTGCCGAGCGTCATCGGAATACTGTAGTGGCGGCACACCATCGCGAGACACGCGGCGCCGCAGTCCATCTCCTCCGCCTGTTCGACCAGCGCGAAGCGTTTGATGACCTTCTCGCCGAACTCGGGCTTGCTTTGCAAGTCGAGCATCAGCGGTAACTTGCGGCGCTGTTCGAGCCGCTTTTGCCGCTGCAATTCGCGGTCGCCGTAGCGGATGCGCTCGTCGAGCACTTCGCGCAGCTTCGGATTGCGTTCGAGGATGAAGTGAACCGTGCGCTCCGGAATCACCAGCAGCCGCGTATCGGTCGTCGCCACGACGGAGGCCATCTGCTCCTGGCGCATCAAACACGCTTTTTCGCCGAATATCTCGCCTTCGCCGAGGGTCGCGAGCGTATAGTCGTGGCCCTCCTCGTGCCGCACGATACGCACCTGGCCCTGCCGCACCACGTAGAGCCGCCGGTCGTCGCGCCCGTCCTGCTTCAGAATCTCCTTGCCCGCGGCAACCCGTTTCACGCCGACGCTGCGCACATACTCTTCCAGCTCGGCCTTGTTCAGCTTGCCGCGCAGATCGAACAACTGCGCGACGAAGCCGCCCGCCGAGCTGATCGCCACATAGCTCGCGACGAACGCCAGCGCGGCCGGATTGCCGGCCATCACCGGTTCAATCGCGGCGCGCGGAATGAACAGCAACTCGGTTTTCGCCGATGACCGCACCGACGCTTCGTGCATGTACGTGCGCAACATCGCGATGTCGGCGAAGATTTCGCCCGACTTGCGCACGCCCATGCTGGTTTCCTTGCCGTGCTCCTCCGTGAAAATGCGCACCGAACCCGAACGCACCACGTAGAGCCCGTCGGCCATCTCGCCCGCGGAGCAGACCGTTTCGCCAAACGAATAGAAGCGCGCTTGCGCGTAGTCGGCAAGACGCTCGATTTCATCGCGCGAGAACGGCGAGAGAATTTCCACCGAGGCGAGAAACTCGGCGGCGGAAGGCGCGGCCTGGGGTGCGTCCATGTACTACGGACCTCCGTTCGGCTGACTGCGTTGGGTTGGTTCGAGTGGTACAACTGCGCTGTGGCGCGAATGAAGCAAAGCGCGCAAAGGGTACAGACCTGTTAGCGCGCTTCGATCACATGCTCCTGGGCGCGCGCGATCAGCCAGCTTTCGCGCAGCAGCCGCCTGACTTCGGCGGCCACGTCCGCATCCAGCGTCGCCGGATACTTGGCCGTCACCGCGAAAATCTCGAAGCACGAGCGATCCGCCGACGCAAACGGCCCCAGCAGATCGCCCACCGCCGCATTGAAAATCTTCGCTTCGATGTCCGGCTTCAACGAGCCGCGCAGCACCTTGCCGATCACGCCGCCCGCCTCACGCGTATCGGCAATCGAATGTTCGCGCGCCATGTCGGCGAAACTGTCGGGGTCGTCGTGCAGATACGAGATCATTTCCTTCGCCTTGCCCTCGCTGTCGAGCACGATATGGCTCACTTCGATCGCGTCGAACTTCGGCGAATTGAGTGCGAAGTAGTCGCGGATCGCAGCTTCGTTGCCGACCTCGTCGAGCATCTTCTCCTGGTACAGCCCGTCGGTAATGAACGCTTCGAACTCGTCGAGGCTCACGTGCAGCACGTCGAGGTATTGGTTCATGTCGGTCGCGCGATGCAGGCCGCGCACGCGGCGGAACTGATCGGCGCGCTGCTGGATCTCGTCGGCAGTCACCGCAACGCCGTGCTTTTTCGCTGCGTGCACCGTGAGCTTGTCGCGCACGATCTGTTCGATCAGGCTTTCGAACTGGCCGGTCAGTTTCAGAAGACGAATGAACTCGGACACGTCCACGACTTCATCATCGATACGCACTATCGCGGTCATTTCACTCGCTCCTTTGATTGGGGATATTCAGCATGCTCAACCCGCCACCTGCCTGAATGGATCGAGACCCAGATCGATCAGGCGGCGCTCACGCACCACAATCTCCGCGCTTGCCGTCATGCCGTAGCGCAACGGGTAACGGGTGTCGGCGATCTGGTAGTAGTTCTTGTCGAGCGTGACGCGGCCCTCGTAGACCGGCTGCTTGTCCTGCGCCGACGGTTTGGTGGCGGGCGAAATATAGGCGAGCGTGCCGCTGATCAGCCCATAACGCTGATACGGAAACGCATTGAATTTCAGCTTCACCGGCAGGCCTTCATGTAGAAACGCACGGTCATGTTCGGCGATTTCGATCTTCAGCACGGGCCGTGCATCTTTCGGCGCGATGCCGCCGAGCGGCGCGTTCGCCTGGATCTTGTCGCCGCGCTGCGTCGACGTCACATCGGTAATGACGCCCGAGACCGGCGCGAGAATCAGCAGGAAGTTGTCCTTGTCGATATTCTCGAAGCGGATTCGCGCGGCGGCCTCCGACACGAGACGGGCGCTCTGCAATTGCAGACGCACCTTGTCTTCCGCATCGGTGATATCGCGCACCGCCGAATCGTATTGGAGTTGCAGGTCGGTGGTCTGCTGGCCGCTGGTTTCGAGTTGCGCATTCGCCTGCGTGTATTCATGACTCAGGCGAAAGTCCAGTTCGGCGAGCTTCGATTGTGCGACGCGGTAGGCGTTGTCCGCTTCCAGCGCGGCCGTCCGTTTCTGCTCGACCTGCAATTCGGCAATGCCGCCGCCACCCGGCTGCGCAAACAGCTTCGAATAGCGGTCCAGTTCCTGACGCGCCGCCTCGCGCGTGCGGCGGGCGTTGTCGAGAATGCTGCGCGCTTCGTCGAGTTCCGCCTTCTGCCCTTCGGCGAGCTTGGTGGTGCCCTCCGACACCCGGTTTTCGTGCAGACGGGACTCCACTTCCATTTGAGCCTTCAGCGCCGCCGCTTTACGCTCCATGAACGCTTTCTTTTCCGGAAACTGCTTCGAGTCGCGCTCCGCATCTTCGAGTTTGAGTTGCGCTTGCAGCGCGTTGCTCGCCGCTTCGATCGCGCCGCGTGCATTCAGCCGCGCCAGCACGTCGCCCTTCGACACCGGCTGTCCCTCGGCGATATACAGGTCGGCCAGTTCGCCGTCGATCGGCGCATAAATGCGGCGCACTTCCGATTCGGGCGACAGCGTTCCCTGCGCGGTGACGATCACATCCGCGCGGCCGACGAACGACCACAGCAGGCCGGCCACCACCAGCGCGACCATTGCCCAGATCAGCGCACGCGCGATCCGCACGGGCTCGACCGTCAGAATCGCAATGCCTTCGACACTGTGGTCCTCCAGCGCCTCGGACAACGGCCTAGGGTGATTGTCGCGCTTCACTCTGCTCGCCTCCGATCAATGCCAGCTTCGCCTTCAACAGTCCCGGGTCCAGCACCATGCGCAACTCCGTCAGCGAGCGGCGCTGCAAATCCGCTTCGGCTTCGATGTCCGCGAGGAGGCGGTCGAAGTCGGCGGGATGATCGGCCTTCAATTGCGTGTAGATGCGCATGCCCTGCTGCGCCGCCGTTTGCGCGTCGGACAGCAAACGCGCCTCACTGCGAAAGCCCGACGAGATGCCCGCTTCGAGCCGTTGCGCGCCGCCGATCGAACCGCTCGCGCGATATTGCTTCCACACACTCTGCGCGCGCAGCAGCAGATCTTGCGCACGCGCGAGCGCTTTATCGTGCAGCGCGGCGACGTCTTTTTCGATCGACTGCGCGAACCATGCGTCCGCCTGCGGATCGAGACTCGCGTAGAACGACAGCAGGCGCTGGTCGTAATCCTTGCCGCCGCGCGTCTTCTGCAAATCGGTGTACTGGTCGAGCAGCGCTTTCTTGTGCACTGCTTCGGCCGCGAGCACGTCGGACCACGGGCCGGCGGGCATCGCCTGCAAACCGGCCAGCGCCTGCTGCGCGTCGCCGCGCAGCCACGCCGCATTCACCGCGTCGTGACGCTGGATCACGTCGGCGGACGGCAAACGGCTCGCCGCCAGTTGCTGAAACTGCGCCTGAAATGGTGGCGTGCCGAAATGCACCGACTTCAGCATCGCGAGCAATGGTGTCAGTTGGCGGCTCAGTGCGGCATTGAGCAACGCGGAGTACTGGCGCAAATCCTCGCGTACCCGGTCGAGGCCGGCGAGACGCGGATAGCGCTGCGCGTAATCGTCGAGCACGGGTGGCAGCGCGTCGGGTTTATCGCGCGCCAGCTCGGTGCGGATCACGCCATTGAGCCGGTCGATCGCGGCGACATACACCGAATCGTCGCTTTCCAGCTTGCGCAGATGACTCAGCGCCCTCGCGTAGGGCTCGGCAAATACCGGCACATAGGACGCGATCCGGTCGAGCGCGCGCTGATGGCTTTTTGCGTCGTCTTCCCAGCGTTGCAGCAGGTTGTTGATCGTCGACTCGTCCGCGTACATGCGGATCGGCGCATCCGCGCCGCCGCGCCCGGCCACGAAGCGCTCCAGATCGCCCACCCACTGCAGTTCGCCGGCCAGCGATGTGGCGTCCGCGTTGTTCGCGCTCAACGCTCTCATCTCCGTCAGCAAAGCATCGGCCTGATCGAATTGAGCCTTCTGCAATGCGTTCAACCAGCCGGGCAGTGTCGCCTTCAGCAACGCTTCGCTGGCGAGCGCACTGACTTTGGTGTCCGCCGGATGACTCGCCAGATAGCCTTTCGCCGCCGTGACCGCACTCGTGTAATCGCCGCTCGCCAGCAGGTCTTTCAATTCACGCTCCGACGAGCCATGCAGGTAAAGCGCCACCGCGATCGCCGCCAGAACGGCGACGCCCGCGCCGCCCCATCCCGCGATGCGTTTGACGTTCGGACGGTCGTCGTCCGCAAAGGCCTTGCCGAGTTCGCTCGCGACGAGGCGCCAGCGCCGCGGCTTGCCCTTCGCGCTCGCCGCGGGGCCCGAGGCGTGGGCGCCGCGCGCACTAGCGCCGCTCTTCGCGCCATGCGCGCCGTTCGTACCGTTCGTCCCGCTGATGCCATTCACGCCTTTTGCGCCGCTCTGCGCATCGCGCTTCGCCTGTGCCGACACGGCCGATGCCGCTTCGTTGACTTCGTCTTCACGTTGTAGGCCCGGGTCGACGCAAAAGATATCGAGGAACGAATGCGCGGCGCCGACGAACGTGGTCTTGTCGTTATCGGCCGCATCGTCGACGGCTGGATTGAGGAATAGCTGGGTCACGGTGGGCTCGACATCAGGGGCTTTCTGCAGCGACACCCTGTAGACGAAGTGGTCGCCGCCAAATGCAACGACGTCGCCTTCCACCAGCGGCAGCGCGGATTCGTCCAGGCGTTTTCCGCCAACGAAGGTGCCGTTGGTGCTGCCGAGATCCTCGACGTAGAGGTCTCCGCTCTTCAGAAAAATGTGCGCGTGGCGCCGCGAGATGTAATTGACCTGATGTGGAAAGCGCTCTTTGTAGCGCGAAAAAACGTCGTCCGCCTTGCTGACGAGAAATGGGAACGCCTGCACCTCGATCGGCTGCAAGCCGAGGTCGTCGCGCTGCGGCACCAGCAGCAGGCCCGGCGGGGGCGGCGTGCCGGTGGCCGCCACGATGCGTGCGCGCGGCTCGATACTCACCCGGTAGCACAGCTCGCCGCCGAAGCACAATTCGTCGCCGGCCCGCGCGCGCGCCGGCATTTGCCGCACAGCGATACCGTTCAGCGCCGTGCCGTTCTTACTGCCGAGATCGGCGACATAAACCGCGCCGTGCTCCGTGAAAATGCGCGCATGCCGGCGCGACAGACGCGAGGTTCGCTCGGGAGGATAGTCGGAGAATGGCGCTTCGCTGCGGCCGATCGCAAACAGGTTGTCGACAATCCGGATCGCGTCGAGCGGAGGACGTTGCGCGGACGCAACCGGTGACAACACCACGTCGAACGCAGCGTCCACTGTCGCGCGCATTTCAGCAATCGGAGCTTCGCCGGTGGCCATTTTATCTGGATCACTAAGCGTTTACCCGCTGCGCAGAGCGCGCAACGGGAACGGGACGATGGACAACGGCGAAACGATCTTGTTGTAATGAGCCGTATGAAATAGGGCCCCTCAACGATTGTAAGTCACGCATGGCGAGTGTCAATTTTCAGATCATCAGTTGTGAAGGCGGCGCGCGTCGTCGAGAGCCGAAACATCCGCGCGGCGCTCCGTCTTGCGATTAGCTCAGTGTTCCTTTACTTCTCTTTTATCTGCCACATATTCTCTGCCTACTGGCTATTCACTTGCGCCTGCACGTCCACGCTCGGCCAGCCGCCGCCCAGCGCCTTGTACAGCAGAACCGTGTCGGACAGAATCAGTTGATGGTTGGCGAGAAGGCCTTGCTGCGCTTCGAGCAAGGTCCGTTCAGTTTCGAATACCTCCAGTTGCGACACCACGCCAAGGCGCAATTGCGACTGAATCTGATCGGCGACGATTTGCAGGCGCGACACCTCCTCCTGCAATTCCACGCGTTGCGCCTTATGGGAGTTCAGATTGACCAGCGCGTTCTCCACTTCCTCGAACGCACCCATCACGGCCACGCGGTATTGCTGCTCGGCTACCGTCGATTGCGCCTGGGTCGTCTTCACGTGAGCTCGCGTACCGGGGTCGAGCAACGGGATGTTGATGCTCGGCATCAAGCCGAACGTGAACGATTTCAGCAGGTTGTTCAGCGCGGCGCTCGCCGTGCCGCCGTGTGCCGTGAGACCGATGGTCGGCAATTGCGCGAGCTTGGCCTGGCCCACGAGGTCGTAAGCCTCCAGTACTCTGAACTCCGCCGCCACCACGTCGGGGCGCCGCGCAAGCAGCTGCGCGGGCAAGCCGTCCGGCACCGCGGGCAATTGCACGCGTTCCTGCAGATGGCCCTGCGGCAATTGAAACTCGCCTGCCGGTACGCCCATCAGTGTACAGAGCGCATTGTTGGCCAGCGCGCGCGAACGGCGCAAGTCGAGCAGCTCGTTGGTCAGCCGGTTGATTTCCGCCTGCTGGCGCAGCACCTGGGTTTGCGGTACGAGGCCGCTGCGCCGCTGGCCGTCGTAGATCGTGAGTATCTGTCTGTTCGTGACGAGCGTCCTCTGCTGCTGCTCGATCTGATCGTCGAATTGGAGAATCTGAAAGTAGGTGCTGGCGACGTTCGCCACCAGTTCGAGATAACCGGCGCGCCAATCCGCCTCGCTGGCGTGAAATTCCGCCTTCTGGGCCTGCACGCCCTTTTCGACCTTGCCCCAGATGTCGATATCCCAGTTCACCTGGGCCGCGACGTTGTACTGCTTCGCAAAGGTCTGGCCCGTGGTCTTTTCGAAATCGGCGCCGACGCCAAGGTCCATCGTGGGCAACGCGCCTGCTTTCGCCTCGGTAATCTGCGTCCCCGCGACATCGATACGCGCGGCCAGCACTCTGATATCGAAGTTGCCCGCAATCGCTTTGGCGATGAGCGTGTCGAGATACGGATCGTGGAAGCCTTTCCACCAGTCGGGCTCGATGGTCGCGGTGGCCGACACCGCCGCGCCCTTCTGATCCGACCATGACGCTTTGGCAGGCGTGTCGGGGCGCTTGTAGTCGGCCATGCGAAAGTCGACGCACGCACCGAGCGACAGCGCGCATGCCGTTGCCGCACATACGCCGCGCAACACGGCGCCGACGCGCCGCCCGCCGCTTGCGCGCACCCGCGTGCACCGTGCCGATGTCACGAGGAAGAAGCGCTGACAGATCAGTGAATCAAGCAACGCTGACACGATTGTCTCCGATGACGCCCGCTTCGCTGCACACACTGCACGACCGGAGCGCCCTTCAGGTAAAGCCTCTCCCACGCGGCTTCACCATCGAAGGAGCGGGCGGGCAGGTTGGCGCGGGGATCGGACGGTGACGCGAGGGGTGCGTGAAAAGAACGATTGAACTGGAAACCTTTTTGAGTCACTAGCCGATACGCGGCCAACGGGAGATCGATGCTCGACCACGGCGGAGCGGGCCCCGCAGAGACCGGCAGGCCTCCGCGGGGGACGCGCCGCTCAGGACACGTAGATGTTGTTGGCCGAGCTCACATGCGGAGCGATCGTGGTCGTGGTGCCCGCGACGAACGCTGCGTTGTTGCCGTTCGCGCTCTGGATGTTCATCGTCGTGTTGATGAGCTGCGTAGCGTCGACGGTCTTGCTGTTGTTCGGCGCATACACCGGCGCATAGGTGAAATACGATGACGAGGGATAGCCGAAGCCACCGCGCACGGCGCTCATCGCCTTGCTGTCGAGTTGTTCGGTGATGGACAGGTCTTTGATCATCAGCGTGTTCATGGTAAATCTCCTGGAAAGGGAAGCTGCACAGTCCTGCGTTTGGGTTCGAGCAATTTGTCTGCTCGGGTGTCACTAATGCATGGGCTGTGCCAGAGTTAATTTCCGATCCTAATAAATATCCAGAAAGGCCGCAGATAAAGGGCTTTAGCGATGACTAGCGAGCCGGGGGGAAGTGCACGCGACGATACGGCGAACAGAGGATGACGGATTGCAGCCAACAGACGGCGTAAGGTTGTTGGCTGCTTCGTGACACTGGCATGCACGAGCTGCGCCGAGCAAGATCTCAGCGCGCAATGACGGTGATCTTCTTCGAGTACACCGGCGGATTGTGCGGGACATGCATATCGTCGCCCATCAGCAACTGCAACGTGTGCTTGCCCGGCGGCAATTGAATCATCGTTTCCGTTTCGCCCGCGCCGAAATGCAGATGGTTGCGGTCCGAAGGAATTTCCTGGTCCATCGGCGGCAGATCGGTGTCGATCAGCAGATGATGGTGGCCCGTATTCGGATACTTGACGCCCTTGGGCGCCACGCCCATGAAGCGCAAGCCGAACCACACGCGAAACGGCTTGTTGGCGGGCACCACCTGGCCGTCGTTCGGATAGCCGATATAGGCGTACGCGCCGGGCGGCGCTGGTGTCGTGCCGGCCATGGCGAAGCCAGGCAGGGCCAATGCCGCCGATGTCACGAGCGCCGCGACCACAAAGATCTTGTACATGAGGTCTCTCCGTCCTGATGGACCCGCGTGAAACGAACGGATCGCGCTAGTCTTTTTGCACGGTAATGGTGATCTTCTTCGAATAGACGGGCGGCACGAACGGCACGTGATTCTGGTCGCCGAGAAGCAGTTGCAGCGTGTGCTTGCCCGGCGGCAACTCGATACGCGCGTCCGTCTCGCCCGCACCGAAGTGCAGGTGATTGCGGTCCGACGGAATTTCCTGGTCGAGCGCCGGCAGATCGGTATCGATCAATAGATGATGATGCCCGCAGTTCGGGCGCGCGACGCCCTTTGGACACACCCCCATGTTGCGCAGACCCATGCGCACCCAGAGCTTGCCGCCATGAATCACCGCGCCATCCGACGGCCAGATGATGTATTCCTCGGCGCCCGGCGGCGATGCGGTCTGTTCGGCCAGCGCGATATTGAAAGGCGCCATACAGCCGAGTGCGAAGAGAAGCGTGGCGCACGCTGCCGCGCGCCCCACGCCGACGCGTGTTTTCATTGCATGACGCCAATCGGAAACAACGGGGGTGAGGGTTCTTCTTCGCATAGCGCACTCTCCCGAAGAGGGGACATGGCCGTCTCGGCTGCGCAAAGCAGGCCGAGCGCTCCGGCTGGATATCGCGGGTGCGAGTGACGGGACGGCCGCCAAGTTAAAACGACTGTGCGGCGTTACTTTGTGAAATTAGCTTAGGACGTAACTTGCCAAAAAGATACGCCACACTCGTTAACCGTATGACGCATTGAGTTGTGGCGCGCAAAGCGCGTGCTATCGTTATTAACAGGTTGCAGACGGATGGTCGTAGAAAGCGGCATCGATGCTTCGCCGGAAGTACTGCAGCGAATGCAGCACGCAGCGCGGTCCTCGAATGCCTAGATTCTGTCCGGTACAAACAGGATACAAAGATGTGGCGAATATTCCTGCTGGTCTGCATGGCCGGAGCAATCCAGGCGCAGTGGAGTATGGCTCATGCCGCTATCTCGACATTGGCGAGCACTGCAATTCCTGCGCCCATTGCAACGGGTACGCATGTGGCGGCGATGACCGATACGGCGGTCTCGCCATTCACGTCAGTGCGCGAGCCTGCACTTTCTCCACGTATTGCGCTCGTCATCGGCAATGGCGCATACGGCGATCCCGCCGCCCCCATCCGCCCCAACGCGCCGCGCGACGCCGAAGCAATGCGCGATACGCTCCAGGCGCTCGGCTTCGCCGTCATCATGCGCACGAATGCGACGCCACTGGACATGCAGGAGGCGATCAGCGAATTCCAGCGGCGTTTGCAAGGGGGCGGCGTCGGCCTCTTCTATTTCGCGGGCCATGGCATGCAAATGGGCCGGCAGACGTTGCTCATGCCTGCCGGACTCGATGCACGCTTGCCGGTGTCGCTGGTGAATAGCGGCATCGATCTGAATAGCGTGTTGCGGGCGATGTCTGCACCGCGTGCGGGCCGGCTCAATGTCGTGATTCTCGATACGTGCCTGAACAATCCGTTCTCGCCGGGCGCGACGAGCAATACTCCAACGCCGGGTGCCGATACCGTGATCGCCTATGCCGCCGCCCCCGGCGGCTTTGCGGCGGACGGCGCGCGCCACGGCGTCTACACGAACGCTTTGCTGCACGCGCTGGAAAGCGCCTCGTCGACAACATTCGACGCGCTGTTCGAGCGCGTCGCCGCGCAAGTGCGCGATGCAACCGGTGGCGAGCAAAAGCCGTGGATTGCTACGACGCTGGCTTCCTCGCCTCAGTTGAACGAAACCGCTGGGCGCTATCGCGAGGCGTCTGTGCCGGTCGTCGCGTGGGCGCGCCAGGAGGGTCCGCTCGTCGCGCTGCACAGCAGGGGCATTCTTCCGAAAGACAGCAGCGAGCAATACGAAATCACGTTCTGGAATTCGATCAAGGACAGCAACTATCCCGCCGATTACGAGGCCTATTTGAAGGCCTATCCGAATGGCCGCTTCGCTACGCTCGCTCATGCGCGCATCGATCGTCTGCGCGCGGCGGCGAGTGCGCCTGCGCCTGCGCCGACACCTGCACCTGCACCTGCGCCGCAAGCCGCTCACCCCGCCGCGCCAACGAGTGCCCCGGCGCCGGAGCACCCGCGCACAGCGTCGGCGCCAAATCCAACCCCCACGCCAAGCGCCGCCGCACCCGCCGCGCCGGCTGCCCCACCCGCCGCCGCAGTCGCACAGAAACCCGTCACGCGTCCGCTCGCCGCCGGTGAAAGCCGCGACTGCGCCGCCTGCCCGATCATGGTCCCCGTCCCCCCCGGCTCATTCTCAATGGGCAGCAACTCGGACGATCCATCGGAGAAGCCGGTCCATCACGTGAGCATCGGTGTGCCGTTCGCGATCGGCAAATACGAGGTGACGGTCGAGCAATGGAACGCGTGCGTCGCCGCCAATGCCTGTCAGAAAGCGACGCCCGAAAGCAATACGAACAAGGCCGCACCGGCGCGCGACCTGAGTTGGGACGACGCGCAGCAGTACGTGAAATGGCTCACCAAAGTCACCGGCAAGCCCTACCGTCTGCCCACCGAAGCGGAATGGGAATTCGCGGACAGAGGCGGCACGACGACCGCCTACTGGTGGGGCGATCAGATGCGCAAGGGCACCGCCAATTGCAAGGATTGCGGCGACCCATGGCACAAGGAAGGCCCGGAGTCCGCCGGTTCGTTCGCGCCGAATCCGCTCGGCCTGTACGACATGAACGGCAGCGTATGGGAATGGACCGCCGACTGCTGGCACAACAACTATCAGGGCGCGCCCGCCGACGGCCACGCATGGGACAGCCCCGGCTGCGACATGCGCGTGATTCGCGGCGGTTCATGGCGCGAAGGCGGCAATTACATGCTCAGCGCGACGCGCTTCAAATACAGCGCGGGCGTACGCCAATCGCAGGATGGCTTTCGGGTCGTCAAAGATCTCAAATGAAGCGCGTGGTCTCGCTGCGAGATCATGAGCGGTTCATGCCGTCGAGTTCAGACATGGTGGTTGACGCCCGCACCGCATTCAAGGCGCGCGCGGCTTCGTCGTGATCGATGCGAAGTCGGCCACGATGTGGTCCTGGCCGTATTTGCCGCGGATCTGCGTGAGCCGCGTGTCGAGCGCGCGCAGATAGTCGGCGCGCGATTCGCTTTCCGGACGCGGCTTGTCGAATAGCGGCACCGGCGTAATCAGCAGCACCACCATCTCCGCGCCGAACGGTTTCGAAATGATCCAGTCGCCGCCGCTGCCGATTGTCGCGGCGTAGTGCGGCGGCGCCTGATTGTCCTTCGCGCGCGGGCTCGGCACCAAATGCACGACGCTGCCGTCGAGCTGGAAGTAGTCGAGGTTCACATACGAGTCGAAGCCAGGCGTCGTCACGTCGACGACCAGCGCGTCGCCCTCGCTCAACTGACCGCCGGGCGGCCGCACATGCAAAGCCGCGATGCGCCCCGCTTGCCAGTTGCGAACCCAGTAGGGAGCGAGCGCGTTGACGGTATCGCATTTGCCGTCGGCGATGGGTTCGACGTCGAGCGTCAACGTATCGACGCCCGGCAAGGCCGCCAATGTGTCCTTCAGATGCGCCGCGCCGTAGCGCTGCGAGACGAAGCCGCGCACCGTCAGCGAATGATCCTGGACGGCTGCGGAGAGCGCCGAACACGGCACTTGCGCCAACGTGGGGGCGATGGCGGCGAGCGTCAGTGCGGGCTTGGGCGCGGGCGGCGTGGCGACTGGCGCCGACACGGCCGCGGCGCTCGCAGCAGCCGGTGCGGAGTTTGATGCGGCGGATGCCGTCACGGTCGGCGGCACGGCCGCCACCACATTCGCCTCCGACGCTGCATCCGCCCGATCCGCCAATGCCTGCGACGCCCCCACCGCCGCCGGCGTACTGCCCTGCCGGCTCGGCCCCGAGCGCAGCGCAAACACGCCGACCGCCGCCGCGCACACCGCGGCAAAGCTCGCGAGTCCGGCCTTCGCCAACGTACCCGACTTCTCCGCGCGCGCCTCGTTGTCGAACTCGGCAATGAAGCGCACCACGCTCGGCATGCGCGTGGCACGATCGAACGACAGCGCAGCACGCAACGCGCGCCACTGCTTCGAATCGAGATTCTGCGGCCGCTGCAGCTTGAAATCGGCATTGCGCGCCTGAGTCGCCGACAAACGGTCGAACGGATGGTGACCGGTCAGCAACTCGTAGGTGATGCAGCCGAGCGCGTAGATATCGTCGCGCGGATCGGGCTCGCGGTGCTCGATCATCTCCGGGCTCGCATACGCGGGCGTCATCGCACCGAGGCTGCCGGGATCGAACACCGTCGCGTCGCTCTCCTCTTCAGGGCGCTGAAACACGCGGGCAATGCCGAAGTCGATCACTTTCACTTCGGCGTTGGTGGTCAGAAACACGTTGGCCGGCTTGAAGTCGCAATGGACGAAGCCGCGCTCATGCGCGTAGGCGAGCGCGGCACACATGCCGCGCACGATCGGCAGCGCCGCGCGCACCGGCATGCCCTGATAGCCCGGCGTACGCAGCAACTGGCTGAGCGGTTTGCCGCTCAGATACTCCATCGTCAGATAGACGATCGGCCCGTCGCGGTCGAAGTCGTACACCGTGATGATGTTGCGATGCGCGAGAACCTGCGCCTTGCGCGCCTCGCGCTGCAAGGCGACGAGCGAATTCGGATTGCCGCGAAACTGGACGTTGAGCACCTTGATCGCGAGATAGGGCTTGCGATCCGATGCTTCGAGCTTGCGCAAGTCGAGCGCCTTGTACACCGTGCCCATGCCGCCCACGCCCAGACATTCCTCGAGGACGAAGCGGTTATTCAGCGTGTCGCCGGTGCCTTTGCTCTGATCGTGTCCCGCGCCGTCCGGCGCGTTGCTGGCGTTGCTGGCGTTGCTGGCGTTGCTGGCGTTGCTCGCACTACCTGCACTGGCGGAACGCACCGATGGAATCTCCACCGTGGTCTGAATGCCGGTTTCCTCGCCGCCGGCCGCCACGTTCGACACGCGCAGCTGCTCGATGCGCCGGCGCACTTCGAGGTAGAGATCGTCGGGTAACGGGGTTTTATGATGCGCCGCGCCAAGCATCTCCAGCAGCTGCGTGGGACCGAGTCCTTCGGTCGTCAACGTACTGTCGAGTTGAGCGACGAACTCGTCACGCGACAGCTCGCCGCTCTGAAAGTCGTGAATCACACGTGCAAGGCTAGCCATTTGTGCGAAGCGCCGCCGCTGCCGTTGGGCCCGATCTCATGTGACCGAAGGCACTCGGGCTGATGGAAAACCTGTCGTAACCAGTTACATGTGCCGCTTCGATACTAGCTCCCGGTCCGTGCTTTCGCAAACCAGGATTGGCCCGCGCCGCGCTTCGCAAGCGTGGCGCGCGAGTGTCGTCCGGCAGCCGACAGCATGCGGCCGTGTGTCGGCCATACGCCACCGCTCCCGTATCGCCCGAGCAGGTCATGCCGCTGCGGCCGACCGGTAGGTGCATTGCGAAAGCCTTGTGCAGCAAGGCTCCGTCAACTTTATTAGGAACCTTGAATAAAACTGGCACAGCCCATGCGTTAGTGACACCCGAGCAGACAAATTGCTCGAACCCAATCGCAACACCGCGATACTTTTTTCCAGGAGACTCACCATGAACACGCTGATGATCAAAGACCTGTCCATCACCGAACAACTCGACAGCAAGGCGATGAGCGCCGTGCGCGGCGGCTTCGGCCCGTCGGTCTCGTACTACAACTTCAGCCCGGTCTACGCGCCGAACAACAGCAAGCACGTCGATGCAACGCAACTGATCAACACCCAGATGGACCTTCAGAACGCCAACGGCAACAACGTTGCGTTCGCGGCCGGCATCGCCTCGTCGTTCAGCCCGAGCATCTCGTCGAACAACAACATCCACGTGTAAAGCGTGACGAGGCGAAGCGCCCGCGACAGCGGGCCGCTTCGCCTCACGCCGATCACGCCCGTCTTCCGCGCACCTTTGGAGAATCACCATGTCATCCCTCTTGATTCGCGATCTATCCCGCACCCGCGAGCTCGACCGCCGCGCAATGTCGGCGGTGGCCGGCGGCACCGGCGCGCCCGGCCTGCCGTCGGTGGCCGGGCTCGGCGGCATTGCCAACGTCAATGTCTCGATCAACCAGAACCTCAACCAGCTGCAATACGTGAACGTCGCCGCGCTCAACAACGTCGGCGTGATCGGTGCCGGGTTCGTGCCGCTGCATCTGGACGTCAGCCCGTCGCTGTGGGGCGCCAACTACGCTGCAGCCTAAGCACGGGAAGCAGCGCAGGAACGGGGGTTCATTCAGTGCCGCTTTATCGTTACCGACAGGCAAGCTGCAAACAGATTTCCTATACTGATAGTGCGACGAGACCTCTCTACATCGAACGACAGACAGTAGCGGCGGCCGGACCAGTTCATGGACCGGCCGCCCAATTTCTTTTCGGGAGCCGTCATGGCGAAACTCATCATCAAGGACCTTGCTGCCAGCGTCGAACTCGACCGCGAGGCGATGGCCGCCATCATCGGCGGTGCGCGCGTCGGCGCGCGAGCGAGTGTGGCCGCGCCGCTGGTGCCGGCTGCCACGCGCGTCGTCGAATATCCGCCCGGTTTTCCTGCCGCGCATCGGATGATTATCGAAGCGGCGCTGCCGCGTAATCGCCAGCGCGAATAGAATCGAGTTCGAACAGGCATCGCAACGGCATGCGGTACAATCGCATGCCGTTTGTTTTTTGGGCGCGGAGTGTGCCGCACTTTGCAGCGGAATGTGCGGCCAACGCGTCACACCGCTCGCCGCATGAATTCGCGCCGCAATCATCCACTGCTTTTTCGCGCCAAATCCGCACGCATGGCCATATCTGCAGCAAAAGCAAAGCCGCACACCGCATGGTGCGCGCTCGCCTGCTTCAGTAAGGATTGCCACGAAATCCTCTGTCATGATCATGAGACCTGCCGCGTCGCGCGGATCATGCACATCACGAAGCGCCGCTCACCGCCGAACAGGTGAAGACACGGCGCGCGGCGAACCGGCGTCGGCGACTCCGCAATCGTCGAACGCCCTTTGGAAGGGGCCTATTTGTAGGACGCACGAGATATCCGCAATTGGAAACGCGGCGTCCCGTTAGCGCTCTCGCCGCAACGACGACGCCGGTTCAATTGACCTGGCGAATGTCTGCTCACGGCGACATCGGCGGTCGTGCGCTCTCCTATGATGCTTAGGACGCCACGTGGTTTTTTGCCTGCCGCCCGCCAATAGCCTGTGCTATCCGGACGGCTCGATGGCGCAGCGGCGTGCGTGGCGCACGGCAGACGAAGCGCCGCCACCCAGACGACGAGCGCGGCGCGCCACGAGCCGGCATCGCCAATCCAGATTGGAGACACGCAATGAAATTCATCGTGGAATGGAATGGTCAGCCGACCGCCGAGAATGCCGTCATTGAACGCTTCATGAAAACCGGCGGGCGCCCGCCCGATGGCATCACCATGCTGGGGCGCTGGCATGCGATCGGCGGCCTGCATGGCTTCGCGGTCGTCGAGGCCGCCGATACCGGGAGCATAGCGGCGCTGTCGCTCGAATGGGGTGACCTGCTGACGATCACCATCTTCCCCGCGCTAACCGACGAAGATCTGGGAGCCGCGCTCGGAAAACTGATGGCGGCCCGGCAATAGGGCGTTTCTGACCGCTTGCGGCGTCAGGCAAGTTCAAACGTATCCGACAGGCCGTGCTGCCATGCAGCGAAGCGGTCTCCCCGGCGGGTTCACATCGGCACGCTGATCGCCGGCCGCCGCAGCGCTGATCGGCTCTCCGCCGGGGGCTCGTACGACCCGCGACGCACGGCGGATTGGGCGTCGGGGCCCCCGCCGCGGGCCGGTTTCCGCCCGCCAGGCCTCTCTTCACATCCCCCGCCATCGCCCCAAACTTCCCCTTGCATTCTATATCGGTCGATATATAATCGCGTTCTATATCGACCGATATAGAACGGTCGCCGATCACGCATGAAGGACAGTTACCATGGCACGACCTCGCGGATTCGACGAGCACGCCGTGCTCGAAGCGGCCAGCGCAGCGTTCTGGAGCAAGGGCTACGAAGCGACCTCCACGCGCGATCTGGTCAAATCGACCGGTCTCACGCAGCCCAGCCTCTACAACGCGTTCGGTGACAAGCGCGGCCTCTATCTGCGCGCGCTCGAACATTATCTGGAGCACATCCTGCACGAGCGGATCGAGCGGCTTGAGAAAACCGCGTCGCCAGCGCAGAGCATCACCTTGTTCTTCCACGAAGTGATCGAGCGCGCGATTGCCGATCCCGACATGCGCGGCTGCATGCTGGTCAACTCGGCGCTCGAAGTTTCATCGGACGACGAAGCATTTCGCGAAATGGTCGCGGCGGAAATGGCGGAGATCCGCGCGTTTTTCCATCGAGGCCTGGTCGCAGCGCAGCAAAGCGGTGAAATCACCGTCGCCGTGCCACTCGAAGACGCCGCCTCTCATCTGCTCGCCACGCTGATCGGCATTCGCGTTCTCGCGCGAGTCACGCCGCAATACGTGCTGCTATGCGGCTCTGTGTCGCCGGCTTTGACGCTGCTCGGCTTGCCTGCGCTGCCGCCGCCGTCGGCGCCACCCGCTTCACCTGCGTAAGACGGCCGCGTCCGATCCGCGCGTCCGACCGGGCGCATTGCCTGGCTTTCTCACCGACATCCGGCAGCGCCCCCATAGGCATGCGCACCGGTAAAGGAATCGTCATGTCCGCAGCACCGTCTTCTTTAAGCTCCGCACCACCCGCCTCGCTCGATGCCCGCGCGCTCTTTGCGACCTTCGCTGGGCTGTGCGGCAGTCTCGTCGCCATTGGTCTCGCGCGTTTTGCGTATACGCCGCTGATTCCTTCGCTGATCCAGGCGCACTGGTTCACGTCGTCGCAAGCAGTGACCCTCGGCGCGGCGAATTTCGCCGGCTATCTGATCGGCGCGCTGATCGGCCGTCCGCTTGCGTCGGCAATGTCGAACCGCAGCGCGTTGCGTCTGCTGATGGCGGTCGTGACCGCAGCGTTCTTCGCCTGCGCGTATCCGCTGTCGATCAGCTGGTTCTTTGCATGGCGCCTGCTGTCGGGTGTCTCGGGCGGCGCCATCATGGTGCTGGTAGCGACGTCGATTCTTCCGCACATCCCGCCGCCGCGCCGCGGCTTCGTCAGCGGGATGATCTTTCTCGGACTCGGTCTCGGCATCGCGGCCTCCGGCACACTGATTCCCCAGCTGCTGCGCTTCGGTTTGCAAACCACCTGGATCGGTCTCGGCGTGGTCGCGCTGGTCCTGACCGCGGCGAGCTGGTTCGGCTGGCCGTCGACGAATCCGCCCGCTCCGGTGACACCCGCCGGCACGCATCACGCCACGCATACTCATAACCTGAAGCTGCGCCTGCTGTATGCGCAATACGCGGCGAACGCACTCGGCCTCGTGCCCGCGATGGTGCTGCTCGTCGACTACGTGGCGCGCGGCCTGGGACACGGCGCGGCGATCGGCGCCGAATACTGGGTGCTGTACGGCCTCGCGGCGATTGCGGGTCCGCTCATCTGCGGCAACGTGGCCGATCGCATCGGCTTTGGCAACGCGTATCGGATCGCGCTGTTTCTGCAGTCCGCGGCGGTGGCGTTGCTGGCGCTCTCGGGCCGCACGCTGGCGGTGGCGACGGCGACCGTGATCCTCGGCATCTTCACGCCGGGCATCGTGCCGCTCGCGCTCGGCCGCATCCACGAACTCGTGCCGCACGATCACATCGAACAGCGGGCCGCATGGAGCCGCGCGACCACGGCATTCGCACTCTTCCAGGCACTAGGCGGCTATGGGTATTCGTTTCTGTTCTCCCATACGCATAACAACTACGCGCTGATTTTCATCTGCGGCGCGACCGCGCTCGCCATTGCGTTCCTCGCCGATATCGTGGTTGCGCGAATCGGCACGGCGCGTGGGGTGACGGCGTGATCGGAGGAATACGGCTAAAGCGGTTCGATTCTCCGCGTTGGGCATGCGGCTTGCTCAATAGAAACACCGTCGCTGTCTTCGCACGGCAGCCGCGAAGTTAGCGCGGCCGTCGTGCCAAGGCAGGTCCTTATCAACCAGCGGAGGTCATTGATATGTTGGGAACTATTCTTCTGATCGTGCTGATTCTGCTCCTCATCGGCGCGTTTCCGTCCTGGCCGCACAGCCGTTCGTGGGGCTATGGTCCTACCGGAGGACTCGGTGTCGTCCTGATCGTGGTGATCGTGCTGCTGGTTGCCGGCGTCATATAGCCCATGTGCGCAAACGCGAACCGACTCGATCCACGCGGATGAGAGAACGCTCGTCGTAACGAAGTTCGAACGAAGGCGGCCGCCGGATAGCAATATCCGGCGGCCTTGTCATGTCGATGGTCGGGAAAGTCTCGCTGGTCGAAGCTCGTTCGCTCATTGTCATCCGGGACTGGACGATGGAAAAGTTACTCGCCTGGCTGGGGTCGAACGATCTCGCTGAATGGCGCTAACGGTGCACCGATCGGCCTTAGCGCTGGATGTCCTGACCGACTGCATAGCCATCGACCAGTTGCTCGAACAGTCCCGCATCGCCCATCTGACCGCCCTTGAGCATGATTTCCATGCCGTCGAGTTCCGCGCGGTCCGCATGAAGACGACACACGGTCACGCCCGCCGATAGCGGCGCGAGATACGACAGACCCCACGCGTCGAGCGCACGCACGGCGAAGCTCGACGTGTCGCCGCCTGCTATGCCGATGCGTTGCAATCGCACCGCGTCGAGCACCTGCCGCAGCAGCGTTGCGCAAGCATGCGCGAGTGACGGCAGCGCCGTGTCCGCTGCGTTCGTCGCGCTTGCGGCGTTCACCGCACGGCGCGCGGTAAAGGCAAGCACGTTGCGGCCATCTCGCAACGGCCCCGCAATCGCCGCCACGCGTTCCGCCAGATAGACGGACGCGGCATCGCCGGTCATTCGCTGCGGGTCCAGCTCCACCCGCAGATACGAATGCGCGGCGCCAATCTGCACCTCGGTCAACGGCGACAGACTGCCGGCCAGCACGAACACCGGGCCTCGCGCGCGAGTCAGCGGTACAGCCTCATTCCCCGCCGACGAATCAGCCCGTTCCTCAAGCGCCGACGCATAAGCCTGAGCAACACTGCTCGCGCCGACCGCAAGCAGCGGCGCCACCGCCGCGCGCCGCACGAGCACCCGGCCGATCGCTTGCAGATGCGCGTCGTCGAGCACGTCGAACAGCAACGCATCCGGCTGCGCTTCGAGCCGGCGCCGCACTTCGGATTGCAGCGCGGCGTCGCCCGCCGCGTAGCATCGCCAATCGATCGATTGCACATGCTCGACGCCCTGGCGTTGCAGATGCACACGCAAGTCCGCTTCGTTCATCGGCGTGACCGGATGACGGCTCATCGTCGGATGACGGTCGATCCGATAGACCGCCTGTCGATGATCGTCCGCCCCGGCCGCGGCGAACAGTTGACCGAACACGCAGTAGCGCCGCAAATTCGGCTGACCGCCGATCACCGCGACCAGCTCGTTCGCGCAATGCTCGCGCAACGTGCGAATCGCCACGCCGATGCTGCCGGTTTGCGGCGCGCTATCGAAAGTCGAGCACACCTTGTAGTGCATCACGCGCACACCGAGCGCGGCGAACGCGGCGCCGACCCGCGCGAGTTCCTGCTGCTGCGCGAGCGGCTCCATGGTCCGCGCGGCGCCTGCTACGCCGAGCGCGTCGAGTTGGCCGAGCGTCGCAAGACGCGCGGCATCCGGGGGCGCGAACAACAGCATCGTGCGCAAGCCGGCGCGCGCGAGATGCGCGAGCGTATCGGTCGCGCCGGTGAAGTCGTCGCCGTAGAACGCGTACGCGGGACGCGTGTCGCGCGATTCGCCTATGCCTCGGCGGCTGGGATCGTCCATGTCGCTCATGTCCCGATTCGCTCAGGCGCGTTGGCCGAAAAACGCCAGCGCGCGCCGCAACTCCGGCATCTGCGCGGCGTACACCGGCAACGGCGTGCCGGCCTGCACGGCCGCCCATGCCTGGCGCACGCTCGTCACACCCGCGCACGGTCCATCCGGATGCGCGAGAATGCCGCCGCCGGACATGAACAGCAGATCGGTGGAGCGCACCGCGTCGAAGGTCGCTGGCGCGGTGCCGGCCCACTGCCCCGACGAAAATGCCGGTAGCACGGTGTCGTCGCAACCGGACGCGAGCGGTGTCGCGCAATCGTGCGCCGATTCGACGACTTCCACATCGCTCTGCGCGAATTTGCCGCCGAGGCCGTGTACGTGCATATGATCGACGCCGGTCAAACGCCATAACGTTTGATACGCCTGGAACGACATGCCGAGCGCCGGATCGCGCGACATCATCCCGTAGCCGTTGCGATGCGCGTGCAGCACGAGCGGTGTCGCGCGGCGCAGTGTCTGGATGGCGGAGAAGCCGCACCAGTTGATGCTCGCCATCACGCAGTGGCCGCCTTCGTGCTCGACCAGTTCAGCATGACGGCGCATCGCGTCGAGGTCGTCGGTGATGTTGAACGCGACCATCACGGAACGGCCGCTGCGTTCGCGGTAGCCGCGCACTTCGGACATGACCGCCCGCACGCGTTCGGCAAGCGGCGCATGCGCGGGATTCGCGCATACTTCGTCGTCCTTGATGAAATCGACGCCCGCTTCGCACAGCTCGCGCACCAGCGCCGCCGTTTCCGTCGCGCTCAGACCGACGTTCGGCTTGATGATGGTGCCGATCAGCGGACGGTCCGCTACTTGCGTCAACACGCGCGTGCCCGCCACGCCATGACGCGGCAATTCGAAACGCGCGCGATAGGAAGCCGGCAAGCGCAACGACAGCAACCGCATGCCGGTGACTTCGCCGAGATCGTACAGATTGCCCGCGATGGTGGCGGCCAGCGTCGGCAGATTCGCGCCGATGTTGGCGAGCGGAAACGACAGCGTGACGCGCGCGCGCCGCCACGGCCCCGGCATGCCTTGCCGGATGAGCCACGCGCTCGGCAGACTGGGCTGCGCCACGGCTTCGAGTTCCGCGATACGCAGCACGCTCGCGCGGCTGCGTGCGCGCAGCGCATCGGTCTCGTTGGCGACGCGCACGAACGTGCCGCTCGACTGCTCGCCGGCCATCACCTCGGCGACCTGGGCGGGATCGAGCGGCGTCTCGATCAGATAGTCGGCTTCGAGCGTGTCGTCGTTGGCCGCTTGCGCCTGCTGCATCGCGCTCATAGCGTGCCCAGATCGGGAAAGCGGCGTACCGGCTCGCGGCCGTCCCAATCGCGCGACGCCGCGTAGATCATGTCGAACAGCTTGCCCTTGGGCCCCGCGATCTCCGAGAGTTCGATCACGGTGCCCGGATGATTTTCCGTATCGAAATAGACGAAGCGCCCGTTGCGCCCCACCTCGCCGCTCATCGCCACCTTGAAGCCCTGCTCCTGAAGACGCGCGAGATCCGCGTCGAACGAGGTGGTCCAGTAGGCGTTGTGCTGCAAGCCGGTATGGCCCGCGGCCAGGAAGTCGCGATACATCGACGGCGCGTCGTTGCGCGTCTGGATCAATTCGACCTGCAGCGGCCCCGAGTTCGCCAGCGCGACCGAGTTGTGCACTTCATACGTTTGCCCGCGATACGTGTAGTTTTCGATCGGCACGCGTTCGTTGTAGAACCACGGACCCACGCCGAGCACGCGGCTCCAGTAGTCCATCGCGGCTTCGATATCACGCACCACATAGCCTGCCTGCCGGATTTCGCCAAAGAAACGACTCATGAAACTCTCCCGATGCTGCGGGTTTTGAAGGACGAGCGACGCCCCGGCGCGGCAGGAATGCAGCGCCCGAAGGTCGAACCTGTGAAGAAAACTTAGAGGAAGCCGATCGAAATCCAGGGAATCGCCGCGACCAGCAGCAGGCCCACGATCAGCGCGCCCATATACCCGACGATCGGACGAATGCCCGCATCGGGATTCACTTTGCTGATCGCGCACGCCGAGTAGTAGCCGACGCCGAACGGCGGCGAGAAGAGCCCGACGCCCATCGACAGGATCACGACGATCGCGTAATGCACTTCATGCACGCCCGCGAGCCGCGCAATCGGAAACAGCAGCGGTCCGAACAGCACGATCGCGGGAATGCCTTCGAGCACGCTGCCGAGCATCACGAACACGACGATCGACACGGCGAGAAAGCCGTACGCGCCGCCGGGCATCGAGCCCATCAATTGCGCGAGATCCTGCGAAAAGCCGGATTGCGTGAGCGCCCAGGCCATCGCGGTCGCGCAGCCGATGATGAACAGGATCGCGCCCGACAGAGTCGCCGCATCCACCAGCATGCGGCCGAGCCGCCGCCATTCGAAGCGGCGATACACCAGCAGGCCGATCAGCATCGAATACGCGATGCCGATGGTCGACACTTCGGTCGCCGTCGCCACGCCCTCGACCACCGCCATGCGAATCACGAACGGCAACGCCAGGGCCGGAAGCGACACGATGAACAGCCGGCCGATCTGCCGCCTGGTAAACCGCTGCGCGCCGCTCAGGTCTTCCTTGCGATAACGCCACCACACCACCACGCACAGAATCAGCGCGAGCACCGCGCCCGGCAACATCCCGGCGGTAAACAGCGCGGAGATCGACAGCCCCGTGACCGAGCCGATCGTGATCAGCACGATGCTCGGCGGAATGGTTTCGCTTTGCGCGCCCGTTGTGGCGAGCAGCGCGACCAGATCGCCTTCGGACGCACCGCGCTTTTTCATCTCGGGAAACAGCACCGGGGCGATCGCCGCCATATCCGCGACTTTCGAGCCGGAAATGCCCGACACCAGATACATCGCGCCGATCAGCACGAACGACAGGCCGCCATGCATGTGACCGACGAGGCTCGCGAGAAACTCGATCATCGCGCGCGCCATGCCGGTCATTTCGATCAGCAAGCCGAGAAAGACGAACAGCGGCACGGCGAGCAGCACGAGATGCGACATGCCCTCGTCCATCCGTCCGACCACTACTTCGAGTGGCGTGAAAGTGGAGAGGCCTAGATAGCCGAACGTCGCGAGTGCGAAAGAGAAGCCGATGGGCACGCCCGAAAAGATGCCGATAGCCACCACGCCGACAAAGAAGATCACCAGGTTGAGCTTGCCGAGCGTTTGGAACCACGGCCCGGCGAATACGCACACCACGCCGAGCAGCGCGGCGACGGCGAGCACGATGACGACGTCGCGCACGCGGCTCACCTGAGCGAGCCGGATCAGGCCGACCAGCAGCATCAGCGCGGCGCCGATCGGCAGCGCGAGCGCGCGCCAGGCGTTGCTGATCTGCAGCGCGGGCGTGACGATCGCCGCCTCGCCGGCCGCATAGTCGTACGCGGGCGCGATCAACAACGCGAGCAAGGCGATCGACGCGGCAATCGCGAGCGTGTCGACGAAGGCGCGCCGTTGCGGCGACAACCGGCTGACGAGCGCCGTCATCCGCATATGTTCGCCGCGTCGTAGCGCAAGCACCGCGCCGAGCATCGCGAGCCACAGGAACAGAATGCCGGCCAGTTCATCCGACCACACGAGCGGCTGATGCAGCACGTAACGCGACACCACCCCCGCCAGCATCACGACGATCTCCACCGCCAGCAGCGCCGCCGCGCACACTTCGACCAGTGCAATCAGGCCGCGGTCCAAGGTTCGCAGCCAGCGGCGCGGCGTGCTGGCCGCGTGCAACGGCACGGCCGCCGCCTCTGCCGCATTCAATGCGTGATTCGACATCCTGCGGTCTCCTCGCGGCTCTTCGCCGCGCGTCTTCTGATGCTCACCGGACTGCCGCACGCTCAGGCCAGCTTGCCGACCGATTGTTCGAGCAGATCCCACGCTTCGTTGCCGAACTTGCTCTTCCACGCGCCATAGAAGCCCGCTTGACGCAGCGCGACGCGGAACGTGTCCGGCGCGGGCCGGTTGATCGTGAGCCCCTTGCTTTGCAGATCGGCGACGGCTGCGTCGTTGAGCTTGCGGACATCCTCACGCTGCTTGAGCGCCGACTGATTGAACGCGTCGCTGGCAATGCCTTGCAGGTCTTTCGGCAGACGCTGCCACGCGCGCGGGTTCAGCACGAACCAGTAGCCGTCCCACATGTGATTGGTCAGCGAGCAGTACTTCTGCACTTCGTAGAGCTTCGCGACCTGCACGATCGGCAGCGGGTTCTCCTGCGCATCGACGATATGCGTTTGCAGCGACGAATAGACTTCGCTGAATTGCAGGCTGGTCGGCGCGGCGCCGAGGCCCTTGAACATGTCGATGCTGAGCGGGCTCACCGGCACGCGAATCTTCAGACCGCGCATGTTCTGCGCGCTCGTGATCGGCCCGTTGCTGGTGGTGGTCTGACGAAAACCGTTGTCCCACATCTTTTCGAACGATTCGAGCCCGGCCTTCTGCATGGCCGCGCGCACATAGGCGCCGAGCTTGCCGTCCATCGCGCCCCACACCTGGTTGTAATCGCTGAACGCAAAGCCGACCGCATTGATCGCCACCGACGGCGCAAGCGTCGACACCACCAGCGCCGACGGCGTGAACATTTCGATGCCGCCGCTGCGCACCTGCGCGAGCATGTCGGTGTCGCCGCCCAACTGGTTGTTAGGGAATATCCGGATCTCCATGCGTCCCTTCGACGCCTCGCGAATCTGGTTGGCCGCCTCCTGCGAACGCACGTTCAGCGGATGCGTGAGCGGCAGGTTGTTGCCGTACTTGAACACGAACTCCGGGCCGGACGCCGCGCGTACGATCGCCGGAAAGCCCAGCGTACTGGCCACCGGCACGGCGGCCGCGGCACGCAGCAACGTGCGTCTCGCGAGGTTGGTCATTTGAGCGTCTCCTTGCTTATAATTGATGTGACTGTCGAATCCATCAAAATCCATCATCACCCGATTCAACGCGTTGATTTTCCGGTCATCACAGTTGAGTCGCCGCGCGATAGCTGCAAGACTAGGCGTGCGCGGCAACTGCGTCAAACCGCGGACTTGATGTTTTTTGATGGATTCCCAATCTGTGAAGGACGGCCATGTCCGAACCGGCTCACCTCACCGCCGCCGCGCGCGCACGCATTCCGGACATAGCGCGCGTCGCCGGCGTGTCGACCGCTACGGTGGATCGCGTGCTCAATGCGCGCGAAGGCGTGCGCGCCGTCACCGCACAACGCGTGCTGCAAGCGGCCGCGCAACTGGGCTATCTGCTCACGCCCGCCGCGCCTGCGGCGAGCGCGTCGAAGCCGATGCGCGTCGCGTTTCTGCTGCCGGCCGGCACCAATCGCTACCTGCACATGCTCGGCGACTACATCGACTTCGCACACGATCAATGGAGTGCGTTGGACATGAAGTGCCGCGTCCATTACGTCGAGAGTTTCAACCCGAAAGAACTGGCCGACCGTCTGTTGCATTACGGACAGCGTGCGGACGGCGTCGTGTTCATGGCGCTGGAGCATCCCGTGGTGCGCGACGCCGTCAATGCGCTGGCCGACCAGGGCGTGCCGGCCATCACGCTGATTTCGGATCTGTCGAATGCGCGGCGGCTGGCTTATGTGGGTATCGACAATCGTTCGGCCGGGCGCACGGCTGCCTTGTTGCTGGGGCGCTTCATGGGACCGCGGCCCAGCGGCAAGATCGCGATGCTCGCGGGTAGTCTGAACTATCGCGGACACGAGGAGCGCGAGATCGGCTTTCTGCATCTGATCGAATCGACGTTTCCGCAAGTGCGCGTGATCGGACTGCGCGAGGGTCACGACGACAGCGAGCGCAACTATATGCAAACCCGCAAACTGCTGGAGCAACATCCCGACCTCGCAGGCATTTATAACAGCGGCGGCGGATCGGATGGCGTCGCCCGCGCGATTGTCGAGGCGCGCTCGGAGCAGAAGATTCTGTTCGTCGGGCATGGCTTGACGCCCGACACGCGCGCGCTGCTGATCGACGGGACGATGGATGCGCTGATTACTCAAACGCCGCAAGCGATGGTGGGCAACTGTCTGCGGATTTTCCGCAACGTACGCGAGAAACGCGACGCGATGAGCGATGTGAAACCTGTGCAGTTCAGTATCGTGCTGCGGGAAAATTTGCCTTGAATAAAGGCTGTTTTGTGCGCGGCAAGTGCCCGCGAATAACGCTGCAGCTTCCATTCAGGCCTGTGTCTGGCGCACCGTAGGCGCCGCTGTCCACCACTGCGATCCGGGTCAGGCACGGCGGATGCTCGATCACTTTCGTATTCGCACTTCACCACGAAAGGAGATCACATCATGCCTTATCTACTTGGTTGGCTGCTCGGCGTCCCGTTGATCGTATTGGTCATCCTGTACCTGATCTTCCATTGATCCTTTGCAACAAGACAGGCGGCGTCCAGAACTGGGCGCCGCCTTCGCGCGTCGGTGCAGCGCGCGCATCGACGCTTCGGCGGAATCAGCGCACGGCCGCCATCAATGCGCCCATGCCGACCAGCAGGCTGCCCATCATCCGGTTCATGACGCGTAGTCGTTTCGGCCGTTGCAAGACGGTGCGCAAGCGATGCGAAAAAATCGCCGTCGACGCGACGCCCAACGCAAACACCACTGCAAACGTAGAGGCCAGCAACAGGTATTGCTGATTCGCAGACCAGTGGGCTTCATTCGAAGACGTGCTGATGAACTGCGGAAAGAACGACGGAAAGAACAGCAAGGTTTTTGGATTGAGTCCCGAAGTAGCGAAGCCGCGCCAGAACATGCTGCGTTGTTGCGAGCTGTCGGTGGAAACCGCGAGACTGCCGCTGCGCCACTGCTTGCAGCCGAGATAAACCAGATAGATTGCGCCGGCCCAACGCAGCGCGACCAACGCACGCTCGTCGATCAGCAACAGCGAGTTCAGACACAGCGCGGTGAACGCCAGTTGCAGAAGCACGGCGCATGTGCCACCCCAGACGCATGGCAACGCGGCACGCCAGCCGGCGCTGAGCGCCTGACTCATGGTCAGCACATTGACCGGACCGGGGGAATAGACGAGAACTAGAGCAGCAAGAAGAAACGACACGTACAGCTGGATCGACATCGGCGGGCAAGTGGGCAAGGAGGCAAGGGTTGCTGCATGGCCGGTGCATGACGTCTCAAGGCACGCAGTCGCAGCCCCGGCAACACGGACGATCATGCTGGCAAGCATCGGTCAGGAACATGCCTCCACGCCCGGCGAGCGCGCTTTCCAGCGCGGGTGGCGCCGGAATTCGCCCGCGTGCCGCCTTCCTGTGAAAGCGGCGAGACACCGGATGGCGGCTTGTGGCCGCATAAGACCGCGAGGCGCGAGGCCTGCGGGCCGGACGGTTGTCCCGGGCATGAATGCATGGTGAAAATATACCCGGACGCAGGCTGGATAGGCTTCTTAAAGGCATGGCCTTGTCGACCTCATCAGGGACAATATTCCGGTAAAATCCATTCATACAGAACAACCTTCCCATCCCCTCATGACCGCCCGCAACCGCCCGCTCGACAATCAGGATCGCAAGATCATGCGCGAACTGCAAAAGAACGCCCGGCTGAGCAATGCCGAGTTGGCCGAACTGGTCGGCATGTCGACCACCGCGTGCTGGAATCGCACGCGTCAATTGGAAACCGAAGGGTATATCCGCGGCTATGTCGCGTTGCTCGATCAGCAGAAGCTCGGTTTCGCCGACGTGGTATTGCTCGAAGTCACGCTCGACCGCCACGACGACGACGCGCTCGCCCGCTTCGGCGCCGAACTCGCGACCCTGTCCGAGGTGCTCGAAGCCTATCTGGTGTCGGGCGACTACGACTATCTGGTGAAGGTGGCGGTCGACGGCACCGCGGGTTACGAGCGGTTCCTGCGCGAGAAGCTCTACAAGATCGCCGGCATTCGTCACAGCCGGTCGATGTTCGCGCTGCGATGCATGAAGAGCATTCCGTCCATCGCTATCTAGCGGGCCGGCGCGATCAGCGCACTGTTGCGGCGGACCGTCGTCGCATGACCGGGCCACCGCTCATATCCAGTGTTACTGCACAGCGCGCGAGGCGGCGATGATCGCATCGGCCACCGCCTTCGGCTGGCTCACCATCGCAACGTGACTCGCGTTGACGCGCGTCACTGTTGCGTCGATGTTCCTGGCCATCGTCTGCTGCAAATTCGGATCGATCATGCGGTCCTGACCGGTCACCACAAAGTACGAAGGCTTGTCATGCCAGGCCGCCTTCGTCACCTTTTCGTCGAGGCAGCCGGAAGCCCACGGCCCTTGCGTCGCCGCGATCAACCGTCTCTCGGGCAGCGGCACGTCCTGAGCGAAATCCTCGAGCACCGCTTTCGTCGAAAGCGTCAGGTAGCCCGCGTCGTCCTTGCGCAGCTCGCTCGCCCAGACCGGCGCCGGTGCGCCCTTCGTTATGTCCGCAATGGACTGGCCGCTGTCGGGCGCGAACGCCGCCACATAGACGAGACTCTTGACCTTGTCGTCGTTGCCCGCTTCGCTGACCACGACGCCGCCCCACGAATGGCCGACCAGAATCACCGGGCCCTTCTGTTGATCGATCACCCGTTTGGTCGCCGACACGTCATCGGCCAGCGAACTCAGCGGGTTCTGGACCGCCACCACGTGAAGCCCGCGCGCTTCGAGCAGCGGAATCACTTTGTCCCAGCTGGAACCGTCGGCGAATGCGCCATGCACGAGCACGACGTTCTTACCCTTCAGGTCCTGCGGGGGAGCAGCATGCGCGGCCTGCAATGCGAACAGTCCGCCGAGCAGCAATGCTGATCCGAGGCACTTCTTGAGAAACGTGGTCATTGTTTATGTCTTGATAGGTAGGAATGCAGATGGGATGACCGTCCGCGCGACAACACGCGGACGGTCATGGCGTTGCGTCGATCACGAATGCGCGTAGATCGGGCCGAGGCCGATGACTTCCGACTCGGTCGCCGGGGCATGGCTCATCGGTGCGTGACTCTTCGTCGCGCGGGAGCCCGACGCCGCACGGGTCTGCACGACGCCGCCGTATGCCGCCGCAGCCGAACCGTTATCGGCCTGGACGCGTGCCAACGCGGCCTCGATGTTCTGCGGGTATTGCGTGTTGTCGCTGGACGGGTTGTAGCCGGCCTTCTGAAGCTGGACCAACTCCGCGCGCACTGCGGCGCGGGTCAGCGGTTGTTGCTGCGACTGTGCGAACGATGCGACGGGAACGGCGATCAACGCGGCGACGATGAGGGATTGAACGAGTTTCATGAGTATTCTCCAGATATCAAAGGCATTCAAAGGTTGGGTGGAACGCGACGCCGTTGCTGCATGCAAACCGCCATGTCCCGCCTGATTCAAACGCACTGTTGTGAATCAACCTTGCGTGTAGGTATTAAAACGCGCCGACGTATCTGGAATGTTTTCGTTGAGCCGCTTAATGCAAGCTTGTTTGTCTGAGTACGGTGTAGATACGTTGCGATACAAAAAAGCCGCTCCCGGGATGCGGAGCGGCTCGTCTGTCGCCGGCGTGCGCCGACGTGTCATGCAAGGCGGGTCACGTCGATGATCGCGTCGGCAAAGGCCTTGGGCGCCTCCTGCGGCAGGTTGTGTCCGATGCCGCCCGTGATGTTCCGGTGCTGGTACTTGCCCGTGAACTTCTTCGCATAGGCAGCCGGATCGGGATGCGCCGCGCCGTTCGCGTCGCCTTCGAGTGTGATGGTCGGCACCGAAATGGTCGGCGCCATTGCCAGGCGCCTTTCCAGTTCGTCGTATTGCGGCTCACCCTTGACCAGCCCCAGGCGCCAGCGGTAGTTGTGAATCACCACCGCCACGTGGTCCGGATTCTTGAACGACTCCGCCGAGCGCTCGAACGTCGCATCGTCGAAGTTCCACTTCGGCGACGCCGTATGCCAGATCAGCTTGTTGAAGTCGTGACGGTTCGCGTCGTAACCCGCCTGGCCGCGCTCGGTGGCGAAATAGAACTGATACCACCACGTCAGCTCCGCCTTCGGTGGCAGCGGCGCACGGTTGGCCTCCTGACTGCCGATCAGATAGCCGCTCACCGACACCATCGCCTTGCAGCGTTCGGGCCACAACGCCGCCATGATGTTCACCGTACGCGCGCCCCAGTCGAAGCCGCCGAGCACCGCCTTGTCGATTCTCAGCGCGTCCATGAGCGCGATGATGTCGACCGCGACCACCGCCTGCTGACCATTGCGCGGCGTGTCCGCCGACAGCAAGCGCGTCGAGCCATAACCCCGCAGATACGGCACGATCACGCGGTAGCCCGCGGCGACCAGCAGCGGCGTGACGTCGGCGAACGCGTAGATGTCGTACGGCCAGCCGTGCAGCAGGATGACGACCGGGCCGTTCTGCGGGCCTGCCTCTGCATAGCCGATGCTCAGCGTTCCGGCGTTGATCTGCCGGAGGTTCTCGAACGAGGCAAGACGCGTAGTCGCCTTCGCGCCACCCGTCGTCTCAGCGGACTGCGCGTGCGCGAGTCCGCTCAGTCCCAACTCCAGCAAACTGAAACCCGCAACCGTGGTCCCTAGCAAACGGCGACGCCGCGTATTAATCTGTTCCGACATGACGATTCTCCTTAACGATGGGCGCGCTGCGATGCACGCGCTCCCGATGCACGAAAAGAAACATCAGCCCGACTCCCGCGCGGCTGCACTTGCGCACGGTGCCGTTCAGGCTGTGTCCAGACAAACCAGAGTCGAAGTCAGAGAGCAACCGCGCGGAGCGATTCGAACGACGGCCCCATCGGCCGCACGCGGATGTCCGGATGCAGACGCTCCCACGGCAGGTCGACGGGATCGGCGGCCATCGGTCCCGGCGCTTTTGCCACGAGAATTGTATCGGCGATTGCTTCGAAGTCCGCACGAAAATGAACCGAACTCTTGAGCACGAGGATCTTCATCTGCTCGGGCTCGATGCCCGCCACGCGGAACAGGTTGCGATCGAACACCTGCATCTTGATAGCGCTGACCGCAATCCTGACCCCCTCGATCCGCAGACAGGCAACCTGACCCAACTCGCCTTGCATGCCATTGAGCATCGGGCCGTCAAAACGGAAGCGCCCATCCGACAGGTGTTCGACTTCGAAGACCGCTTCGAGCGGCGCATCGCCCGGTACGCCGGAACGACCGCCCAACGCCGCCGAAATGCGCGCGCCGACGCCCGCACGATGCGCCGCCGCCGCGACCTCCGCATCCCAGATCACGCCAACTGCCGCCTGCGTCGCGCCGTTGCGCAGCAGCGCCCGCACCATGCCCATCGTGTTCGAATCGCCGCCCACGCCGGGGTTGTCCTGCGTATCGGCGATGATGACCGGCTTCGTCGCGGCGCGGCTCACGGCGACGGCCTCCTGCGCCGCTTCGTCAGGACTCAGGAAGAGCACGTCCCATTGCGCTTCGTCGCCGACGAGCTTCGAATACAACGCGTCGGCCGCGCGATTCGCTTCATCCTGGCTGAACGAATAGGCCCAGACCGTCGGCCCGCATTCGGGGAAATCGGCGGCCGGAAAACCCGGCGCGAACGACACAGACACCACGTCTTTTGCTTCGAGCGCCGCCAGCGTGCCGTACATGTCGCTTGCGGGCGCGACCAGCGTACACATGCCGTTCACGGGAATGAGAAACGGCGCGCGGCGAAACGCACAATGCAGCGGACGGCCTTGCGCCACCAGTTGTTCGAGAATCCATGCGGCGCGCTCTCCCGTTTCGGCCATGTCGACGTGAGGATAGGTGCGATACGCGACCAGCGCGCTCGCATGCTCGACCATGCGCGCAGTGACGTTCGCATGCAGGTCCAGCGAAACGACCACCGGCATGCGGTCGCCGACGATCCGGCGCACCCGCTCCAGAAGCTCGCCTTCACCGTCGTCGAACTGCTCGGTCACCATCGCGCCGTGCAGGTCGAGATAGATCGCATCGAAGCCGCCCTTCGCCACGGCGTCGAGAATCTCTCCGCCGATGCGTTCGAACGCATCGGTCGTCACATGCGCGGAGGCGCTTGCGCCCGCCCAGATCACCGGAATCAGATCGTGCCCGTTCGTCCGCGCCGCCTTGATGAATCCGCCGATCGGCACGTTGACGTCGCGCAGCGCCATCACGTCGGTGCCGCGCGCCAGCGGCGGGAAGCCCTCGCCCTGAACGAAGCTCGTATAAGCGGCCTTGGTCGGTGCGAATGTGTTGGTCTCATGCTGGAAACCGGCGATCAGGATTTTCATGTTCTTCACTCTCTATATGGGGAAGGGGAAGGCGGTCAAACCGGCTTTTTGTCGAGCGTCAGCTTGCCCGTCAGAATCAGCGTGGCCGACACCACCGCCGTACATGCCATGACGACGAGGCCCAGATGCATGCTCCCCGTCCACGTCTTGGTCCAGCCGAACACGGCAGGACCCCAGAATCCGCCCGACAATCCGACCGTGTTGATCAGCGCGATGCCGCCGGCCGCCGCGGTCCCCTCGATCAGCTGCGAAGGAATCGCCCAGAAGACCGTGTAGGCCATCCACAAGCAGGCAGTGGCCGCGGTCATCGCGACAAGGGTCAGCGTCAGACTTCCATCGGCGAGAATCGCGGCGATCAGGCAGGTCGCGGCACCGAGCGCCGGAATCGCGCAGTGGTAGCGGCGCTCGCCCACGCGGTCCGAGCGGCGACCCGCGAGGTACATGCCGAGCGCGGCCGCCACATAAGGAATCGCGACGTACCAGCCAAGACGGATCGTGTCGTTGACGCCCTGGTCTTTCAGCAGCGTCGGCAGCCAGAAGCTGATCGCGTAGATCGGGAAAATGAGGCAGAAGTACGCGATAGCGAGCACATAGACGCGCGGGCTGCGCAGCACGTCCCTGAATGAATGCGCACGATGCTGGGCGGGCGCGGTCTCGCTATGCAGCAGCAGCTTTTCGTCGTCGCTCAGCCAGTTCGCGTCCGCCGGACGGTCCGACAGAACGCGCAGCGTGAGCAGACCCAGCGCCACGCACGGCAGTCCTTCGACGAGGAACATCCACTGCCAGCCGGCCAGACCCCACACGCCGGAGAGCGTCGTCATCAGCCAGGCCGATGTCGGGCCGCCGACGATGCCACCCAGCGGCCCGGCCACGAACACGAGCGCAATCGCCCGCGCCATGCGCGCCGGTCCGTACCAGCACGACAGGTAATAGATCATGCCCGGTGCAAAGCCGGCTTCGAAGACGCCGAGCAGGAAGCGCATCGCGTAAAAGGCCGTCACGTTCTGGACGAACAGCATGCAGGCCGACGTGATGCCCCATAGCACGAGAATCCGGCTGAACGTCAGACGCGCGCCGACCTTCGGCAGCATCAGATTGCTGGGGATTTCGAACAGCACGTACCCGAGAAAGAAGATGCCCGCACCGACGCCATACGCCGCATCGGAGAAACCCAGATCGCTTTGCATCTGGAGCTTGGCGAACCCGACGTTCACACGGTCCAGGTACGCAAACATGTAGCAGGCCACCAGAAGCGGCAGCAGCCGCCAGTTGAGCTTGCTATAGAGCGCTGAAGCGGCGTCGCGGGCTGTCGAGGGGTGAATTGCTGACATGTTTGTCTCCGGTTCCCTTGGGTGGACCTGTCGTCAGGGTTGAATCGATAGTGGCAGGGCAAAACACTGATAGCAAGAGCAACTAAGTTCACGTATCGTTGCTCTGTGAGCAACGCAAACAGCGCACGGGAGCGAGGGAATGCGAGAGATCAATCAGCAGCGCCTGCGGTATTTCAACGAAGTGCTGACGCATGGCACGATTCGCGGCGCAGCGGAAAGCATCAATACGTCGCCGTCCGTGATTACGCGGCAGATCAAGCTGCTCGAAGAGGAATTGGGGGCGACGCTATTCGAGCGCCAGGCGCGCGGCGTCAAGCCGACGGAAGCCGCGGCGCACCTTCTGGAGTTCTGGCGCGGCTACCGGTCGCAGCAGGAAAAGTTCGAAGACCAGTTGCACGCGCTGAAAGGCCTTCAGCAAGGGCATATTCAACTGGCCGTCAGCGAAGGCTATGTCGATACGCTGATCGACGACGTGCTGGCGCCGTTCTGTGCCCGCTATCCGAAGCTGGACATCGGCATGGAGATGCTCGCGGTCGACGCGATCCAGCATGAAGTCGCGGAAAGCCGCGCCCATATCGGGCTCGCGTACAACCCGCCGCCGCATCCGCGCATCGAATATCGGGCGAGTTCGCCGCAACCCGTCGTGCTGCTGTTGCGAAGCGATCATCCGCTGGCGAAAAGAAAAGGACCGGCGAGCCTCGACGACCTCCAGGCGTACCCGCTCGCATTGATGCCGCCGACATTCGGGATCGGCCATGTCGTGAAGATGGCGGAACTGGCCGAGAACGTCACAATCCGCGCGACCCTGACGACGAACTCGCTGAGCGCGTTAAAGCGTTTCGTGACGGTGGAGAACTTCATGACGCTGATCGGCGAGTTCGCTGCGTACCGTGAACTGGCGAGCGGCGAACTGACGACGGTGCCGATCGCGCATCCGCTATTCGAAGGGGCGCAAGCGCGCGTGCTGGTCAAGACCGACAGGCCGCTTGCGCCGGGCCCGCTTGAATTGCTCAAGTGGATTCAGGAGCGCATGCCGATGTTCTCGGCGCCCAGAGAAGCGAATGACGCGCGTAAGCGCAAGACGCGTCAGCGAGGTAGGGGTTGAGTGGAGCGGCGGCGGTGCAAACATGGAACTGTGCCGCCGCCCGGTCGGCTCGCGATCTAAGTCAGATTCCGGAGCGTCAATCTTGCTTCGAGCCCGCCGCTCGAACGGTTATGCAGCGAAAGCGTTGCATCCATCGCCAGCGCGAGTTGCCGCGCGATGGCGAGACCGAGCCCCGTGCCGCCCGTATGGCGATTGCGCGATGTTTCCACCCGGTAGAACGGCTCGAACACCGCTTCCAGCGACTCGGCCGGTATGCCGGGGCCACTGTCGAGCACGCTGATCGTGGTCTGTCCATCATGCAAGGCCGCCACGACAATCTCCGCCGAGCCGCCGAACTTCAGCGCATTGTCGACAAGGTTGCCGACGATGCGGCGCAAGGCCTGCGGACGCGTGGTCAGCGATGTGCCGAAGCGGCCCTGCAACGACACGTCCTTGCCTGCGTCGACGTAATCGCAGACGAGGCTGTCGAACAGCGCATCTGGATCGATGCGGCATGGCACTTCGGTCGTGCCGTGCATGGTCCGCGCGTACGTCACGCCTTCTTTGACGAGCGCCTCCATTTCCTGCAGGTCTTGCCGCAGTTTTGCGCCTTCCGCTTCGCCCTCCATCACGTCGACGCGCAAGCGCATACGCGTGATCGGCGTTTGCAGGTCGTGCGAAATTGCCGCGAGAATCTGCATGCGTTCGGTCATATACGTCGCGATCCGGTCCTGCATCGCGTTGAACGCACGCGCGGCGCGTGCCACTTCGGAGGGTCCGTCTTCCGGCAGGCGGTCCGCTTTCAGATCGGGGCCCAGCGTGTCGGCCGCCAGCGCCAGCTGATGCAGCGGACGCGTCGCGAGCCGCACCGCGAGCCAGCAGCACGCAGCGAGCACCACGAGTTGCAATAGCAGTACCAGCGGCAGCCAGCGCGATAACGGCGCGCCCGACATCGGACGCATATCGATCGTCAGCGGCGTGCCGTCGCTCAACTTCAGATGCACCTGCAGGCGTTCGCGGTCGCCGGGGACCGCGTTCACCGTCAGCGGATAGCGGCTGCCGATGCCGTCGTCAATCGAGCGCGCGACACGCTCCGAGAGACTCGCATCGACAGGCGCGCCTGAAATGCCCGGCCCGAGAACGAACTCGTAGCTGCGCCGCGCGAGACGCGGCAGCCACTGGGCCCGCTCGTCGGGCGGCAAATGATCGAGCAACGCGACCGAACTCACGACCTCGCGTTCGATGTAGCCCATCATTACATTGGTCATCGTCTGGTCGCGTTCGGTCATCGTGAGCCAGAACGACAGCGTCTGCGCGAGCGCCAGTCCGACGAACAGGATCACGGCGAGTCGCGCGAACAGGGTGCGCGGCCAATGTGTCGGCCAACGCGCCCAGGAGTGCAGGCTCATGGCTTGTCCTCGATCTCGTTCACGGCGGCGGAAAACACATAACCTTCGCTGCGCAGCGTCTTGATGTAACGCGGCTCACGCGCGACATCCCTCAGGCGTTGACGCAGACGGCTCACCATCAGATCGATCGAACGGTCGAACTGATCGGCCTGGCGGCCTTGGGTCAGGTTGAGCAGTTGATCGCGCGTCAGCACCCGCTGCGGATGATCGAGGAACACGCGCAGCAAACGGTACTCGGCGCCGCTCAGCGCGACCATCGTGCCTTCCGCATCGAGCAGATGACGCGCGGTGGTATCGAGCCGCCAGTCGCCGAACGCCAGCATTTGCACCGACTCCGTCACCTGCATGCCGGGCGGCAGCATCCTGGCGCGGCGCAGCACCGAGCGAATTCGCGCGAGCAGCTCACGCGCGGCAAACGGCTTGGTCAGGTAGTCGTCGGCGCCCATTTCCAGACCGACGATCCGGTCCGCTTCTTCGTTACGCGCCGTGAGCATCAGCACGGGCACGGTGCGGAACTTGCCGGCGCGCAGTTCACGGCACAGCACCAGACCGTCTTCGTCCGGCAGCATCAGGTCCAGCACGATCAGATCGGGTGCGCCCTGCTCCAGCGCGGCGCGCATCTGCCGTCCGTTGGCCGCGAGCGACACGCGCATGCCGTTTTTCTCGAGGTAGCCGGCGAGCAGTTCGCGGATGCCGCGGTCGTCGTCGACGATCAATACGTGGTCGGTCGTTTCCATTACTCGGGTCTCGTACAGGAAGTTGCTGGCGTTTTCGACTGCACCCGGCTCGTATGAGGAAGCGAATCACGTACCGGCTGCACCCTGTTTCTGGCGATGCCCGCTTTATAGCCTGCCTCGTACGGCGAATTGTGTCGCAGTGTATCCCGAGCTTCGCCAGACACAAAACATTGCAAGCGCGCGACATTGCCGACATAAGCCAGATACGTGCGGACGTTCCAATACGGCCATACCAGCTCACGGAGTGTCCACCATGCACAGCCCCTTCGAAACGCCGCTCGCCTTGCTGGCCGGGCTGCTGACCATCGCGTCGCCCTGCATTCTGCCGGTCATGCCGATTCTGCTCGGCACCTCGGTCGAACGGCCTAGCCGCGTGCGTCCGCTCTTCATTATCGCCGGCTTCATTCTGACCTTCGCGTCCTTCGCGATGCTGCTGGGCGCCGTGTCCAGCACGGTGCACGTCGCCCAGCAGGCATTGCGCAATACCGGCATCGCGTTGCTCGCGCTGTCGGGTCTGCTACGTCTGTGGCCGCGCCCTTATGACTGGCTCGTCGCGCAATTGCAGGCGCCGCTCGCGCGCATCGGCGCGGTGATTGCGCCGGGCGGGCAGCCCGGCAGCGGCAACGCGGGCGGCTTCCTGCTCGGCATGTCGTTGGGCGCGGTCTGGACCCCTTGCGCGGGGCCGGTGCTGGCTTCGATCCTGGTGCTGGTAGTCAAGGCGCAGGACCTCGGATGGTCGGCGCTGCTGCTCACCTCGTATGCGATCGGCGCGGCCATTCCGATGCTCGCGATCATCTACGGCGGCCACTACGTGACGCAACGCGTGCGCGTGGTGGCTCGTCACGCCCAACTGCTGCAACAGATATTCGGCGTACTGGTGATGCTGACTGCGCTCGCCATCTATCTGCAATACGACGTTCTGGTCTATGCCCGGATCGCCGCGATTTTCCCTTCTCTCAAAGGACTTTGACATGCTCTCCCAACTCAAGACACTCGCTATCGCCGCGACTTTCGCCGCTACGGCCGCCACCGGCACCGCCGCCCTCGCCGCGCCGTTGCAGAGCGGGCCGCCCGCACCGGAATTCACCGGCATCAACCAATGGCTCAACAGCGAGCCGCTCACGCTTCAGCAATTGAAGGGCAAGGTGGTGCTGGTCGATTTCTGGACCTACACCTGTATCAACTGCATCAACACGCTACCGTACGTGAAAAGCTGGAACCAGAAATACAAGGATCAAGGACTGACGGTGGTTGGCGTACACACGCCCGAATATCCGTTCGAGCGCAACACCGATAACGTCAAGACCGCGATCAAGCGCTTCGGCATCACCTATCCGGTCGCGCAGGACAACCAGTACGCGACGTGGAGCGCTTACAACAACCAGTACTGGCCCGCGTTCTATCTGCTCAACAAGAAAGGGCAGGTCGTGTACACGCACTTCGGCGAAGGCGACTATGCGCAGACGGAAGCGGCGATTCAGGCGCTGCTCGCGCAGAAGGATTGATGCGGTACTTTTTTGATGGCATGCCTGGACGGGCCGCGGTAATGCGAAGACATTGCCGCGGCCTGTGTTCTGTATGACGAAAGATGTGAAAGCGACGGTTTGTGTACACGTATTCGACCGCTGCAAATGATTGAAAGACGCTCGCCATCGTTTTGTATCGCAATGTATATGTCGATCGGGTTGATACACAGCATTGCAATAGTCCGATCTCCCGACACAAGCCAGATACCTCCGCCGGTTTTAATACATCAACGACGGAACACTGATGAAGATCTTGCCGCAGACCTCACCTGAGCGCGGCGCACTTCGCAGATCAACCGACGGATTCTCTTCACTAATCCAGCTTCAGGAGTACGACATGAAAGTATCGATGATCGCTTTGGCCTTCGCCGCATTCGCCACGACGGCTTCCGCTTACGCAGTCCCTTCAGCCGACGCCAACGCAGTCACGCACGACGCTCAGCAAACACACCAGTGGACGCCCGGCCAGGCCAACGCGACGGGCAAGACCCGCAAGGAAGTTCGTCAGGAACTGGTGCGCGCGCAGCACGACGGTCAGCTTGCCGCGCTCAACAAGTTCTATCAGGGAAGCTGATCGCTACGCGAACTTATCGCGCCGCCGCTCCGGTTAAGGCCCTGTGCCCCGGATGTCCGGCGCGATTCGCAAGGCACCGTCTCTTTCAAACTTATCGTTTCGAGGTTCCATCATGATCAAGCGTCTCGTCGTCGCCGCACTTCTTTCCGCGGGCGCCGCCATCGTATCGCCCGCTTTCGCCAGCAGCGGCTACGGCCCCGCGCCGCATTACGACCCGCTCGCGGGCGCACCGGCATCGCAACGCGGCCAGAGTGCGCAGACGGTTCGCACCGAGCAGGCGCAGGCCATCGCCAACGCCGAGACGGCGACGCAGTCTTACGGCGGCGTGCGCGATACGGCTTCCGAATCGGGAGCACGCGTTGCACTGAACGCACCGCTTTCCACCTACTCGCATCACTAAACCCACCACGCAAGGATATCGATCATGACCCGTATCGAAAAAGTGCTTTACACCGCCAACACCCACACAACCGGCGGCCGCGACGGCGCGTCGCGCAGTAACGACGGTCGACTGGACGTCAAGCTGTCCCCTCCGGGCAGTTCCGCCGCCGGCACGAATCCGGAGCAGATGCTGGCCGCCGGCTGGTCGGCGTGCTTCATCGGCGCAATGGGAATCGCCGCGAAACAGTTGAAAGTCGCGCTACCCGCCGATACCGCCGTCGACACAGAAGTCGATCTGGGCATGAATGGCGATGCATACCTCCTGCAGGCTCGCCTGAACGTCAGCCTGCCGGGTCTCGACCGCGAAGTCGCGCAAGAGCTGGCGAACAGGGCTCATCAAACGTGTCCGTATTCGAAAGCGACGCGCGGCAATATCGACGTCGTCATTACCGTTGTCTAAGCCGCGCTGCCTCGCGCTATTGCCTGACGCCCACCGAATGGTCACGCGCCCAGTGCAATAGCGCTTGATCTTCGCAAGCCAGGCCGGCGCATTCCGATAAGGTGCGCCGGCTTTTTTTTCGCTGGGCTGTCATCATCGCCGCCAAACTGAACGAGTGCGCCGATGCGGATGACGGATAGATCTATCTTCCCGACCGGATTCGACCGACGTCATACATACCGATCTTCGTCGCCCCCGGAAAGCCAGCTATACGACATCAAACAAGGAACAACGTCGATGACTGGAGCAGACTTGGCCAGCATGCTTCCAGGCATGCTGCCGCGATTATGGGCGTTCGCGTTGCGCCTCTCGGGCGATCAGCACGACGCGGAAGACCTCGTGCAGCGCGCCTGCGTACGGGCACTGGAACGCACGCATCAGTTGCGACCGGGCTCCGCGCCGCTTAGCTGGATGTTCTCGATCGTCCAGTCCATATGGATCAACGAACAGCGCGCGCGCAACGTGCGCAGCCGCGGCAATGTGGATTGTGACCGCGAGTTTCTGGAGACGGTCGCAGCCGTTGGCCGCCACGCCGGAACAGCATGCAATGGACCGGCAGATCGTCTGCGCCGTGCAGGCATTGCCCGAAGCCCAACGTGCGGTCGTACTGCTGGTCGGTGTCGAGGGACTGAGCTACCACGAGGCAGCCGACGCGCTCGGTGTGCCTATCGGCACGATCATGAGCCGGCTCTCACGAGCTCGCCGGGCCATCGGCGCCCTGTTCAAAGACTAGGTCGGGGAACAGTCCGGCAACGACCCTGCTTCGCGCTCCCGCCATCGTGACATTGCCGCCGGCTTGGGCCACACTTCGTGTTCCCACCGTTTCAGGAGAAATCGCAGATGGACGCCGCACAGCGACGCACGGAAACGAGCCTGCGCACCGATCCCGGCTTTTTCAAACTACTGTCAAACAGCTACTCGCGCCTGCTCGGCAAGCCGCTCGTCCCCGAGCACGTGTCGATCGAAGACGCGCCGCGCTGGCTTTACGAGAGCGCGCCGTTCGGCCTGCTCGCGCACAACACCATGGCGGACCCGGTGTTCGTGTACGGCAACATGACGGCGCAAAAACTGTTCGAATACGATTGGGACGAACTGACCGGGTTGCCTTCCCGCTTGTCAGCGGAAGCGCCCGATCGCGACGAACGCCGGGCCTTTCTGGAGCAGGTGGAACGCGATGGTTTTGTCTCCGCGTATCGTGGCATGCGTGTGACGAAGTCGGGCAAGCGCTTCTGGATCGATAACGTGGTGGTCTGGCAATTGCACGATGATGCCGGCGTTTACTGCGGCCAGGCGGCGCTCATTCCGTCGACATCCGGCGTGTGAGATCGCGTCGTAGCCGGCACGAACAGAAGCGCGATGATCGAAGGTATCGATCATCGCGCTCAGTTCCCGCCAACCTCATGTGGCCGCGTGCGTGCCTGCAATCAAACGCAACATCACGGCGCGAAATGCGTGAAAACGTAGTCGCGGCTTTTCACGCGTGCTTCGTGACACGCAAAACACGTTTGATGCTGTGCGAGATCGGCGGGCTGTCCGTTAATGAAGCGGCCATAACCCCAGCCGCCCGTCGAGGCATATCGGCGTGAGTCTTTCACCATCACCTGCACCGTCGTCGCCTGACCCGGGACAGTCGCCGTTTCGAATTCCGGAGACTGCTTCCGCTTATATGCGAGCTTGACCAGAATAGCGCCGTCCGGAAACGGCATTGTCGAGTTCTCGATCGCCTTCACGGCCGCGGGATTGCCGAGGACAACGCGAAGTTCGTCGAGTGGCGCGGCTTCTTCGGCAGGTGCGATCATTTCCCACTTCCGGTAGCCTTCGGGAATCGTCACGCCGTAAATCGGCGAGCGCGCCGCATGAGCATCCTGCGCCATGACCTGACTGGGTAATGCAGAAAGCAGGAGCGCCATTTGCGCTAACGCGCATGCTGTCCGGATCGTTCGCATCCAGGTTTCCTCGAGATCAGTGGACTATGTGAAGACTTTCTTGCATGAGGACGAGGGTCTAGAGACGCACGACGTCGATGATCGCGTCGGCAAAGGCCTTGGGCGCCTCCTGCGGCAGGTTGTGTCCGATGCCGCCCGTGATGTTCCGGTGCTGGTACTTGCCCGTGAACTTCTTCGCATAGGCAGCCGGATCGGGATGCGCCGCGCCGTTCGCGTCGCCTTCGAGTGTGATGGTCGGCACCGAAATGGCCGGCGCCATTGCCAGGCGCCTTTCCAGTTCGTCGTATTGCGGCTCACCCTTGACCAGCCCCAGGCGCCAGCGATAGTTGTGAATCACCACCGCCACGTGGTCCGGATTCTTGAACGACTCCGCCGAGCGCTCGAACGTCGCATCGTCGAAATTCCACTTCGGTGACGCCGTATGCCAGATCAGCTTGTTGAAGTCGTGACGGTTCGCGTCGTAACCCGCCTGGCCGCGCTCGGTGGCGAAATAGAACTGATACCACCACGCCAGCTCCGCCTTCGGTGGCAGCGGCGCACGGTTGGCCTCCTGACTGCCGATCAGATAGCCGCTCACCGACACCATCGCCTTGCAGCGTTCGGGCCACAACGCCGCCATGATGTTCACCGTACGCGCGCCCCAGTCGAAGCCGCCGAGCACCGCCTTGTCGATTTTCAGCGCGTCCATGAGCGCGATGATGTCGACCGCGACCACCGCCTGCTGACCATTGCGCGGCGTGTCCGCCGACAGCAAGCGCGTCGAGCCATAACCCCGCAGATACGGCACGATCACGCGGTAGCCCGCGGCGACCAGCAGCGGCGTGACGTCGGCGAACGCGTAGATGTCGTACGGCCAGCCGTGCAGCAGGATGACGACCGGGCCGTTCTGCGGGCCTGCCTCTGCATAGCCGATGCTCAGCGTTCCGGCGTTGATCTGCCGGAGGTTCTCGAACGAGGCAAGACGCGTCGCCGTCTTCGCACCACCCGTCGTCTCAGCGGACTGCGCGTGCGCGAGTCCGCTCAGTCCCAATTCCAGCAAACTGAAACCCGCAACCGTGGTCCCTAGCAAACGGCGACGCCGCGTATTAATCTGGTCCGACATGATCATTCTCCTTATTCTGGGTCAGGCGAGATTGACTGAGTTCGTGCGAAAGGGAAGCGGGCTCGCGTCGCGAGGCCCGGCATGGCGCACCGCGGTCGGTGCCGCGATGCAAATCGATAGGGCCGTCTGGCGCCTCGATTGACGTAGTCAACCGGCTCACTGCTCAGGGCTTTGCGTAGATCGGACCGAGGCCGATAACGTCCGCTTGCGCATCACGCGAGCCCGCTGCCGACGTACCGGCAGTGGATGGACCATACGACGACGCCGACACGTTCTTCTGTGCACTCAGGCGCGCCTCGGCTGCTTCGATATTCTTCGGGTATTGCGTTTCGTCGCTAGCGGGGTTGTAGCCGACGCTTTGCAACTCAACCAGTTGCGCGCGCACTTCGGCGCGAGTCAGCGGCTGGTTCGATTGCGCGAACGACAAAGCCGGCACGGCGAGGACAGCGGCAACGACGAGTGATTGAATCAGTTTCATGATGTCCAGCTCAAAGAGAATTTGATTTCCGCAAACACCTGTCTGCGTTCTGGTCTGCTAGCCAGGTCGTCTGGCTTGGAAGTATTAGACCTCGCTGACGTATCTGGCGTGTGTCGGCGAATACCGGCTGTGCAACGTTATGTACCCGTGCATGGCGCAGATACTTTGCGATACAAAAGAGCGCCGCCGCTGTCGCGAGACTTCTCTGTGCATGCGTCGCGGGTACAGTGGAATAAACGGGCTTGCCGGGTGTTATGGGTGGTTAAACCCGGTGCTTAAACCGGGCATCGCCGTCGATCGACTTGCTGGAGCATCAGGACACAATGAACTTCACATTCCGTCCGCCGACGGCACCGAACTCGGCGCGGCGGCGAGCCGCCTCGTCTCGGCATTCGACCTTGCACCGCTCAACGAGTCTATGCTCGCCGAAGCGAACGAAGCCGTGTCGACGCTCGAACGGTATTTTCAGCAGGTGATCGAACAACGGCGCCTCAATCCCGGGGATGACCTCATCTCCGCGCTCGTAAGCGTCGATGACGACGGCGTGACACTGAAAGACGACGAGATCATCTCGAACACGATCCTGCTGTTCATTGCCGGCCACGAGACCACCTCGAACATGATCGGCAATGCGATGGTGGCGCTGTTCCGTCAACCTGCCCGCAACGCCGAGTTGAAGCGCGATCCGGCCTTGATCCCGCAGGCGGTCACGGAATGCATGCGTTATGACGGTTCGGTGCAGATGGTCGTGCGCACGGCGCTCGAAGAAGTGGTGATCGACGGCGAGACGCTTTCGCCCGGCACGATCGTGTTCATGCTGATCGGCGCGGCCAATCGCGATCCGGCCGTTTTCTCCCATCCGGATCAGCTCGATTTTCATCGTGGAAGTAGCACGGCGTCGTTGTCGTTCGGCGGAGGCATTTATTATTGCCTCGGCGCGCGGCTTGCGCTGCTCGAAATGGAAGCGGCAATGACGTGCCTGCTCGCGCGTTTCCCCGATATGCGGCCCGTCAACCTCGATCAGCTGGTCTGGCACAAACGCAATAATCTGCGAGGCGTGCAGTCGTTGCAGATTGCCGTGGCCGCGAACTAGCCCCTGACATCGGTCCGGTCGGCGCCTCGGGAAAGCGAGGCGCGCGACTATCGCATCGAACTCGTTCGAATCAGGGACTACAGGTTGGAATAGGCGAACGGAATCCCGCTTCAATTGAGCGGATTTCAGGCGGACGACAGCGTACTATCCGGCGACAACCAACGGCGACGTAAGCCCGGGTGCCGTCAGTTAACGCCGTGCAGACACCGGCTCACGCGCCACGCAACGGCTTCTGACAAGCGGCCAACACCGCACCGAGCCCGAGCAGGAACGCGGAATAAACCAGCCCGCGCGCCAGCCCCGCTCCATCCGATACCCACCCGATCACCATAGGCCCGACGATCTGCCCAAACGCGAACACGATCGTGAATGCGCTGATCCCCTTGGCCCAGTGACTCACGGGCAAGTTGTGGCGCACGAACGCCGTCGTCGAAGCCACCGCCGACAGAAACGTCGCGCCAAACAGCACGCCGGACACGAACGCTACCCACGGCTGCGTGAACAGCGCGGGCAGCAGCGTCGCCACCGCGAGCAAGGCGTTGAGCACCGCGAGCGCCTGGCCGCCGCGCATCCGGTCGAGCAGCCCGGACCACACGCGAGCCGACACCACCGTCGCCACACCGAGCAGCAGATAGAAACCCGTTACGACCGCCGCGCTCATGCCGGCATTGCGCAGCAGCGCAACGATGAAGGTCATGTAGCCGATATAACCGACGCCGAACAATCCATAGCCCGTCAGTGCCGCACTGAAACGCGGCCAACGTGGCGCGTCGTCGGAGGCGCTCGCGCGTGCGGCCGACACCCCGCTCGCATGCACGCTCTCGATTTTGCGCGCAGCGCCGATCGCCACCGCGGAGAACGCCGCGCACGCCACCGCCAGTGCGAACCACGCGAATTGCCAGCCATGCGCGACGTTGAAGATGGTCAACGGCACCAGCACCGATGACGCCACGATGCCCCATCCCGTGCCGCCGTAGTACAGGCCGAGCACGAGCCCTGCGTCGTGCGGACTCGCCGACGCCAGCCGCGCGGCCAGCACGCCGCCGCTAATGAAGATCGCCGCGCTGCTCGCACCGGTGATCACGCGCAAGACGAGCAGGGAATTCGTGTCGGCGAGCAGTCCGCTGCCGGCCATCAGCAGCGCAGTGGCCGCGCAGCCGCCGCCGAACAGCGCACCGGCCGACCAGCGGCGCGCGAGTCGCGGGAAAGCCAGCGCGCCGAGCAGGTAACCCAGCGCATTGGCGGTGTTCATCGCGCCGGCTTGCGCGAAGCTCCAGCCGAGGTCGAGTTTCATCGACGGCAACAGCAGCGCGTACGCGAAGCGCGCAAGCCCCAACGCGATCGCGCTTCCTAGCGACAGCGCGGCGGCGAGCATCAAGGTGGGCAGGCGTTGCGCCGCGTCGGTGGAACTGGAGTGCGAGGCGGTGTCGAGTGAACTGGGCGGCATTGGCTGGCGTGAGTGGGCTGAAAATCCTGCGAGACGGTTTGGCGATAAGGCTTCATGCGGCACGTCGCCATCATATCCGGGAGTGGCTGGCGCGTCTGACCGTTAGTTGCTTTATTGGACACGGGTACGCGGCCCGTCCTCAGACTGCGGGCATCTCACGCCCCTAGCCGACGATCTTCCGGGCGAAGAGCGACGCCGCGCCGCCGCCGCGTTCCAGGCATGAGGCCAAACTAACCGCACCGATCTAAATGCGAATGATTTGCATTTACTAGCGATTTGGCTCATGATTCACCCCATGCCATTTGCCGAACAAGAAATCATGACGACGCTCGACCTCAGCCGCGCCGAGACCGAAACCGCCTGCTCAACGACGGCCTCGCCCGCCATCGCGACTTCGCCCGATGCGCCCGCAGCGCTCGACGTACTGCTCTCGCGCCAATCCCATTGGCCGCTCACCGAACCCGGCCCGCGCGACGCCGAGCTCGACCTGATCGTCGATGCCGCCTTGCGCGCGCCCGATCACAGCAATCTGCGCCCATGGCGATTCGTGACGATTCGCGGCGACGCACGCGGCCCTCTCGGTGATCTGCTGGTCGACCTCGCGTGCGGCCGCGCGCCTGGCGAGCCGCGCTCCGCGCACGCGCATCGTCGGCAGAAGGCGTTCGCCGCGCCGCTGATAATCGCGCTCGGCGCGGCGCTTAGGCCGCATCCGAAAGTGCCCGAAGTCGAGCAGTTGCTCTCGGCAGGCGCGGCGGCGATGAACATGCTGAACGCCATTCACGCGCTCGGCTATGGCGGTTTCTGGGCCACGGGGCCGGACAGCTACGAAGCGCGTCTGCACGACGCGCTGGGCTTCGCATCGAACGAGCGCCTGCTGGGCTTCCTGTTCGTCGGTACGCCGAAATCGCCGGGACAGACTCCCACGCGAGCCTCACGCCGCAACCATGTGCGCGAATGGCGGCCGCCGCAGCCAGCCTGACCGATGAGCGCACCCGATCGCACGGGCATCACGCCGAGGCAGGCCGTGCGCTCCAGGCATCCGATATGACGCACGCTTGCGTCATCGCCGATCCGTCGCACGCGACATGCGCTGGCCTGCGACGCGGCACCGTTCCATCTGGCCGGCGCGACGCTTTGGACTGTGTCCATTCAGGAGCATCGATGAACTTTCGCTCTCAATTCAGCAGCCGTCCCGAACTGATCGACGATCATCAGCCCGACACCACCGACGCGCCCGAGCGCACAGTGCTGAGCGCCGTGCGCACCTGGCTGCGACCGGCCTGCGAGACCGCGCGCGGCGGCGCCGTGCACTGGCGCGACATTCTGAGCGGCGTCGGCTTGCGTCAGGACGGCATCGAACATTTCGATCTGCTGATGCGTTCGCTGATGCACGTGTCGTACCGTCCGCTCGACATGCGTTGCCGTTGCGCGAGCGATCTCGGCAAGGACGAAGCGGTGATTCTGCAAACCATCGCCTTGCTGCAGAAGACGCATAGCGGCGCGGCTTTGCGCATGCTGGCCGAATGGCTGCCCGCGCCCGCGGTGAGCGGCGTGCTGAAGCTGATTCGCTGGTTCGCCATCGATCTGCTCGACGCGGGTGTGGAACTCGACGTGCAAGCGCGACGCGTCACGTATATGCATTGAGGACGCAAGCCCATGCCATTGGAACTGGATCTGGCTGCACTGGCGGCTTCATCCGCGCCGGTGCGTGACAGCGGCGACGCATGCGCGATTGAAGACGCGATTGAGTTCCCGGCAGCACGCGCGCTCGCCGAACACGTTCAGCAGCCTGCTCGCGTCGAGCACGCCATCGTCGCTGCAGCGGCCCCCACCTTCCTGTCGCATCCGCTGACGCGCCACTATCCGCGCAAAACCGCCGCGCCGCGTGCCGGCGAACTGCATCTATGGCGCTTTCGTTGCGAATGGTTGCCCGTACCGGTACAGGAAGGCGAGAGCTGGCTTTCGAAGACAGAGCGCGAGCGCGCGCGGTTGCATCCGAACGCCGCACTGCGCAAACGCTTTATCGGCGGGCGCGTGGTAGCGCGCTGGATCGTCGGCCATCTGTTCGAGTGCGAGCCGCGCGTCGTTGATCTGCAAGACGACGGCAGCGAGAAACTGCACGCTCGCCATCCTCATGATGGTCACGGCGTCACCATTGATATCGCGTATGGCGGAATCTGGATCGTGATCGGAATGGCGTCGGTGACGCTCGGCCTGAGCGTCGTCGTGCCATCGCCCGGCGCAGCGCCCGACGAGACGCCGGAAAAATCGCGCCGCCGCGCTCGCTATGGCAGCCTCTGCAATGCGCTGCGTTATGCGCCGGTCGATATCGACGGCGATCTGCTGTCGAGCGATATCGCGAGTTGCGCATTCGATCTCGCGGAACACGGCCGTTGGCATGTGCTCGATCTGCCGATGAGCGGCAAGATTCGCGCGGCAGTCGCGCTCGCGCAGCCGCTCACGCTGGTGCGCACGTTCGGGTGGCCGAAGGGTTTGGCATTGGGGCAATTGACGGATTAGCGCATGGAAAACGCCTGTCATTGTTTAGGCATGCAAACATGTCGTCCAGCGGCACATCGAAATCAAAACCGATCCTGACGGCGCGGACGGCCTACGAGGATTTGCGGAAAAACAAGCGCGACTCGGCTGCCACGCGTGCGGCTTTCCTCGCGCTGCCTCAAGCCGCCAGCGAATGCGCCTGCGCGCCCCGCACCGAAACACCCGCCGCGCCTTCACGCGCATGCTGCATCGCTTCGATCAGCGTCGCGTGATCGCCGATATGATTGGCGAGCAGCAGGATCAATTGCGCATTGGCCGACTGACTCTGCGCGTCATCCAGATCGCGATGCATGTCGATCAGCGCCTCGTAGAAATCATCGGGGTGAGCGAGGTTCGGTTGCGTGTTCAGTGCCATGTCTGTCTCCTGCTTTTTTGCTGATTCGCTCAGGCGGTGCCTGCGACACACAGCGCTCGCTTCAGCGCATGTCCTACGGCGTCCACATCGACTTGCCGCCAACGCGCACACACATGCTGATCCGGCCGAATCAGATAGAACGTCCCATGCGTCGCGTCGTAGCGCGCGCTAGCGAAACCTTCGGTGTCGTGGACCACCCCCAAACCCCGCCACGCCCCAGCTTGCGCATCACCGCGAGTCACCACGACGAGCTTCAACGGAATCGGTCCCGCACGCAGCACATCCAACGCGGCCAGCGTCGCCGGATCGACGCCCTGCTCGCCGCAAAACAGCACACCGGTGAATTGCTGCCCGACTTGCTGCAGCAGCCAGCCCGGCTGCCCGCCCACCTGAACCGGCGCATCGACGCACGACGCACCCGGCACCATCGCGCCGTCGAAGCTGTCACGGTCCGCTGTATTCAGCGGGGAATCGCGCAACACAGCCGGCACCGAGAGACGGCCGCTATTGGCCAACTGACGCGCGAACGGATGATGCCGCGACAGCTTTAGCACGGCATCGCGGAACACGCGGCTCACTGGACTCTTCGGCGTAATGAAATCGGTGGAGCGCGTCGAGTTGCGGATGTTTTCATCGGCGGCGAATTCGCGTTCGCTTGCATACGTGTCGAGCAATCCGTCGGATGCTTTGCCGGCGAGCACCATCGCCAGCTTCCATGCGAGGTTTTCCGCGTCCTGCACGCCACTATTCGCGCCACGCGCGCCGAACGGCGACACGCCATGCGCCGAGTCGCCGGCAAACAATACGTTGCCGTGGCGGAAGCGCTCCATCCGCGAACACGAGAAGGTGTAGACGCTGACCCATTCCAGTTCGAACTTCGCGTCCTGCCCGAGCAGTGCGCGCACTCGCGGAATCACACGTTCCGGCGTTTTTTCCAGCACGGGATCGGCGTCCCATCCCAACTGGAAATCGATTCGCCACACGTTGTCCGGCTGACGATGCAGCAACACGGACTGATTCGGATGAAACGGCGGATCGAACCAGAACCAGCGCTCGGTCGGAAAGTCCGCTTCCATCTTCACGTCGGCGATCAGGAAGCGGTCCTTGAACGTCACCCCCTTGCTATCGAGTCCCATCAGCTTGCGCATCGGGCTGCGCGAGCCGTCGGCGGCGACCACGTAACGGCCGTGCAACGGATACTGTCCGCTGGGCGTTTCGACCGTCAACGTCACGCCGGCCTCGCACGTGCCGGCCGTGCCGCTCTGCTCGACGCCGACCACTTTGCTCTTCCAGCGAATCTCGAGGTTCGGCATTTCCTGCGCGCGTTCGAGCAGGAACCCTTCGACGTAGTACTGCTGCAGATTGATGAACGCGGGCCGGTGGTGCCCCGCTTCCGGTTGCAGATTGAACGTGTACACCAGCTCGTCTTTCAGGAACACCTTGCCGACGTTCCAGCTAATGCCTTTGTCGACCATCCGCTGACCGCATCCCAGGCGATCGAAAATATCGAGCGAGCGCTTCGAAAAGCAGATCGCCCGCGATCCCGTGGACAACGAACAATCGTCGTCGACCAGCACGACCGGCACGCCCTGCTGCGCGACATCGATGGCGGTAGCGAGGCCCACCGGTCCCGCGCCGACCACGATCACCGGGTGGAGCGCCTGCTGCGCAGCAGATTGTTCGCGCTGTTCGCGGCACGGCTGGTATTCGAACGACAGCGTCTGGTAGTTGATGCTCATGTCATGTCTCCGTCCATCTCTCCGTGGCCGTCAGGCTTGCAGTGCGTCCCACATCTCCTTGTCGCGTTGCGCGGTCCAGATGCGCGGATGCGTGATGCCGCTCGCTTCGTCGAAAGCACGCGATACATCGAACGGCAGGCAATGCTCGTAGATGAACACGTGGCCGAACTTCGGATCCATCGCCTGACGCGTGAGCGCCATCGCAGCCTTCAGATCCAGTTTCTGCGCGACGGCTTCACGGCCCTGTTGCAGCAGCGTGGTGACGAAGTCCGTCGTGTAATCGAGACCCTTGTCGACGTCTTCCGGCGTCGTCAGCGCAGGGCCGCGCCCCGGCACCAGCTTGTCGGCCTTCAACGCGCGCAATGCTTCGAGCGTCGCCGGCCATTGTTCGAGCTGCGCGTCGCCGCAATAGCAGGCTGCGTCGTACTCGACGAGGTCGCCGGAAAACAGCACCTTCTGCGACGGCAGCCACACCACGGTGTCGCCCTTCGTGTGACCCGCGCCGAGATGCGCGATGCGCACTTCGAGCTCGCCGAGAAACAGCGTGATTTCCTTCTCGAACACGAGCGTCGGCCAGGTCAGGCCCGGCACCGTTTCGACGCCGGCGAACAGACGCGGGAAGCGTTCGATCTCCGACTTCATATCGGCCTCGCCGCGCTCGACGATCATCTCGTACGTGCCGCGGCTCGCGATCACCTGCTGCGCGCCCTCCGCAAAATAGGCCGACGCGCCGAGCACGCGCACCGCGTGGTAGTGCGACAGCACGACGTATTTGATCGGCTTGTCGGTCACGCCGCGAATTTTGGCGATGAGGTCTTGCGCCATGGCCGGCGTCGCGGTGGTGTCGACGATCAACACGCCGTCGTCGCCGATGATCACGCCCGAGTTCGGGTCGCCCTCCGCGGTGTACGCGTAGGCGTTCTCGGACAGCTTGGTCCACGTGACTTGCTTGACTTCCAGGTCGGCCTGGGATGCGAATGCCTTTGCCATGCTTGTCTCCCTCAAAAGTTGGACGTGAGGCGAGACGACGGCCGGCTGCGCACGGAAAGCGCGGGCTGACGGTAATGGAGGATTGTCTCGCCCCGTTTTTGACTCTGTGACTGCGTCGGTGTGTCGGGGTGAATGCATCTTATGGCGCGCCGCGTTTTTTTGTCAATAGCGAAATGTATCGCTATACGCAAATTTCAAGACGCCTAAGATGAAAGCTGGGAGGGACGATCATTCGATTAAGATGGACCCTTTTTACGGACGAGCGCAGGTGTGAGCAAAGCAGCGAAACCGGCCACGGGCAAAGGCGCGCGCGGCGACGAGCCGGCGCACGGCGGTAAAACGCAGCGCGGCATTCAGAGCGTCGAAGTGGGCGGCCGGGTGTTGCTCGCGCTCGCCCAGGCACGCACGCCACTGGCGCTCTCCGATCTCGCCGGCGCCGCGCAAATCGCACCGGGACAGGCTCACGCCTATCTGGTGAGCCTGAGCCGTCTGGGTCTCATCAAGCGCGATGAACTGTCGGGCCGTTATGAACCCGGACCGCTGTCGCTGCGGCTCGGCTTGCTGCACCTCGAAAATCAGCCGGCGTTTCGCGCCGCCGTGCCGCGCGTCGCGGCGCTGGCGGAAACGATCGGATTCAGCGTCGCCATCTGTATTGCCGGGCCGCAGGGGCCGACCATCGTCCGTTATGAGCACGCGGGGTTTCCGCTGCACGTCAATCTGCATGTGGGCACGGTGATGTCGCTGCCGGCCACGTCGACGGGACGCGTGTTTTGCGCGTTTTCGCCGCGCGACGCGCTGGCCGGGATGTGGGCGAATCAGTCGGGCACGGCCGACGGCGCGATGACGCCACCCAGCGAAAGCGCCGCTTTCGCGGCGGCGTTGAACGGGATTCGCCAGCGCGGGTTGGAATCGAGCGTGGATGCGCCGAGCCCTGGCATCAGCAGCCTGAGCGCGCCGGTGCTGGACGGCGACGGCCGCTTGCTGCTCGCGCTGACGGTGATCGGCTCGACCGGCGCAATCGATGTCGCCGTCGAAGGCCCGACCGCTCGCGCACTGCTTGCCGCGGCCCACGATATCGGCGCCGAACTGGCGACCGCACCTTCTCTGACAGCTTCTTCCGCATCGTGACCGACTCTGCCGACCGCTCGCCCCATTCAGCCGCCGATGCGAAACCGCAGCGCGGCATCCAGTCGCTCGATAGCACGGGCGAGTTGCTGACTGCGCTGGTCACCGCGGCGCGGCCGTTGAGCTTGCGCGATCTGGCGGCGGCGGCCGACATGCCGCCGGCGAAGGCATTTCCGCACCTGGTGAGCCTGCTGAAAATCGGCCTGCTCAATCGCGACGCGGCCGGCTGTTTCGAAGCCGGACCGCTCGCGCTGGAGTTGGGTTTGATCGGCTTGCAAAGGCTGTCGCCGACGCGCGAAGCGGAGCCCGAAGTGGTCGAGCTGGCGGCGTCGACGGCAATGAGCGTGGCGATGGCGGTGCTCGGGCCGCTCGGGCCGACCGTCGTGCGGCTGGAGGAATCCGCGCGCCCGTTGCATGTGAGCTTGCGGGTCGGCACGGTGCTGTCGCTGGTGAACACGGCGATCGGCCGCGTGTTCGCAGCGTATGTCGCGGATGATGTTCGCACGGGTCTGCTCGCGCAGGATCATTTGCGACTGGCGGGAGTGGGGACTGGCGCCCCCGTTGCGGACAAACCGGAATTCGCGCCGGCGAGCCCAACCTACGCGCAACGACTCGCGCAGATCCGCGCGGACGGCATCGATACGGCATTGAGCCGCCCCGTGCCCGGCATCAGCACCCTGGCTGCGCCGGTGTTCGACCACACCGGCAGCATCTGTCTCGTGCTGGCGTTAATGGGACCGAGCGGGAGTTTCGATAGCGAGCTGGCGGGCGGCCCTGCGCAGACGTTGCGTGCAGCGGCGTCGAGGTTGTCGCGCAGGTTTGGCTGGATGCCCGCAACTGACGGGGGCTGAAGAAGCACTCAATTGCCCGCATCCTCCGGCCCATGCGATGCGAGCCTCGCCTTCGCATGCCGCATCTTCTCGAGCGTCTTCGGTCCCGCCTTCAGCGCGACGCCAATCGCGAGCGCGTCCATGATGCACAGATGCACGAGCCGCGACACGCCCGGCGTATTCGGATCGACCGGACTCGGCACACGCAGCAGCAGCGGAATATCGACGAGCCACGCAAGCCGGGAACCGACGTTGGTCAATGCAATCGTGGTCGCGCCGCGCTCCTTGGCAATCTGAATGCTCTCGTTCACTTCGACGCTGCGGCCCGAATGCGAAATCGCAAAGGCCACGTCGCCCGGTTCCATCAGGCCCGCGTACAGCCGCTGCAAATGACCGTCGGTAAACGCCGTGGACGCGATATCGATTCGCAAGAACCGCAACGCCGCATCTTGCGCGACGAGCCCCGAGCCGGAACCCACGCCGAAGAAAAACACCCGCCCCGCACTCGACAACGCCGCAATCGCACTCTCGACCACCGCCGGGTCCAGCGCGCCGCAAGCATGCGTAATGCCGTCGATCGCCGCCTCGCCGACCTTGTCCATCAAGGTCTGCACGTCGTCGTCACGCGCCACCGCCGTCGATGCGTACGGCAGACCGCCCGCCACGCTCTGCGCCAGTTGCATCTTGAAGTCGCGCAGCCCATGCGCGCCGATCGCGCGGCAAAAGCGCGTGACGGAAGGCTCGGACACCTCCGCGCGCTGCGCGAGTTCGGTGATGCTCGCGCGCATCGCGAAGTCGACGTCGCTCAACACCATGTCGGCGACCTTGCGTTCGGCGGGCCGCAAACTGGCAAGTGCGCTGCGGATGTGGGGAATCAAGTTCGGTGCGGACACCCGGTGTTCCTTGAGGGTTAAATGAATCCGCGTCGCTCGCAGCTTCGATCAGCTTCAATCGGCTTGAATGGCATTCAAGCGGCAACACGCGGTTCAGACCAGCCTGCGTCCACTCTCCGTATCGAACAGATGAATATGCCCGGCCGGCAAGCGCAGCGTCACGCGCTGGCCAGGCTCGACTTGCGAGCGCTGGCGCGTCGTCACGCACCACGTGTTGCCGCCTATTTTCCCGTACAAGTGCGTCTCCGCGCCAGTCGGCTCGACCACTTCGACTTCGAGCACGGCGTCCGGCGTCTGCGTGACGGTTTCGATATGTTCGGGCCGCACACCGAGCGTGACCTTCGCGCCGGGCGTGGCCGTCGCGGGCACGCTCTCCAGAACGATCTCGGCGCCGTCAGCGAGTTTCAATGCGAGACCCTGCCCTTGCGCGCGATTCACGATCACGCCTTCGGCAAAATTCATCGACGGCGAGCCGAGGAAGCTCGCGACAAACAGATTCGCCGGATGGTCGTACAGTTCCAGCGGACGCCCGATCTGCTCGATACGCCCCGCGTTCATCACGACGATGCGGTCGGCCATCGTCATCGCTTCGATCTGATCGTGCGTGACGTAGATCACCGTATTCTTCAGCCGCTGATGCAGCGCCTTGATTTCCGTGCGCATCTGCACACGCAGTTTGGCGTCGAGATTCGACAGCGGTTCGTCGAACAGAAACAGCGACGGCTCGCGCACCACCGCGCGGCCCATCGCCACGCGTTGCCGTTGACCACCGGACAGCGCACGCGGCAAGCGGTCCAGATAGTCGCCGAGGTTCAGCATTTTCGCGGCGGCTTCGATGCGCGGCTTGAAACTCGCCGAGGATTCCTTACGAATACGCGGACCGAACGCAATGTTCTCGTAGACGGACAGATGCGGATAGAGCGCGTAGCTCTGAAACACCATCGAGATATTGCGCTGCTGCGGCGCGAGCGCATTCGCCCGCGTGCCGCCGATCATCAGATCGCCGCCGCTGATCTCTTCGAGTCCGGCCACCATCCGCATCAGCGTGCTCTTGCCGCAGCCCGACGGCCCGACCAGTACGACGAACTCGCCGTCGTCGATGTCGAGATCGATGCCGTGCACCACTTGCGTGTCGCCGTAGCGCTTGAAGATGCCGCTCAGTTGCACTGCTGCCATGCTGTCCTCATTGTCTTGCTGCGTTGATCCGGGTGTGAGTAGCGGTTCAAAGCGATTCAAGCGTCAGTTCTTCCGCCATCAGACGATTGCCCGCCATCAGACCGCCGTCGACCGGCAACGCGACGCCGGTAATGACGCGCGCCATCGGCGACGCGAGAAACAGCACCGCATCGGCGATGTCGTCGGGTGTCGCGAAGTCGCGCAATGGGTACCACTTCTTCAGATCCTCGAAGACCTGCGGATTCTTGTCGACACGCGCCTGCCAGGCCTGCGTCTTCACGGTGCCCGGACACACGATGTTGGCGCGAACGCCATAACGGCCCAGCTCGATCGCGAGTGACTTCGTGTAGCTGATCAATCCGGCCTTCGCCGCGCTGTACGCCGGATGACCGAGCGCCGCCATGCCGTTCACCGAACCGATCAGCACCAGCGCGCCGCGCTGCCGTTCGATCATCGACGCCCGTACCGCCTCCACCGTGTGATACGTGCCGTTCAGATTCAGATGGATGTCGCGCTGCCAGCTTGCGGCATCCGTGGCGCCGAGCGTCGTGCCCAACGCCGCGCCGGCGTTCGCGACCAGCACGTCCACCGGGCCGCGCGTCCTGACCGCGGCGGCCACTGCTTGCTGCACCGCGGCGGCATCGCCGAGATCGACGGCGATCGGCGTGACGTGCGCCGCGCCGAGTTGCGCGGTCAACGCGCTCAGCGCGGCCGCGTCGATGTCGAGCGCGAGCACCGTATCGCCCGCCTCCACGAAGCGCTTGCACAACACGCTGCCGATGCCGCCGCAAGCGCCCGTTACCAACACCACACGATCCATGTCCGCCTCGCTCCTCGATCTCGCCGCCCGGCAGCTTCGCAGCGTGTAAATTTCCTACAAACCTGACGGCAACGCAGTTGTCTAGTCATCCCGAAGATTGGGTATCCGTGACATCGCGTGATAAGAATACCCCTGTTTTACAGCATCATATGCACAAAACCAGCCGGGAAAAAATATCGCAGACCCTACGTGACAAGCAATTTTGCGTCATGTAGGATTTTTTCAAACAATTCAACCCAAGCGGCCGGCGACGGCAGCAGACCACCCCACCATCGTAGGATGGGACCGGAGCAAACGCGAAAGCGCCAACTCCGTTCGACACAGGAGAGAGAAATGTCGTTGCATGCCCGTGCTTCCCTCGCGCTCGGCAAAGTTGCCGTGGCGCTCGCGTTTGCAGGTATCGCCGTCGCGGCTCACGCCGACACGGTCCGCGTCACTGTCGCCCACTACAGCGATGCGACCGCGCCGTACTTCGAAAAAATGGCCCGCAACTTCGAAAAGGCCAACCCCGGCACGACCATCAAGATCGAAGACGTGAACTGGGACACGCTGCAACAGAAGCTGCAAACGGACATCTCCGGCAACGCCAACGCCGACCTCGCGATCGTCGGCACGCGCTGGCTGCTCGACTTCGTGAAGGACGACGTGGCCGAGCCGCTCGACGGCTATATGGACGCGAACTTCAAGGGCCGCTTCATCGGCCCGTTCCTGGCGCCGGGTCAGATCAACGGCAAGACCTACGGCCTGCCGATCGCCGCGTCCGCGCGCGCGCTGTACTACAACAAGGATCTGCTCGCGAAGGTCGGCTACCCCGACGGTCCGAAGACCTGGGACGACGTGATCGACGCGTCGAAGAAACTGAAAGCGCAGGGCATCGCCGGCTTCGGTCTGCAAGGCAAGGAAATCGAAACCGACGTCTACTATTACTACGCGCTGTGGACCAACGGCGGCGACGTGGTCGGCAAGGACGGCAAGGCGGCGTTCAATTCGCCGGCCGGCATCAAGGCGGCCACGCTGTACAAGACCATGATCGACCAGGGTCTCACGCAGCCGGGCGTGACCGGCTACAGCCGCGAAGACGTGCAGAACCTGTTCAAGCAGGGCCGCGTCGCGATGATGATTTCGGCACCGTTTCTCGCGAAGCAGATCAAGAAGGAAGCGCCGAATCTGAAGTACGGTATCGATCCGATTCCGATGGGCACCACGCACGCCACCTATGCCGTCACCGACTCGATCGTGATGTTCAAGAACTCGAAGGTGAAGAAGTCGGCATGGAAGTTCCTCGACTATCTGTTCACGAAGGAACCGCGCGTCGAGTTCACGACGACCGAAGGCTTCCTGCCGACCACGAAGGCCGAAGCGACCGATCCGGCGTTCAACGATCCGGATACCAAAGCATTCGTCGCACTGCTGCCGACGGCCCACTTCGCGCCGACTGTGACCGGCTGGGAAGACACCGCGAAGGCCGTGACCGACTCGATGCAGTCGATCTACCTCGGCAAGGCGCAGCCGGCTGCCGCGCTGAATGCGGCGGCCGCGCAAGCGAACAAGTCGCTCGGTCATTGATAGCGTCGTAGCTTCGTGGTGATTTGCTGAACCCGGAACGCGCGCCGCCGTTGCCAAAGGCGGCGCGCGTTCCGGTCGTGGTGCACCTGATTGCACCTGATTACACCTGATGTATCCGGCCCATCCCGTCGCGCCCGCTGCATAACGCGGACGCGTCTTACGATCGAGCACGCATGAGCCGTTCCGCTTCTTCGCGCTTGCAAGCGCCCTGGTTGCTGATTGCGCCGAGTCTGATACTGGCGCTTTTCATCATCAGCTATCCGATTTTCAACATCGTGTGGCAATCGCTGCACGAAGTTTCACGGTTCGGTGCGATTCGCGATTTCACCGGCCTGCAGAATTTCTATACGGTTTTCAACGACCCCGTGTTCATCGCGTCGACCCGGCGCACGATCGTCTGGACAGTCTGCGTGGTCGGCGGCACGGTGCTGATTTCGGTGCCGGTCGCTCTGGTGCTGAATCAGGATTTTCATGGACGCGGCGTGGCGCGCACCATCGTGATGCTGCCGTGGTCCGTCTCGCTGACGATGACCGCCGTGGTCTGGCGCTGGGCCTTCAACGACGACTACGGCATGGTCAACGTCACGTTGCAACGGCTCGGCTTGATCGGCGGGCCAATCCATTGGCTCGCGACGCCGGAGCTCGCGTTCCCAGTGGAAATCGCCGTCGGCATTCTGGTGTCGATTCCCTTCACCGTGACGATCTTGCTGGGCGGCTTGTCGTCGGTGCCCGGCGACATCTACGAAGCCGCGCGAATCGACGGCGCGAGCGCATGGCAACAGTTCCGCAAGCTGACGATGCCGCTGCTGCGCCCGTTCATCAACATGACGATCCTGCTGAACGTGATCTACGTGTTCAACTCGTTCCCGATCATCTGGGTGATGACACAAGGCGGCCCCGACAACAGCACGCACATCCTCGTCACGTACCTGTATGAACTGGGCTTCCGGCTCGGACGTCCCGGCGAAGCCGCCGCCGTCTCGCTGATCATGCTCGTCATGCTGTTCCTTTTCTCGATCGCCTATCTGCGCCTGCAGCCCGCGAAAGAAGGAGATCCGTCATGAGTTTCGACGCGAAGATGAAGCGCTCGCTGTGGTGCTGGCTGGCGCTGTCGCCGCTGGTGGTGGTCGTGCTGTTTCCGTTCGCCGTCATGTTCTTCACGGCGTTGAAGCCGGCTTCGGAGATCTTTGTCTATCCGGCGCGCTGGCTGCCTGTGCAGTGGCAGTGGCGCAATTTCATCGACATGTGGGAAGCAGCCAACTTCGGCGTGGCCCTGCGCAACAGCACGATCATCAGCTTGCTGTCGACGATGCTCGCGCTGGCGGTGAGCCTGCCTGCCGCTTATGCGCTGGCCCGCTTTCCGTTTCGCGGACGTGGCCTGTATCGGCAGTTCCTGCTCGTCACGCAGATGCTGTCGCCCATTCTGCTCGTGGTCGGTCTGTTCCGGCTCGCCGCGATGATCCCGTTCGGCGACGGCAACCTGGTCGACTCGAAGATCGGTGTGATTGTTTCGTATGCGGCCTTCAACATCGCGTTTGCGGTGTGGATGCTGTCTTCGTATTTTCAGACGGTGCCGCGCGATCTGGAAGAGTCAGCCTGGCTCGAGGGATGTGGGCGCACCAAGGCCGTGTTCAAGGTGTTCCTGCCACTGGCGGTGCCGGCGATCGTCGTGACGGCGATCTTCACGTTCATCAATGCGTGGAACGAGTTCGCAGTGGTCTATACGTTGATCCGCTCGCCGGAGAACAAGACGCTCACCGTGCAGGTGACGGACATGGTCGCCGGGAAATACGTCGTGCAGTGGCACCTGGTGATGGCTGCAACGCTCTGCGCGACACTGCCGGTTTCGATCGTGTTCGCGTGGTTGCAGAGGTATCTGGTGAAGGGGCTGGCGTTGGGGGCGGTGAAGTAAGTTGGCGTGGGTCGAATGGACGGTGACGGCCTGCTCACGCGGCGAGCCGTCAACCCCAATTCTGTATTGACGGCCCAACGCCTTACTACTGCATTTCAGTGCGATAGGGCATTGACTTGCCCACCGCATCCACTGCGTTACTCCGTGCCGCGAACAATGCGCAGATCGCGCTCGACGCCGTCGCCCAGCGCTTCGAGCGCTTTCTTGTAGGCTTCGCTTTCGTAAGCGGCGACCGCCTGCTCGTAAGTCGCAAACTCGATGACGACGGTGCGCTCCTTCAAGCCCTGCTCGCGCGCCTCTTCGGCCACACCGCGCACGATGAACTTGCCGCCGGCAGCCGCCACGGCGGGCGCGGCGAGTTGCGCGTACGCGGCCAGCTTCGACGCGTCGTTGGTCTTGCGGTAACTCGATACCCAATATCCTTTGCTCATTTGCCTCTCCTTGTTCTACGGTTCAAAAGCGCTCGCGGGCTTACATAGTAGCAAAGAGAGATCGTAACGTTGGTCGGCGAAAGCGTCCATCGGTGCGCGCGGCTCGTTGCCCTCAAATGAGCCGTGCTGCTCAAGCGTGGCGTTTCGCACTTGCCGCTACCGAAGCAGCCGGTCGCGACCGACTACTGCAAAACTGAGCGCGACCGAGCCTGCGCGCGCAACCCTTGGCGCGTCGGCGATTATCGACGCCTGACCAGATGTGTGGGCCAATGGCCCATAAAGGCTCGGGCGGCGGCGCATGAGCCACTGCCGGCCAATGCTTTGGTCGATCAGCGCTGAATCCAGATCCGCTGAAACGATTTTGCGTGAGTCGCAAGTGCCTTGGGCCAGAATGCGCCCGCGGGGGTCCAGAATCATTGCTGCCTCCGCAGGAAGCTGTGCGCTTTCGTTGTTGAAATCGATTCCCTCGCTGAACGCGACGAACATACCGTTGTCTCCGGCGCGAGCCGGTAGCCATCGACGCAAGCAGCTTGTTGGGTCATTTTGTTCACCGACCTCTGCGTTCGCGCTTGCGTTTGCGACACGCCGCCCTGATTTGCCACCGGGCCCCCGTTTCCTCGATACCGCGTGAATCCGCTCTTCGCTCTCGCGGCCCACTCCATCTCTTCGATGTGGGGCGACAAGCAGCGTCGCGCCCATCAACGCAGTCATGCGCACGTTCTCGATCAGATAGTTATCAGCGCCGATCAGGATGCCGATGCGCATGCCCCATACCGTATCGAAAACGGTGAACCGTTCTCCACATTCGATCCGCCGATGCTCGAACGCATACAGCTTGCGATGACAATAACGCTGCCCATCCGGCATGCAGATCACGTAGCTGTTGAATAGCCGCCCATCCTGCGCACGCTCGATCAAGCCGACGCCCGCGGCCACACCTGTGCGCTCGACAGCATCGGTGATCGCGCTGAGCGCAGGTCCATCGAGCGGCTCCGCCAGCGCTTCAAGTTCACGCCGATGGAGCGACGCGAGAGTCACCCCTCCGACGAGACAGGTTTCCGGAAACACCGCGAGGTCGATTTGCTCGCGAGCGGCAAGCGCGAGCCACGCCTCCACTCGTTCGACGTTCTGCGACACCTCACCCCGAAGCGATATCAGCGGGATGGTTGCAACGCACAGCATTGAAGCGGACACAATGAATACCTCATGACAGGAATCGATGAAACACCTCCATTGGACCGCTTGTCATTCAATACGTAAAATGAATGTTTCGACGCATTCAATAGGCTGGTGGAATGGAACTTAAACTGCTCCGTGCTTTCCTGACCGTCGCCGAATTGCGTCATTTCGGTCGCGCGGCCGACAATCTCTGTGTCAGCCAGCCCGCGCTCAGCAAGCAGATCGTGGCGTTGGAGTCGAGCCTCGGCGCCCGCCTGTTCGAGCGCGGCAGACATGGCGCCGAACTCACGACATTCGGCGGGGGGTTTCTCGCCGATGCAACGATGCTAGTACGGGATGCGGATGAGATCCTCGCGCGCGCCCGCGAAGCAAGCGGCGGAAAACGCGGCTATTTGCGCATTGGTCTCGGGCTCTCCACTCTCAACTTCGCGCCGCCGTTGATCGCTGAATTCCGCAGGCGCTATCCGAACGTCAGCGTCACACTCAACGACCTGTCTTCGGCTGAACAGACTCGCCGGCTGCTCGGCGGCAAGCTCGACGTCGGCTTTCTGCGTCTGCCGGCCGACGCCGCGCTGTCCACGTTTGCCGTACTCGATGAGCAACTCGCGCTGGCGGTGCCACAACAGTCGCGCTGGAAACGCATTCCCGCCGATCTGAATGAACTGAACGAGCCGGGATTCATTGCGCTGGCACGCGGACGCGGCCCGGGGTTGGCCGCACAAATCGGTCACTGGTGTGGCGCGCATGGCTTCACGCCGCGCGTGATACAGCAAACCGACGATATCCAGTCGGTCCTCGCGGCCGTCGCCGCTGGCGTCGGCGCGGCGTTTCTGCCATCGCGCGTGCAGTATCTGCTGCGCGACGCGAAGGTCATGCCGCTGCGGGATGCGGCGGCGCAGTGGCGTGTCGGTCTGGCGTGGCAGTCCACGCGCGACGATCCGGTGACGGCGCGTTTCGTTGAATTCGTGCGAAGTGCGGCGCGGTCGGCGGGTCGAGGGTCAAAGGGAAAGTGACCGGGTGGCGGGATAACACCTCTCATGCGCTCACGAATGCAGTCACGCAGCAAAGTGACTGACTCCGCGCGGCCCTGACACGGCTACAGCCCTGTCCGTTTCTGGCCCGCTTCTTTCATATTCATTACTCGCGTGCGCGCTGCAACCGTCCGCGAGGGATGCCTTGCGCGCCTCCTCATCGTCAATTGCCCGTATGTCCCCCATTTCAGCGGAATGTAAGATTCGCCGTCACACCTTCGCCTGAAAAAATTTTGGAATAAGCGGCGGCTCGACGTGTTTGCCTCTACAAGAACGGCTGCTGATGCCTGCGACGTGAATACCGAACCAAGTACGTCTGCGCGCTTCAATCGCATACGGTTCGCACACGCAGGCAGGTAGACATAGACGTATCTTTTGTCACCCACGCAGGCTTCTTCATTTATCCAGTACTTAGGCATCCGTATTAAAAAGATCTTTCGTTGATCATCTTTGCATCGGCCAGCGGCGGCACTCAAGTCTCCGACGGCAAGTTAAGAATCGCAACCATGACCTGTCGGGTCATCACATTCATCAAAAGGAATTTTCATCATGAACAAGACTCTTGCTGGCATCGCTCTCGTTATCGGCACATTGGCCGCCCCCGCACTGAGCTTCGCACAATCTAATGCTCCGTTGACTCGCGCCGAGGTGCGCGCCGATCTGGTTCGCGTCGAGCAGGCCGGCTACAGCACCTCGGCTAGCAGCGACACCACCTACCCGGCCAACATTCAGGCTGCCGAAGCGAAGGTCGCCGCACAAACCGCTTCGCAAACGACCCAATCAGCGTACGGCGGTGTGCCGCAGAACGGCAGTACTTCATCAGGCGCACACGCACACAAGTCGATGGCCTCCGACTGCGTCGGTCCGGTCAGCTTTTGCAACCTCTTTTTCGGCAGTTGAACAGTGCGCGTACGGATGCCAATCCAATCGTCCATGAAGAGCGGCATCCCGACTGTTACTGGTTGATCACCTGGATCTGTTCAAACGTAATCTCTAATCGCATATCGGAGTTTGTCATGAAGTTTCTGCCCCTCGCCGCCACGGCCCTGTCATTGTCGGCGTCGCTCTTTGCATCGACTGCCGCGATGGCGCAAGACACCCAGTCCCACAACACGCCTGTGCACAACATCGTTCTCGTTCATGGCGCATGGGTGGACGGGTCGGGTTGGCAGCCGGTTTACAACCGGCTGACCAAAGACGGCTACCACGTCACCATCGTGCAGGAACCGCTGAGCTCGCTCGACGACGACGTCGCTGCGACCAAACGCGTTCTCGACCAGCAAAGCGGTCCCACGATTCTCGTGGCGCACAGTTACGGCGGCTCCGTGATTACCGAGGCCGGCGTGCATCCGAACGTCGTCGGCCTCGTGTACGTGGCCGCCCACGCGCCCGCCGTCGGCGAAGATGAAAGCGACCTCGGCAAAGGCATGCCGAGTTATACGTCGAAGCAACCAGGCGCGATCATGAAGACCGCCGATGGCTACACCTCGCTGAATCCCGCGGACTTCCCGAAAGATTTCGCGGCCGACCTGCCGCTCAAGCAGGCTCAATTCGAATCGCACGCGCAGATTCTGACGGCGGCAAAGGTCTTCTCGACGCCGCTCACGGCTGCCGCATGGACCAGCAAGCCGAGCTGGGGCATCGTCGCAGCGGACGACAAGATCATCAGTCCCGACCTCGAACGCTGGTACTACACGCGGGCACACAGTCACACGACCGTGCTTGCAGGTGCAAGCCATTCGGTCTATGAATCGCGCCCGAAAGAAGTGGTGGCTGTGATCGAAGATGCGGCGAAGCATGCCGAACAATGAACCACCGGTATCGCCCGCGAGTGCGAGCGATGCCGGCACACAACCCGGAACACGTAACACCGCGCCCCACTCTCCTGGCACGAAACGACGACTTAGCTATTAAGCGTTTTGTGCACTACGATTGCGTTTGCACGTTTCGAGCTTGACGACGTGACTACCAGGCCGATCACATAGGAGACACCGAATGAGCGAGCAATATGGGGCGTTTTGTCCGTGCTGTGGCAGCGCGGAGCATCGGGCAATGAGTCGTCGAATGTTCATGAGTCTTATCGCCGGCACGGCGGCCGGACTCGCGATGCCGGCGGCATTCGCGGACACACAAGACGTGCCGTCCGTTGCTTACGATTCGGTTGCCAATCCCGTTCATTTACCTAAAGACACCTATTTCGGCGAATGCTCCGGCGTCGCGCTCAACTCGCACGGACACATCTTCGTGCTGTCGCGCGGCAACACCAATGGCCCCGCCTATGGCGCGGCCGCCGCGCAATTGCTGGAGTTCGCCCCTGACGGGCGCTTCGTCCGCGAGATCGGCCACAACTTGTATGCGTGGTCGTTCGCGCACACGGTCAAGGTGGACCGGCAGGACAACATCTGGGTGACGGACAAAGGCTCCGACATGGTGATCAAGTTCACACCGGATGGACGGGTTGCCATGGTATTCGGCCGCAAGCAGGAAGCCGCCGACGAGGAAACCGGCCCGCTCAAGCATCCCAATCCGCCGCTGCCCTCCGAACCCGGGCGCTTTCGCCAGGTGACGGACGTCGCGTGGGACGCGGCGGGCAACACGTACATCAGCGACGGCTATATCAACTCGCGCGTGGCAAAAGTCGATCGGGACGGCAACTGGATCAAGTCGTGGGGTGACCGTGGCACGGGTCCGGGCCAGTTTCATACGCCGCACAGCATCGCCGTGGATGCGCACGACAACGTCTACGTCGCCGACCGCAGCAACCGCCGCATTCAGGTATTCGACACCGAAGGCACTTTCCTGCGGCAATTCACCATCGACGTGCCGGTGCCACCGGATGCGCGTCCGGCGATCGGCAACATGCCCGACGAAGCGACGATCGCAGCCGGCACGTTCGCGCCCGGCTCGCCGTGGGCCATCTGCATTTCGCCGGGGCCGAACCAGGTGCTTTATAGCGCCGATGCCTTTCCGGGGCGCATCTACAAGATGACGCTCGATGGGAAAGTACTCGGCGTGCTCGGCAAGGCGGGCAAACAGCCGAAGCAGTTCGGCTGGATTCATCAGATGGCGTGTCCATCGGAGAATGTGCTGTTCGTCGCGGAACTGCTGAACTGGCGCGTGCAGAAACTGATTCTGCACGCGTGAGCGACGACGGTCGCATCGCATCCAGGCGAGTGTCTGACTGACACGCGGCCAGCGTGACAGCAGACACCGCGTGCCAATCCGCTGCCATTCGCTACTCACCCTTCCCGGCGGCGTCAGGCCACATCACCGATATCATTGACGACATCGGCCACAGCCCGTTCGTCGCCGCCCACTCCACCGCGCCCATCCCTTCGATCAAGATAAAGTCTGGAGTTAGGTTTGAAATTCGACACGACAACCGTTCGGCTGGTCCTCGCCATCATCGAGGAAGGCAGCATCTCCCGCGCCGCCGACAAGCTCAATCTGGCCGTGGCCGCCGCGTCGCGGCGCGTGTCGGACTTCGAAGAGCAACTCGGCGCGAAGCTGTTCAACCGCGTGCCGCACGGCGTCGAAATCACCGAATCGGGCGCCAAGCTGCTGCAATACGTCCGGCAGATCGACAACCTGATCGACCGGCTCGAAGGCGACGCGCTGGCGCTCAATCATGGGCTCGACGGCCGCATCATCATCGGCGCGCCAAAGGCCGTCGTGATCCAGTTCCTCGCCCGCGAGATTGCCGGCATCCAGCGCAAGTACCCGGGCATCACGCTGAAGATCGTCGAAGAGAACAGCAAGATCGTGCAACAACTGCTGCGCGACAAAGTAATCGACGTGGGCATCTACGAGAAGAAGAGCGGCTTTCTCGATCTCGCCAAATCACCGTACCGCGACGACCGGCTCGTGCTCGTCTATAGCCGTGCGCACTTCCGGTTTCGTGACGAACCGGTCGGGATCGACGACATTCTCGATCTGCCTATCGTGAGCCTGGGCAAAGGCTCCGCGGTCCTCTCAGCGGTACAGCGCGCGTATCGCAGCCGCGGACGGCTGTTCGCCAACAACTTCACCGCCAGCGGCTTCGACACCATGCTCGCGATGGTGCGCCATGGGCTCGGCGTCGGCCTGATGCCGCCGGAGGTGCTGCGCAGTTTTCATCCCGAGAAAGCGCTCGCGTCGGCCGAGTTGCAGGGGGACTGGCATCAGCGCAGCTACGTGCTTTCGTGTGCCGAAGGACACGCGCAGGAACAGACGCTGCGCAACGTGGTGACCGAATTGCTCGGCCAGCCGGTGTAATCGTTCGATTCCCTCCGGTTTCGCCGCTCGCGAAACCAGACATGACGCGGTCATTCTTGCGGCGGCCTTTGCAGTCGGCGACAGTGGGGCATAACGATTAGCCGGAGACAAATCATGCCCCGAGGCCCTGACGCGACCGCCCACAGCATCGCGCGATGCACTCCCGCGAAAGGCGGTCAATGCACCGCGTCGCGGACTCCCCAAACGTCCTCATTCGCGCTTGCGAATCCCAGGCAGCGTTCGGCAGCCATCCGTCTCAGCCTCTCGCGCTGACACCGAAACCCGTCATCCCCACACGCCTCGTCACACGTTGACGCGAGCGGGCAATCCGCCCACCACTTCGAAACGACGAATCAACGCACCAAAGGAACCTCGATATGACCGAATCGAAACATCTGCCGCTGCAAGGCATCCGCGTGCTGGACGTGAGCCAGGTCATGGCGGGCCCGTTCGCCTGCATGCTGCTGGCCGACCTGGGCGCGGACGTGATCAAGGTCGAGCCGCTGGAAGGCGATCAGACTCGCGGCGCGATGGGCTTCAAGATGAAGGGCCCCGACAGCATGGGCTTCCTGAACATGAACCGCAACAAGCGTTCGCTGACGCTGGACCTCAAGAGCGACGAAGGCCGAGCGTTCTTCTACAAGCTCGCGAAGACCGCCGACGTGATCGTCGAAAACTACCGTCCCGGCGTTGTGCAGCGTCTGCATATCGACTACGAGTCGATCAAGGCAATCAATCCGAAGATCGTCTACGTGAGCATCTCCGGCTTCGGGCAAAGCGGGCCCTGGGCCTCGCGCCCGGGCTTCGATCTGATGGCGCAGGCGATGTCCGGCGTGATGAGCGTGACCGGCTACAAGGGCGGCAAGCCCGTGAAGGCGGGCGTGCCGGTGGCCGATATCGGCTGCGCGCTGTTTGCGGTGTACGGCCTGCTGTCGGCCTACATCGGCGCGCAGAAAAGCGGCGAGGGTCAGCACATCGACGCGTCACTGTTCGATTCGGTGATGGCCTTTTCGATCTGGGACATGTCGGAGTACTGGGGCACGGGTGTGCCGCCGACGCCGCTCGGCACCAGCAACAAGATGAGCGCGCCCTATCAGGCAGTGAAAGCGCGCGACGGCTACTTCGTGATGGGCGCAACCAACCAGAAGCTGTGGACGAAGCTGTGCGAATTGCTACAGCGGCCAGACCTCGTCGCTCACGCGGACTATGCAACCGTCTCGCTGCGCCTGAAGAACCGCGAAGCGATGATCGAAATACTGGAGCAGGAATTTGCGAAGCGCGACAGCGCCGAGTGGGTCGAGGCGATGCTCGCGACCGGCATTCCGGCCGGCCCGATCCTGTCCTATCCGGAAGCGTTCGAAAGCGAACATGCCACGCACCGGCGCATGTGCATGGAGATCGACCATCCGCATGAAGGCAAGGTCAGGAACATCGGCTTTCCGGTCAAGATGCTCGGCACGCCGCAAACGGTGCGCCGCCACCCGCCGCTGCTCGGCGAACACAACGACGAAATCTTCGCTGAAATCAACGGGACCGCATCATGAACGAACCCGTCACCCTCACGGTACATGCTTCGGGCGCGGCGGAGATCGTGATCGACCGCCCCGAGCGGCACAACGCCATGACGCTCGACATGTACGAGTCGTTGCTCACGCTCGTCGCCCAGTGTGAACACACCAGCGGCGTGCGCTGCATCCTGTTTCGCGGCGCGGGCGGCAAGTCCTTCATTGCCGGCACGGATATCGCGTATTTCAAGGACTTCCGTGACGGCCGCGATGGCGTGGCCTACGAGGCCTTCGTCGAACGCGTCATCGATACGGTCGAGCGCATCTCGATGCCCACCATCGCCGTGATCGACGGCTGGGCCGTGGGCGGCGGCCTCGCGCTCGCGACGGCTTGCGACTTCAGACTGTGCAGCGATGCATCGCGCTTCGGCGCACCGATCGCGAAGACGCTGTCGAACACGCTGTCCTCGCGCAACATCGCGCGGCTTCAGGCTGCCCTCGGCGTGCCGCGCGTCAAGAAGATGCTGATGCTCGCCGACTACCTCGGTGCCGCCGACATGCTGGAATGCGGCTACGTCCATGAAGTTTGCTCGCCCGGCGCGTTGCAAGAAGCGGCGCATGCACTCGCGCAACGGCTCATGGCGTTGTCGCCGGTCACGCAGAAAGCAGTGAAGGAGAGCTTGCGCCGCATCGTCGTTGAACAGCGGCTCGACGACGAAGACCTGATCGACGAGGTGTACGGCAGCGCCCGCTTCAGGGACGCCGTGATCGCCTTCACCTCGGGTGCGTCGAAATAACAAATAAATGAACAACGTGGAGTGAGACATGAAACGATTGCAACTCAAGGCGACCACCACCGTCCTGCTGATGTTGTGCCTGATGTACTTCATCACCTACGTCGACCGCGTCAACATCAGCACCGCCGCCGGGCAATTCAAGTCCGAACTCGGACTGAGCAACACGCAGCTCGGCTTCATCTTCTCGGCGTTCGCGTATCCGTACGTGGTGTTCCAGTTCATCGGCGGCTGGGTGAGCGACCGCTTCGGCGCGAAGCGCACGCTCATCGCCTGCGCGTTCATCTGGGCGGTGGCGACCACGCTGACGGGACTCGCGGGCGGCTTCGCGACGCTCGTCGCGGCGCGCCTGCTGCTGGGTCTCGGTGAAGGCGCGACGTTCCCCGCCTCCACCAGCGCGATGGCGTCGTGGGTGAAGAAGGACCGGCGCGGTTTCGCACAAGGCATCACGCATTCGTCGGCGCGGCTTGGCAACGCCATCGCGCCGATACTCGTGCTGGCGCTGATGACCGCGTTCGACTGGCGCTTTGCGTTCTATCTGCTCGGCGCGCTGAGTTTCGGCTGGCTCGTGCTGTGGTACATCACGTACACCGAGACGCCCGCGGATCACCCGCGCATCACCGCCGACGAAATTCATAGCCTGCCGCCGCCGAGAGTTCGTCCGGTGGAAGCGCCCGGCACCTGGGCGCGGCTTTATCGGCGCCTGTTGCCGGTCTCCGCCGTGTACTTCTGCTACAACTGGATTCTCTGGCTGATGCTGGACTGGATGCCGCTCTACTTCATGCACAGCTTCCATCTGAACATCAAGAAGGCGGTCATCTTCACATCGGGTGTGTTCATTGCGGGCGTGTTCGGTGATCTGGTCGGCGGTCTGATCAGCGATCGGCTGTTGCGCCGCACCGGCAATCTGAAACTCGCGCGCAGCGCCCTCGTCGCATTCTGCATGACGATGACCGGTCTCTCGCTGATCCCCGTCGTGCTGATTCACGACCCGATGTACTCGCTGGTCTTCCTCGCCGCCGCGATGTTCTTCAATGAAATGAATATCGGCCCGATGTGGGCCATTCCGATGGACATCGCCTATGACCGCTCGGGCACGGCGAGCGGCATCATGAGCGGCACGGGCTTCACGGCGGCGATCGTGAGTCCGGTGGTGGCCGGTTATCTGATCGATCGTCTGGGCAACTGGAACGTCACCTTTATGTTGTCGATCTGCGTGATGGCTTGCGGGGTGCTGCTGACTTTCGTCATGAAGCCGGATGCGCCGTTTATCGACAGTCTGAAGCCTGCGACGCCTTCGCCGCGTACGGCTCGCGACACTGCGTTTCCACTCGCGGACAAGTAGCAAAAGCGCCTTATCGGATCTTCGCTTCGCGAGCACGGCCGAATCGACGCCGCGCTCGCGAAGTCACGCTATCCAGCGCTGTAGTCAATTCCCGGGCGAGCGGCCGAGCACCTTATCGAAATCGACATCCAGCTTCGCCAGCGATCCGTCGATATGCGCCCGGTTTTCCTTGATCCACTGATCCTGCTGCGCCACGCGCGCGTTCGCTTCCTTCAGCATGCGCGCCATTTCAGCCGGTTGCGGACCGCCGGTCGTCGCGCGATTGTTCACGATCGACACCGGATTGAGCGTCGCACGGAACTCGGCTTCGCTCATGGGCAGATCGCCGGCGTACGGCGTGCCCGCCACCGTCTCCCGGTAGATGCGCTGCGCGTCGGCGTACGGAAAGTCGAGCGGCTTGATGTCCTTCTGCCGCGCGTACTCCACGACGTTCGACGCAAAGTGATGGCCGACCCGGAACGGCAATTTGTATTTGCGCATCAAGACGTCGGCGACTTCCTGCGACGCGGTCCAGTCGCTATTCAGTTCTTCGAGCGCGCGTTCGGGGTTGATCACGAGCGCGTTCATGACCGTCTGCCAGCCTTTGAGCGCGGCTATGCCGGTGTCGATCATCTCCGTGTTCGCCTTCACGTCCTTAGGATCGCTCATGCCGGGCGGCAGATTGTGCGCCTCCAGCACGACACCCTCGGCTTGCGCCAATGCGGTGGACGCGTCCGTGCGCGTGCGGATCAGCAGGCCGGGGTTGCGCTTTTGGGGCATCGCGCTCGACACGTAAGTGTTGACGCCGCCTTCCTGCAACAGAATCCACGGCCGCGACTCGGCGTATTGCGTCATCACGTCCTGAATGAAACTGCCGGTGTGCAGCGCCACGCTCGTGACGATCGCGCTGGCTTCGACTGGTTCATCGACGGAAGAGATTTGCGACGCGTCATACGCGTTGTCCACGATCGCATTGAAGCCGAGGTAATGCGCCATCCGTTCGCGATTCAACGGCCAGCTCGTGCTGTTGAGCACCGTCGTGCCCATCGACGACCGATCGACACGCTTGTACGCTTCACGAATGCGCTGCGCGTCGCGATCCAGTCCCGCGGCAAAGCCCAGCAAGTAGTGGCCGTAGCTGTTCGGCTGCGCCGCCACGCCATTCGTGTAGTTGGGCACGATGGTCGCCGAGTATTGGCCGGCGAGACGCACCAGCGTCGCGGTCGTGCGGTTCAGTTGATCGGCGAGATTCAGCAGATCGCCGCGCAGAATCGCCGAGCGATACGTGGCGTGCATGTCCTGGCTGGAGCGCCCTGCGTGCAATAGCGTCACGTCTTCGCCGGCCGCTTTGATCAGCAGCGGCTCGAACGTGATTACCGTGGCCGGACGTTTCGCGCCGGGCTGATTGCCGTCGGCAATGACCTTCGCCACACCCGCGGCGAGACGCGGGGCCATCGCCTTGTCGAGCAACCCTTCGTCGGTGTTGATGACGACCGTGGCCTTGTTGATTTCGCCGAGCCAGAAGAATTCGTCGCGCGGCGGCGTCGATTGGGCGAAGGCGGGAGAAGCGGTAAGAAGAACGACAGCGGGGAAAGTCCAGGCGAGGAGTCTCATGTCGGGCGCGCGTGAGTTCAAATGCGCCTGATTATATGATCGCCGCGGGTTCGGTATGAATCGGAAGACCAGGTTCCGATTCACGCATCCTGATGACTGCGAGGTCGTGCTCGCGCCTGAGTGAATTCAAGCGCGAGCGTCGCGCGTTCAGTCGTAGTGGCGATGCTTGTGATGACGCTTGCCCGAATGGTAGCCGTGCGAATAGTCGTCGGCGTACGAGTTGGAACGCGAGACGTTGCCGCCGAGCGCCGAGCCCGCGCCACCGCCCACCGCCGCGCCGATGAGGCCGCCCGAACGGCCGCCCATCGCATTGCCGGCTGCCGTGCCCGCACCGCCGCCCAGCGCGCCGCCGATGATCGCACCCGTGCGCTCGCGGCGATTCGACGTCACCGCGCCGCCGGCGCCGCCGCCCACCGCACCGCCGATCACCGCGCCCGTGCTGCCGCCCACTGCGCCACCGAGCGCCGCGCCGGCCACACCGCCGAGCGCGCCGCCCAGCATGTTGTTCATATCGCCGGCCACTGCCGACAAAGACGCCGCAGCGGTCAACGCAGCAACGGCAACCATCTGGATGATTTTCTTCGACATAACTGGTGTTTTGTTTTCTTGAGACGGCGCCGAGTATAACCGGCCTTACGAAAGGCTTTTGTAACCGCTCAGACCAGGCTCGTAAGACGTGTAACAAAATGACCGGGCGGTTGAGAGATTGGCCTATGCCGTCGTGGAGGGATCGAAGCTGATGGCTGCAACGTCCATGGAAATAGGCCGCATTGGGTACGACCTGCTCAAGAACAGCGCAGGGAAGAGGCGAAGACTGGCGTGCGGACGTTATCCGAACTGCACCGAGCCGTCTTGTATTTCAGGCCGGTCGCGGGTCGACGAATCACCCTGCTCCGATGTCTCGCCGACCCGCCGCTCATGCTCGTTCAGCGCTCAACCACGGCGCTTCTTCTTCAACTCGATCGTCTCGAACAACTCGTAGTTCGGCGTGGGCGTCTGATCCGCACCGGGCGCGTGATAGTAGTTCATCGTGATCGTCGTTTCGCCGCCGCGATGCCCCGGATCGTGATCGAACACGGCAATACCGTAGCCCGTGCCGGTGTCGCGTTGCGCCGACCAGATCGCGTCCTCGACGGCGTCCGCGCTAGCGCGCGCGAACGTCCCCGCCGTCGTCCCCGCAACCGGGCGATTGGGCCGCGTGAAAATCCGCGCTTGCGGCAGCCCCGTGCCGATATCCACACCGTACACATCGAGCGGCGCGCTCGTGCCGCCACCGCCGAGAATCAGGTGAATCGTGCCGTGGCTCGTGTCGAACGTCGACGCGCCCGACGATACCGCCGACATGACCGGCTTCGGCTGCAACGTATCGACCGGCCGGCCAGTCGCGATGTCGGTGCCCTTGTGGTGATTGCAGCCGCGCACGGGATAGCTGCGCTCGTAGTCGTGATCGTGGCCGCACAACACCAGGTCGACGCCGTAGCGGTCGAACAACGGCAGCCAGGCTTCGCGGATGCCCTTATCCGAACCGTTGCCGGTCTGCGACGAACTCAGCGCGTCCTGATGCATCTGGACGATGATCCAGTCCACTTCGTCATCCTGCGCCGCGTGGTGCAGGACTTTTTCGAGCCAGCGGGTCTGCTCGCCATCGCTATATCCGCGCACGTATAACGAGGTGCCCGGTTGAATCGGCGGATTGCCGGTGCTCGCGACCGGCACCAGCGGCGCCGGACCCGCCACGAACGCGGCGGCATCCTGATAGACGACGTCGTCCGCATCGAGCGAGATGAAGAGCACCGAACTCACGCGGAAGCTGTACCAGCGGCCCTGGAAGCGCGAATGATTATCCGGCAGCGTATAGCGCGCGAGATACGACGCCAGCCCCTGCTCGCCGTTGTTGAATTCGAGTTCGTGATTGCCGGGACAGGGCATCCAGGGCCGGTTCGACGCCGACGTCTGCGCGTTGTTGCCGAAGTCGCGCCACACCGCCGGCTGTTGCAGCGGATTCAGGTTGGCATAGCAAAGGTCGCCGTTGAGCAGATGGAACAGCGGCTGGAAGCGCTCGACCGCCTGCACCGCAAAGCGGCTCTGCGGCGACGACAACACCCAGCCGGTATTCGGCGTCGCGAGGTCGCCATAGCTCGTCCAGCGAAACGGCGCGCGGCCGCGCGGCGCCGTGCGAAAGCTCGCGGAAAACGGCTGGGCCGCGTTGCCGTCGTTCTCGGCCGTTACCTCGTACTGGTAATTCGTATCGGCCTTCAGATCGCGCAGGCGCGCGTGATAGGCGAACACGACCTCGCCGTTGATGCCGTCGGTGTAAGTGCTTTGCACCGCGTGCACGGTGTGCCGCTTCGAGTCCGCGCCGCTGAAACGCACCTGCGGATTCACCGCCGGCGCAAGCGACGCCCACGACACCGTGACCTCGCTCGTCGGATCGTTGCCCCAGGTCAGGTGGACCTGCTCCGGCGTACCGTCCGGCGGATTGCCGTTGGCGGCCCGCGCCGCCGATGCCAGTGTGCCCGCCGCCGTGGCGAGGCTGGAGGCGCCGGCAAACTTCAGAAACCCACGACGCGAGACGATGGAAGCGCCCTGATCATCGGGCGGTGAGGCCTTGACGATTTTTTTGTTCGACATGTCCGGTGGTGTTGTATGGGGGATGGAAGAACGCCGGCGCCGATGCCCGGGCGCGCGTGGCTACCCGCGCTGAAGTGCGCGCTGCCGGCGCAGTGCGTGACGGATGCGAGCATCGATCCTAGCCGTGAAGCTGTGACAACCGGATGAAAGGATGGGCTGTGCGCGGACGGTTTCGCGGTCGTTGCGCGTGGCACGAAGAAGATAACGTGGAGGACGGCGCGCGGCAGAAAGGCCTGCCATGTGCGGACTGACTGCAGCGGGTTGACTTTCTCTGCCGCGTCAGCGGCGACTAAGCGCAACCGCTAGCGTGCGGGCGGCTGCGGATTATTCGCCGGATTCGTATCGAATCTTGAAACGCGGCTAATGCCATTGGCATCGACCAGTTTCAATAATTCGGTTTCCATTGCATCCGCGACGTCCTTGCCATAGACCTCGTCGCCGTTCACATAGATCGTGAAAGACCGCAGATACTTCGCTTTCTTCTCCGGGTTCTCGATGGTGTCCCGCGTCCATTGATAGAGCGGATAGTTTTCCGTCCCCAGTCTTTCCGCTTCGTTGACGTAATCGGCGAATGCATCGAACTGGCACTTCAACGTCGCGTCGTGCCTGCGCAGAATGTCACGAAGCGTGGCATGCGCGGCGCTCGTCCGGTCGCTGCGCAATGCGTCCGCGAGTTCAGGCGAGACGGTAATCCGCAGCTGGAATTGCAGTGTAACGTCCATATTCACCTCGTTGCCGGTCTTCAGGAACGCGCGCTCGCGGTCAGTTGCCCATCGATCTGCTCGATCTCACTGCCGCGCAGCGGCTTACCCAACAGAAAGCCCTGGGCGTGCGTGCAGCCGCACACGCGCACGAAATCCAGCTGCTCCTGCGTTTCGATACCTTCCGCCGTGGTCGGCATGCCGATTTCGCGGGCCAGCGCGACGATCCCGCGCACCACCGCCGCGGATTCGCGTCCGTGCACGGACTCCTTGACGAACGAACTGTCGATCTTCAGCTTGTCGAACGAAAAACGCACGAGCGTCGACATGGTGGAGAAGCCGGTGCCGAAATCGTCGAGCGCCATTCCGATGCCTAGCGCACGCAGCCTCGCGACGTTGCGCTGTGTGACGGCATCGTCGTTCAGCAACACCGTTTCCGTGACTTCGAGATTCAGCCGCGTGGGCGGCAGCCTCGTTTTCCGAAGAATCGCCGCAACCGTCGACGCAAACGACTCCTCGCGCAACTGCACCGGCGAGACATTGACGGCGACGGCGACCTTGTCCCGCCACGTCACCGCTTCCGTGCACGACTGCAGCAATGCCCATTCACCCAGCGCGAGAATCAGGCCGGTGCGTTCGGCAGTCGGGATGAATGCGGACGGCGAAAGCTCGCCGCGGCTCGGATGGGTCCAGCGAATCAGCGCCTCGCGGCCGGAAATTGTGCCGTCGCTGAGATCGATGATCGGCTGATACTCCATGCGCAGGCCGTTGAACGACTTCAGCGCGCCTTCGAGGTCGCTGCGCAGCAGGCTCAGGCTTTCGTCGGAAACATGCTTGTCGGTATCGAAGATCACGAACGCGCTTTTACCGCTGCGTTTGACCGCATATAACGCCCGGTCAGCGCAGATCAGCAATTGCGGCCCCGTGTTCGCGTGCTCCGGATAAAGCGAAACCCCCACGCTCGCGCCGATATGCACGAGCGCCTCGCTCAACACGAACGGGCGCGCGAGCGTCTTGACGATGCGATCGGCCAGCACGCGAATGTCGCGGATCTCGGCTACACCGTCGGAAATCGCGACGAATTCGTCACCCGCGAGGCGGCCGACCTGATCACCGCCCGGCAGGATTTCACGCAAGCGGGTCGCCGCTTCCTGAAGAATCTGATCGCCCGCGGCATGGCCAAGGCTGTCGTTGATCGCCTTGAAACCGTCCAGATCGATCAGTAGAACAGCGAACGACTGACTCTCACGCGACGCGCCCTGCCCGGTTCGCTCCAGCAGCAATTCGCTGATACGCGCGCGATTGGGCAGGCCGGTGAGGCTGTCCTGACGCGCGAGACGGTGGGCGGTTTCACGCGTCAGCAACAGGGCGACGGTGTCGCGATTGCTGCGCAGCGCGACGGTGAAGAAACCGGCGGCACAGAAAGGCGCCTGAAACAACAGCACGAGCTTGCCGTTACCAGGCGACATCGCCGCGCCGAGACCCAACAGGCTCAGGATGAAGGAGATCTGCAGCATCGCGAGCCTGGGCGTGCCGGCATTGCGGCCGGCCAATCCACCGATCACACCGACCGCGCAAACGTTGCCGAGCAGGAATAGCGTCGGATCCCCACTGATATTGCACAACAACGTGCCGAAACCGAACAGTACGCTCCACAGCAGACTCGCCAGCAAAAACGCGGAGGTCGGCGTCGGCCGATTTTGCGCGCTGCGCTTGCGGCACAGCCAGATCAGCGCGAGACGCGCGAACAGGAGCGCGACGACGGCGCTGCCCCACGCGGCATATAGGGGGATCGGATAAAGATAGAAAGCGGTGGCGCAAACGCTGATTTCGCAGATCGACGCGAATATGATCGACGACGTTCGCGTGAATAGATGAGCGAGCAGGATTTGGCGATTTTCCGGGCTCAGTTCCTGAGCGGAAGACACGACCCACTTGAAAAATGGAGACCTTGGTTCGCTGAAAGCCATGACCTGCACATTTGACGGTTAGTGGAATTCAAACGGGGGCGTGCACAGCAATTATTACGTAAACTTCAATTACTTAACCTCGAAATCTCAGCTTATTCTGGAAAAAAGCGCTATGCACGACGATTCCGCCCGCTGTCTGCATGAGCAAATAACCAATATGGATTTGTGCGGCCAGGATGTCCAGCGTACGATGGCGCCTTTTTGCCGGTCGTCTTTGCATGTCAACTACCTTTGCGCCCACTCCGTCCGCTGTGTCCACAACCGGGCCCGCAAAGCCTGTCATCCGTTCGGCTTCTGATGTTTCCGACCTCGTCAACCGCGGCGCGGCGGCCGGAAGCGATGCCCGCATCGTCGTGGCGATCGCGCTCGGCGGCGTGTTTCTCGATGCCTATGATCTCGGCGCGCTCGCGTTCGGCCTCAAGGATGTCTCGCGCGAATTTTCGCTAACGCCTGCGGGCACCGGGCTCGTCGCGTCGGCAATTACGTTCGGCGCGATTTTCGGCGCTTTTTTCGGGGGCTTTCTCACCGACAAGATCGGCCGTTATCGCGTCTTCATGGCCGACATGTTTTTCTTCGTGGTCGCGGCGCTGGCGTGTGCATTTGCGCCCAACGCCTGGGTGCTCGGAGGCGCGCGCTTCGTCATGGGGCTCGGCGTGGGTATCGATCTGCCTGTTGCGATGGCTTTTCTGGCCGAGTTCTCGCGCCTGTCGGGACGCGGCAACAAGGCCGCGCGCATCGCCACGTGGTGCCCCGTCTGGTACGCGGCGATCAGCATCTCGTACCTGCTCGTGCTGGGCTTCTATTCGACACTGCCGGCCAGCCACTCGGGCCTGCTATGGCGTCTGATTCTCGGTTTCGGCGCGGTGCCGGCAATCATCATCATTGCCGTTCGCAGCCGATACATCAGCGAATCGCCCGTTTGGGCCGCGAACCAGGGCGACCTGGAAGCTGCAGCGCGCATTCTGAAGCGCTCGTACGGTATCGATGCGGAGGTCGCGCCGGAAGTTGGTACCGGGACCGATCGCGCGCCCGTGCGCACAGGTTCGTGGCGCAATTACGGCGCGCTGCTGCGCGGCGTCTATCTGCGGCGAACGGTTCTCGCGACCGTCACCGGCATTGCTTCGGCTTTCGCCTATAACGCCGTCGCGTTCGGATTGCCCGTCATCATTTCGAGCTTCCTTGCACAGTCGATGCTCACGACGATTCTCGCCTCGCTCACGCTGAATCTCTGCTTTGCTTTCGTCGGCGGGCTAATTGCGGTGCGCATCGTGCCCGCGGTCGGCGCGTGGAAATTGACTGTGTTCGGCTACGCACTCCAGTTGATCGCGCTGCTGGGTCTTGCCGTCGTGGGCCGTCCGTCGTCGGTGCCCGAGGTGGTCGCGGCCGTTGCATTGCTCGCCTTGTTCCTGCTGGGCCAGGGCATCGGACCCGGATCGCACACCATGACCTTCGCGTCGTTGAGCTACCCGACGTCGCTGCGCGGGGTCGGCGTGGGCTTCAATCAGACGCTGATGCGCGCCAGTTCTGCCGCGTCGCTCTTTCTCTTTCCGGTGCTAGCTGCCGCGCTGAGCACGCGTGTTTTCTGGGTCATCGCGTTTGCACCGTTGTGCGGATTGCTGGCGTTGCTCGCCATCCGCTGGGAACCGTCGGGGTATGACGTCGATGCGGAGGATTTCCGCAGCGGGGTGTGAATCCGGGGACGGGTGCTGAGTAGTTCAACGCCCCGTCCCATCCTCCTCCTCCACGGCATCGACCTGAACAGCGGGCAGCCCGGAAGGCACGGCGGTCTCTCCCACCCGGCCCGTCACATGCACGAGCCGGCCCTGCAAGCGAAGCGCCGTCGCGCGTTCCACGCCCACGAGTTGCCACACCGTCCTGCCGTCGGAAACGACGGGATACGTAAACGGCTCATTGCCGCGAAGCACCAACGTACCGCGCAGATCGACCGGATCGCCGGGACGCGCTACGCCTGCGCACGCAACACCGGCACAAAGAACGAATGCAGACAGTAGAAGTGTTCGAAGCATGGCGGCAGCAGAGTCAAACCGTACGTGTGCAGTGGTTATCAACTTCAATCAGCCAGCAGCATGCGCGAAAAAAGCCGTCCCGGAAAGGGGACGGCTTCGCGAATCAACCCGACGCGATGCCGCCGCGCGACCAGGTTACTGCACGATGACCGACAGCGTCACGCCAGGAGGCAGCGTCACCGTTTCCTGGTAAGTACTCGCGACGTTCGAACGCGCCACCGGAAAACTCGCGTAGCCCAATAGAATGCCCGGCGAGGCCGACGGCAGCAAACGGACCATGGTCGAAGGATCGATGGACGGCAGCGTGAAGCCACCTTCCGCCCGCGACGGGAAGCTGTACTGCGCCATGTTCGCCGTGAGCGGCACCTGAGCGCTCGCGGCAGCAGTGAAGTGGCGCAGCTCCTGAGCGACGCTCGAATCCGGACGAACCTGCTTGATGGCGTCGTTCAGAATAGCCATCGACGTCGTCGCATTCTTGTCGTTCAACAGGGCCTTGTAAAACGCGAGGCCGAGTTGCCGGTTCAGGAAGCCGCCAAACGAGCCGTTGGTCGTGTAGCTGTCGCACGTCGTGTCGCCCACGTCCCACGTCGTCAGACCGCAGCTATAGCTGCCGTGGTTGTTGTACGTGAGATAGCTGATGAAGCGGTTGTCGCGGATGGCGTTGTAGGTGGAGTCGATATTGAAACTGACCCAATCCTCCATCATCATCGCGGTCGTTTCTTCGAGCCACGTGTCGTACGCGTACTGCGTCCCCATCAGCATGTCGCGTCGGTAGAAGTTCTGCATGTGGGTGCTTTCGTGCGCCATCACCGTCTGCATCGACTTCATGCCGGCCGCGCCGGCCAGATACAGCGTCTCCGAATCCAGATACAGCGACAGGTCCGCATTGCTGTAAGCCGTCTGGCCGCTGCCCTGGTTGACGAAGTTGTTCAGCGCCCAGAAGTAGCCCACCATGCCGTACGGCTGCGCATTGTGATCGAAGTTCGCGACGACGAGGTCGACCGGTTGCGATGCGCCAATCATGCCGGCCGTGCCGACCGTGCCCCAGAAGGGACCGCCTACGCCCGTGACCATGTCGTATATGCCGCCCGTGCCCGCGTAGTTCTGCAAAAGACTGCTGACGATTGCCGGCGTGATCTTGCCCGTGCCGTATTCGGAGGTCTCGACCCAGATATTGACCTTCGTGCCATCTGTGGTCGTGCCCACAGCCTGAAGCGTCATGTGGCGCTGCGTGTAGTCCGCCAGCCAGAAGTCGCGCGTATCGCCGATGTTGTAGGTCACCACCGAGCGCTGCACGCGCCCGACGACGTCAGCGGACAAACCCGAAGCAGCCGACGAGGCCGCGCTCTGCTGCACGAGCGTCTTCCAGCCGGTCGAGTTGAATTCGTGAATCCTTTGCACGAGCGGGTCTTCTCCGCCCGTCGATGCCGCCGAGGCCTGCGCCTTCATGGCAACGACGTCGGCCGTCGGCGCCGTCACGCTTGCGTTGAAGGCCACCGGCGTTGCCAGCTCATTGGTAAAAACGAGCGTGACGTTGCGGCCCGTCGTGCCTTTGAGCGATACATTGACGGTGTCGGACTGCGCGCCCGTGTTGAGCGCTTGCCACAGGCCTACGCCGCTGCCCGTATAGGTCGAGTCATCGGCCGCGCCGCAGTTCGAGCAGGCCGCGTGCAATTGGCCGTCGTCAGTCGGTGTCTGGGTGATGATCGGCGTGTTGCCGGCGGTGTTCGTGCCGGTGTTGGTGTTGGTGCCGCTGTTCGTGTTCGTGTTGTTGTTGGCCGTGCTGTTAGAGCCGCCATCGCCGCCGCCACCGCCACCGCCACATGCAGCCAGACTCGCGGCCAGAGAGAGCGCAACGATTACCCCGAACGCCGATTTCCGGCGCTTGATTCGCATATTCTTTTTCTCCACTACCGGTTCAGTGCCGTGAAAAACTCCTTGGCCGTGTTGTGCGCCGGATCCAGACGACCTCCAGGCCAGCGCAAAAAACACACTGCTTGTTATCGGCAAAAAGATCTGGAAATTTAGGGTAATGAATTCGACTCGATTCGAATTGCATATTTCTTCGGCGATAGCCGGCTGGCGCAACCAGATAGCGTTCGGTCGCCGCCTCGCTGGAGATAAGTTGCATCGCTTCTGTCCGCGCTTAGCGACGCTTTTATTATGAACAACGGCTTACTGAACAGATCTCCTGGCGTGTGGAATTACGCTTACGAATGGATGCAAAGGTTCATGGTTTTGCCCACACGAAACACGAAAGGTTGTGATTAATCCGGCTTCGAAAAAACTCCCCTCTCGTGTCGAGATACTCCTATCGCGCGTCGACATATATGCCAATTGGACTAAATAGTTCCGAGCGAGCATTACACCTCTCGTAGCCGTACACGACGGCTCCGGCACCGTCTGTTCGGCGTGCCATAACAAAACGCCCGACGTGCGGTTCCACGTAAATTTACTTGACACCTAAACTATCAAGACCTAAATTACCCCCAAGGCAGAGTCCACATTTGGGGAGCAAGCATGCGCATTGTCTGTATCGGCGGCGGCCCGGCCGGGTTGTACTTCGGCTTGTTGATGAAAAGCCGCAACCCGGATTACGAAGTCACGGTCGTTGAGCGCAACCGTCCCTATGACACTTTCGGCTGGGGCGTCGTGTTCTCCGACCAGACGCTCGGCAACCTGCGCGCCGCCGACGCCCCGAGCGCCGACGCGATCCTCGACGCGTTCAACCACTGGGACGACATCGAGATCAATTTCCGCGGCCGGCAAATCCGCTCGTCGGGTCATGGCTTCTGCGGCATCGGCCGTAAGCGCCTGCTGAACATCCTCCAGGCCCGCTGCGAAGAACTCGGCGTCAAGCTGGTGTTCGAAACCCAGGTGACGGACGACAACGTCTACGAAGCCGACCTGATCATCGCCTGCGACGGCCTGAACAGCGCGATCCGGCAAAAATACGCAGCCACGTATCAGCCGGACATCGACACGCGCGACTGCCGCTTCGTCTGGCTCGGTACAAAGAAACTCTTCGACGCATTCACCTTCGCGTTCGAAGAAACCGAATTTGGCTGGTTCCAGGCGCACGCTTACCGTTTCGACGATCAGACTTCCACCTTCATCGTCGAGACGCCCGAGCGCGTGTGGCGCGCCGCCGGTCTCGACGAGATGAGCAAGGAAGACAGCATCGCCTTCTGCGAAAAGCTGTTCGCGAAGTACCTCGACGGCCACGCGCTGATGTCGAACGCCGCGCATTTGCGCGGCTCGTCGCAATGGATTCGTTTTCCGCGCGTGGTCAACGGTGAATGGGTGCATTGGCGCGGCAACGCCGACGGTTCGCACACGCCGATCGTGCTGATGGGCGACGCCGCGCATACCGCGCACTTCTCGATCGGCTCGGGCACCAAGCTCGCGCTCGAAGACGCGATCGAACTCGCCAACAGCATCGGCGCCCATCCCGGCGATCTGCCCGCCGCGCTGCAGCATTACACGGAAGTGCGCAGCATCGGCGTGCTGCGCATCCAGAACGCCGCGCGCAATTCGACGGAATGGTTCGAGCACGTCGATCGCTACACGTCGTTCGAGCCGGAACAGTTCGCGTATTCGCTGCTCACGCGCTCGCAGCGCATTTCGCACGAAAATCTGCGCGAGCGCGACGCGCGCTATCTGTCGGGTTTCGAAGACTGGCTCGCGCAGCGCTCGGGTGTCGAGCGCGCGCCGGACCAACACTCGGTCCCGCCGATGTTCACGCCGTTTACGCTGCGCGGCGTCACGCTAAAAAACCGCGTAGTGGTCTCCCCGATGGCGCAATACTCGGCGGTGGACGGCATCGCCGGCGACTATCACCTGATGCACCTCGGCGCGCGCGCCATGGGCGGCGCCGGGCTCGTGATGACCGAGATGACCTGCGTGTCGCCGCAAGCGCGCATCACGCCCGCGTGTCCCGGCATGTATGCGCCCGAGCATCTGAGCGCGTGGAAGCGGATCGTCGATCTCGTGCATCGTCAGTCGGACGCGAAAATCGGCATTCAGCTCGGCCATTCGGGCGCCAAAGGTTCGACGCGCGTCGCGTGGGAAGGCATCGACCAGCCGCTCGCCGAAGGCAACTGGCCGCTCGTCTCGGCCTCGCCGCAACAATATCTGCGCGGCGTCAGCCAGCATTCGCGCGAAGCCACGCATGAAGAGTTGCGCGAGATCGAAGCGCAATTCGTCAACGCGACGCGCATGTCGGCGCAAGCCGGCTTCGACTGGCTCGAACTGCACTGCGCGCACGGCTATTTCCTGTCGAGCTTCCTGTCGCCGCTGACCAATCAGCGCACCGACGAATACGGCGGCTCGCTCGAAAACCGTTTGCGCTATCCGCTGCAGGTTTTCAAGGCGATCCGCGCGGTATGGCCGCAAGACAAGCCGATTTCCGTGCGTATCTCCGCGAACGATTGGGTCGAAGGCGGCACCACGCCGGACGACGCCGTGCAGATCGCCCGCGCCTTCAAGGCGGCCGGCGCGGACATGATCGACGTATCGTCGGGTCAGGTCAGCAAGGAAGAGAAGCCCGTGTACGGCCGCATGTTCCAGACGCCGTTCGCGGACCGCGTGCGCAACGAAGCCGGCATCGCGACGATCGCGGTCGGCGCGATATCGGAAGCGGATCACGTGAACAGCATCATCGCCGCGGGCCGTGCGGATCTGTGCGCGATTGCGCGCCCGCACCTGGCGAATCCGTCGTGGACGCTGAACGAAGCGGCGAAGATCGGCTATTTCGATGTCGCGTGGCCGAAGCCCTACACCGCCGCGAAGTCGCAACTCGAACGCAATCTGGAACGCGAGCGCGCTCAGGCCATCGCGAACGCGGGTCTGTCGCCGCAAGAACGCGCGCAACGCGCAGAAGGAACCACGTGAGCCACGTGAATATGCCCCCCTCCCCGCTCGCAGGCCAGCACGCCGTCGTCACCGGTGGCGGCAGCGGCATCGGCGCGGCCGTCGCGGAAGCACTGTTGCGCGCTGGCGCACGCGTTACCTTGATGGGCCGCAACGTGCAGCGGCTCGCGATGCAGCAGGAAAAATGCAACGCGCTGGGCGACGTGACGTATCTCGGCGTGGACGTGACGCAGGAAGCGTCGGTCGCGAACGCATTCAGCCAGGCGGGTACGATCGATATCCTCGTCAATAACGCGGGTCAGGCGCAAGCCGCGCCGTTCATGCACACCGACATGGCGCTGTGGCAGCGCATGCTCGACGTGAACCTGACCGGCGTCTTTCTCGGCACGCGCGCGGTATTGCCCGGCATGCTCGAACGCGGACATGGACGCATCGTCAACGTCGCGAGCACGGCGGGGCAAATCGGTTACGCGTACGTCGCCGCGTATTGCGCCGCCAAACACGGCGTGATCGGTCTTACGCGTTCGCTCGCGCTTGAAGTCGCGACGAAGGGCATCACGGTCAACGCCGTGTGCCCCGGCTACACGGAAACCGAACTGCTGCACGCATCGCTCGAACGGATCACCAGCAAGACCTCGCGCACCGAACAGCAGGCGCGCGAAACCTTGCTGCGCTCGAATCCGCAACATCGCTTCGTGAGTCCCGAGCAGGTCGCCAACAGCGTGCTGTGGCTGTGCCAACCCGGCTCGGATGCCATCACGGGGCAATCCATTTCCATCTCCGGTGGAGAAGTAATGTGACCAGGTCATCGAACACGAAAAAGCCCGCTGCGACGGGTGAAACGAAGCCGACACGCAAAGGCGTGGCCAAACCCGCGGAGAACGTCGTGGACCTCGAAATGAGCACTGGCGCGGACAGTCACATGGGCTTGCGCCTGTGGTTGCGCATGCTGACCACGACGAACCTCGTGCAAGCCGAGTTGCGCAAGCGTCTGCGAAACGAATTCGACACGACGTTGCCGCGTTTCGATCTGATGGCGCAGCTCGAACGTCATCCCGAAGGGCTGAAGATGACGGAACTGTCGCGGCGCTTGATGGTGACGGGCGGCAACGTCACCGGCATTACCGATCAGCTCGAAAAAGAAGGGCTGGTATCGCGCGACACGGACCCGAACGATCGCCGTTCGATCAGCGTGTGTTTGACGCCTGTCGGCCGCAAGGCGTTCGACAAGATGGCGGCCGCGCACGAGCAATGGGTCGTCGAACTGTTCGGCGGGCTGAGCCTCGAGGAAAAGTCGCGCACACATCAACGGCTTGGGAAACTCAAGCAACATTTGCTCGACAGTCTGAAAGATTGAGACTGTCTGAGAGATTGAAACGTACCGAACCGCAGGAGACACCATGACACGATCCAACGCCGACGCACTGCTGGCCGGCAATCGCCTGACACTCGCCGGTTATGAGGCGCGCCACTTCGGCTGGTCGGTGACCAGCAAGGTCGCAACCATCACGCTGAACCGCCCCGAGCGCAAGAACCCGCTCACCTTCGAATCGTACGCAGAGCTGCGCGACCTGTTCCGGCAACTCGCCTATGCGACCGATGTGAAAGCGGTCGTGATCCACGGCGCGGGCGACAACTTCTGTTCCGGCGGCGACGTGCACGACATCATCGCGCCGCTCATCGACCTGCCGATGCCCGAACTGCTGCTCTTCACGCGCATGACCGGCGATCTCGTCAAGGCCATGCGCCATTGCCCGCAACCCATCATCGCAGCCGTCGACGGCGTCTGTGCCGGCGCGGGCGCAATTCTCGCGATGTCCTCGGACATGCGCCTCGGCACCGCGCGCAGCAAGCTCGCCTTCCTGTTCTCCCGCGTGGGTCTCGCGGGCTGCGATATGGGCGCTTGCGCGATCCTGCCGCGCATCATCGGCCAGGGCCGCGCCGCCGAACTGCTCTTCACGGGCCGTTCGGCAAGCGGCGATGAAGGCCACGCGTGGGGCTTCTACAACCGCCTGTGCGAACCGGCCGCCCTCGTCGAAGAAGCGCAGAAGCTCGCCGCCGATCTCGTCGCCGGTCCGACGTTCGCGCACGGCATCACGAAGACGATGCTGCACCAGGAGTGGAGCATGAGCATCGACGAAGCGATCGAATCGGAAGCGCAGGCGCAGGCGATCTGCATGAGCACGCGCGATTTCGAGCGTGCATACAGCGCGTTCGCCGGGAAGTCGCGTCCGGTGTTCGAAGGAGACTGAGTTGAGCGTCGATAACACACTGGATTGGCATAGCGCGCTCGCGTGGCCGTTCTTCGAGCCGCGTCATCGCGAACTGGCCGCCGGCATCCAAGCATGGTGCAGCGCGAATCTCGGACACGAAGATCACGCAGACACCGACGCAACCTGCCGGCGCCTCGTGCGTGAACTCGGCGCCGCGGGCTGGTTGAAATACGGCGTAGGCGGCGTTGCCTACGGCGGCCACGGCGACACGATCGATACGCGCGCCGTGTGCCTGCTGCGCGAAACGCTCGCCAGGCACTCGGGCCTCGCCGATTTCGCGCTGGCGATGCAAGGCCTCGGCTCGGGCGCGATCTCGCTCGGCGGCACGCATGAACAGAAGACCCGCTATCTGCCGCGCGTTGCAAACGGCACGGCGCTTGCCGCGTTCGCGCTGTCGGAACCGGAAGCGGGCTCGGACGTCGCCGCGATGGCACTGTCCGCCCGGGAAGATGGCGACGCCTACGTGCTCGACGGCGACAAGACGTGGATCTCCAATGGCGGCATCGCCGACTTCTACGTCGTGTTCGCGAGAACCGGCGAAGCGCCGGGCGCGCGCGGCATCAGCGCATTCATCGTCGATGCCGATACGCCCGGGCTCGACATCGCCGAACGCATCGACGTAATCGCGCCGCACCCGCTCGCGCGGCTGCACTTTGCAGACGCTCGCGTGCCGCGCAGCCAGATGCTCGGCGCACCCGGTGAAGGCTTCAAGCTCGCCATGCGCACGCTGGATATTTTCCGCACGTCGGTCGCGGCCGCGTCGCTGGGATTCGCGCGTCACGCGATGGCCGAAGGTCTCGCGCGCGCCGCGTCACGCAAGATGTTCGGGCAGACGCTCGGGGACTTCCAGCTCACGCAGGCCAAGCTCGCGCAAATGGCGTTGACCATCGACAGCAGCGCGTTGCTCGTCTATCGCGCCGCATGGCTTCGCGATCAGGGCGAAAGCGTCACACGTGAAGCGGCGATGGCGAAGTGGCACGCCAGCGAAGGCGCGCAGCAGGTGATCGACGCCGCCGTGCAGCTCTTCGGCGGCATGGGCGTGCAAAGCGGCACCGCCGTCGAGATGCTGTATCGCGAGATTCGTGCGCTGCGCATTTACGAAGGCGCGACGGAAGTGCAGCAGTTGATCATCGGCCGCGATCTGCTGAAGGCGCATGCCGCCGCCGCGGAGCAACGCTGATGAGCGCGACCTTCGAAAGGCCCGTGCGCATCCGCTTCTCGCACTGCGACCCGGCGGGCATCGTGTTCTTTCCGCAATATCTGGTGATGACCAACGCCCTGGTCGAAGACTGGTTCAACGAAGGCCTGCACGTCGACTACGCGCACATGATCGCGCAGCGCCGGGTCGGCTTGCCGATCGTCAAACTCGACTGCGAATTCTCACGGCCGAGCCAGATGGGCGAAACGATCGCGCTGACGCTGAGCGTGAGCGCGATTGGCCGGCGCTCGATCAGCATCGACATCGTCGGCCATTGCGGCGGCGAAACCCGCTTTCGCGCGAAGCAGGTGCTCGTGACCACGTCGTTCGACAGCGGCAAATCCATCGACATTCCCGCCGACATCGCGAGCGCGCTCGCGAAGTTCGCACCCCAAACCGAATCCATCGAGGCGCATCGCTCATGAAACAGGCTCTCCTTCCCGCTGGCTGGATCAAACCGCGTGGCTACGCGAACGGCGTCGCGGCCCACGGCACGCAGGTCTTCATTGCCGGCCAGATCGGCTGGGACGAACAGGCGACATTCCAGACCGCCGACTTCGCCGCGCAAGCCATTCAGGCGCTCAAGAACGTGGTGGCCGTGCTGCTCGAAGCAGGCGGCCAACCCGAGCACCTCGTGCGAATGACGTGGTATGTCACCGACAAACGCGAGTATCTCGCGGCGCTGAAAGATATCGGCCGCGCGTTTCGCGAGCTGATCGGCAACTACGACATCGCAATGAGTGCGGTGCAGGTCGTCGCGCTGATCGAGGACGAAGCGAAAGTCGAGATCGAAGCGACCGCGGTGATTCCGCAGTAAGCATCGAACGAACGCAGCCCACGCCACTACTCACGCCAACCGAAGCGCATTTAGCCGGCTCAACGCCCGGGAGACCCAGATGGAACCGTCAGCACACGTTGATACTTTCGCGCGCGACAATCTTCCGCCGCAGGAGCAATGGCCCGTCTTCCTGCTCGACAACCAGGACGTGGCCTACCCGGCGCGCCTGAACTGCGCGACCGAGCTGCTCGAGCGCACCATCGAAGCGGGCCATCGCGACCGTCCGGCGATCTGGTCCGATGTGGACGGCGCGCCGCGCGCCACCACCTATGGCGAACTGCTTGCGCTGGTCAACCGCAGCGCGCACGTGCTGGTCGATGAAATGGGTTTGCAACCAGGCAACCGCGTACTGCTGCGCGGGCCCAATACGCTGCAGATGGCCGTCGCCGCGCTCGCCGCGCTGAAGGCCGGACTGGTCGTGGTGCCGACCATGCCCTTGCTGCGTGCGAAGGAACTGAAGCAGATCATCGACAAGGCACAGATCAGCGCGGCATTGTGCGACGCGCGCCTGACCGAAGAGCTGGCACGCTGCGCGAATTCGCAGGACGAGTTCTACTGCGCGAGCCTGAAGCAAACGCGCCTCTTTCACGACGACGCCGCCGATTCGCTCGACACCCTCGCGATCAACAAGCCCGAGCACTTCACCGCGTGCGACACCGCCGCCGACGACGTCTGCCTGATCGCCTTCACCAGCGGCACGACCGGTGAGCCGAAGGGCTGCATGCACTTTCACCGCGACGTGCTGGCGATGTGCGATCTGTTCCCGCGTCACGTGCTCAAGCCGTCGTCGAGCGATGTGTTCTGCGGCACGCCGCCGCTCGCGTTCACGTTCGGCCTCGGCGGCCTGCTGTGCTTTCCGCTGCGGGTGGGAGCATCCACGGTGCTGATCGAGAAGCTCACGCCCGAGACCTTGCTGCAAACGGTCGAACGATTTCACGCGACCATCATGTTCACCGCGCCGACCTTCTATCGGCAAATGGCGCCGCTCGTCGCGCGTCATGACCTGTCGAGCCTGAAGAAGACCGTGTCGGCAGGCGAAGCGCTGCCCGATTCCACGCGGCGTCTGTGGCGCGACGCGAGCGGCATCGACATGATCGACGGCATCGGCGGCACCGAGCTGATCCATATTTTCATTGCCGCGCAGGGCGAGGAGATTCGTCCGCACGCAATCGGCCGAGCGGTGCCGGGCTACGTCGTGCAGGCCGTGGATGACGCAATGCAACCGGTGCCGCCCGGCACGATCGGCAAACTCGCGGTGCGCGGCCCGACCGGCTGCCGCTATCTCGCCGACGAGCGGCAAGCGAAGTTCGTGCGCGATGGCTGGAATCTGCCGGGCGATTCGGTGTATCTCGACGCGGACGGCTACGTGTTCTACCAGGCACGCGCCGACGACATGATCGTCTCGGCCGGCTACAACATCTCCGGTCCCGAAGTGGAAAGCGTGCTGCTGCAACACGACGCGGTGGCCGAATGCGGCGTCATCGGTCTGCCGGACGAGACGCGCGGACAGATCGTCAAGGCGTTCGTCGTGCTCAACCCGGGCTATGCCCCGGATGACAAACTGGTCGCGCAATTGCAGGATTTCGTGAAAAATAGCGTGGCGCCGTATAAATACCCACGCGTCATCACATTCGTCGATGCGTTGCCGCGTACTGAAACCGGCAAGCTCAAACGCTTCGAGTTGCGCACGATGGCGTAACCCACACTACAAGATTGGAGGCATACCGCATGGCTGGCTCTTTCATCGAAGTCGTCGCCCAGGATGGCGGCCGTTTCAACGCCTACGTCGCGCGTCCGGCGCAAGGGTCGGGCCCGGGGCTCGTCCTGTTGCAGGAGATCTTCGGCGTCAACGACTCGATGAAGGCCACCGCCGAGCGCTACGCTGAGGAAGGTTATGTGGTGCTGGTGCCCGATCTGTTCTGGCGCATCAAACCGGGCATCGAGCTCGGTTACAGTGAAGCCGATATGCAGCAAGCGCTCGGCTATCTCGGGCAGTTCAACGTCGACCTCGCTGTGGACGACATCGCCGCGACCATGGCCACATTGCGCACGCTGCCCGAACAGGCCGGCAAGGTCGGCACGGTGGGCTACTGCCTCGGCGGCAAGCTCGCGTTCCTGAGCGCGGCGCGCACCGATGTCGACTGCGCGGTCAGCTACTACGGCGTAGGCCTCGACGCGCATCTGGACGAAGTGTCCGCCGTGCGCTGCCCGATGGTGTTCCATTTCCCGGAGAATGACGCGCACTGCCCGCCGCAAACGCGCGAGCAGATCAGCGCCGCCCTGCGCACGCGTGCGCAAATCGAGCAATACGTGTACCCCGGTTGCGATCACGCGTTCGCGGCGCCCGCACGTGCGCAGTACGACAAGCCCGCCGCGATGATGGCGTATTCGCGCACACTCGCGCTGCTGCGCAAAGTGCTGGGCCCGGTCTACGATCTGAACGCGTTGTGGGAAGCGCACTGCTACCACGAGTTCGCCACGCGCGACGTGGACGCGGTCATGCCAACCATGGTCGCCGAGCCCTACGTCAATCACGTGCCGACGATGACCGGCGGCGTCGGCCATGACCGGCTCAAACGCTTCTACACGCATCACTTCGTCAACTCGAATCCGCCCGACACGAAGCTGATCCCGATTTCACGCACGATCGGCGCGGACCGCATCGTCGACGAGTTCGTTTTCAGTTGCACGCATAGCTGCGAAATCGACTGGCTGTTGCCGGGCGTCGCACCGACCGGCAAGTATTTCGAAGTGCCGATGCTGGCGGTGGTGTGCTTCCGTGGCGACAAGCTCTATAACGAGCACATCTATTGGGATCAGGCGTCGGTGCTGGTGCAGGTGGGCCTGCTGAATCCCGAGGGACTGCCGGTGGCCGGGATCGAAAGCGCGCGCAAGCTGCTCGATGAAACCTTGCCGTCGAATCAACTGATGGGCAGCAAGGCGCAGGTCTGATTCGTGCCGGTGGGCAGGGGCCACGAGGTGCGACTAGAGTCACACCTCGGCACAACATCCCTATGATCTGAAGCTCCACTGTCCAACGCCCATCGACCCATGCTCACCGTCCATCATCTGAACAACTCCCGCTCGCAACGCGTGTTATGGCTGCTCGAAGAACTCGGCGTGCCATATGAGATCAAGCGTTACGAGCGCGATCCGAAAACGATGCTGGCGCCGCCCGAACTGCGCGCGGTCCATCCGCTCGGCAAGTCGCCGGTGATAACCGATGACGGCCTCACCATCGCCGAGTCGGGTGCGATCGTCGAGTATCTGGTCGGCAAGTACGGTGAGGGGCGTTTCGCTCCGGCGCCCGGCACGCCCGAACGGCTGCGATACACGTACTGGCTGCACTATGCGGAAGGCTCGGCCATGCCGCCGCTGCTGCTGAAGCTGGTGGCGCTGCGCATTGCCAGCGCGCCGATGCCGTTCTTCGCGAGGCCTATCGCGCGCAAGATCGCAGCGACGCTGCAAGCGAGCTTCGTCGATCCGCAACTGAAATTGCACCTTGGCTATATCGACAAGGAACTGAGCGCAACCGGCTGGTTCGTCGGCAACGACTTCACCGCCGCGGACGTGCAGATGAGCTTCCCGCTCGAAGCCGCGACGGCGCGCGGCGGGTTGAACGGCCAGATTCCCGCGATAGCGGGCTTCCTGCAACGCATTCACGCGCGGCCGGCCTATCAGCGCGCGCTCGACCGCGGCGGCAAGTACGACATACTCGGCGGCGACTGACGCGGCTCGCGGTTTGCAGACCCGGGGTTTCGTAGTGTGCCGCGAAACGCGCGAGTGCTAGACTCAAAAGCTCATTGGCTTCGACGAATTCGCGCCGCCGGTGTCCACCCCGGCGGCGGCACATCCGGCAACGGCTCACATCCTCGAATCCGCTGGATTCCGCCCCGAACCGAGCCCGCTCGATCGCGGCACAGGAGCGCCCGCATGACCCATCATTCCATTCACGGCAAGCAACGCTGGCTGGCGCTCATCGTGCTGTGCCTGGGCGTCTTGATGATCGTGCTCGACACCACCATCGTCAACGTCGCGCTGCCGTCCATCGCGGCGGACCTCGGCTTTACCGAAACTTCGCTGGTCTGGGTCGTCAACGCCTACATGCTCACGTTCGGCGGCTGTCTGCTGCTCGGCGGACGGCTCGGCGATCTGTATGGACACCGCAAGCTGTTCCTCGGCGGCATTACGCTCTTCACGCTGGCGTCGCTCGCGTGCGGCATGGCGAACTCGCAAATCCTGCTCGTCGCCGCACGCGCCGTGCAGGGTTTGGGCGGCGCCATCGTTTCGGCCGTGTCGTTGTCGCTGATCATGAATCTGTTCACCGAACCCAGCGAGCGCGCAAAAGCCATGGGCGTGTACGGCTTCGTCTGCGCGGGCGGCGGCAGCATCGGCGTGCTGCTCGGCGGCCTGCTCACCAACCTGCTGAGCTGGCATTGGATCTTTCTCGTCAACCTGCCTATCGGCATCGCCGTGTACGCACTGTGTGTCGCGCTACTGCCGTCCGCGCGCGGGCACGCGCACGGCGAGCGGCTCGACGTGGCCGGCGCGGTCACGGTCACCGCGTCGCTGATGCTCGCCGTCTACGCGGTGGTCAACGGCAACGAAGCAGGCTGGACCTCGGCGCAAACGCTCGGCTTGCTGTTCGTCGCGCTCGCGTTGATGGCCGCGTTCCTGACGATCGAAGCGCGGGTCCAACATCCGCTGATGCCGCTCGGCCTGTTCCGGCTGCGCAATGTCGCGACCGCGAATGTAGTTGGCGTGCTGTGGGCCGCCGCGATGTTCGCCTGGTTCTTTATCTCCGCGCTGTACCTGCAGCGGGTGCTCGGCTACCGGCCGTTGCAGGTCGGGCTCGCGTTCCTGCCCGCCAATCTGATCATGGGATTCTTTTCGCTCGGCCTGTCGGCGCGCGTGGTGATGCGCTTCGGTTTGCGTCGTCCGTTAGCTGTCGGTCTGCTGGTCGCCGCGTGCGGTCTCGCGTGGTTCGCGCGCGCGCCGGTCGACGGCAGCTTCGTGCCCGACGTGCTGCCCGGCATGATCCTGCTCGGCTTCGGCGCGGGCATCGCGTTCAATCCGATGCTGCTCGCCGCGATGAGCGACGTCGATCCCGCCGATTCGGGCCTCGCGTCCGGCATCGTCAACACGTCCTTCATGATGGGCGGCGCGCTCGGCCTCGCGGTGCTCGCGAGTCTCGCCGCCGCGCGCAGCGACGCGCTGCAAGCCTCGGCCGGCGCGATAGCGGCGCTCAACAGCGGCTATCACGTGGCGTTTCTGTTCGGGGCGATTTTCGCGGCGGCGGCCGGCGTGCTCGGCGGCTTGCTGCTGCGGCCAGGCCAAGCCGGCGGTGCGGGCGCTCATGGCGCGCCGGCATCGTCGGACCCCTCGGCACCCCCGCGCGCCGCGGGCAACGAGGCGGCGACAGAAAACTACTGAGCCGCGCGCTGCGACGCGCAATCGAGCGGGACAGGGTGCAAAACCGCAAGCGCGATCAAACGACGCGGTTCACCGCAGGCTATGCTGGCTTCATGCTCACGTGAGAGCCGATATGAACCCGGTTGGAAAAGCGCTCTGGTTTATCGAAAGCCATTTTGCCGACGAGTTGACGCTCGACGAGATCGCCCGCTCTGGATGCGTGTCGCGCTTTCACATGGCACGCGCGTTCGAAGCGGCCACCGGGCGCCCGGTCATGCGCTACGTTCGCGCGCGCCGTCTGAGCGAAGCCGCGCGACGTCTCGCCGATGGCGCGCCCGACATCCTCGCGGTCGCGATCGACGCCGGTTACGGCTCTCACGAAGCATTCACGCGCGCGTTTCGCGAGCAATTCGGGCTCACGCCGGAAGCGCTGCGCGCGCGTGGCCAACTCGACCACCTCGCCATCGTGGAGCCGATCAAAATGGACGAAACCATTCTCACGCATCTGGAGCCGCCGCGCTTCGAAGACGGCAAGCCGTTTCTCGTCGCGGGTTTGAGCGAGCGATATTCGTGCGACACCAGCAAGGCAATTCCATCGCAATGGCAGCGCTTTGGCGCGTACTTCGGCAAGGTGCCGGGGCAAGTGGGCGGCGTGGCTTACGGCGTGTGCTACAACGCCGACGACGCCGGCAATTTCGACTATCTGTGCGGCGTCGAAGTCAGCGATTTTTCGGCGTTGCCGGAACAACTGAGCCGTGTGCGGATTGCCGCGCAAAGGTACGCGGTGTTCAGCCATCGCGAGCATATTTCGACGATTCGCCGTACGTTGAATACGATCTGGAATCAGTGGCTGCCGGCGTCGGGGCATGTGCCCGCGGATGCGCCGAACTTCGAGCGCTACGACGAGAAGTTCGATCCGGTCAGCGGCATGGGCGGGCTGGAGATCTGGTTGCCGTTGAAGAGTTGATTCGGCGCGGGCCGTTGCTGCCTGCGGTTCATTGCTAACGTCACGGCACTTTTCATCGACGGGCTCTCCGTGCGAAGCACGACTGCAAGAGCGGCGTTACGCTGACTCGGGCCGGGAGCGGCCCGATCATGAGACGAACCCACCGGTCAGCCGATCACACACCGCCCTTCGACAGGGTAGTTCGGGTCCGTATAGCCGGGCGTCGACGCATGGCCCGGGGGAACCAGGCTATCGACGAACTTTTCGTCGTCCGGTCCAAGTTGCAGTGTCAGCGCTTCGAGATAGCTGTCCCAGTGCGCTTCCGTACGCGGGCCCGCGATGGCGGAACTCACGAGCCTGTTCTTCAGCACCCAGGCAATCGCGAACGCAATCGACGTCGTACCGCGTTCAGCAGCATGCGCCGCCACTTTCTGCGCGATGGCCAGCGACTCGGGCCGCCACTCGGTCTGCTGGATACGTTTGTCGCCGCGCCCAGCGCGGGAGTCGGCGGGCGGCGCGCCGTCGAGCGCATATTTACCCGTGAGCACCCCACGCGCGAGCGGACTGTAGGGCACCACACCGATGCCATAGTGTCCGGCCGCGGGCATCAACTCGACTTCAGCCGTGCGATCGACCATGTTGTAGACCGGCTCGATCGCCACAGGGCGATCCATTCCAAGCTGATCGGCAAGGCGCACAATCTCCGCAATGCGCCAGGCGCGGAAGTTGGACAGGCCGAAATAGCGCACCTTGCCCTCGCGGATCAGATCGCCGATAGCACGCACGCCTTCCGCGAGCGGCGCATCGACGAGCGACCGATGGAAGTAAAGGACATCGATGTAGTCGGTGCCAAGCCGCCTCAGGCTCGCATCGACCGTCTGGAAAATCCACTTGCGCGATTGGCCCTGCTGGTTCGGACGCGCGTCAGCCGAAGCGGGATAGCCGAACTTCGTCGCGACGACCCAGTCGTCACGTCGTTGCGCAAGCGCGCGGCCGACGATTTCTTCGGAGCGCCCGGCGTGATAAACGTCGGCGGTATCCAGGAAGTTCACGCCCTGATCGTACGCCTTGTCGATAATCCGGCGGGACGTGGCCTCATCCGTTTCGCCGCCGAACATCATCGCGCCCAGACACAGAGGCGAAACCTTGAGGGCGCTGCGGCCGAGATATCGATAGTCCATCATCTTCTCCATGCAGGCCGGGCCTGCGGTTGCTATTGGAGAGATGATAGGCAAACGGCATCTAGCGATACAGTCCCTAAAACCGCAAAGCTTTATGAATGGCGATCATCAATGAAACAGGCCTTACTGTTTGGTGTCCTCGGGGCGGTAACGCAATGCGTCGATGACAACGGTCATCGCTCGCGAAAACTCCCGGCGATTCGCGTAGTACGCATGCAGACCGGGGAAAGTCGGACACCAGTCCTCCAGCACCCGGATGAGGCGCCCCGCCGCGACATGAGCCTGCACCAGATCAGCCGGCACATACGCGAGACCGCATCCCGACAAGGCCGCATCCAGCATCTGATAGGTTCCATTGAAAGCAAACTGACCTTCCACCCGCGCCTGAACCGCACGAGTGCCCTTTTTCAGTTCCCACGGATAAAAGCCGCCAAGGGTCGGCAAGCGGAGATTGATGCAGTTATGCGCGGTCAGGTCCTGCGGCTTTCGCGGCAATTCCCGCTCTGCCAGATACCCAGGCGAGCCGACGATCGCCATGCGCATATCCGGCGCAATGCGGACCGCGATCATGTCCCTGGCGACCTGATCGCCGTTGCGAACGCCGATGTCGTAACGATCGGCCACGATATCGGACAGGCCGTAGTCCGTCATGATCTCGACCTTGATCTCCGGATACTTGCGCAGGACTTTCGACAAGCGCGGCCACAGGACGGTTTTGGTCGCATAGTCGGTGGCGGTGATGCGAATGGTGCCCGCGGGTTTGTCACGAAACTCGGTCACGGCCGCCAGTTCGGATTCGATCTCTTCGAAACGCGGCGCGACGGTCAGCAGGAGACGCTCGCCCGCCTCGGTCGGCGCGACGCTGCGCGTGGTGCGGGTCAGCAGGCGCAGTCCGAGCCGGGATTCGAGTGAGCGAATCGTGTGGCTCAAAGCGGATTGCGACACGCCCAGTTGCGCCGAGGCCCGCGTAAAACTGCGCTCGCGCGCGACGGCGATGAAGGCGAGCAGGTCGTTATAGTTTTCGCGGCGCATTAATGAACTCGTTTCATAGGTGTTTGCCGATTTTAGCGTCTAGTCGCGAGAGGCCGCGAAAGTTAGATTGGTCAATGTCGCGAAACCTCGCTCGCGCCAACGTCGCACGGAAGCGGCTCATGGCGCGGCGGAGCATCGCAGGCTTGTCAGAAGAGACATTCGGGCAAGAAGGTCGTTTAACGCCGCCCGCGCGCCGCTGAGGGAAATGATCCATGAAAACTGTCGCTCTGGCGATGCTGGTGCTTTCTCTCGGTTTCGCGGGCTGCTCGCCAATCGAAAGGAAACCAGCTATGCAATCCGATTCCCATTCTCCCGCCAACGTGCTCGACGGCATGCGTGCGGTATCACCGGCCCTTGAACGCTATACGACCGAAGTCGTGCTGGGCGATCTGTGGAAGCGTCCCCAACTGTCCGCGCGAGACCGCAGTATCGTCACGCTTTCGGTCCTGATTGCACGCGATCAGAGCGCGGAGATGCCGTATTACCTCGACCTCGCGCTCGACAGCGGCCTCAAACCCAGCGAGATTTCCGAAATCATCACGCATCTGGCGTTCTACTCCGGTTGGGCGAATGCGACGTCGGCGGTGAAGGTGACGAATGCCGTCTTCGAGCGGCGCGGCATCACGGCGGCGCAACTCCCGCCCGCCTCCGGCGAGCTTCTCCCGCTCGACGAAGCCGCCGAAGCGCAGCGCGATAGAACGGTCGCGCAGAACTTCGGCTCAGTGGCGCCGGGCGTCGTCCAATTCACGCGAGACGCGCTGTTTCTCGACCTGTGGCTGAGGCCCGGACTCGCGCCGCGAGATCGCAGTCTCGTGACCGTCAGCGCGCTGGTTGCCGCGGGTCAGGTCGCGCAACTGACGTATCACCTGAACCGGGCCATGGATAACGGACTGACCCAGGCACAGGCTTCGGAAGTCATGACGCAACTGGCGTTCTATACAGGTTGGCCCAACGTGTTTACCGCGCTGCCCGTCGTCAAGGAGGTCCTGGAGAAGCGGCCCGGTTGACGGGTCGACCGGTAGTTGAAAGATGAATTGGATGCGATCGTCATTAACGAAGACCTGCCCGTTACACCGTTTTGCGAAGTCGAGGGGGTGGCGACCGACTGTCTGACGTTCAACTTTTGGAAAGGATCATTTCCTCGCGTCGGCGTCTTTTGTCGCGACCTTACCTGTCGCTCAAGCGCGTCAGGACGATGGTAGTCGGCTGGGCCCAGTAACAACCCAGCCGACCACTGCACGACTACGAATCGAAGTATCCCGTTGAGTTCAACGGCGTTTCATCTTGATCACACGCGAAATCTGCGCGAGCGTAAAGCTGGTGTTCTGCACGTATCTCGCATACTCCATCGGAGCAGTCAGCGATTCATCGGTGACGTATTCACCCACGTAACGGAATCGATCCGTCGCGGTTCGGATAAAAACAGGAATGGGGTCGGTCTGTCGCGCGAGCGTTCGACCGGCCGCTCGCGCAGCCGCGCTGCCATCGCACACGATGACTTCCGGTGCGTGCGGATTGAGATCCTGACGCAATCGTGCGGCAACGACCTTTCCGCCTTTCACCGCCAGGAATGCCTGTTTGCATCCTCCCGTCACCCGATGAATTTCTTCCCTCGAATACTCTTTGCCAGTTTCAAACATGATGTTGCTCCTAATAGTGACGCGTGGCTGTCAGGCAGCAGCGTCAAGCGGAGCGATGATATCGACCCTCAGCTAAATGCCTCGTAAAAAGCTCTGGATTCTTAATAAAAGCGGCATGCGAATGTCAAACCGGCGCACGGGCCGAGCTTCTGCAAAGGCGTGATCGTCGTCGCCCATAAAAGCATCGTTACCGGGCTCGCAACTCCACCGGCACACACTACACTTGGAAACGGATCGACCCTATTGATCGTCGGCGCGCCGCGTCGAGTCGAGCTTATTCACCCGTCACGGAGGAAGAATATGTGCCCGGTATTCGTCGATGTAGCGGAGCAAAAGCGCCTGAACGACTCGCGAGAGTCGCACGTACCGTGGAAGAAATGGGGGCCCTACCTCAGCGAGCGGCAATGGGGAACGGTGCGCGAAGACTACAGCGACAACGGCGATGCCTGGAACTACTTCACCCATGACCATTCGCGCTCCCGCGCCTACAAGTGGGGCGAAGACGGGCTCGGCGGACTGTGCGACGACCAGCAGCGGCTGTGCTTCGCGCTCGCGTTATGGAACGAGCGCGACCCGATACTGAAGGAGCGGCTCTTCGGCCTCACCAACAGCGAAGGCAATCATGGCGAGGACGTGAAGGAGTATTACTTCTACGTCGACAGTACGCCGACGCATTCGTACATGAAGTACCTCTATAAATATCCGCAGCGGGAATATCCATACCGGGATCTGGTCGAGACCAACCGGACGCGATCGCGCGAGGAGATGGAATACGAACTGCTCGACACCGGCATCTTCGACGACGACCGCTATTTCGACGTGTTCGTGGAATACGCGAAGGCCGCCCCGGAAGACGTCCTCGTGCGGATTACCGTGCACAACCGCGGACCACAGGCGGCGCGGCTGCAGGTTTTGCCGACGCTCTGGTTCCGCAACACATGGGCGTGGGGCGAGGACGATCGCAAGCCGTCGCTGCACGACGCGGGCGCCGGCGTCATTCGGGCCACCCATCATGATCTGGGCGAATACTGGCTCCATTGCGAAGGCGCGCCACAGACGCTCTTCACCGACAACGAAAGCAATGCGCACCGCCTGTGGAATCAGCCCAACACTTCGCCCTTCGTGAAGGACGCATTCCACGATTACGTGATCTCGGGACAGCGCGACGCCGTCAATCCCGCCGGTACGGGCACCAAGGCAGCGGCGCATTACACCTGCGACGTACCCGGCGGCGGCAGCGCGATCATCCGCTTGCGCCTCGCGCCATCCCGGCTCGATGGCGCCTTCGGCGACTTCGAACAGATCTTCGATAGCCGCCTCGCCGATGCGAACGAGTTCTACGAGCGCATTACCCCCAGATCGCTGACCGAAGATCAGCGCCGCGTGCATCGACAGGCGTTGGCGGGCATGCTGTGGGGCAAGCAGTACTACTACTTCGATCTCGAACTCTGGCTGCGCGAACACGGCAGTCACCCGTTGCTCGACTCCGCGCGGCGCGATGTGCGCAACACGGAGTGGTTCCACATGTTGAATGCCGACGTGATCTCCATGCCGGACAAGTGGGAGTATCCGTGGTACGCGGCCTGGGACCTGGCCTTCCACACGATCGCGCTCGCGCAGGTCGATTTCGACTTCGCCAAAGAGCAGTTGCTGCTGATGCTGCGCACCCTGTACGTGCATCCGAGCGGCCAGATTCCCGCCTACGAGTGGAACTTCAGCGATGTGAATCCGCCGGTCCATGCCGCCGCTACCCTTTGGCTGTACAAGTACGAGAAAGAACTGGGACGAGCCGACCCGCGTTTCCTCGAGCGCTCGTTCCAGGGGCTGATGCTCAACTTCAACTGGTGGGTGAATCGCAAGGACCCGACGGGCCGCAACGTGTTCGCCGGCGGCTTTCTGGGTCTCGACAACATCGGCGTGTTCGACCGCAGCGCGCAGCTTCCCACCGGCGGTTCGCTCGAGCAGGCGGACGGGACGGCGTGGATGGCGTTCTATTGCCAGACCATGCTGGAGATGGCCATCAATCTGACCGACTACGACCCGATCTACGAGGAAGTCGCGTTCAAGTTCGTGCAGCATTTCATGTGGATCGCCTACGCGATGGACCGGCGCGGTGAACACGAGGACGAGATGTGGGACGAGCAGGACGGCTTTTTCTATGACCTGCTGCGTCTTCCCGACGGAAAGACCCAACGCCTGAAGATCAGGTCGCTGGTGGGGCTGCTGCCGCTGTGCGCGTCGACGGTATTCGAAGCGCATTCCCTGACGCGCTATCCGAAGCTGGTGGAGCTGATCGCGCAGTTTCGCAAACGCTACCCCGAGCTGATCGCCCAGGTTGCCCCGACCGACGCGGGTTTCGTCGGCTACAACGAACGCAGGCTTCTGTCGATCCTGAACAAACGCAAACTCGAACGGGTGCTCGCGTACATGCTCGACGAGAAGGAGTTCCTCGGGCCGCACGGCATCCGTTCGCTCTCGCTGTATCACCTGGAACATCCGTACGTGATTCACCTCGGCGGGCAGGACTACACGGTGCAGTACCTGCCGGCCGAATCGAATACGGGCATGTTCGGCGGCAACTCCAACTGGCGCGGACCGGTGTGGATGCCGGTCAATCTGTTGATCGTCCGCGCGCTGGTGAACCTGTACGCCTTTTTCGGCGACGACTTCAAGGTCGAATGCCCGACCGGCTCGGGCCAGCACATGACGCTCTTCGAAGTGGCGCAGGAACTCGTGCGCCGCCTGACCAGCACGTTCCTGCGCGGTGCCGACGGCAAACGGCCGGTCTATGGCGGCACGGAGAAATTCCAGAACGATCCGCACTGGCGCGATCTGATCCTGTTCTACGAGTACTTCCACGGCGATAACGGCGCGGGACTCGGCGCCAGTCATCAGACGGGCTGGACGGGTCTTGTCGCACCGATGCTCGACCTGTTCGGGCGCGTCGACGCAAAAACCGCGCTGGAAACCGATCGCGGCCGCGTGATGTCCCGAGTCGTCAGGGAACAGGTGGGCGGAGAAGACAGCGGCCAGAAATGAGGAATGCAAATGTCCGACGTACGCTACCCGTCGCTGTACCAGATCAACACGCGCGTCTGGTTGACCGAGTTGTCTCGCGCGCTCGGCAGGCGCGCGACGCTCGACGATATTCCGGATACCGAACTGGATCGCCTTGCCGAGCTGGGCTTCGACTGGGTCTGGCTGCTGAGCGTCTGGCAAACCGGTCAGGTGGCCCAGGCGATCTCGCGGACGCATGCCGGATGGCGCCGCGAATTCGCCGATACGCTGCCGGATCTCGCGGACGACGACATCGCCGGCTCCGGGTTCGCAATCCAGGCCTACACGGTTCATCGTGATCTGGGCGGCGCCGAGGCGCTCGCCCGCTTGCGGCAGCGTATGCAGCAACGCGGCCTGAGGTTGATGCTCGACTTCGTGCCGAATCACATGGCGCCGGATCACGACTGGATCGACACGCATCCGGACTATTTCGTCCCCGGCAGCGAGGAGGATCTGGCCCGCGCACCGCACAACTATTGCCGGGTGGGGACGAGGAACGGGCCGCTGATACTCGCGCACGGCAGGGACCCCTACTTCGACGGATGGCCCGACACGCTGCAGCTCAACTACGGCAATCCGGCGTTGCAGCAGGCGATGATCGACGAGCTGAAAAGCATCGCCAGCCAATGCGACGGCGTGCGCTGCGACATGGCGATGCTGGTTCTACCCGAAGTGTTCGAGCGGACCTGGCGCATCCGCACCGAGCCCTTCTGGCCGAAGGCGACCGAAGCCGTGCGACGCGAGCATCCGCACTTCCTGTTCATGGCGGAGGTGTATTGGGATCTCGAATGGACGATGCAGCAGCTGGGTTTCGATTATGCCTACGACAAGCAGCTGTACGACCGCCTGCGCGAAACGCATGCACGACCGGTGCGCGAGCACTTGCACGCCGGGCTCGACTACCAGGACAAACTGGCCCGTTTCCTCGAAAACCACGACGAGCCCCGCACCGCAGCGACCTTCGATCCCGCCATGCATGAGGCAGGCGCCATCATCACGTTTCTTTCGCCCGGTTTGCGCTTCTTTCACCAGGGGCAGTTCGAGGGCCGCAAGAAGCGGATTTCGCCGCATCTGGTGCGCGCGCCGCAGGAACCCTTCGACGCAAGCCTGCAGGGGTTCTACGAGAAGCTGCTGACGGTGCTGCGGCAGCCGGTCTTCCGGGACGGCACGTGGAGCCTGATCGAACTCGTGCCGGCGTGGGACGGCAATTGGACTTCGGATTGCTTCATTGCATGGTGCTGGCAGCGGGACGACGGCGAACGGCGGCTCGTCGTGGTCAACTACGCCGGCAACCAGAGCCAGTGCTATATCCGAATTCCGTTTGTCGACTTGATCGGCCGCAAGGTGCGGCTAAGAGACTTGATGGGATCGGCGAGTTTTGATCGCGATGGCAACGAAGTCGCCTCGCGTGGCCTCTATCTGGATCTGCCGCCTTGGGGATATCACGTCTTCGAGCTGACTGCCGCATGAAGCGCTCGGCGCCTGAACAGGAAACAGACGTCCGCCATCAGGGATTCCGCCTAAAGATAGTTGCGCCGATAACGCAAATGCTATCGGCCCATACAGTTTCGGCATTGGAGTCGAAACGCTTCCGTCCGTACACTTGCCATTCAGCACTTACGTAAGCGGGCGTCGCGCAACGTGAGGCAGGCAACCCTAACGATGAATGGCCGCCCAAGGCCATCTGGACGGAGACACGCGTTGGACAAACCCACCCTTTCCGTATCGGCCACCGCGACGCAACCCGCTCGCATCGGCTACCGCTGGCATGTCCTGTTCTGGCTGCTCGTCGGCGGGATCATCAACTATCTCGATCGTGCAAGCCTGTCGATCGCCGCACCCGGCATGATTCAGGAACTTGGCCTGACGCGCACCCAGATCGGACTGCTGGGGAGCGTGTTCGCGTGGACCTATGCATTGATGCAACTGCCCGCAGGATGGTTGATCGATCGATTCGGCGCGAAGCGTGCGTACGCGCTCGGCATGATCTGGTGGAGTGTCGCCACCTGGTTGACCGGTGTGGTGGGTTCGATCTCCGCATTGCTGGTGATGCGCGCGTTGCTTGCCGTCGGCGAGGCGCCTTGCTGGCCGACCGCGGCAAAGATCACCGCGGCGTGGTTCCCGGCCAAAGAGCGCGGTTTCGCGACGGGCATCTGGGACTCGTCCTCGAAGTGGGGACCCGCGCTCGCGCCCGCCGTGCTCGTCGCGCTGATGATCGCGTTCGGCTGGCGCTCGCTATTTCATGTGACGGGTGCATTCGGGATCGCGTTTGCGCTGCTATTTCTCGTGCTGTATCGCAATCCACGCGACAGCAAACGTTTATCGAAAGGGGAACACGCGTATATCGAGGCGGGCGGCGGCGGTCACGAGCGCTCGCTGGCGAGTTCTTCACTCAAGTGGCGCTGGCTATTCGTGCGCCGCAGCGTGTGGGGCATGATTCTCGGCTATTTCTGCGTGATCTGGCTTTGGAACATCTTCCTCGTGTTCCTGCCTCTGTATCTTCTCGATCGCTTTCATATCTCGTTCGCGCAACTCGGCGTCGTCGCGGGCATTCCCTGGGTGGGTGGTGCGCTGGGCGAGATCGCGGTCGGCTATCTGGCGAAGAAGCTCGTCGATCGCCAGCTTGCGTCGCCGATCGGCGCGAAGCGGGCATTGATCGTGTGCTGCGCGGTGGGTGCCGGCGTGTGCGCGATGGCGCTGCCCTTTTCCCATTCGCTGAATGTGACGCTCGTGCTGTTCACCGTAGGCCTCGCATTCCTTGCCGCGATGATCGGCTCGGCATGGGCGCTCGCGGCAGATATCGCGCCGTCGTCGATGGTTGCGTCGGTGAGCGCGATCCAGAACTTCGGCGGCTATTTCGGCGGCGCGTTTTCGCCTCTCGTCGCGGGCTTTATCGTCGACACGACGGGCTCTTATGCGCTCGCCTTCATTTCGGGCGGCATCATCGTCGCATGTGCGGCGCCGTTCTACTGGTTCATGGCTCGCAAGCCGATCGTTGAAGATATCACCGTGCCGGAAGGCTGACACTTCAGCATGGCGCCATCGGATTTTGTGCATAGCGGCGGCGCTCACTAGGGCAATCATGGGGCGGCGCTCCATCGGCGCATAACGTGTGCTTCGCGCGCGCAGCAATCGCGGCGAAGCACACGGCCTCATACTTTCGATGCCACTGCCGGCGGCAATGCAGCCAGCCTCAAATACTCGACACCGTCCGCGAACGCCAACGTCGACTGACGTCCATCGCGCAGCCGAACACTGATCGTCCGATCACGCTCATCGCGCGAGCCCAGCACGACGAGGATCGGCACCTGCTTCTCGCGCGCGTCGACGATCTTTTTTTCCAGACGCTCCGGGCGGCTGTCGAGCAGCACTCTGATACCTGCGTCGTCGAGCGCTTGCATGACTTCTTCGGCGTAGGCGAGGTTTGCATCGCTAATCGTCGCGATCGCCACCTGTTCAGGCGCAAGCCATACCGGCAGCCAGCCTTCGTGATGTTCGAGCAGCATCGCGATGAACCGCTCCATGCTGCCGAGCACCGCGTGATGGATCATCACGGGCCGCTCGCGTTCATTGCGCTCGTTGACGAATTCCGCGTCGAGCCGCTCGGGCAGCACGAAGTCGAGCTGGATCGTGCCGCATTGCCAGCTTCTCGCGCGGCTGTCCGTCAGATGAAACTCCAGTTTCGGCCCGTAAAAAGCGCCCTCTCCTGCGCGCACGTCGAACTCCAGACCGGCCGCGCGCGCCGCCTTAGCCAGCGCTTCTTCCGCGCGATCCCACGTTGCATCGCTGCCCGCTCGCAATGACGGCCGCGTCGCAAGCGCAACCTTGAAAGCCGGAAAACCGAGATCCGCGTAAACGGCTCGCAACAGCGAACAAAAACGCCCCACTTCGGCTTCGATATGCGAATGCGCGCAGAACACATGCGCATCGTCCTGAACGAAGGCGCGCGTACGCTTCAAGCCTTCGAGCGATCCGGAAGGTTCGTCGCGATGGCAGGCGCCGAACTCGCTATAGCGAACCGGCAACTCGCGGTACGAGCGCACGCGCTGATTGAACACCTGCACATGGCAAGGACAGCTCATCGGTTTCAGACAGAGCGCGCGAGCTTCCTGCGCATCGTCGAGCGAATACATCGCCGCACCGAACTTCTCCCAATGCCCGCTCTTTTCCCACAGCGAACGCGCGAGCAATTGCGGCGTGCGAATCTCGCGAAAGCCGGCGCGCCGCATGCGCACGCGCACATACTCTTCCAGCACGCGATACAGCGCCCAGCCGCGCGGATGCCAGAAAACCATGCCGGCGCCCTCTTCCTGCTGATGGAAAAGGTCGAGTTTGTTGCCTAGTACACGATGATCGATGTCGTTCACAGTCCTGCTCCGTTTTCTCGAATACCGTCGATGAATGCCGCAAACGGAGGCTCAGAAATGCAAAGGCCCCGTCCGTTTCCGGCGGGGCCTTTGGTGGTTTGCCACTGCTCTTCTACTGCTAGCGCGTGCAACCTCCAGACGACCCGCCTGTGAAGGTGGTCGTCGTGGTGGGGACGGCAGCGAGGAAAATCGGGTGGAAGTCCATGGGCTCACAGTAAACCATCCTGCGACGGCGCGTCAATCGCCATCGCGGCACGCGCTGGCCACAACCATGCGATAGACGCTACGATATGCGTTTGATCCGCCATCCCACTCACTTCATCGAGCGTTGCCTTGACTATCCACATCCGCCCCGCGACCGCAGCCGACGCTGCCCTGATTCTTCGTTTCATCACCGAACTCGCGGTGTACGAGAAGGCCGAACACGAAGTCGTCGCCAACGTCAAAGATATCGAAGCGAGTCTGTTCTGCGCCGACGCGCCGGCGAAGTCGCTCATTTGCGAAATGAACGGCGAGCCAGTCGGCTTTTGCGTCTACTTCCTGTCGTACTCCACGTGGCTCGGCAAGCAGGGACTTTATCTGGAAGACCTTTACGTATCGCCGGCATCACGCGGCAGCGGCGCGGGCAAACAGATGCTGCGCCACCTCGCGCAGATCGCGTGCGACACCGGCTGCGGCCGCTTCGAATGGAGTGTGCTCGACTGGAACGAGCCGGCCATCGGCTTCTATGAATCGATCGGCGCGAGCGCGCAAAGCGAATGGGTGCGCTACCGCCTGGCCGGCGATGCGTTGAAGGCGTTCGCCGAAGGCAACGCGTAGCACAAGACGGGAACGTTTCTTCGATGCAAACAGGCGGCGAGTCAGCGCCGCCTGTCGGCCATCATTGCGCCGACCCGCTCGCCGGCGTCACTTCGAACGCGTCGCCAGTGGCGAAGAACGTTCCGCCGGCCACGTAATGGCAGGTGCGCAGATCGGGGTCGTCGCCGAAATGCCAGCGGTTGTTCGAATATACGCGGCTGTCCGCATACGCGGCGACCACTTCGCCGATGATCAGATCGTGCCGTTGGCTATCGTCCGGAATCACCTTGCATTCCATCCACGTGATGCAGCCGGCCAGCATCGGCACGTCGATGTTTTGCGCGGGGAAGGTGTCGAGATCGAACGCGGAAAACTTGTCGAGCTCGGCGCCCGCATTGCTGCCCACCGCCAGCGTCTGCGCGGCGAATCCGCGGCTCGGCAATTGCAGCCCGAACACGCCGCTCGCTTCGATCAATTGCCGCGTGAGCGTGCGGCTGTCGACCACCACCACTACCTTGGGCGGGTTGAAGTCGAGCGGCATCGCCCACGACGCCGCCATCACGTTGGAACGGCCGCCGTGCGCGCTGGTGATGATCGTGACCGGTCCATGATTGAGCAACTGCGTGGCCCGCGACAACGCCACGGGTTCTCGGGTGACTTTCATACGTCCTTGTTTGGGTCGACTGGGATGAGGGGAATTGTAGCGGGGTCAAGGAGGGCGGGTGTGGCGCGCTAGATCGTCTGCCGAGCCGGCTTCAAGTTTCCAGGCTGCCCGGTTCCAGGCGAGAATGTGCCACCATCGAAAACCAGGGAGAAGCCGTGCGCATCGCCTGCCTGCATACCGCCGACAGCCATATCGCCCTGTTCGACGCGGCCGCGCGCGCCGTCTCGCCCAGGCTCGAATTGACGCATGAGGTCCGCGCGGACCTGCTCGCAGCCGCCGAGCAAGCCGGCGGCCTCACCGAAGCCATCGCGATGCAAACACGGGCATCGCTGCTCGCGCTGCGCGGCGGCTCGCACGCCGTCTTGCTCACCTGCTCGACGCTCGGTCCAGCCGTGGATGATGCGCTTGCCAAACACTGCGCGCCGGTGCCCGTTTTACGGACCGATGCGGCCCTCGCGCAGCGCGCGGCCGCACACGGCGGCAAAGTCGTCGTGCTATGCACGGCACCGGCCACGTTCGACCCCACTGCGAGCCTTTTTCTCGAGGCCGCAAAGCGTACCGCCGCGAAGGTCGACGTTCGCCTGATAAGCGGTGCCTGGGGGCTCTTCAAGGAAGGAGATTTGCCGGCGTATTTCTCGGCGATCGCCGCCGCAGCGGACGCCGCTTACGCAGACGGCGCGGATGTCGTCGCGCTGGCACAAGCATCGATGACAGGTGCGGCGCAGCGCGTCACCCGCGGCGCGATACCGCTCACCAGTCCGCAATCGGGCCTCGCCGCCGCCGTCGCAGCAGCCGCGCTTGCCGCCGAAGCAGTCGAACGGAAGTAAAGACAAGCCAAACCGCTCAGGACGGCAGCCCGCGAGCCGCCGCCCCGCGCGTTCATCAATGCGGCGCTTTCCCGTTGGGCACGGCGTCCAGCGGTTTGTGCTGTTCTTCGCCGAGTCCCGGGAAGAACGCGTTCCATGCGGCACGCACGCCTTGGGCCGCCGTGGCTTCGGCGGCGATCGATTCGGTCTCGCCCTCGGCGGCGCCCGATGGGTCCGCGGACAAGCCGCGCCAGTGCGTAAACACCAGCAGCGGCTTTTCTGTCCACGTGCCTTCGCCAAATTTCGCAAACGCCGTGTCCCCGCTCGTCAGCTGAACCTCGTACCAGCCATCACGGACGGGTGCGTGGGCGGCAAGCTCAAACCACGGGGTCGGTTCGATTTCCTTCATGTCGTCTCCGGTCAGATGAATCGTCAAAGATAACCCACAACAATAGCTTTCTTCATGCCCGGGCCTGACGGCGGCCCGCGACGCGCCTCTCGCGCGATGGTGCAGTGCGGCGCACCAGGCATGCGCTGCGGGCGATCCGCCAAGTCCGGCAGTATCGGACGCATCGAAATCGCCGCGCATAAACGACACGATAGCGCGACATGGGGCGCGCGGACAAACCTAAAAACTTACTCGCGCGACACGGCGGCCGGCGCGACCGTCGAGAGGCCCGTCAGGTGGCTTTCGACACGGCTTTCGGACCGCGTTTCGCCTCGCGTCGCGCCTCGCCCTCCAGCTCGCGGGCGAGTGCGGCCAACGTGTCGACAGCGGGCGCCAGCCGCTCCGCGGCCGTGTTGCCGTAGCCGATCACCAGTCCGTTTGTTTCAGCCCGCTGCTGCAACGCGAAACCGGATAGGGCGCGCGGATTGAGCCCCCTGGCGAGCGCGCGTTCGACGAGGGTTCGATCGGCCACCTGCGCAGGCAAGCGCAACGTCAGATGCATGCCGCAATCGCCGCCCAGAATCCGTGCCGGCGCGAAGTGCGCGGTGAGCGCATCGCGCAGCGCCTGCTGACGCTCGCGGTACAGACGCCGCATGCGCCCGAGATGGCGCCCGAACTCGCCGCTGTCGATGAAATGCGCGAGCGCCAACTGCTCCAGCCGATGCCCGCCGCGCAGCATCTCCTGCAACGCGACGGCGGTGTGCTCGGCAATCGCCCGCGGCAAGACGACGAAGCCGATGCGCAGCGCCGGAAACATCGTCTTGCTGAACGAGCCGACGTACAACACCGGCGCGTCATCGACGAGCCCTTGCATGCTGGCGATCGGCTCGCCGGTGTGGCGGAATTCGCCGTCGTAGTCGTCCTCGATCAGCCACGCGCCGCAGCGCCGCGCCTGCGCGATCAACTCCAGACGGCGCGCCACCGACAACACCGCCCCTGTCGGATACTGATGCGCGGGCGACGTGTAGATCAGCTTCGGCGGCTGCGCGAGCCACGCGTCGGCAGGCGCGGCCATGCCTTCGGCGTCGACCGGCATCGGCAGCGTGCGCAGATCGCCGAGATTGAACGCGGCCTTGGCGCCGCGATAGCCGGGGTCCTCGACCCACGCGAGGTCACCGGGATTGGCGAAGAGCCGCACGCACAGGTTCAGCGCTTCCTGCGCGCCCTCGGTGATCACCACCTGTGCGCCGTCGCAGCGCACGCCGCGCGCCATGCGCAGATGCGCGGCGATCGCGTCGCGCAACGCCGGTTCGCCGGCCGGCGTGCCGTAGCCGAGGGCGAGCGGCAATGCGCGCTCCATCGAACGTTCGAGCGCGCGCCGCCACGCGCCCAGCGGGAAGCGGTCCAGCGCGGGCGTGCCGGGCGTCAGCGGAAAAGTGTTGTCGGCATGGGTCTGGGTCGCCGCGAACTGCGCAACGCGCGCCGCGTAGGCCACTTCGGGCGCGGCCGATCGAACCGGCACTTCGCCGCGCGCGGCCGGGCTGGAAAGCGGGCTCACGCGGGTGCCGTTCCTGTCCGCGATCACGTAGCCGACGGCGGCCAGATGCTCGTAAGCGATCACTACCGTGTTGCGCGACACGCCCATTTCCGCGGCGAGCAAGCGCGACGAAGGCAGCAGCGAGCCGGCGGGCAAGCGCCCCGTGAGGATCGCCTGCTGCAAACGCTCGATCAACTGCTTTTGCAGCGGCGCGGGCTTCGTCGCACCGCCGTCGGCAGTGCCTGCTTCGAGCGGGTGAGCAAGCGGGCCTATGATCTCGATCATCGCGGGCTGGATCTATCGAATGGGGTTGTCCTGGATCTTTTGAACATACCACGTTTGCCGTATCGTTCATGATCATTGACGCGCATTCACGAACCTTCACGAACCACGGAGAGCAGACATGGAACCCAGACGTAACGCGTTCGACCAACCGATCGGCACGCCCGTGCCGAACTGGAACGGCGCCCAGGCGCCCGGCCGCGAACCGCTGGTGGGCCGCTATTGCCGGATCGAACCGGTGGACGTCGAGCGTCATGCCGAAGATCTGTACGACGCGTACAGTTCGGCCGCCGATGGCCGCGACTGGACCTACCTCGCGGTGGGTCCGTTCGACAGTCTCGCCGCGTACCGCGAGCATCTGACGCGCGCCGCCGCGTCGACGGACCCGCTGCATTACGCGGTCATCGACCTCGCGACCGGCAAGGCGGTCGGCACGCTGGCGCTGATGCGCATCGACCGGGCGAACGGCGTGATCGAAGTCGGCCACGTCACGTATTCGCCGCGCCTGAAGCGCACGCGCATTGCCACCGAAGCGATGTTCCTGCTGATGAACCACGTGTTCGACGCGCTCGGCTACCGGCGCTTCGAATGGAAATGCGATTCGCTGAACGAGCCGTCGCGCGCCGCCGCGCTGCGCTACGGCTTCACGTTCGAGGGGATCTTTCGCCAGGCGATCGTGTATCGCGAACGCAATCGCGATACCGCGTGGTTCTCGATCATCGATGATGAATGGCCCGCGCTGCGTGCCAGCTATACGCGTTGGCTCGACGCGGGTAATTTCGATGCGCAGGGGCGGCAAGCCGAGCGGCTGGTGGATCTCATCGGGCGGGAAAGGGCGGCGGGTGGCTGAGCGTTGAGGCACGCGGTGGTCATGCCGGCGTGACAGGCGGCGCACGCTGCACGCGGCAAAGCATGACAGGCGAACAGACTTCGCCCTACACTGCGCTGATACGTTTGCACGAGTTTGCATGAGTGCGCCTCCCGCATCCTTGCCACCCCGTCACCACCCAGCCGATGAAACCCCGCCTGCGCTACCTCAGCGCACTGCTCATCAACGTCGCCCTGCCCTGGCTCGCCTACCGGCTCGCGCTCCCGCACTGGGGCCAGCTCGGTGCGCTGAGCGCGTCGGCGCTGCCGCTGATCGCCTGGATGAGCGTAGACCTGCTGCGCTACCGCCATTTCGACGCGCTCAGCGCGCTCGTGCTGGTGGGCATCGCGATGTCCCTGCTGGTGCGGCTCGTCGGCGGCGATGCGCGCATGCAGTTGATCGAAGACCCGATGGTGTCGGGACTCGTCGGCGCGTCGTTCCTCGCATCGCTCGCATTGCGGCGGCCGCTGGTGTTCTATCTGGCCCGCTCGACGATGTCGCGCGAAGACCATCGCAGCGCCGAGAGCTTCGAGCGGCACTGGCGCGAGCGCCCGACGCTCGCCGCCTATATCCACCTGATGACGCTCGTGTGGGGCATCGGCATGGTCGGCGAGAACCTCTTGCGCAGTGCCATCGTCTGGCACTCGCCGAACGACCCGCGCTCAGCGCTCGCCTCCAACCTGCTGCGCTACGGTGTCTATGCCGCGCTGACGCTGTGGACCTTCTGGCTGCGCCGCCGCATCAAGCAGGACGCGCTGCGCTATCCGAGCGATGACGAAGCCCCCGCCAACCCGCTCGCCAGCCCATGAGCTTTTCCATCACGCCAGTTCAAGAAACCGCGCGAGACAAGGATTGCGATTCGCGGGCGACCACGCCAACACCTGTTCGATGAGCGGCGCGTCGGCCAGCGGCCTGAACACCACGCCCGCGAGTTGCGCCTTGCGCATCGACGACGGCACCAGTGCGACGCCCACCCCTTCATCGACGAGACTCAGCACCGTCTGCTGCAATTGCACCTCGAAGCGGATGTCCGGCTCGAAGCCGCCCAAGCGGCAATGGTCGAGGATCGTCGCACGCAGACTCGGCGCGACTTCCTCGGACGCGAGCACGAACGGCTCGCCCGCCAGTTGCCCGATCTTCAGACGCCGCGCGCGGGCGCGCGGATGGCTGCGCGACAGCGCGACGCACAGCGGCTCGCTGAGAATCGTGCGGGTGGCGAGGCCCTTGTCGGGCACGTTCGGGAACATGATGGCCGCGTCGATCTGACCGGCGAGCACCTGCGCGGCGAGATCGTTCGACACGACTTCGCGCAGATTCAACGTCACCTCCGGATACGCGACGCCGAAGACCCGCGCATAGCCGGGCACGACGCTATACGCGGAACACATCGTGAAGCCGATCGAGAGCTTGCCGGCGTCGCCGTGCGCGGCGGCCTGCGCATTGCTGACCGCCTGCTCCACCGACGCGAGAATCGCCTTCGCGTCGGCATAAAAGCGCTCGCCGGCCGCGGTCAGCGTGACGCTGCGCGGGCTGCGCTCGATCAACGTGACGCCGAGGTTCGCCTCCAGCGCCGCCAGTTGCCGGCTCAACGGCGGCTGCGACAGGTTCAGACGCGCCGCCGCACGGCCGAAATGGCGCGTCTCGGCCAGCGTCACGAAATAGCGCAGCGGCTTGATATCGATCACGATGCACTCCCGCCGGATGGACGATGCAAAAAAGGTATTATCGAAGCCAAAAAACAGTATTGGATTGTATCAACGCGAGCCACTACGCTGGCGGGTTGTCTGTCCGCTCACACTTTTCCCACCGATGTTAGCCACCCTCGAGATTCTGCTTCCCGTCTTCGGCCTGATTTTCGCGGGCTTTGCGTGCCGCCGCAGCGGCGTGCTCGGACCGAACTCCGCGTCGGAACTGAATCGCTTCGTGGTCTGGCTCGCACTGCCCGCCCTGCTGTTCGACACGATGGCGCACGCCACCTGGCGGCAGTTGTATCAGCCCGCGTTCGTCGCGACCTTTTCGATTGCGTGCGTCGGCGTGTTCGTGCTGATCCTCACGACACGGCTGCTGAGCGGCCAGCATCTCGCCGACGCCAGCGTCGATGCGATTGCGGCGTCGTATCCGAACACCGGCTACATCGGCTTTCCGCTCGGCATGATCGCGTTCGGCCAGGCGAGCCTGACGCCGACCACGATCGCGACGATTCTCGTCGCCTGTGTGCTGTTCGCGTTGGCGATCGTGCTGATCGAAGTCGGCTTGCAGACCGAACGCACGCCGCACAAGCTCGGCCTGAAAGTGCTGGGCTCGCTCGCGCGCAATCCGCTGATCGTGTCGCCGATCGCGGGCGTGCTGTTTGCGAGCCTGCACGTCCCGATGCCGGCGAGCGCGGAGACGTTTCTGAAACTGCTGGCAGGCGCGGCGAGTCCGTGCGCGCTGGTGAGCCTCGGCCTGTTCCTCGCGGAGAAGCGACCGTCGGGTGCAGGTGCTGGTAGTGCTGGTGGCGTTTCGCTGCTGCTGACCGGCGTCAAGCTGCTGGTGCAGCCCGCGCTGACATGGTGGCTCGCCGCGCGCGTGTTCGGCCTCGCGCCGATGCTCGTGGAAATGGCAGTCGTGCTGGCCGCGCTGCCGACCGGCACGGGACCTTTCATGCTCGCGGAGTTTTACCGGCGTGAAGCGCACATCACGTCGCGGACCATCTTGCTGTCGACGGTAGGGTCGGTGGTGACGTTGTCGTTGCTGCTGTTGTTGATGGGCCATCGCACCTGAGCCGCAGCGTACGGCGCGTGAATCTTGATCGCCGTGAATCGAGGCACGGCTAGATCCGATATGCAGGTCGGCGGCACGCGCCTTTAAGCACACCGCCGACTCTATCGTCCTCGCGCTCCCGCCGGCACACGCCGCGCGGCGCCTGCGACGACACACGCCTGCCCCCACCTCGCGCTATGCTTCGCAAACGGGCCGGTCAGGCCCGCGATCCCGACATACGAAGCGAGACCACCCCGACCCGCCGTGCCCAAAGCCCGCCCACCCGAACTTCACGACGACGCCGACGCCCGCTCGCTCGCGCGTCGCTATCCGCGCGGCCTGCGCATCGACCCGCACTCGCACACATGGGCACAAGTGCTGTATGCGGTATCCGGCGTGATGTGGGTCGAAGCCGGCCGCGAAGCGCTCGTCGTGCCGCCGCAGCGCGCGGTCTGGTTGCCGGCCGGCACGCTCCACTCGATCCACATGATGAGCGACGTGGAGATGCGCAATCTCTATCTGCATGAGCGCAATGTCGGTCATCTGAGCCGGCGCAGCGACGTGTTCGAGGTCAACGGCCTGCTGCGCGAACTGATCACGTCGATTGCCGAACATGAGCGCACCCGCGCGCGCGATCAAACCTATCTCGATGCCGCCTACCGTCTCGCCATGCTGGAACTCACGCACGCGCCGCGTTCGTCGCTGCGCATCGCGCTGCCCGATGCGTCGGACCGGCGGCTCGAAGCGCTATGCCGCGCGGTGATCGACAATCCGTCGATCGCAATCAGCTTCGAGCAGCACGCGGCATCGGTGGGCGCGAGCGTGCGCACGCTCGCGCGGCTCTTCATGCGTGAACTCGGCGTAGGCTTTGCGCAATGGCGACGCCAGGTGCAGCTGGCGGTGGCCGTGTCGGGGCTCGCCGAGGGACGCCCGGTCAGCAGCATCGCGCGCTCGCTTGGATTCCAGCCGAGCAGCTTCAGCGACATGTTCCGGCGGGAACTGGGCGCGCCGCCGACCGGCTTCGATCCTGGCGGGACGCTGAGCGAGGCGGCGGCCGATGAACCGCGGGAAGCGACGGGTAATAGCAGGCGTTGAAGAGGCCGCGCCCTGCACACAGCCACAGCCACAGCCACAGCCACAGCCACAGCCACAGCCACAGCCACCCATTGTCCGAAATTCGAAAGCTCTTGTCCTGACGCCCGCATGCCAGTCACCTAGACTACCCTCATCCCGCCACACGGCGCAGCACAAGAATCCACCTGGAGCGACTCACGATGAAAGCGATTCAGTTCAAGTCTTTTGGCAACCCCGAGGTGCTCGAGTACATCGACCTGCCGACGCCGCAGGCCGACGCAGGCAGCGCCGTCGTGCGCATCATGGCGGCCTCGGTGAATCCGAGCGACGTCAAGAACGTGTCCGGACATTTCGAGCACACGGTCCTGCCGCGCACGCCGGGGCGCGACTTCAGCGGTGTGGTGGTCGACGGTCCGCCGGCGTGGCTCGGCGCCGACGTGTGGGGCACCGGCGGCGACATCGGCTTCACGCGCGACGGCACGCACGCGGAGTTCATCCGCATCCCGCTCGCCGGGCTGTCGCGCAAACCGGCCACGCTGACTCATGCCGAAGCGTCCGCGATCGGCGTGAACTTCGTGGTCGCATGGCTCGGCACCGTCGAGTACGCGCAACTGCGGGCCGGCGAAACCATTGCTGTGATCGGCGCGGGCGGCGGCGTCGGCGGCGCGGTGGCACAGATCGCGAAGGCGCGCGGCGCGCGCGTGATCGCCGTCGATCGCCATCCGCTCGATCCGAACACGCCGGCAGGCCGCCTGACCGACGACTACGTGCCGTTCGACGAACACGTCACCGAGCGCCTGCGTGAATTGACCGGCGGCGCGGGCGCGGACGTGGTCTACGACACGGTCGGCGGCGTCGCGTTCGAGACGGCGCTGAGCTTCGTCAAACGGCGCGGCCGGGTGCTGGAAATCAGCGCGACGGGCAAGCGTCGCGTCGAGTTCGATCTGATCGACTTCTATCACAACGAGACCCAATTGCTCGGCGTGGACAGCGCGAAGCTGGGTGTCGCGGAATCGGCGCCGTTGATGACGGCGCTGGTCGAAGGCTTCGAAAGCGGCAAGCTGAGCGGGCCGGCCATCGCGCAGGAGTTTCCGCTCGAACGGGCGCGCGAAGCCTATCAGGCAGTGGCCGGCGGCACGCGCGGCCGCGTCGTCATCCGCATGTGAGTGCCATTGAGGCCCGCCTCCCACAGAAGGACAACGGACATGAAAGCCTATTTGCTCTCGCTCGCCGCCGGGGTGGTGGTCGGGCTGCTCTACAGCGTGATGGAAGTGAAGTCGCCCGCGCCGCCGGCCGTCGCGCTGGTCGGGCTGCTCGGCATGCTCGGCGGCGAACATGTGCTTCCACTCGTGCGCACGTGGCTCGCGTCGGGCATTCACTGAAGCGCCTGCGGCTCTGCTGACACCCGTCCCTTTTCCGTCGCCGCGCGCCACACGTTAAGATTGAGCCCCTCGCGCCGACGCACGGCCCGGTGACGAAGAAGAAGCATTGCCTCGGAGAATTGGATGTCATCAGAATATGAAGTGCATGGTCCGCACGACCATGCCGTCGAACACGCCGGCCGCCACGACGCGGACCCGTTTGCAAGCCGCATGGCCGTGATGACCGCGATCCTCGCGACAATCGGCGCGCTGTGTGCGTACCAGAGCGGCAACAGCGAAAACCTCGCCCTGTTCTACAAGAACGAAGCCGCGATCAAAAAGACCGAAGCGTCGAACCAGTGGAATTACTACCAGGCGAAGGGCGAGAAACAGAACCTCGCCGAACTCGGCGCGGCGCTGTCCGCGGGCAATAGCGACGCCCACGCGAAATTCCTCGCCGACGTCGACAAATACAAGCAGCAGAAAGCGCCGATCCGCGAGAAGGCCGAAGCAATCGAAAAGGAAGTCGTGGACAATGACAGCCGCAGCGAAACGCTGCTGCACGGCCATCATCGCTGGGCGCAGGCTACCCTGCTGATCCAGGTGGCGATTGCGCTGTCCGCGATCACCTTGCTGACGCGCAAGAACTGGCTGCGCAATCTGTCGTTCGCCGTGGCGGCGGCGGGTGTGGTGACTGCGGGCGTCGCGTTTCTGGCGGCTTGAATTTCACACGGGCATCCGCCGCGCGCGCGTTGTTCGCTCACCGCGCCGTGCCGCAGATGCGCAATCGGGAGTGTCGTATGGTTGATGGCTCCGCCGTTCTCGGCGTTTTCTCGGTGTACATCGCCGGCGTGGTGATTCCCGGCCCGAACTTCGTCGCGGTCGCGCACAAGGCCGCATCGGCGACGCGTCTCGAAGCGCTTGCGGTGGTCGCCGGCATCGTGCTGGTGAATCTGTTCTGGGCGACTTGCGCGATCCTCGGCGTCGGCATCGTGTTCGCCGCGTTCCCGTGGCTCGCGCTCGCGGTCAAGGTGACCGGCGCCGCTTATCTGATCTGGTTCGGCGGGCGGTTGATCGCCAATGCGTCGGCCGGCAAGCCGGCCCCCACGGTGGATGCGCCGGCAGGCGGTTTCCGGCAGGCGTTCGCGCAAGGCTTCGCGACCAACATCGCGAATCCGAAATCGATGGCGTTCTTCGCCGCGGTGTTCTCGTCGGCGGCGCCCGCGCATGTCAGCGTCGGCACGTTTGCCGCGATGCTCGGCATGGTGTGCGTCGTCGCGAGCAGCTGGTACGGCTTCGTCGCGCTGACGCTGTCGCATGCGCGGATCGCATTGGCGTACCGGCGCAGCAAGGCGTGGGTCGATCGCGTGTGCGGCGGTCTGATCGTTGCACTGGGCGTGCGTCAGCTGATCCGCTAGCGCGCTCGCTGACGTTTCAACGCGGTTTCAATGCGGTTTCAATGCGGTGTCAATGCGGTGTCAATGCGCGAGGCCCCGCGCGCGTTCGAGCAGCAAGTCGCGCTCGCGTGCGTTGCGCGTCATCGCGGCGGCGCGTTCGAACTCGGCGCGCGCTTCTTCAACGCGCCCGAGTTTCATCAGCAGATCGCCGCGCACGCTGGGCAGCCAGTGATAGTTCGCGAGCGCCGCATCGGCGGCGAGCGCGTCGACGATCTCAAGACCTGCAGCCGGGCCGAACGCCATCCCCACCGCCACCGCGCGGTTCAACTCGACCACCGGCGACGGCGCCACCTGCGCAAGCGCGTCGTATAGCGCGACGATCTGCGCCCAATCGGTATCTTCGGCGCGGCGCGCGCGCGCATGACATGCGGCCAGCGCGGCCTGCAACGCGTACGGACCGCTCGCGCCGCCCAGCGCGTGCGACTGGTCGAGCGCGGCGAGTCCACGGCGGATCAGCAGCGGATCCCAGCGGCTGCGATCCTGATCGAGCAACAGCACCGGACGGCCCTGCGCATCGGTGCGCGCATGCGTGCGCGAGGCCTGAATCTCCATCAACGCGACGAGGCCGTACACCTCGCTCTCGCCGGGCACGAGCCCGACGAGCACGCGTCCGAGCCGCAAAGCTTCCTCGCATAACGCCGGACGCATCCAGTCGTCACCGGCCGTGGCCGAATAGCCTTCGTTGAAAACCAGGTAGATCACCTGCAGCACCGACGCGAGCCGCGGCGCGCGCGCGTCCGCCTGGGGCACCTCGAACGGCACCTTCGCCGCGGACAGCGTGCGCTTCGCGCGCACGATCCGCTGGGCGATGGTCGGCTCGGGCACCAGAAACGCGCGCGCGATTTCGTCGGTGGTGAGGCCGCCGAGCAGGCGCAGCGTGAGCGCGACGCGCGCATCCGTCGACAGCACCGGATGGCACGCGGTGAACACCAGCCGCAGCAGATCGTCGCCGATATCGTCGGCGCGCGCGGCATCGAGGCTATCGACGAAATCCGGCACGAGGTGCGCCTCGCGCGCATCGAGATCGTGGCCCAGCTCCTCGCGCTTGCGGGCATGCAGCGCTTCCTGCCGCAAGCGGTCGAGCGCACGGTTCTTCGCGGTCGCCATCAGCCACGCTCCCGGATTGTCGGGCACGCCCGCAGCGGGCCAATGTTCGAGCGCGGCCACGAGCGCGTCCTGCGCGAGTTCTTCGGCAAGGCCCACGTCGCGTACGATCCGCGCGACGTGGGCGATGACCTTGGCGGACTCGATCCGCCAGACTGCCTCGATGGCACGATGGGTGGCCTGCGTCGTCACGGCCTCAACCCGCTGCCTGCGCGTTCGGGTCCATGCAGATCAGCTCCCAGATATGCCCGTCGATGTCTTCGAAGCCGTGCCCATACATGAAGCCGTAGTCGTGTGGCGCGCGCGGCACGGTGCCGCCGGCGGCGAGTGCTCTCGCGACCAGCGCATCCACCTCGCCGCGGCTCTCGCACGACAGACCCACCAGCGCTTCGGTGCTTTCCTTTGGATTGCAAAGCGACTTGCGCGTGAAGGACTTGAATAGGTCCTTGACCAGCAGCATCGCGTAGATGTTTTCGCCGAGGATCAGACAGGCCGCCTGCTCGTTGGTGAACTGCGGCTCGAAGCTGAAGCCGATCGTGCTGAAGAAGGCTTTCGACCGTTCGAGATCGTCGACGGCGAGATTCACGTAAAGCTGCTTGTGCATGACGAAGTCCCTTTAATGCGTTGTGGACGGGGCGCTCAGCGCCGCGCGAATCAGCCAGCCGGTTCGCCTCAACTCGCCTCGGCCAGCGTCTTCAGATGGCTCAGGCCGTCTTCGAAGTCCTTGCCGACCATCCGGTCCATGCTGACGAACACCTGCGCCAGCTTCGACAGATACGGCGCGGGACCGTGCATCGCCCAGGTCACCTCGGTGGCGTCGCCCTGCGGCTTCAATGCGAACTCGGCCATTTTGTGCGCTTCGAACGGCGTGATGATATCGAGCTTCATCGTCACGCTCGACGCGGCCGTCGTATCGACGATTTCCATCTGCCCCTCGCCGAGCTTTTCGCCCTGCCACGCATAGCGCGCACCCTTGCCGTCCGGCCTGCCGCTGTACGTGCCTTGCGCTGTGGGGTCCTTGCGCAGAAACGGATTCCACAGGTTGAACCGGTGCAGGTCGTCGATCAGCGCATAGATCCGCTCGGGCGGCGCCTGAATGCGCACGCTGCGTTCAATCCGGAAGCTGTCGGGCCGGGTCGCCGCATAAGCGAGCAGCAGGGCCACCGCCACTAGTACGACGAGCGCCGAGTTCTTGAGCATGATGGTTCCTTTCGGAGGCGTTGTTCGGCTCGATGCGGGATGCGCATGGAAGCGGCGTGCCGGTCGGCAAGCACGCCGGCTCGCGGCTCATCGCCGCGACGCTTCCAGATTTCGAAACCGCTCCACCTCGGGACCGGGCTCGAAATCGTCGAGTTCGAACAGTTGCCGCACTTCGATTTCACCATCGGCCTGCTCGCCGAACGGCGCGGGAAAACGCCGCGCCCATTCCATTGCCTCTTCTCGCGAGCGCACCTGGATCAGCGTATAGCCTGCGATCAGTTCCTTGCTCTCGGTGAACGGCCCGTCGACGACCGTGCGCCTGCCGCCGCTGTAGCGGATCCGCCAGCCTTTGGAACTCGGCTGCAAACCGGTGGCGTCGAGCAGCACACCGGCTTTGGCGAGTTCTTCGTGATACGCGCCCATCGCGGCCATCAGGGACGCTTCCGGCATGTCGCCCGCTTCGCTGGCGGCCGTCGCTTTAACCAGGATCATGAATCGCATCGCCATTGCTCCTTTTTGTCGAGTGAAGAGCCTTGTGCATGGCCGGCTCCTTACACACACGACGAGCAATGCGCGGCAAGATCGACACGGCTGCCAGCGCCCCAGGGAAAACCCGGGCGCCCCGCAACCGCGAGACGTTGTCGATTACATGAAACACGGTCCGAGCTTGCGCACTTCGACCGTACACCACGACGCCGCCGGGCAGGCTTGCGCGATCGCCACCGCTTCTTCGCGGGTTTCACAATTGAGCAGGAAGAAGCCGCCGATCATTTCCTTCGCTTCGGCGAACGGGCCGTCGAGCAGTTTCGGCTGTCCGTCACGGACCTGCACGCGCACGGCATCGCTCTGGGAAGTGAGGGATTCGACCGCGAGCAGTTTGCCGCGCTCCTTGAGGTCGGCGGCGAAATGCACCATCTGGTCATAGACTTCGCGCCCCGCGGCTTCACCGCGCTCGACGCGCTGATTCGGGGGTTCGACGATGAGCAACATGTAAGACATGGTGTCTCCGATTGATCGCACCGCTCACGGCACCCTCCGGCGGGAGCCGGACGGCAACACACGCGCTGGCGGCAAAGAGGGGAGAGCCAGTCTAGCAAGCGTGAATGACGTCGGCAAACCCGATGCGCCGCGCGCGCCGCCGTTCGGCGTGCTCCTTACGGAGACTCGTAACGGCCACAGCGGCACCGCGTACGCAGATCTGACGGCGTCCGACGACTGATGCGCGTCGAGCGCGGGGTAACGCAATTGCCGAATGCAAAAAACGCCCCTTGGGGCGTTTTTTTGCGCTGTGCTGTGCTCTTGCCTTGCATGGAGCCCGCTACGGCGTCTCCGGCTTTCAGACCGCCGCTTCCGCAACAGGCTGCGCCTGCGCGGAGCGCATCAAGCCTTCGATCATTCTTGCTTCCGCGCTCGCAATGTCGCTCAGCGAGGCAGCCGACAGTTGCCCGTCGAGAATCGCCAGCGCCGTACAGAGTTGCGCGTATTCATGGTCCTCGAGGGTCCACTGACCGTCTTCGTGTTCGCGCGTGTCGAGCCGAACCATCGCCGCATGGGCGCTCTCGATGTCCGCAAGCACGTCCTCGCCGACGCCAAGACGCGCCAGTTCCCGCGACACCAGCAGATGCCGGCTCAACGTCGTGTGGAGCGCCCGCGAACCCTGCCCGCGCCGGAATGCGTCGAGGGCCACATAGCCCTGCAGCAGCATGGCCGCGGTGACCGGCTCGTGCGCCGTGCGGCTAAAGGTCAGCGCACGCAACAGCGGGGACATGGCCGATTGGGCCGATTGGCCGTGTTTGCGGACTCGCGATTTACTGGACATATCGATTCAACCTCCTTCACTCACTTCCGGCTTCGCCACCGAATTCTCGCGCTCCGGTGATCAACCACCGATGCGCTTGCGGCTCGGCAGACTCTAATGTGAGTCTGCATCGCCATCGTGGCAAGCAACTTTTCGTCATACGTGCGCGATCGGACGCCCGCCTGCGCGCGGCGGCTCGCGACACGCGGCCGGCCGATGCCGAGCCGTATCGCAAATTGCAATGCCCGCATATCGGTTCGAAGCCGGCAAATACAAGTGCGTGATGCCGACCGGCAAAAAAAACCCTGTTCCCGTGAGGGAACAGGGCCGGACAGGATGGAACAGTCGTGCATGCGCGTGGATGCCTGCCGACCTCTAACCACCTAAACCTTATCGAGCTGTTGCTACGTGAATTACTGTATTACCGCCAATGCCGGTGCTGCGTGAACCGCTGTTACTCCAGGATGCTGCCGCTCCAATCACCAGCGTTACTGCTGTTGCTATCGTTGTTTCCACTGCGACTTTTACTGCCACTGCTGATGTTGCCTGAATCACTACCGCATCGCAGCCCGGTCCTTCGCCTTCGACTACCCCTGGCTGCAACCCCCCTGCTGCTTCGCGCATATCGTGCGGATCGCGCGTCGTTGCATTGCTTCTACTGCCTACTGCCTACTGCCTTACTGCCCTGCCGCGTTCGACAACCACGGCAAACTGCCATCAACGGTACGGTTCAAAACAACGCGGGGGATGACCGCGTCGATGGGCTCGGTGTTTTGTCGCGCCATGGAAAACAGTTTATGCGAGTGCATCCGCACGCAATTGCGCGAAGCGAGGGGCTTTGGCGGCCTAATTTGGCGAATCGGTGTAACAGGGGTTTTCGTCGGAGGTTAGCGACGGCCGGTGTCGGGCGCGGACGGCGGCTGGCAGAAGCGATGGGATCGGGCAGGCGACAAGGAGTACGACAACAAACCCGCGTGCGACGGCACGATCGCCGTCGCACGCTTTCAGTTCAAACGTGCGCGCACAGCGGGCTCGCGAGCAGGCCACCCTGCCGCCCGCAAGAGATCGACTCGAAGAACATCAACCACGCGCGGCAAAATCGCTGATCGTCAACAACACTTTTTCACCGGGGCGCGCGAGCAGTTTTCTCTCCGCGACCGCTGTGATGCGTTTGCGGCCGTCCGCGAATGTCTTCAGCACCCGCGCCTCGGCCGCGCCGCGTTGCAGCCAGAAATGCTCTTCCAGCGCCTCACGCGTGACGGCGCATTCGAGGTCCCGTCCTCGCGTCGAAAGCTGGAAAATCACCGCGCGTCCGTCCGCAGAGACGCTGGGTTCAAGTTCGACAACTTCCATGGTTCACCTCGCAAAGTTCGTTAAACCGTTCGCCGTATTGAACGAACGTCACCGAAAAAACTGAATGGAACGAAGGCCCGCAACCCGACCGCTTCGACTGAGCAATGCGCGCGATTGCGTCGCCGCCACGCCCGCATTGACCGACGCACGCAAGCGCGCGTGAATCGGCCAGCACAGCGGCGCATGGACGGGCGAACGTGCCGCCACGCATCCGGCGCCCACCACTCGCGGCCAATGCCACACGTTTGCGCAATGCGCAAACAACCTGTGTCAGGATAAAAGCCGGACGTGACGGCTTCGCCATCGACTCCGCGCATGACAGCGTGTGATTTCGCATCCCGCATTTTTCGTTCTTATGCCAGGCCGGCACCGTTCTCCGGCGTTCCCGCGTCTCGCTCGCGAGAGGCGCAACAAGCTCGGGCCAGCATGACGCGGATGAGACAAAAGCAAAGCGCATGCCACCAAGCTTTGGCCGCCTCGCGCTGCCGGCCGCGCGACCCATGCCCGTCGCCCGCGCGCACCCTACGTCGGCTCGCAAACAACGGCCGCGCCTGAAACAGCGCAGCGCGACCCGCACCGCTCCCCAGTCGCACCCATGCCTGTCCGCATGAGCGGGCGGTCGCATGGATCACTGAAGTAGAAAGACGAAAACATAACCGCGTGGTAAAAAAGCGCTGCTGGCGCGACAATTCACGACCATTCTTACTCACCGCCCGCGCGGGAAACGTGCGCGTGGCAACGTTACCGACATGTCCGTTCAAGAACCTGCCCTGACCCTGCGCCCCGCGCATGGCGACGACGAAGCCTTTCTGTTCGAACTGCGCAAGGCCACGATGACGGAGCACCTCGCGCGCGCCGGCGAACCGACGGACGACGCCGAACATCGCGCGCGTCTGCTGCATCGTTATGACACGGCGCGGGTCATCTGTATCGACGGGGCACCGGCCGGCCTGCTGAAGGCGCATCGCACCGACGCCGAATGGGTGGTCGTGCAATTGCAGATCACGCCGGCGCTGCAAGGGCGCGGCATCGGCGAATGCGCGCTGCGTACGGTCTTGCGGGCCGCTCAGGCCGACGCGTTGCCGGTCACGTTGAAGGTGCTCAAGGGCAATCCCGCGAAACGTCTGTACGATCGGCTCGGCTTCGAGATCGTCGGCGAGGATGATGCACAGTTTTACATGAGGCGCGCAGCGCGCGCGTCCGCGGAAACCGAAGCAGAATGAATGTCGGATAAAGACTGATGCCAGCCGATACCGACTCTATGTGATGGACTCTGATATGACCTTTCGCGACACCTCCGCCATCGACAGCTGGCACGCCCACATTTATTTCGATTCGAGCAGCCGCGACGCCGCGTGGACCTTTCGCGAGCAGATCGAAGCGCACTGGGGCGGCCAGTTGCAGATCGGCCGCTTTCACGAGCGCCTGGTCGGCCCGCACCCGATGTGGTCGTATCAGCTCGGCTTCACGCAGGCGCAGTTCGCCGACGTGGTCGGCTGGCTCACGCTGAATCACGGCGCGCTCGACGTCTTCCTGCATCCGAATACCGGCGACGCGCTGCGCGATCACCGCGACGCGGCCGTGTGGATCGGCCGCTCCTACGAGCTGGTGCTGAAGTCGCTGATGTGAGCGGCGCCGCACCGGCCCGCATGCACACGTGCTCACAGAGTCGAGTACGAACTGCACCAGCCGCGCGCGGCGACCTGCTTGTCGCCGAATAGTGTGCAGCCGCCATAGGCATCCGTCGCCGCGCCCTGGAACAGCGAGCAGTTGGCGCACGTTTGTCCGGCCGCGAAGGCGGGATATTTCGCTTTGTCGACCTTCGACGCGTCTTCCACATAACCCACGGCTTTTGCCTTGGGATCGGTTTCGCTGAGCCGGTTCCCGGCGTCGGCAAAAGCGGCTTGCGACAGCACGAGCGATGAGCCGACGCCTACGCTCAGGAGGAGAAAATGGCGGCGCGATGTTTTCATGATGTTCCGATGGAAAGTGGGGGCGCTAACCCGACGTTTTAATGTGCCGATCAATCGAGGAACCGCGTGAACCGTTCAACCGGTTCGCGCTCGGTGCGCAGCGTGTTGACGAGAGCGGCTTCGTCGGCGAAACCGAGCGACATGCCGCACACCAGTTGCTCGTCTTCCGGCAAGCCGAGATGCTGCGCAATCACCCGATGAAACTGCGTGAACGCGGCCTGTGGACAGGTATGGAGACCACGCCCGCGCGCGGCCGTCATGATCGCTTGGAGGAACATCCCGTAGTCGAGCCAACTGCCGCGCTCCATCACGCGATCGATCGTGAAGAACAGACCCGCCGGCGCGCCGAAAAAGCGATAGTTCTGCGCATGCTGTTCATGCATGCGCGCCTTGTCACCCTTTTCGATGCCGAGCAGACCATACAGATCCCAGCCGATCTTGCGGCGCCGGTCGAGATACGGCGACACCCATCGCTGCGGATAGTACGGATATTCCTCGTGATACAGCGCGTCGCGCCGTGGATCGTCGTAAGCGGCGAGCAGATCGCGCGATAGACGCGCGAGGGACCCGCCCGTCACCACATACACTTTCCACGGCTGCGTATTGGTGCCCGAGGGCGCACGGCTGGCGGCTTCGAGAATGGCTTCGATGTCGGCACGCGGCACCGGCTCGGGGAGAAACGCGCGAATCGAACGCCGCGTCATGAGCGCGGCATCGACGGGATTGGCGGGTGTGGGCATCGGCGGATTCCGGCAGAGGCGGCAAGGTGGCAGTCTGCGAAGATTCTAGCGCGAGCGCACGCTGTTCCGCTTTGCCGCCGGCAAGGCATGTGCGCGTGCATGCGTGAGCGGCGTCGCTCGTTGGCGCGGCTAGCTCAGCGGCGTTTTCAGCGCATCGACCAGATCGAGCACCTCGTACGGCTTGCGCAACGAGATCGCGTGCGGCAAGACCTTGCGTTGCTCCGGCGTCAGCGCGAGATCGTAGCCCGTCAGAAAGATCACGCGCAGATCGGGCCGCTCGCGGCACACGTCCATCGCCAGATCGACGCCCGACTTGCCGGCCAGCCCCACGTCGGTCAGCATCACGTTGATCGCGTGCTCGCTGAGCATCCGCTTCGCGTCCTGCTCGCCTTCAGCTTCCAGAATGTCGAAGTCGAAGGTCCGCAGCAACTCGGCGGTGCTCATGCGGATCATCTCGTCGTCTTCCACCAGTAAAATCCGCATGCGTGCCCCCACGGCAAAACTATCGGCGTCCGCCGCCGCAAACGGCGGATCGATTTGCAAAAGCTGGCGCTCGGCCTCAGACAGTTCAGCCGCCTGCGGGTTCTGCGACTGCAGCACGTAGCGGAACTTGCGCGCCAGCGCTTCGTGCGTGTACGGCTTGCTGAGCAGTTCGATGCCTTCGTCGAGCCGCCCGGCATGCACGATCGCGTTGTCGGTGTAGCCCGATGTGAACAGCACCGCGATGGTCGGCAAACGTTCACGCGCCTTGCGGGCCAGTTCGGTGCTGCGCAACGGACCGGGCATCACCACGTCGGTGAAGAGCATGTCGATCGGCACGCCGCTTTCGACGATCGCCAGCGCACTCTGCGCATCCTTCGCCTTCAGCACGCGATAACCGAGATCCGACAGCATCTCGACCACGGTGGTGCGCACTTCCTCGTCATCCTCGACGATCAGGACCGTCTCCGTGCCGCCCTTCGCGGGACCGGCATCGATATTCGTTTCGAGGTCTTCTTCCTCACGCACGCGCGGCAGATAAATGCGGATCGTCGTGCCGTGCCCCTCTTCGCTGTAGATCTTCACGTGGCCGCCGGACTGCTTGACGAAGCCGTACACCATGCTCAGGCCGAGCCCGGTTCCCTGGCCTTCCGGCTTGGTCGTGAAGAACGGTTCGAACACGCGCTCGCGCACGGTCGGCGACATGCCGGAACCGGTGTCCGTGACCGCCAGCATCACGTACTGGCCCGGCGTGACATCCACGTTGCGCCGGGTGTAGGCGTGATCGAGCGCGGCGTTGCCGGCTTCGATCGTGAGCTTGCCGTGGCCGTTCATCGCGTCGCGCGCGTTGATCGCGAGGTTGAGCAGCGCGTTTTCGACCTGGAACGGATCGACCAGCGTATTCCACAGCCCGCCCGACACGATGGTCTCGATTTCGACGCCGTCGCCGAGCGCGCGCCGCAGCATGTCGTCGAGTCCGCGCACGAAGCGGCCGAGATTGACGACCTTCGGCGCGAGCGGTTGACGCCGCCCGAACGCCAGCAGTTGCGACGCGAGATTGGCGCCGCGCGCCACACCGGCCAGCGCATTGCGCACGCGTTGCTCGGGCTTCTCGGCACCGGCGACGTCTTTCGCGAGCAGTTGCAGATTGCCGCCGATCACTTGCAGCAGGTTGTTGAAATCGTGCGCGACGCCACCCGTGAGCTTGCCGATCGCTTCCATCTTCTGCGCCATGCGCAGCGCCTCTTCGGCGTGCCGCAGCGCCTCGGCGGTTTCCTTGTCGGCGGTGACGTCGCGGCCCACGCCGTGAATCCGCGAGGTGGCGGGATCGAGCGCGAGCGTCCACGCGACCCAGCGCCACGTGCCGTCGATGCGCTTGAAGCGGTTTTCATAGCGCACCGGCAAACCGGTGCGGCGCAGTTCGGCGAGATGCGCGCTGACGACGGCGACGTCGTCGGGATGAACCAGATCGACGTACGAGCGCGACATCAGCCAGTGCATGTTATGGCCGAGCGCGCTGCTCCACGACGGACTCACGCGCTGCAGGCGTCCCTCGATATCCGCCACCACCAGCAGGTCTTCGCTCAGCTCCCAGAGGCGGTCGCGGTCGGCCACCGTTTCGATCACGCGGCGCTCCAGCGTCTCGTTCAGATCGTGCAGTGCGCTTTGCGCCTTGGCGCGTTCGGCGATTTCCCTTTGCGCGGCCTCGTAGAGGCGCGCATTGTCGATGGCGATCGCGGCCTGCGCCGCGATGCCGGCCACGATCCGCTCCGCGCGCGCGGTGAACACGCCGGGTTCCGGATGACCGAAGAACAGCCCGCCGACCACTTCGCCGTTGCGTGACTGCACCGGCGCAGCCAGATAGCTGCGCACCTTCAGATGACCTTCCGGCATGCCGCGATATGGCGCGTTGTGGCCGTAGCGCGGGTCCTGCGTGATGTCGTCGACGCGCACGACGCCTTCGCCCCTGAACGTGGGACCGAACACTGCCGTGTTGCGCGGCATCGGGAACCGCTCGAAGGCGTCCTGCGGCACGCCCGACAGCGTGTACAGCATGTAGCTGCCGCCGCTGTCGTCGAGCACGTTGTAGAAGAACGAACCGAACGCGGCGCCGGTCAGTTCGGTGGCGGCGTCGGTAACGATCTGCACGGCGCGCTTCAGGTCGAGTTCGGCCGCCACGGTCGAACCGACGCGATTGAGGATTTCGAGCGTGCGCGATTCCTCGCGCAGTTTCAACTCGGTCTCGCGACGCAGCCGCGCGAGTTGCAGATTGCCCGACACGCGAGCCAGCAGCTCGCGCGACGAGAACGGCTTGGTCAGGTAATCGTCTGCGCCGTGCTCGATGCCGTCGACGAGCGCTTCCTCGCCCGCGCGGGCCGACAGCATCAGCACCGGCGTGTCGCGCAGGAGCGGATCGGCGCGCAGTTCGCGCAGCAGGCCGAAGCCATCGAGCCGCGGCATCATCACGTCGGACAGCACCAGATCGGGCGGTTCCGCACGCGCGGCGTCGAGCGCCGCCTCGCCATCGGCGGCAAGGCGCACGTCGTGGCCCGCGGCGCGCAGGATGCGGCTCATGTATTCGCGCAGGTCCGCGTTATCGTCCACGACCAGCAGGCGCGCGCTTGCCGACTTCGATTCGCCGGCGCCGGCCACCGAAGCGGATACCGACGCCGAGGCCGCCGTCTCGTCGAGCAGCTCGTGCTCCGGACTCCAGCGCAACGCGGCATCCACATAGGTGCGCGCGTGCTGGCTCATCGCCGCATGCACGGCGGCGTCGCTGGTGGGCACCAGCATCGCGCCGCGCGGCAGCACGACGGTAAAGCACGCGCCCTCGCCCAAGCGGCTGTCGACCGCCACGGTGCCGCCATGCAGCTTCACCAGTTCCTGCACCATCGCGAGGCCAATGCCGCTGCCCTCGACCGAGCGGCCCGGCGCGCCCGCCACCCGATGAAAACGTTCGAAGAGCCGCGGTACTTCTTCTGCCGCAATGCCGATGCCGCTGTCGGTCACGCCGACTTCGACGCCGCCGCCTTCGAGCACGCGAACCGTCACGCGGATCGTGCCGAAGAACGTGAACTTGTACGCGTTCGACAGCAGGTTCATCACGACCTTTTCCCACATCTCGCGATCGAGCTGCACGATCACGGGACTCGCCGGCATCTCCAGTTCGAGGCGCAAGCCGGCCGCCTCGATCGCGGACTGGAACAGCGAGGCGAGTTCGGCGGTGAACGACGCGATGTCGGTGGGCTGCGTGTGAATCTGCATGCGCCCCGCCTCGATGCGCGAAAAATCGAGCAGCGCATTGACGAGCTTCAACAGACGCAAGCCGTTGCGATGCGTGATCTCGATCAACGCGCGGTCGTCGACGTCGGCGCCCGGCTTGTGTGCGTCCGCGCTGACACCGGGCTGCGGCCTCGCGAGCAGTTCTTCGAGCGGGCCGAGCATCAGCGTCAACGGCGTGCGGAATTCGTGGCTGATGTTGGAGAAGAACGTGGTTTTCGCGCGGTCGATTTCGGCCAGCGCTTCCGCGCGCCGCCGCTCTTCCTCATAGGCCTGCGCATAGCCGATCGCCGCGCCGATCTGGCCGGCGGCCAGGTTCAGGAAACTGCGATACGCGTCGTCGTAAAGACGGCAAGGATTGAGGCCCGCGATCAGCACCACCGCATGGGTCGTTTCACTGCCCGGCGATACCGGCAGGATGACCGCCTGCTCCGGCGCGAGATGCCATGGACCGGCCGGCAACGCGCTGCCGAAAAGCTGCGTCAGACCACCCACCATCTGCGGCGCCTGGACCTTCAGCACGTCGGCGAGCGGCCAGCGCGCAGCGCCGTCGATGCGCATCGACTCGGGTGCGCCGGGATGCCCCGGCTCGATGCCGCTCGCGCCGACCAGCGTGGCCGTCGCGCCGCCGGGTTCGACCGCGTACAGCAACGCGAACGGCAGGTCCTGCGCGTTGGAGCGCAGCGCACGCGCGCTCAGTTCGCACGCCTCGCGCCAGTCGCGGCCATCGGGGCTCGCCGCCGCCAGTTCCTTGAGCAAGGCGAGTTGCCGCTCGCCGGCCACCCGCCGGGTGTCGTCGCTGTTCGCGCAGATGATGCCGCCGGGCTCGCCGTCGTCGCCGGGAATCGGGCTGTACGAGAAGGTGTAATAGGTCTCCTCGGGGAAGCCGTTGCGCTCCATGATGAGCAGCTTCTGTTCGACGAAGGTGCCTTCGGCGCCGGTCAATGCGGTGTGCAACAGCGGCTCGATGTCCGGCCAGATTTCGGCCCACACGACCCGCGTCGGCTGACCGAGCGCGACCGGATGCTTGCCGCCGATGATCGATTTGTACGGGTCGTTGTAAAAATAGAGCAGCTCGTCGCCCCAGCCGATCCAGATTGGCTGCCGCGACGTGAGCATGATGCGGATCGCGATCTTCAGCCCTTGCGGCCAGGTGTCGGGCGCACCGAGCGCGGTGCGGCTCCAGTCGTAGGCGCGGATCAGCGCACCGAGTTCGCCTCCGCCGGCAAGAAACGACGGCGCGGTCGGACCGGCATGCGGTACATCCGACAGGAAGCGATCCGGCTCTTTCAACGCGATCTCCTCGGCGCGGCAGGTCAAAATTCGTGTGACCGCTGTTGCAAAAGCGGTGCCCGATACGACGGATGGCTAACGATGACGGCGCACTTGTAGTAGCGCGATTCAGTAGCGCGATTCAGTAGCGCGATTCAGTAGCGCGATTCTCGCACGCAGCGGGTTGCCGGAGGAAGAAGAGATGAGCGCCAGGGCTCGAAACGACGGGGTTTGAGCGCCGCGCGCCGACCCATGGGTTGGCGGGGCGGATGGCATCGGTCAATCATGCAATGCGGCGCGGGCAATGCCGGTACAACGCAGGTAAAACGTACCTCGACGCAGGGTGCGCCCAAGGCGAACTTCTCGGCGCGCGCGTTCGGCCGCGCTCGTTTGTGTTCACTCCGTTCGTGCGCCTGCACCAAGCCCGCATCAACCGCGGCTGATCACGCGCTTGCGTCCTTCCTTGACCCGCGCCAGACGCTCGTCGTCCCACTCATGGAAGCCGGCGCCGCTGCGCACGCCGACACGCCCGGCATCGACCTGCTGACGCAGCAGGTCCAGCACGTCCTCGTCTTTGGCAAGCTCCGGCATCAGATGCGAGGAAATGTCGAGGAAGGTGTCGAGCCCACCCATGTCCGCGCCTTCGAGCGGTCCGACGATCCCCCAACGGCGTCCCAGCGACGCCTTCATGACGCGGTCGACCACATCCGGCATCGCCGCGCCGGAGCGCACGATGTTCAACGCCTCGCGCAGCACCGCAAACTGCAGGCGGTTGCCGACGAAACCCGGAATCGCCTTCGCCAGCACCACCGGCTCCATGCCGATCGCGCTCATCAGCGCAGCGGTGTGTTGCGTGACTTCCGGCGCCGTCGCTGTGCCCGGCACAACTTCGACGAGCGGAATCATGTGCGGCGGGTTCCAGAAATGCGCGATCAGAAAGCGCTCTTTCGCACGCAACGGCGCGATCAGTTGATCGGGCGGAAAGCCGCTGGTGTTGCTCGCGAGAATCGCGTCATCGGCCAGCAGTTCGGTCAGCGCCGCATACAGGCGATGCTTCAGTTCGAGCACCTCGGGAATCGCCTCGATCACGAATTGCGCCGACGCCATCACGTCGAGTTGCGCATGGGTTTCGATGCGCGCGAGCGCCGCGCGCTTGGCCGCCGCGTCGATCCGCCCGGCGTCGATCAGTTCGTCCAGCACCGCTTCCGCTTTCGGCGCGACGCTGGCTAGCCGCGCAGGGTCGACGTCGTGGACGATCGTCCGGTGTCCGTGCAGCGCGCTTTGCGTCGCAATGCCGACGCCCATCAACCCCGTGCCCACTACGCCAATTGTTGCCTTGTCCACGCCGCTCTCCTGCTGCCGTCGATAAAAGCGTTCAAGCATAGCGCAGCGCGCCCGTTTGCAAGGCCGAACGTGACAAAGCCGGTCTTCCGCGAGGAAGGACCGGCTTTGTGGACAGCACGCCGCGAGGCGCGGCGCCGTCATGCATTAACCGTGATGCGGCGGACGATGGTCGTCGTGATGACGCGGATCGCGGTCGTGCGGGTGATTGTGCATCCACTCGTCGTGATCCCAGTAGCGGTGGCCGTCGTAGTAACGGTCGCCATGCCAGCCGATGTCGATCGACACACCCACCGGCATCATGTGCGGCTGACCATACACCGCCGGGCCGTAGCCATTCTCGACGGTGACGCGATCCTGAGCGAAGGCGCTGCCGGCTGCGAGCAACGCGCCGCCTGCCAGCAGGGTTGCAATGATCGAACGCGATGTCTTGTTAAAGGTTTTCATAGTGACCTCCCATCAAAGTTTTGTTTCAAGCCAGCGCCGGTGCTCGTTCGAAGGATCGAACCCGACGCCGTACGCTTGAGAGCAACTTTAGCGACGCAAACCGCCTGAAGACGTGAGCACTTGTAAGCGGGCATTTCAGAGATGGGGCCGGATGACGGCGCCGTCGTTCCGCGCTCTCCCCCGTCCACAGGGGCGGGCGTCGCGGGCAAGGCGCGGGAAGCGTCGGCTGGATGTCAGCCGCCGTTACATTCATTTCGTCGGAGAAATATTCGGCAAGGGATAGGCGGTCCGAATCGCCCGAAAAACAAAAGGCCACGGTACGCGTTTCGCGAACAGTGGCTTCAATATGGCGATGCGCACCCGAAGCGCGCGTCCTTGCGCGGTGCTCCGCGCTCAGGACGGTCAGCTGGACTTTTTAGTCGGTCAGCTTGACGCCGAACAACGTAGCTTGCGCGCGGCGCATACGCTCCGATTCGCGGCTACGCGCTTCGTACGAGTAATCCGAATCCATCGGCAGGTGGGGCGACGCAAAGAGGTCGCTGACCTTTTGGAACAGTGCAAAAATGAAGCTCATGGCGACTCCCGGTTGGTTACTGCATTTGCTAGGGTTTTCCCTTAAGAAGAAGTATAGGGTTTTCCCTTGGGGAAAAGCTAGTGCAACGCAGCAAATATTTGGTGCGGTGGGATGTCGAGGGTGATTTACGCCATGGTGCGTTGCATCATGACAACGTCCCTCTTTTCGGAAGTCCGGGTCGAAGGCATTTGACTACTACTGCAGAGTTGTCGAGGCCGCCTTGCGACTTCGCACCGGTTTCGCGCGCGGCGCGTCTTTGCGCGGATTGGCGATGGCAGCGTCGACTGCGCCGGCCGCCGAGTGGTCCACGCGCAGCAGGGTCGCGCTGTTCAATGACACGATCAGGCCCGGCAGCGTCCGCGCGGGATTGTCCTGCGGTTTGACGGACGCTCCCGTCGCCGTAAATTCGACGTTCAACGCCCAGTGGCCCTCGTGGATGCCCTGATCGCGCAACAGTGCGGCCAACAGCTCCTCGATTGAATATTTGTGCTCGCTAGTCGGCATGTTGGCTCCCGTCAGAAGATGCGCTGGCGTGCCCGGTCCGGCTTCGCAGCAGCGAGGAGAGTGTAAAACGCAGAGGGGAGCTGCGACGGGGCGGCGGGGACTGGGTGCCTTACCGCGCCTATCTGACGGGATGAGATTGGCGCGGCGGTAGATTCGAGACGCTGGCGTGGAAACTGGCCGCCGCTGCCGGCTATCGGCTATCGGCTATCGGCTATCGGCTTCGGCTTCGGCGGCAGCGGCGGTGACTGATATTCAGCCCGGGCTAACTGCCCTGGTCCTATACCCATGCAGGGTTCGCGCGGTGTGCTTGCCATGAGCCGTCGTCGCGCCGCCGGCTTGCTGAGGCGCGGCGGCTGGCGTCGCAACCGCCGCCGAAGCAGCATTGGCCGCCGCCGCGTTGGCCACCGCAATGTGCGAATCGAGCAAGCTGGCCATGGCCGCCTGCTGGTTCTGCATCATCTGTTCGATGCGGTGCTGCTGAGCGGTCGTTTCGCGCGTCAGGCGCATCAGAAGCAATGTTTGCGTGAGGCCGATTGCAACCGTCGCCAGCAACGCGCCCACCACGATCGACAGCATCCATTTCATGCGGCGCGAATGATCGGTCGCGGCGCGGCGCTGATCGGCAATCACGCCGTAGAGCGCGTCGACGGTATCGGCAAAGGCGGTTGCCCGTGCGCGATCGAGTTCCGGCGCGGCGCGCAGCGCGGCTGCCGCCGCTTCCGCCCGCTGCGCCTCCCGCCACGGCGCGGCGAACGCGGCGGCGGCGTCCGCTGCGGACGCCGCCGTGCTGGCCGACGGCTTCGCCTTCACATCGAGCCCGGCAGGCTCAGCCGATTCGGCGGATCTAGCAGACGCCTCGCCCACCCCCACCGTTACACCATCCCCGCCCTTGCTCACAGCGTCAACGTCAGCCACGGCCGCATCCCGCGAAGCCGTCGCTGCTTTCGCGAAAGTCGCAGCGAAGCGCTGCGGCGGCTTGCTGCCGCCCGACTTCGACGCGGCCGCCGGGTCACCCGCCGTGCGCGGTTCTTCCGCCTGGCGCAGCGCGGTCACGCTGCGCGCGACGGTCGCAGCCGCCATCGCGGACGTGAACGGCATCGCCAGATCGCGCCCCGCCACGGCCGGTTTCTCATCGGCGCTCGCTTGCGCCGCGGGTTTCGCGTCCGCCGGAGCCGTTTTTTCGCCGACGGGCAAAGCCGCCAGCGTCGACGGCTCGATTTCGAGTCCGCTCAATTGCGCGTTGACCGGCACCGGCTCGTCCGTCCTCGCGGCGCGAGGCGCGCGGCGCGCAGCCTTCGCGTCCAGCAACACGCCATCGCCGGCGTCGATCGCGCCGACCGCCGCCAGCACGACATCGGGTAGTTCGAAGCCATCCAGCGTGCCTTGCCGGATGTCGATATTCATCGCTTCCAGCGTCGCGCGGGTGGGATCGTCGGGGAACAGGTCGAGCGTGCTGTCGTCGCGGGACGCGCCGCTCAGTTGCGCGAGGCGTTGTGCCGAGCGCGCGGCGCGCGCCAGTTTGTTTTCGGTTTCGGTCGAGACGGTGGCCTGACGCCGCTTTTTCGAAGCGGCGCGCTGAGGCTGGGACTGCCTGGTTGCTACGGAATCTGCCATAGAGAAAAAGAGCGGTCGTCGCCGTAAAGCGGGCGCCGAGCACCGCTCGTCAATGCCACTGGAATTTTTCGAGCCCGCATTGTCGCATGGCCGCCCGCCCCCGCCGAAGCCATTCTCCGACGATTTTCGCCATTTCAGGATGACGCCTCGTCCTGCCGGAACTGCCTGACGCCATGCAGTTGACGCAAGCGCGCGCAGATCGCTTCATATTCCGTATTCGACACGCGATGGAGCGTGATCATCACCTCGTCGCACTCGGGCGTCTCGTCGCTTTGCTGCATCACGAATTGCTTGACGCGCGGGCTCGCCGCGCCGAGTTCGTCGTGCAGCGAGTGAAACGTCATCGCGCCGCGCTCGACGATCATCGTCAGCTGGCGCCGTTGCTTGACCGTGATGAAGCGGCGCTCGAGCGGCTTGATGCCGGCGAGGATGATCAGAATGATGATGGTCGCCGCGATCGACGCCGTGTACAGTCCGCCGCCGACCGCAAGGCCGATCGCCGCGACCGACCAGAGGCTCGCCGCCGTGGTCAGTCCGCGCACGATCTCGCCGCGCAGCAGGATCGAACCCGCGCCGAGAAAGCCGATGCCCGAGACCACCTGCGCGGCCATCCGCGACGGATCGAGCACGACGTGATCGCCGGTCAGCACCTCGGCGAAGCCATACGCCGACACGATCATGATCAGCGCCGAGCCGACGCAGACCAGCATATGCGTGCGCAGGCCCGCCGCCCACGAGAGCCGCTCCCGCTCAAAGCCGATCACGCTGCCGAGCGCCGCGGCCAGCACCAGGCGGGAGATGAGTTCGAGATTCCCCAGCATTGTTTTTTCTCCTTATCAGAAATTATTCGAAGCGGTTTTCGCACCCGTGGCGGCGTGTTCAGCGCGACCCGTTTGCTTTATGCTAAGCCGCGTGCGGGTTGCGTCGAGTGCGGGTTGCGTCGAGTGCGGGCTGCGTCGATGTTGCGTCGGCGGAATGGCGCGTGATTGCCGAGGCAATGCTGCGCCGTCGGCGTGCAAACCGGGTAGCATCCGCACTCGCCGCCGACCGGAGCGGCCACCGCGCCGCCGCTCAGACCGGACCAGCTCCGTGGACGCTCCGGCATCCCCCGCTTGACCAACCTGACCATACCAAGCATGAACCCTCCCGCCGCCTCGACGATCGTCCTCGCCACCGCACTGCGCGATCACTTCACGAGCGTCGTGCTGCCCATGTGGCGCGGACCGGGATTCAACACCGCGCTCAAGCTGCCCTACGAATCCCTCAGCGCCGAGGATCACGCGCCCCTGCCCGCCGAACGCTATCGGGCGATGGCTTGCGCGCGGCAGCTGTTCGTATTCTCGCAAGCCGGCGACGCGGAGCATGCCCAGGTGCTGTTCGACTCGTTGAGGCATACCTTTCAGGACACGGTCCACGGCGGATGGTTCTACAGCGTGGACGCGCACGGCGCGCCGCTCGACACCGCCAAAGATCTGTACACGCATGCGTTCGTCGTGTTCGCGTGTGCGGAATACGGGCGGCGTTCGGGCAATCGCGACGCACTGGCGCTCGTGCACAGCACGTCGGCGCTGATCCAGTCGCAATTCGCCGCCGACGGCGATCTGTTCAACGCCACGCTGAGCGCGGACTTCGACAGCGTCACCGGTACGCCGATCCAGAATCCGCTGATGCACCTGACCGAAGCCTGGCTGGCCGCCTGCGAAGCCACGCGCGACAACGTCTTCGGCGCCGCCTTGCGCCGTCTGGCCGGCGCGGTGGCGCATCACTTCGTCCATGAGCCGACCGGCTGCGTCGCCGAATTGCCGATCGGCGCGAGCGATAACCGTCTCGAACCGGGCCACCAGTTCGAATGGTTCTGGCTGGTTCGGCAGGCGGGCGCGCAGTTCGCAGGGACCGGCCTCGACGAAGCGCTCACGCGCGCGTTCGCCTTCGCGCAGCAGCACGGCGTGGACCCGGCCACGGGCGGCGTGTGTGCATCGCTCGACGAAACCGGCGCGATCAAGGACGCCACCCAGCGAATCTGGGCGCAAACGGAATATCTGCGCGCGCTGGCTTGCCAGGATGATCCAGCTGCGCTCGCCGCGCTGCCACGGCAAATCGAACTGTTCGAGCAACGCTTTCTACATCCGCGAGGCTGGTCCGAGTGCAAGACGCCGGCCGGCGACGTGGTGCGCGCCGACATGCCGTCCACCACGCCCTATCACCTCGCCACTGCTTACGCCGGCTTGCCGGCCTGAGCGCGGCGGCCAACCGCCGCGCGGCGCGAGCCCGTCCACTACCTGTCTCGCGGCCATGGCCAGGAAACTCGCCGAACCCTGGTATCACGCGCCGCCGGCGGAGGAAATCTGCCCGCTTTGTGGCCGGCCGATCCCGCCGAGCCAGCGCGACCTGCATCATTGGGTGCCGAAAACGAAGGGCGGCAAGGAAGTGGCCGCGTTGCACCGCATCTGCCATCGGCAGCTCCACGCGCTGTTTTCGGAGACCGAACTGGCGCAGCGCTTTTCGACCGTCAATGCACTGCTTACCGACGAAGCGGTGCGCAACTTCGTGCGCTGGGTTCGTACCAAGCCAAATGATTTCTACGAGCGAAGCCGCCGCAGCGCGAGGAAAGGCTGAGGGCCTGAGCGGCAAAGAGCGCGTGAAACGGGGTGAAATGCGGATGAAGCGCGCCCCATCGCGAAGCCGGCTGAGCGCCGGCTGCGAACTCACAAACGGGGGCCGACGCTAGGGCCGACCACCCGGTCGATCAATATTCTTCGCGTTGCCAAGGTCCCCAATCGGCGCCGGAAGATTTAATACGCATATAAGTTGCGCTGTGGCCGGTGGGAATATCCGACGTGTCGCCGTGCGGCTTCTGATCGGTGATGTGAAGGGCAAAAGCCTGGCGGTCTTCGGTATCGACGGTGATTCGGCCGACCGGGTCCAAGGCGCCCTCTTGAGGAGATTTAGACTCCAATATCGCGAGATAGGGGGTCAAACGACTCCAGAACGACGTAAGTTCTTCCTGCAAATAATGTGTCAATGTTTTTCCTGGAAGAGTAATACACGCAGTTTACCCTACCGGGCGGAACACCCTTCCAAATGCTTTCCGGAGCCTCAAAAAGGCCGATGCGGGGGAATACCCGAATACGGGTTGATTGGCGTCCGTCATAAAGACGTGATACAACTCTCACTTCGCGCTCGATCTCGTGTTGAGAAAAAGCGGGTCGCGAATGCAACACACAACATTTACTGGATCAAAAATGGCAACAGGTACTGTGAAGTGGTTTAACGATGCAAAGGGCTTTGGCTTCATCACGCCGGACGACGGCGGCGAAGACCTGTTCGCACACTTTTCGGAAGTTCAAGGCAGCGGCTTCAAGTCCCTGCAGGAAAACCAGAAGGTGTCGTTCGAAGTTAAGCAAGGCCCGAAGGGCAAGCAGGCTGCAAACATCCAGCCGGCCTAAGTACCTTCAGGTACTTGAGGCACCCTTAGGCGCTTGCGTCTGATGCAAAATGGCCCGCGTTCGCGGGCCATTTTCTTTGCTGCCATGCCTTCTTTTTGAGCGCCTGCGTGGTTTAAATCGCGCGCATTCCGAATAGCCCGAATTCTGGAACCGGCCCGCGCATCCCATCGAGCTGTTGCGTGCGCAACACAGTTTCAGAAATTTCGAACACGGATACAGCCTGTTTCAATTGCTGCGTCTGTTGATGCAAGGATGCCGCCGCCGCCGCGGCCTGTTCGACGAGCGCCGCGTTCTGCTGCGTCATCTCGTCCATCTGCACCACCGCCTGATTCACCTGCTCGATGCCCGTGCTCTGTTCGAGCGACGACGCGCTGATTTCCGCCATCATCTGCGTGACGCGCGAAATCGACGCCGACACGTTGCTCATGGCCTCGCCGGCATGCTCGACCAGCGCCGAACCGCCCTGAATCTCCGCGACTGATTCGCTGATCAAAGTCTTGATCTCTTTCGCCGACTGCGCGCTGCGCTGCGCGAGACCGCGCACCTCGCCCGCCACCACCGCGAAGCCACGGCCCTGCTCGCCCGCGCGCGCCGCCTCGACGGCCGCGTTCAGCGCGAGGATATTGGTCTGGAACGCAATGCCGTCGATCACCGAAATGATCTCGGCAATCTTGTCCGAGCTTTGCGCGATGCCGCGCATCTTGTCGACCACCTCGTTGACCACTTCGCTGCCTCGCGACGTCGCTTCGAGCGCAGTCTCGGCGAGCGCATTGGCCTCGCGCGCGTGATCCGCGTTCTGGCGCACCGTGGCCGTCAGTTCCTCCATGCTCGACGCGGTCTCCTCGAGCGAAGCCGCCTGGTTTTCGGTGCGTGCCGACAGATCGGCGTTGCCGGTGGCGATTTCGTCGGCGCCGAGGTAGATCGAGTCGGCGGATTCGCGCACGGTCTGCACCGTGCGCGCCACGCTCGCCTGCATTTTTGCGAGGCCCGAGAACAGCCGGCCGATTTCGTTGGTGCCGCGCGCGGCGATCGGCTGGTCGAGGCGCCCTTGCGCGATGCGCTCGAAGTGCTGGCCCGCTTCCTCCAGCGGCGCCACCACGCCCCGGCGCAGCCCCGTATAGACCGCGAAGGTGCCCGCCACCAGCAATACCAGGATCACGATGCTGACGACGCGAAACGTCGCCATGCGGGCGTCGATCGAATCGAGCGATGCGCGGCTCGCCGCCTCGCCGAATTGCACGAAGTTGTGTGACTCGGCGAGATAGGCATCCTGGAACGACTGGGTCGGCTGATCGAGGAAGGCCTGAATGTTGTTCGAGTCGAGAAACTGCACGAGTTCGGCGAGGGCGTCGTGCAGCTTCTTGTAGCGCTCGGCGAGCGCCGTGGCGCGGGCGCTGTTTTCGTCGCTCGTCTTCTGCGCACTCATGAACGCGCCGAACGACTGGTCGGCTGCCGTGAGCTGCTCGCGCGCGTGCTGCACGATGTCGGTCGGCTCCGCGCCGCCGCGCACCATGCGCGTGCCGGCGCGCGACAGGTTGATGCGGGCGTCCATCAGGCGCTGGGTCGTCTCGTTGACCGCGTCCACCTGCTTCAATGCGATGTTCGACAGATCGCCGACGTCGTCATGAGTACGGGTGAGCGACCAGAAGCCCAGCCCCACCGTGACGAGCTGGAATACGCAGAACGCGGCCAGAACACATAACAGGCCGGAGGCGACTTTGATCTTGCTGAACATCGTGAATCCTGAGGGCAAAGAATAACGGGAGCTACGTCAGGGTTAACGGCAGGGTCGCGTTCAGCTTGAGGCCAATTTCATTAAAAATCGGCTTACAACCCCTTTTCATCGGCCAACGTCATGATTGCGGCTGTTTCCCACAACAATACGCCGCACATTTTTCCGAATCACCTTGACGCGGTGCATTCACGCTTCCTAGAGTGGGTAGGGACTGCACGACGCAGGCCAGTGCAGATGCCACCACGGGCCTCGCCCGAAGGAATCACGATGACCGACCTCCTCGACCGGGCGCGCGGCGCACTGCATGCCCAGCCGTTCAGCATGTTGCTAGGCGCCGAGCTGATGCATACGGGCACCAGCGAACTCACCCTGAGTTTGCCGATCCGCGATGAGTTGCGGCAGCAGCATGGCTTCGTGCACGGCGGGGTCATCAGCTATCTCGCCGACAATGCGCTGACGTTCGCCGGCGCGCTGTCGCTCGGGCCGAAAGTCGTGACCGGCGAATACAAGATCAACTATCTGCGCCCGGTAGTGAACGGCACGTTGGTCGCGCGCGCGAAGGTCGTCTATGCGGGCCGGCATCAGGCCACCTGCCAATGCAACGTGTACGTGATGGACGGCAACCGCGAAAAGCTCGTCGCCGTCGCGCAAGGCACGGTCAACCGGATCGGTGAAAACGGCGAACACGAACCGGCGGGATAATCTGACGGGATTGCTTCGGCGCGGGACGGGTCTCGCGCGATCGCGCATCCTCGCTGATGCGGGATCGTGCGCGCGCATCCTCGCTGATGCGGGATTCGTGCGCGCGCATCGAACCGGCCAATTCACCTATTACAAGCGCAATGACGCCGAGTTGCGAAAGCCCCGCCGCACCCTCGCCCCCATCTCTGAACGAACGCTCGATCCGCAGACTTGCGCGACACCCCTCTCTCACCCTTTTTAGGAACCCTATGGACGAATTCGCTCTCGCCGCCGACGCGGACCGGCGCGCACACGCTTATCTCGCGGGCATCGGCAAGCGCCGCGTGTTTCCGGACGCGGCCGCGCTCGCGCAGCTCGCCGCCTTCGACGAAGCGTTGCCCCTGCACGGCCACGCGCCCGCCGACGTGCTGCGCCTGCTCGACGAAAGCGGGTCGCCGGCCACGGTGGCGTCGAACGATCCGCGTTATTACGGCTTCGTGATCGGCGCGGTGCTGCCGGCGGCCGCGGCGGCCGAGCGCCTGATGGGCGCGTGGGACCAATGCGCGTCGACCTTCGACAACTCGCCGGCGGCCGCCACGATCGAGAAGATCGCGGCGCGCTGGGTGCTCGAGGTGCTCGATCTGCCGCGCGAAGCGGCGATCGGCTTCGGCACCAGTGCGACCGCATGCACGCTCGTTTGCATTGCGGCCGCGCGGCGTGCGCTGCTCGCGCGCAAGGGTTGGGATTTCGATAACGATGGGCTCAACGGCGCGCCGCCGGTGCGCGTCGTCATCTCCGAGATGGCGCATATCACGGTGAAGAAGGCGTTGCGCGTGCTCGGTTTCGGCATGAAGCGCGTGATCGCCGCGCCGGTCGACGAGCATGGCCGCATCGACCCGGCCCGCCTGCCGGCGCTCGACGATATGACGATCTTCTGCGTGCAGGCGGGCGAAGTGAACACCGGCGAATTCGACCCGTTCGCCGACCTGATACCGCGTGCCAAAGCGGCAGGCGCATGGGTCCACGTGGATGGCGCGTTCGGCTTGTGGGCGCGCGCGTCGTCACAGCGGGCGCTGACGGAGGGCATCGACGGCGCCGATAGCTGGACCACGGACGGCCACAAATGGCTCAACACGCCTTATGACGGCGCGATGGCGATCTGCCGCGATGCGCAGGCGATGTCCTCGGCGATGAACAGCGACGCGGTCTACCTGAGCGGCGCGCACGACGCGCAGAAGAATCTGACCTTGGAGTTCTCGCGCCGTCCGCGTGGCATACCCATCTGGGCGGCGCTGCGTTCGCTCGGGCGCAGCGGCGTGCAGCAGATGGTCGATCGGCATTGCGCGCAAGCGTCGCGCATCGCCGACGGCTTGCGTGCCGCGGGTTTCGACGTGCTGAATCGCGTCGTGCTGAATCAGGTGCTGGTGCGGGCAAAGACCGACGCGCAGACGGTCGCGATTCGTGAAGCGGCCCAGGCATCCGGCGAAACGTGGTTCGGCGGCACGCTCTGGCAAGGACGGCCCGCGTTTCGTATCAGCGTGTCGTCGTGGCGCACGCAAGACGAGCACATCGACCGCCTGGTCGAGTTGCTGGCGCGGCTGCTCGCGGCGCAGCGCGCCTGATCGCGGCGACACGAACGACGCAAGCAAAAAGGCCGTTCCCGCCTCACGCGGGAACGGCCCTTCACATTGGCAACGCAGTTAAACCAGGCGCGCGAATCACTCCGCAGCGTAAGTCTTCTGCGTCTGCTCGCCGAGACCTTCGATACCCAGGCGGATCGTCTGACCCGGCTTCAGGAACACAGGATTCGGCTTCACGCCCATGCCGACGCCCGGGGGCGTGCCGGTCGAGATCACGTCGCCCGGCTGCAGGCTCATGCACTGCGACACGTACGACACCAGCTTCGCGACGCCGAACACCATCGTCTTCGTGCTGCCGTTCTGGTAACGGTGGCCGTCCACTTCGAGCCACAAGTTCAGGTTCTGCGGATCGGCGACTTCATCGCGCGTGACGACCCACGGGCCGATCGGGCCGAACGTGTCGAAGCCCTTGCCCTTGTCCCACGTGCCGCCGCGTTCGATCTGCCATTCGCGTTCCGACACGTCGTTGATCACACAGTAGCCGGCAACATGGTCGAGCGCGTTGGCTTCGTCGACATATTTTGCCGGCTTGCCGATCACCACGCCCAGTTCGACTTCCCAGTCGGTCTTCTTCGAGCCGCGCGGAATCTCGACGTCGTCGTTCGGGCCGCAAATCGCGCTCGTCCACTTGTTGAAGATGACCGGTTCGGCCGGCACCGGCAGATTCGATTCGGCGGCGTGGTCCGCGTAATTCAGCCCGATGCAGATGAACTTGCCGATGCGCGCGACACACGGCCCGAGGCGCGGATTGCCTTCGACCACCGGCAGCGAAGCCGGGTCGAGCGCGCGCAGCTTGGCGAGACCTTCATCGGTCAGCGCGGCGCCGTCGAGATCGCCGATCACCTTGGACAGATCGCGAATCTTGCCTTGCGCATCGAGCAGGCCCGGCTTTTCCTGGCCTTTCGGCCCATAACGAAGCAGTTTCATCGTGGTACTTCCCTTTTACGTTCAGTGATATTCGGTTCGTCAATCAGTGCGCGTCAGTTCGACCAGCCGCCGTCGATCACATGCGCCTGACCCGTCGTGAACGACGACTCGTCGGACGCGAGATACAGCGCCAACGCCGCGATCTCGTCGGGCTTGCCGACGCGGCCCATCGGCTGACGCGCGACGAACGCCGCTTGCACGGCGTCCACCGTCGTCCCTTGCGCCTGAGCCTGCGCCGCGATCCGCTGTTCGAGCGACGGCGAAGACACCGTACCCGGGCAGATTGCGTTACAGCGTACACCACGCGTGACGAAATCGGCGGCAACGGCCTTGGTCAGTCCGATCACCGCGGCCTTCGACGCGCCATAGGCAAAGCGGTTCGGCACGCCCTTCACGCTCGACGCCGCCGACGACATGTTGATGATCGAGCCGCCGCCTTTCTCCAGCATGCCCGGCAAAAATGCGCGGATCATACGGTACATCGCCTTCGCGTTCAGGTCGAACGCGAAGTCCCAATCCTCCTCGCTGCATTCGAGAATCGAGCCGGCGTGCACGAAGCCCGCGCAGTTGAACAGCACGTCGATTGGGCCGACCTCGGCGGCCAGCGCCTTGATCGCCGCGGCGTCGAGCACGTCGAGCTGACGCGCCTCGACCGGCTTGCCCGCCAGTCCGTCGATGCGGATGTCCGTGGCGATCACGCGCGCGCCTTCGCGTGCGAAGAGTTCCGCGGTGGCGAGACCAATGCCTTGTCCTGCCGCGGTGATCAGGGCCGTTTTGCCGGCCAGTCTTTGTGTCATCTACGACTCCGTGTGAATGGGCTGCTTATAGGCTGCTTGTGTCCTGCTGGTTGTCCTGTCTACGCTTCCAGAAATCAAAGCCGGTAAAACGCGGCGGCGTTCTCGCCGAACACCGCTGCACGCTCGGCGTCGCTCAACGACGCGAGCAAGGTGGTCGCGACCGAATGCCAGAGCAGATAGTCGCCGTTCAGATCGAGCACCGGCCAGTCGCTGCCCCACATCACACGCGCCGGGCCGAACGACGCGAGCAGATGGTCGACGTAAGGCCGCAGCGTGTCCTCGGTCCAGCCGGGCGACGCTTCGGTCGCGAGACCCGAGAGTTTGCAATGAACTTGCGGCAGGCTTGCAAGCCGCGTGATCGCGTCCTTCCACACCTGGAAGCCCGCCTGGCGATACCGGATCGGCGGCTTCGCGCCGTGATCGACGACGATGCGCAGCGTCGGAAAACGCTTCGCGAAAATTTCGATGTATTCGACGTGACGCGCGTAGATCAGCGCGTCGAACGCGAGGTCGTGCGCGATCAGCGCTTCGATCGCCGGCGCGAGATCGGGGTTCGCGATCCAGCCGTGGTCGGGCAGGTCCTGCAGCATCGGCCGCACACCCTTGAACTTGGGCTCGCGCGCGAGTGCTTCGATCAACGCAGGCGCATTCGGCAGCAGCAACGGCACCCAGCCAACCACGCCCGCGATCGACGGCTCGTTGCGCGCGAGGTCCAGCAGGTAGCGCGTTTCGTCGATGGTCGGCGCGGCCTGCACCACCACCGTCCGCTCGATGCCTGCCTGCTCGCGCAAGGGCGTGAGATCCGCCGGGCCGAACGGCCGGTACAGAATTTTCAGCTCCGGCGTGAGCCACTCGTAGTCGCCCCGCGCGGGGTCCCAGTAGTGCTGGTGGGCGTCGATCAACATCGTCGAGTCAATCCTCTGGCGCGGGTGCGCGCGCGTCGAGCAAGCCTTCGTCGCGCAGCGCGGACCACAGGCCTGCGGGGATCGGCAGCCCGAACGACGCGACGTTCTCGCGCAATTCGTCGGCACTGCGCGCGCCGGTCAGCACGGTGGCGACCGCCGGATGCGCATACGGAAACTGCAACGCGGCGGCGGCAAGCGGCACGCCATGCGCGCGGCACACCGCCTCCAGCCGCGCGACGCGCTCGATCACTTCGGGCGGCGCGTCGCCGTAGTTGAATTTCAGATCGCCCGCGACGCCGCGCGCCAGAATGCCCGAGTTGAACGCGCCGCCTAACAGGATGCTGACACCGCGCGCTTCACAGGCGGGCAGCAGGTCGTCGAGCGTGGTCTGTTCGAGGAGCGTATAACGGCCCGCGAGCAACGCGCAATCGATATCGAACTCGGCCATCGCGTCGAGAATGACCGCGCCTTCGTTGACGCCGAGCCCGACCGCCTTGATCGCGCCGGTCGAGCGCAACCGGTCCAGCGCGCGGAAACCGCCGCCTTCGGTCAGTTGCCGCCAATAATGGGGATGCTGGTCGCCGTGCGTGATGCGGCCGATGTCATGCACGAGCAGAATGTCGATCTCGACGATGCCCATGCGCTGCTGGCTGTCTTCGAACGAACGCATGATGCCGTCGTGCGTGTAGTCGTAGATCGCTTCGAAGGGCAACGGGTTTTGCCAGCCTTCGCGGTCGTCGAAGGGCGAGGTGCGCGGCACGAAGCGGCGGCCCACTTTGGTCGACAGCACGTAGTCGCCGCGCGGATAACGGCGCAACGCGTCGCCCAAGCGATGCTCGGCTTTGGTGTTGCCGTAATGCGGCGCAGTGTCGAAGTAGCGCACGCCGGCGTCCCACGCGGCGGTGATGGTCGCGTGGGCCTCCTCATCCGACAGATCGCGGTACAGGCCGCCGAGCGGCGCCGTGCCGAGACCCAAACCACTCACCTGCAATGTGCCGCGGCCAATGCGGCGCCGCTGGCCGATCTTCGATGCGATCGTTGCCGTCATTGAGCGCGTCTCCTTGTGTCGACCGGAGCGAGTGCTTCAGCACTGACTCCGGTCAATTTCTATTTTTACCATGCGCGGACAGGGTTTGCCCACTGCGTGTCAATGCGGCTCGATCGCGACGACCCGTTGCACCGGCGCCCCACTCGATGGCAAGCAGGCAGGCCCAACCGGCTCGAATGTCTTGTAAACCAGAATGAATTCCTGATGCCCGAGCATTTCCGATTTCGACGCCGCACCACGCGCCACCGCGACCGTTTGCTCGAACACTTCGCGGCCGACTTCATCGAGCGTGCCGCGCCCTTCGAGAATCCGGCCCGCATCCACGTCCATGTCGCCGGAAAGATTGCGATAGGTCGCCGGATTCGCGCACACCTTGATAACCGGCGAGATCGCCGAGCCGACCACCGAGCCGCGCCCGGTCGTGAACAGAATCACATGCGCGCCGCACGCGATCAGCTCGCCGATCTCCGCGTTGTCGCTGATGTTCGGAAAGCCGAAACGCGGCTCGCCGTCCGGCACCACGTCGAGCAGATAAAGGCCGCCGGTCGGCGGAATGTCGCCGGGTTTGATGATGCCGACAATCGGCGACGCGCCGCTTTTCGCATACGCGCCGAGCGATTTCTCTTCCTGCGTGGTGAGACCGCCGTCCGCGTTGCCGACCGCAAAGCTGCCGTGTCCGAGTATCGAGTAATAGCGCGCCGCCTTCGCGACGCACTCGACGATTTCATCGCCGAGTTCCGGCCGCGCCGCGCGCGTCTTCATGTGGAACTCGCAGCCCACCAGTTCGCCGGTTTCCTCGAAGATGCAGGCCGCGCCCGCGTCGATCAGATGATCGAACGCGCGGCCCACCGCCGGGTTCGCGGTGATGCCGCTCGTGCCATCCGAGCCGCCGCAAATCGTGCCGATCACCAGTTCGCTGAGCGCCATCGGCACCTTTTGTTGCGCGGCGAGTTGCGCGCGTGTGCCGCGAATCCAGTCGACGCCGTATTGAATCGTGCTGCGCGTGCCGCCCTTTTCCTGGATCGTCAGGACTTCGACGGGACGGCCGCTCGCGCGCACCACGTCCACCAGATAATGCTTGTTCATGCTCTCGCAACCGAGCGACACGAACAGCACCGCGCCCACGTTCGGATGCGTGGTGAGCCGCTCCAGCATCTTTTCCGCGTACCCGTTCGGATAGCAGCCGGGAAAGCCGATCAGATGCACGGGCGGCTCGCGTTCGGCCGACGGATCGTCGAACGCGTCGAGCGGCTCGCGAAACTGCGTGACGATCTCGCGCGCGACGTGATGCGCGCACTCGACCAGATACGCCACCGCGACCACGTTGCGGATGCCCTTGCGGCCGTCGCTGCGCAGATAGCCTTGCAGCATCGGTTGCTGCGCGGCGCTTGCTAAGGAGATGTCAGTCATGATGGTTCCAGCGGCACAACAGGCCGCGTGATGGTGTGCGTGTCAGTGATGGACGAACTCGTGACCCGCGTCGTGCGTATAGGTCGGCAAGTAGTCGCTTGCGAGGTTGTGCGTGTGCAGATGTGCGCCGCGTGCCACCGTTTCGGTTACGTGGCCGATCACTGCGCCATAGCGCAGCACCTTGTCGTCTTTCGCTAGCTCATGGCGCGCGACCTTGTGGCCGAGATCGATGGTGCGGGTCAGCGTAACGCGCTCGCCTTCGATGTCGACCTGCGTGCCCGCGTCGAGCCGCGCCGCGGCGATCAGGCAGTTGTCGGCGGGACTGAGCAGGATCAGGCGCGGATCGGTTGGCAATGGACGGCTGGTCAAGTGAGATCTCCGGGTGCGTGCGTACGAAGCGTGCGCATTAGTTCTGGCCTTCGCCGCTGGCAAGGCGCGCCACCATCAGCGAGCCGAGAATGATGGCGCCGTAGATCGCCTGAATCCAGAACGACGGCACCTGGGCGAGCGTCAGCAGGTTCTGAACGACGCCGAGCAGCAGCACGCCGGAGAGCGCGCCGAGCATCGTGCCCTTGCCGCCGTCGAGCGAAATACCGCCGATCACCGCCGCCGCGAACACCGTGAAGATCATGCCGTTGCCCTGGTTCGCGTTGATCGCGCCGACATAGCCGGTTACGATCAAGCCGCCGAGCGACGCCAGAATGCTGCCCAGCACGAACACGCCCCACGTGATGCGCTCGACGCGAATCCCCGCCGCGCGCGCCGCTTCCGGATTACCGCCGATCGCGTACAACGCGCGGCCAAGGCGGTGATAGCGCAATACGAACGCGGCAATCGCGAACGCCGCCGCCGCGAGCCACACCGACAACGGCAAGCCGAACACGATGGTGGTGGCAAGCGTGAAGAACGACGGCGGCATGTCGAACAGCGTGCCGCCCTTGGTCGCGCCGACCAGCATGCCGCGCAGCACGATCAGCATGGCCAGCGTGACGATGAACGCGTTCAGCCGCAAGCGCACCACCAGAAAGCCGTTGATCAAACCGATCACCGCGCCCACCGCGACGATCGCGACGAGACCGACCGCCGTCGGCCATTGCGTGCCGAAGCCCGCGGACGCCGCCGGCATCACCAGCATCGCGCCCACGGCGGGCGCGATGCCGACGGTCGATTCGAGCGACAGATCGAACTTGCCGGTCAGCACGATCAGCGATTCCGCGAGCACGACGAGCGCGAGCGCCGCCGACGCGCCGAGCACGCTGATCAGATTCGCCTTCGTGAGAAAGCTCGGGCTGACGAACGCGCCGATCACGATCAGCAACGCGAGCGCGGGCAGCAACGCCAGTTCGCGCAGGCGCGCGAGTTCGGAGCGCGCGCGTTTGCCGCGCGAGCCCGCCGCGGCGGACTGCGCCGGCGCTTGCGCCGTGGCGAAGGCGGGGCTGGGCACACTATTCTTCATGGAGACTGACTCCTTCAACGGATGCGATCAGGTCGTGATCCTGCCAACCCGCGGGAAATTCGGCCGCGACACGGCCACGGAACATGACCAGCACACGGTCACAGGTACGCAGATCGTCGAGCTCGCCGGACACGACCAGCACGGCCTTGCCCTCTTCGCGCACGCGATCCACGACGGAGAGCAACGCTTCTTTCGATTTCACGTCGACGCCCGCAGTGGGGTCGATCAATACGAGCACGTTGGGGTCGGTGGCGAGCGCGCGCGCCATCACCACCTTTTGCTGATTGCCGCCCGACAGTCCCGACACGACATGGTCCGGACCTTGCGCGACGATGCCGAGCGCGTCGATCATCTTCTGGCCGAACGCGTGCTTCTTCGCGGGCGGCGCGATGCCGAACTTGCCGAGCACGCGCGCGATTGTCATCGATGCGTTTTCCGCGATCGATTGCGTGAGCACGAGGCCTTCGTGATGCCGGTCCTTCGGCACGCAGCCAATGCCGTGCGCCAACGCGGCAGGCACGTCGCCGGGCGGCAATGCCTTGCCGTCGACGCTGACCGTGCCGCCTTTGACTGTGCGCAAACCGGCGATCGCTTCGGCGACGCTCGTGCGGCCGCTGCTCGTCGCGCCGGTCAGGCCGACCACTTCGCCGCGCTTGACGGTGAACGACACGCCCTCGTAATCGGAGCCGGCCAGTTCGTCGACGCGCAGCGCGATCGCCGTGTCGGCGGGCAACGCGGCGCGCGCCGCGGCGTCGGCGACGTTCAGCCCGCCGCGTTCGCCGGTCATCGCTTCGATCAGCTGCTCGCGCGGCAACGCAGACACCGGCGCGCTGACGATATGGCGCGCATCGCGCAGCACCGTCACCGCCTGGCAAATCTCGTAGACCTCCTGAAGATGATGCGAGATGAAGAGGAAGGTTACGCCTTCGCGCTGCAACTCGCTGATGCGCCTGAACAGGCGCTTGATCTCGTCGCCGTCGAGCTGCGCGGTCGGTTCATCGAGGATGATGAAGCGCGCGCCATACGACAGCGCCCGCGCAATCTCAACCAACTGCCGCGCTTCCACGCTCAGGTCGCCCGCGCGCGCGTCTTCACGCACGTCGATCTTCCAGTGATCGAGCAGCTCGCGCGCGTCGCGGCGCATCGCCTGCCAATCGATCATGCCGCCGCGCACCGGCTGGCGATTGATGAACAGATTTTCCGCGACGCTCAGGTCGCGAATGATCGTCGAATGCTGATAGACGCACGCGACGCGCTCGCGCCACGCGTCGCGATCCGCAATCGACGGCGCACTCGCGCCGCCGAACCGCACCTCGCCCATGTCGGGCTTGCGCAGGCCGGTGAGGATCGACACCAGCGTCGACTTGCCCGCGCCGTTGCGCCCGACGAGCGCATGCGACTCGCCGGGCATCACGCGGATGCTCACGTCTTTCAGCGCGGCCGTCGAGCCGAAGCGTTTGGTGACTTCAAACGCTTCGACGACCGGCACGGATGGCGTCGGTGCGCTCATTTGGCCGCTCATTTGGCCGCTCATTTGACCGCTCATTTGACCGTATTGCCCCACAACGCCTTGTCGTCGACATTCGACTTCGTCACGAGCGGCGCGGGCAACTGATCTTCGAGCACGCCCGGCGCGAGCTGGATGATGTTGCTGCCGTGATCGGTCGGGCCCGGCTTGAAGGTTTGCCCCGCCAACGCGGCCTTGATGTAGAACAGGCCGTATTTCGCGTACGAATCGGCGGGCTGCGAGATGGTCGCATCGATATCGCCACGACGAATCGCTTCGAATTCCTGCGGAATGCCGTCGTTACTCACGATCACGACGTGCTTCGCATCGCCTGCGGGAAACAGCATCTGCTTGCGCCGCAAGGTTTGCAGCGTCGGCGACAGATAAACGCCGCCCGCCTGCATGTAGATCGCCTTCACGTCGGGATTGGCGGTCAGCAGACTGTCGAGCGCGGTGGCCGCGACGTCGCCCTTCCAGGCCGCCGGAATTTCCAGCAGCGACAAGGCCGGATAACCCTTCAGACACGCGCGGAACGCTTCCGAGCGGTCGCGCCCGTTGACCGACGCGAGGTCGCCCATGATCTGCACTACCTTGCCCGACTTCACGTGTTCGCCGATGTATTTGCACGCCTTTTCGCCGTACGCGTGATTGTCGGCGCGCACGACCATCGCGACCTTGCCCTGCGTCGGCGCGACGTCCACGGCGACCACCGGCACGTTGCGGGCGGCGGCGGCGTCGAGCGCGCGGCTGATCGCCGCCGAATCCAGCGGCCCGACCACGATGCCCTTCGAACCGAGGTTCAGCAGGTTGTTCATGTCGGTGATCTGCTGGGCCGGATCGCCGTTCGAATTGACCGGCGCGAGGATGTCGAGGCTCATCTCCTTCGCGTACTTGGGCAGATAGTTGTTGTACGACTGCCAGAACGGCGATGTGAGCAGCGGCAGGCCGAGGCCGATCTTGCCCGCGTCGGCGGCTTGCGCGGCGCCGCTCACGGCGATACCGGCGGCGCATGCGGCCGCGGCGAGCGTGAAAAGTGAACGGTGGAACAGACGACGGGCCGCGAGCGGCCTCTGAACGGACGTGGACATGGGGTTGTCTCCTACGATGCGTTTGTTGAACTGCGTGAACCGGTCATGGATGCCGGCACTTCGTCCTGCGCTTTCTTATCGGATGTCTTATCGGGTATTGGCGTGCGCTCATTCACCAATGAACGTATTATTCATATACGGACTTTTCGAAGTCAAGGAATCTACGCTGGATCGGGCTCCGTACTTTCCCTGGACACGCGCCGCCTTGCTCAAGATTCGCCACGCACTTACATTCATGCGCCAGATAATGAGAACTGCACACGGAACCTCGCCGACGATGGACGCAGAAGACAAAGACGACGCCGACCGTTACCGGGCCCCCGCGCTCGACAAAGGCCTCGACATCCTCGAACTGCTCGCCGAGCAGAAAGAGGGGCTCACGCGCGCCGAAATCACCAAGCTGCTGGGGCGCAACGCGAGCGAGATGTACCGCATGCTCGAACGCCTCGTCGCGCGGCAGTACGTGGTGCGCTCGGCGGGAGGCGACCGCTATTCGCTGAGCCTGAAGCTGTATGCGCTCGCGCACCGTCATCCGCCGATGAACCGGCTGATCTCCGAAGCGCTGCCGCTGATGCAGCGCTTTGCCGATGCCGCCGAACAATCGTGTCACCTCGTGGTGTACGACCGCGGCAACCTGCTGGTGATCGCCCAGGTGGATGGGCCGGGCACGTGGGGCATGTCGGTGCGGCTCGGTTCGCGGGTGGGTTTGATCGATACCGGCTCGGGTCGTGTGATGCTCGCGTTTCAAAGCATCGAACAGCGTCAGCAGATGCTGGCCGAGCACACCAAGGTGAAGGGCGAGGTAACGATCGACCGCGATGCGCTTGAGCTCGCGTGCGAGCGGATTCGCGCGGCGGGTTTTTCGCAGAAGGACAGCCAGCAGACGTTCGGCGTCACCGACCTGACGTTTCCGATCCAGGGGCCGTCCGGCCAGGCGATCGCGGTGCTGACCTGTCCTTACCTGCGGCGTATCGATGAATACGTCGCGCCGACGCTCGAAGCCGCGACCGTATTGCTGCGCGAGACGGTGCAGGCGCTCTCGATGTTCCACGAGCACGACGTTTGAGTTGCTTGGAGTTGCTTGGAGTTGCTTCGGACCGTGTCGGTCAGCGTGGCCGACGCGCGCAATCGTGCCCTGGTCCGTTGAAAACAGACCGCTCGCGCACATGGTTTAGAATGGCGACCCTCTCAAATTACGCCGCATGGGTTCGCCCATGCGCGCTCATCGATAAGCAATGGCGAAACTTCTGACCGATTCCGAATTCCAGCGTTTTTCCGAACTCCAGCAGAAGCAGTCGAGCTTCACGATCACGCCCGCGGAAGCCGACGAACTGCGCGACATCGTCGCTCATGCGCAAAAGCGTCGCGACGACCGTGCCGCGGCGATGCAAAGCATCGAGACGTTCATCCAGCAATTCGACATCAGCCCGGACGAGCTGTTTTCGCCGGAACAGATCGGTGAAGCCGCCCGCACTTACGGCCTGATTCCGGCCGCGAAGAAAGAACGCGTGCTGCCGCCGTCGTTCACGTTCAACGGCAAGCCGTACCAGTGGACCGCGCGCGCGCTGCCGGACGATATTCGCGTGCCGTTGTTCGATGCGTTCAAGGCGGGTCAATCGGTGAAGTCGTTCATCGCGACGCTGAAGGATGCGAACCGTTGCGCGGTGACGATCGCGCGTCTCGAGCGCGAAACCGGCGCGGTGTACGCGGATGCGTGGCTGGAAGAGTTGTCGGTGACGCGCACGCAAGTCGATGAAGCCGCGGCGAAGCTGCCGGCTTGAGCTTGCGGTTTCATTGATTTGCAGCGTGAGAGGCCGTTCAGGCTTCTTGCGGTGTGAGGGCGGTTTGGGTCTTCGAACGCGGCCGCTTGTCACTCGTCGCAGTTCGGCCAGCTTCGGAGGTTCGATAGCCTCCGAAGACTGGAAGCATGAGTTCGGACAAAACGGTCCTCTGTACGGGTAGGGATGCGGCCGGTCGAACGTCGGAATTACCCGGAATCCAGACAGTTTCGCGCCCTTAGCCCTCCCTACCCGCCGTCTCCTCCAGCGCCATCCGAAACCCCACCACCCCCGGGTCTTCGGTCCGCGTGATCGTGAACCCGCAGCGTTTGGCCAGCGCGATCATCGCGCCGTTTTCGCGGAGCGCCTCTCCGACCAGCCAATGGACGCCGCGCACCCGCGCGTAGCTGATGATCCGCTCCATCAGCAATTGACCGAGGCGCCGGCCTTTCTGATCCGAGCGCACGGCGACCGCGAATTCGGCGGTCTCGTTGTCGGGATCGGAGACAGCGCGCACCACCCCCAAGGTCCGCACGAAACCCTCGTCGGACGTCACTGTCGCGATCAGCGCCATCTCGCGGTCGTAGTCGATCTGCGTCATGCGCGCGAGTTGCGAGTGGTCGAAGCTGCCCACTGCGCCGAAAAAGCGCAAACGCAGATCCTCGGGTGTCATCGCTTCGACGAAATCATGATGCGCTGCCTCGTCTTCCGGACGGATCGGCCGCACCGTCACGCGCAAGCCTTGCCAGTCGAGCGTCTCTTCGAAGCGGCGCGGGTAAGGCACGATCGCGAGGCGGCTTCGTTTGGCGGCGAGGCTCAGCACGGGATCGACCACGGTCACATGGTCGCTGTAGACCCTCAACGTCAGCGCCAGCGCGACGATCTCCTTGACGTCGCAAGCCGCCTGCGAGAGCGCCGTCAGTGCCGTCAGCGCCGGCTCCGGCGCGACCAGCCGCGCGTAGCGCGAACGCGTGACAATGTCGCGCGCGAGCACGGGATTCAGTGGCGGCAGGCCGTAGACGCGCAGCGCCTCGGACACGCCGTCGGCCGAGGGCGCGGTGAAGCGGAACACCGGGCCGAAGTTGTCGTCGTCGTGAAGCTCGATAGCGATGTCGACCACCGGTTTTGCGGACGACCTGTCGCTGTCTTCAGCGCAGTCCGCCGTGGATGTGGCAGCAGATGCTTTGAGCGCTCGTGCCGCTCGTTGCGTGGGCGTCTGCGCAGCGGCGGCATTACCTGCGCTCTCCAACCCGCTCCCCGCTTCCGCGTCCGCTTCCACCTGCAACCCAAATCGTTCGAGAAACCGCGCCGCCGCTTCGCCCTTCCACTCATGTTCGCCCGCGTTCAGCGCGGCGCAAGCCTGCGCCTGAGCCGCGTCGATCGCGTCGGGAATCCGCGCGGGCAATCCCTCCGGTGTTTGCATCAGGAGTTCGCGCCCCAACCGGTAATCGACCAGACGGGCGAACGCGCGTGCGAGCCGCTGCGGCGTCGTATGAACCGGAATGCCCTGTGCGTGCAGCGCGTCGCGCGTGGCGGCGTCCAGGCCGCCGAAGAAGCAGGCAAGCAAGCCGCGATAGGCGAAGCGCTGATTCTCGATCAGCGCCTGCGCGACTTCACCGACCGGCGCGCCGTGCGTCGATGCGTGGACCACGAACGCAGTGCCGGTGCTGCGATGCTCCGCCAGCAGTTTGAGCGCGGCGCCGAAATGCTCGGGACGCGCGTCGTCGCCGAGTTGCAGCGGATTGCCGCCGACCGCGTGCGGCAGCGCCTGCTGCAACGCGTCCGAGGCTTCGTCTGGCCACGGCGCGAGCATGCCGCCTGCGGCGGCGAAGGCGTCGCAGGCAAGCGTCGCGAGGCCGCTGTCGCTGGTGATCAGCGTCGCCGCCCCGCCGGCCGCCACGCGTCCGACGCCGAGCGTCTCCACTTCGTCGAGCAGATCATCGAGCGCATCGACGCGCACCATGCCCGCGCGCCGGAACGCGGCGCTGTAGAGCGCATCGGCGGGATCGGTGCGGCCCGAGCGCAACGCGAGCACCGGCTTGTTGCGCGCCGCCGCCCGCGCCGCCGACATGAATTTGCGCGCTGCACGCACGGTATCGAGTTCGAGCAGGATGGCGCGCGTGCCGGGGTCGCTGGCCAGGTAGTCGAGCACGTCGCCAGCGTCCACATCGGCCTCATCGCCAAGCGCCACCGCATGCGAAAAACCGAGCCCGCGCGCTTGCGCCCAACCGAGCACCGCATTGGTCAGCGCATTCGATTGCGACACCCACGCGACGCCGCCCGCCTTGACCGTGCACGACGGCGCGCCGAGATGCGCGCGCAGCGCGGGCGACACCACCCCGAGACTGCCCGGCCCGACAATGCGCAGCAGATGCGGCCGCGCCGCCGACAACGCGTGCCGCAGCGCGAGCCGGTCGTCATCGCTGCGCGCTTCGCCGACGATGATCGCGGCCCGCGTACCCAGCCCACCGAGCTTGTGGATGATTGCCGGCCACGTGGCGGGCGGCGTGCAGATCAGCGCGACGCTCGGCGCCTGCGGCAGATCGCCGGCGTCGCCGAACACGGTATGGCCGCCCAGCGTCTCGTACTTCGGATTGACCGGCCACAGCGGCCCGCCGAAGCCGCCTTCCAGCACACGCGCCCACACCATCGCGCCGGTGCTGCCGGGCCGCTCGGAGGCGCCGATCACAGCGACGGATTTGGGTCGAAACAGGGCGTCGAGATTGCGTACGGTCACTGGCACTCCGCGAAAGTGAGGAGGACGCGCCGGCCCGGCGCGTGTCTCAGTCAGCATAGGCGAAGTCGCGCGCTTGCGCGGATGTTGGCGTCAAGACCCTGGCTCGCGCGTCGAACCAGGCTGGCAAAAAAAAGCCGCGTCGTCGACGCGGCTTCTTCATTCATGCGCAGCTGGCAATCACATCGACTTCCGGAACGGCGCACCCGAGTGTTCGCGCAGTTCGTTGAACACGATCTTCGGCCACGCCTTTTGCGCGACTTCGATTTCGGACACGTGCGAGGCCAGATACGTCGGCGCATCCGAAGCATCGAGCGCGATCCGCGCCGCGTACGAATCGGTGAAGCGGCGCAGTTCGGCGGCGTCGTCGCAGGTCACCCAGCGCGAGAGCCGGTAACGCGCCGGCGCCATCCGCACGTCGACCTTGTACTCGGTCGACAGACGATGCGACACCACCTCGAACTGCAGTTGCCCGACCGCGCCGAGAATCATCATGCCGCCCACTTCCGGACGGAACACCTGAATCGCACCCTCTTCGCCGAGCTGCTTCAGCGCTTCGCCGAGCTGCTTCGCGCGCATTGGATCCACCACTTCCACGGTCTGGAAAATTTCCGGCGCGAAGAACGGCAGGCCGACGAACTGCAACTGCTCGCCTTCGGTCAGCGTATCGCCGAGACTCAGCGTGCCGTGATTCGGAATACCGATGATGTCGCCCGGATACGCCTCGCTCACGGTCTCACGGCGCTGCGACAGGAACGTCACCACGTTGTTGGCGCGGAACGTCTTGTTCGAACGCGTGACCTTCACGGCCATGCCGCGCTCGAAACGCCCCGAGCACACGCGGATGAACGCCACGCGGTCGCGGTGCGCGAGGTCCATGTTCGCCTGCACCTTGAACACGACGCCGGTAAACTTCGGCTCGTCCGGCAGCACCGGACGCTGCACGGTCATGCGCATCGACGGCGGCGGCGCGAGATCGACCAGCGCGTCGAGAATTTCCTTCACGCCGAAGTTGTTGATCGCCGAGCCGAACAGCACCGGCGACTGCTGGCCGGCCAGGAACTGCTCGCGATCGAAGTCGGGCGTCGCACCGGTGATCAGGTCGATCTCTTCCTTGGCTTTCGTCCAGCTATGGCCGAAACGGCGCTCGCCTTCCTCGTCGCTCAAGCCCTGCAGCGTTTCCACCGCGCCGCCCGCCGTATCCTGCCCGGCACGGAACACACGAACCTGATCTCGCTGGATGTCGTAGACGCCCTGGAATTCCTTGCCCATGCCGATCGGCCACGTGAACGGCACGGCCGCCACGCCAAGATGCTGCTCGATCTCGTCGAGCAGTTCGAGCGGCTCGCGCACTTCGCGGTCGAGCTTGTTGATGAAGGTGACGATCGGCGTCTTGCGGCTGCGGCAGACTTCGAGCAGCTTCAGCGTTTGCGCTTCGACACCGTTCGCGCCGTCGATCACCATGACCGCGGCGTCGACCGCGGTCAGCACGCGGTAGGTATCTTCAGAGAAGTCTTCGTGGCCCGGCGTGTCGAGCAGATTGATGACGGCGTCGCCGTACTCGAACTGCATCACCGAGCTGGCGACCGAAATGCCGCGCTGCTTTTCGATCTCCATCCAGTCGGACGTCGCGTAGCGATTGCTCTTGCGGCCCTTCACGGTACCGGCGATCTGAATCGCGCCCGAGAACAGCAGCAGTTTTTCGGTAAGCGTGGTTTTACCCGCGTCCGGGTGGGAAATAACCGCGAACGTGCGGCGGCGTTTGAGTTCGGAGACTGACATCAGGTCTGGCGGTCACGGAAAGGGGGTTCGGGCGGTTCCCGGCAGCCTGTGGCGGCCGGTATGCCGCGCCTTGCGCGGCGGCGTCGGGCTGCGGGACTTGGGCCGGAACCCGCATCGACTGGCAGACTTCGCCGCGTCGGAAACAGGTCACGAACAGACGTTCGACAATACGGGAATCGCCAGCGCAGAACAGCGCAGGGAACGAATGATACACGCCCGGGGCGGCGCGAGGGGAAACAGGGTCGCCCGTGCCGGTCGACGCGCGGCCATGCGGCGGGGTGAAGCAGCGACTATTCGGCATGCGCAAATGGATCGCGCGCCTCACCTATCTGGCGCGGAGGAGCGCGGCGACTCGCAAAGGTGAGAGTTTTCGGGACTGGCGATGGCGAGCGTCGCGGCGCGTCGAAAGGTGAAGCTGGACAAGCGTGGTTCGCGCACCTCCGAGGCGAACCTCACAAGAACGCAACACGCGGCGGACCATCACGAAACATCCAGCAGAACGTGCGGGGGAATCTTTCGTATTACCTGGGAACGCCCGCCAGCAAGGGATGGCGCGGGTTTTGGAAGAATCCGGGCGAGCACGCGGGGCCGTTCGCGGCAGCCGCGCCGCGAGGTGCGTCACGCGACAAAACCTGGCTCACCGAAACAACCGGCCGTGAGGAATGTCGTGTTGAAAAGCGCAGTGCCCGAGCTCAGGTTGGTGTCAAAGGTGAGTGTTTTCGGGACTCGCGCAGCGGTGCGACTTTCGCCCCACGCTGCGTCACTTCAGACAACTCGCCACGTCATGCGCTGGCGCGTCACGCCCGGCGGGCAAGGCGCCGCGCGGTGGCACACGTCATAGATCGATGAGAAAACGCTCGCGATTCTTGCCCGCGAGCCAGGCCGGCGAGCGGCCGCGACCGCTCCATGTCTCGCCGGTTTTCGGGTTGCGATACTTGGCCACCGACACCCCGGCTGCTTTGCGCGCCGGCTTGGGCTGGCTGGTAAAGCCGAGCTCTTCGGCGGTCAGGTCGTATTCGGCAACCTTCTGCTTGATGTCGGCGATTGCCTGCGCAACTTCCTTTTCGCGGGCCGCTGCGACTTCCTTGTGGAGTTTTTCGAGCTGGGCAGTCAACTGTTTGTACGAGGCCATGGCGGTGCTCCCCCCATCTGTTTGAATGAATTGCTGTGCGGACGCCCCGGAGGAAGTCCTCGGGGGGCACACTATCAGACGAATAAAGTGCCGGATAGAGTGGGCCGCAGCCGCGCGCCGTTCCATACGGAACGACTCAGTGGCGGCGGCTTCTGCACTCAGTCGTCAATGGCATCGTACACGCGGCGTTCGAAGTCGAGCGCCATCGGGAAGGGTTCGATTGCGCGCCGCTGGATCAGCATGAGACCGATCAGATTTTCGACCGGATCGGCGAACCAGCTCGTGCCGAACGCGCCCGGCCAGCCGAACGAACCCATCGAGCGATAGCCGAGCGGCAGTTGCTGCGCCGGGTCATCGACGACGGACACGCCGAGGCCGAAGCCCTGCCCCGCCCACAACACGTGCCCGAAAGCCGGCAGGCGACGCTGGTCACGGGTCAGAAAGTTGGAGCGCATCAGATCGACCGAGCGATGCGACAGCAAACGCGTCGCACCGACGCGCCCGCGTGCGAGCAGCAGTTGCGCGAATTGCAGATAGTCCTGCGCCGTCGAAACGAGGCCGCCCCCGCCGCTCTGGAAGCGCGCGGGGTTCGCCCAGCGGCTCGTCGACGGATGATCCTCGACGACGCGCCGCCGCGTACCCGGCTCGACGCCATAGGCGGTGGCCAGCCGCGCCAACTGCGCGTCGGGCACCCAGAACGCGGTATCACGCATGCCGAGCGGTTCGAAAATGCGCGTGCGGAAGAACTCGCCGAGCGGCATGCCGCTCACGCGTTCGATCAGCACGCCGAGCACGTCGGTCGCGATGCCGTAGTGCCAACGCGAGCCTGGCTGGAACATCAGCGGCAATGCCGCGATGCGGGCGAGCCAGGCATCGCCGTCCGCATGAGCCTCGAAGCCGTTGAAAGCGGCCGCGTACGCTTCGGCCAACGGCCCGGTCGCGGTGAAGTGATACGCGAAGCCCGCGCGATGCGTCAGCAAATCGAGCACGGTGAGCGGCGCTCTGACCGGGTCGGTTTCGTCGAGCGGCCCGGCGGGATCGCGCAGCACGCGCGGCGCGGCCAGTTCGGGCAGCCACAGCGAAATCGGCGTGTCGAGTGCGAGCCGGTCTTCTTCGATCAGCATCAGGATCGCGGCGCTGGTCACCGGCTTGGTCATCGAGGCGATGCGAAACAGCGTGTCGCGCTCCATCGGCAGCTGCGCGGCTTCGTCCCGCCAACCGAGCGGCTCGAAATAACCGATCTCGCCGCGCCGCCATACCATCGACACCACGCCCGCCACTTCGCCGCGTTCCACATAGCCTTGCAGCGCGTGGGTCAAGGCCGTCAGCCGGGTCGCGGATAATCCTGCTGGTGGTTGCATGCTGCTCCTGGGTGAATGGCGCGAAGTGCCGAGCCGCGACGTTCCCTTGCTCCCGCAGTAATCGTTACGGGCTTCAAGGCGACACGACGGCTACGCATTGTCGCCGGTATTAATTTTTTTGCCGCTCTTCCAATGCCGACAGCGCATCATTCAGCCGCTTGATTCGACTGGCTTGCGCCGGCACACGGACCGCGTCCGAAACCGAGTCGATCCGGTTGCGCCAATAGGACAGCGGGATGCGGTCTTCAGCGGAAATATGCGAAATAACGTGTTCTAGATGCTGGATATCTTTTTCAAGTTGATGATGATTCATTGCTTCCCCGTATTCTATTGAATTAGTTTCAAAGCATGAATGAAAGCAGGGAACGTGCCGCCGTCAAGCCCCACGGGCATGTTCGCAAAACGGAAAATCCTTCCTGACTGTCTGCCACGTCAGAAAAATCCGGAAAAATATGCTTGTTGGTTAAATTCCGAACCATAGGAAAATAATACTGCCGACAAGCCTCATGTTCCGTTAGGTTCCGCACCGACCTCGTCCGATGATCCAATCGGACATTAAGTCATATTCGCATTGACGCTAACGGAAACAATTCCCGGATGGACTGCAAAATCGTCGTTAAAACTTGATACGCATAATAACCCGCAATCGGATTCACATTAAACACAGCTGTTTATGACGGCCATGTGCATTTCGCGATGAACATGGCGCAAAGAGGTGAATGCTTCCGGTAGGTTTGGAGCATGTGGCGCCCGCGCTCGTTGCCGGGTCGCGGGCCGAAGTCGGGAATGTGGGTCAGGCCAACGTCGCCAGCTGTACACCGGCATCGTGCGAATGCGCGTTACTTCGCTCGGCAGGCGTAGATCAGATTGAGCGTGCCGCTCTGGGTGGACTGGCGGACCACGTCGAACGCGCCGCCGCAACTGGCACTGGCTTGCTGCGAGCAGGAATCGGAGCCGGCCGGGCATTGCACCAGCGTGGTGGCGCGGCCATCCGGCAGAAACAGCGGCGCGCTGCTGCTGCAACCGCTCAGCACGGCCATACCGCCGAGCGCCAGCGTGGCGCAGGCCCGGCGCGCGAAGGAGGAGAGATTGCGTTTCATTTGAAACCCCGGTCACGTCTTGTTTTTCGATCCCGCGATTGTGCCACGCGGCAATTACGCTGCGTCACCCGGCAACGCGGGACTTTTCAAACTTCGATGCCGTACGCCGCGATCTTCTTATAGAGCGTCGCGCGGCCCATGCCGATCTGGTTCGCGGTGTCGATCACGCGGCCGCCGTTGGCGCGCAAAGCGTCGCTCAGGAAGCGCTTTTCGAATGCGGCCATCGCGTCGCTCCACGAGGCCGGCGCGGGCGCGCCGGCCCCGGCATCCGGCGCCTGTGGCTGCGTCGGCGCGAGCACGCGGGAGACCGCGTCGGGCTCGTTGGAACGCTGCCCCCCGGCCTGGGCCGAGCCGATGAACGGCGCCAGCGTCCGTGCGTCGATCCGCTCGCTGTCGGACAGCATCACGGCCCGCTCCAGCGTGTTGCGCAACTCGCGCACGTTACCCGGCCATCCATACGAACACAGCAAGCGCAAGGCATCGTCCTGCAATTCGAAGTGGCCGCCGCTGCGTGTCTGCGTCGACAGATCCTCGAGCATCGTGTAAGCCAGCGCTTCGATGTCGGACGCCCGCTCGCGCAACGGCGGCGCATGGATCGTCAGCACGTTCAGCCGATAGAACAGGTCCGCGCGAAAACGTCCCGCCGCGACCAGCGCGGGCAGATCGGCCGAGGTGGCGGCGATGATCCGCACGTCGGCGCGCACGATCCGGTTCGAGCCGAGCGGCTCGAATTCCTTGTCCTGCAGCACTCGCAGCAGCTTGCCCTGCAGCGGCAACGGCATATCGCCGATTTCGTCGAGAAACAGCGTGCCGCCGTTCGAGAGTTCGAATTTGCCGACGCGCCCCTTGCGGTCCACGCCGGTATACGCGCCGGGCGCGGCGCCGAAAAATTCAACTTCGAGCAAGGTGTCGGGGATCGCCGCGACGTTGACCGTCACGAGCGGCTGATTCGCGCGTGCCGAGCCGCCGTGAATCGCATGCGCGAGGAGTTCCTTGCCCGTGCCGGTTTCGCCGAGCAGCAGCACCGGCGATTCGAGCTGCGCCGCGCGGCGCGCCCGGCGCTTCACTTCGAGACATGCCGCGCTGGTGCCGACGAAACTGCCGAATGTATAGCGCGCACGGCGCGCCTGCGCGAGCGATTTGCGCGTCGCGATCAGTTCTTCCTGGACGCGTGAGTAGTGGGAAAAGAGCGGCGTGAGCGCCTTCAGTTCATCGAACAACGCGAAGCCGACCGCGCCGACCGTTGCGCCCGCGTCGTCCTTGAGCGGCAAGCGCGTCACGACGAGCGGTTCGCGGTCCGTCTCCATGATGTCGAGCAGGATCGGCTTGCCCGTGTGGACGACCTCGCGCATCAGGCTGTTGGGGATCACCGCTTCGCAGTCGCGGCCGATCGCCTGCTGCGGGTCCGAGAAACCGAAGCGCGCCGCATAACGCTTGTTGATCCAGACGACGCGCGCGTCGGCGTCGACGATGAACGTGCCTTCGCTGAAGTTTTCGAACGTGCGAAAGAGCGACTCCATTGCCCGGCGCAGAACGTCGCCGTAGGTCGCAGGCAGGCCCGCCCAGTCATTCATCATGTTGTCGCTGTCTCCGGCTATCGTTTTAATTGTGGTTGTCTCAATTTGGAGACAAGCTTATCTCATCGAAGAGATCACCAGCAAGCCTGATTCATAAGGGTTTAACCTCAGTTCGACTGATCTTCAGCGGATTTGCGTCCCGTTTTGTAGACGTTTGGGTACAATCGGCGCGACCATGCTTTCCGCATCGGCCTGCGAAACCGACGCATCGGCCGGGGCCGTAGGTGTGGCACGGAACCTGCATTTTGCGGGCGCCGTGCCGACACACCGTCAGGATGGCTTATAGGTAGAACAACCAAGCTTTGGAGACTCAATGTCCTTTGTCATCGTCCTCGCCGCGCTGGCGTTTCTGATGTTTGCCGCGTATCGCGGCTACAGCGTCATTCTGTTCGCGCCAATCGCCGCGCTCGCCGCCGTTCTGGCGACCGAGCCCGCCGCCGTCGCGCCGGTTTTCACCGGCATCTTCATGGACAAGATGGTCGGCTTCGTGAAGCTGTACTTCCCGGTGTTCCTGCTCGGCGCCGTGTTCGGTAAGGTCATCGAACTGTCCGGTTTCTCGGAGTCGATCGTCGCGGCGGCCATCCGCTATATCGGCCGCTCGCGTGCCAATGCGGTGATCGTCGCGGTGTGCGCGCTGCTCACGTACGGCGGCGTGTCGCTGTTCGTGGTGGTGTTCGCGGTCTATCCGTTCGCGGCGGAGCTGTATCGCCAGAGCAATATTCCGAAGCGTCTGATGCCCGGCGCCATCGCACTCGGTGCGTTCTCGTTCACGATGGATTCGCTGCCGGGCACGCCGCAGATCCAGAACATCATCCCGACCACCTTCTTCAAGACCACCTCGTGGGCCGCGCCCACGCTCGGCGTGATCGGCTCTCTGTTCATCATCGTGGTCGGTCTCACGTATCTGGAATGGCGCCGCCGCGCCGCGATGGCGACGGGCGAAGGTTATGGCACGGAACTCGTCAATGAGCCGGAACGCGTCGAATCGAAGGAACTGCCGCATCCGTTGCTCGCCGTCGCGCCGCTGGTGGTGGTGGGCGTGGCGAACTTCCTGCTGACCCGCTGGATTCCCACCTGGTACGGCCCGACCTTCACGATCACGCCGGAGATCCTGCCGGGCCTTCATGCGCCGGTCGAAACCACGGTCAAAAGCCTGGTCGGCATCTGGGCCGTGCAGGGCGCGCTGCTGCTGGGCATCGTGATGGTCGTGGCCACGGCGTTCGGCCGCGTGAGCTCGCGCTTCGCAGTCGGCACCAAGGCCGCGGTGGCGGGCGCGTTGCTGGCGTCGTTGAACACCGCGTCGGAATACGGCTTCGGCGGCGTGATCGCGGCGTTGCCTGGCTTCCTCGTGGTGAGCGACGCCTTGAAGAGCATCCCCAATCCGCTCGTCAACGCGGCGGTTTCGGTGAGCACGCTCGCGGGTATCACGGGCTCGGCGTCGGGTGGCATGAGCATCGCGCTCGCAGCCATGTCCGACGTGTTCATCAAGGGCGCCGAAGCCGCGCATATTCCGCTGGAAGTGCTGCACCGCGTGGTCGCGATGGCGAGCGGCGGCATGGACACGCTGCCGCACAACGGCGCGGTGATCACGCTGCTGGCGGTCACGGGATTGACGCACCGCCAGTCGTATCGCGACATCTTCGCGGTCACGGTGATCAAGACGTTGGCCGTGTTCTTCGTGATCGCGGTTTATTACGCGACCGGACTGGTTTGACGTCATGCGTCGCGCGGCGGCTGCCTGAGCCCAGCGCTCAGCCACCCACGCGGCGCGCCACGGGGAGTTTTGGTCGGTTAGCGTAGCGTTTCGACAATCATCGATACGCTACGCCGACCCTTCCCATGACCTCGAGCCCCACCTTCTGGATGATCCCGCAGGCCCCGACGCCCGTCGGGCCTTTCTCCCACGCCACCGAAGCCGACGGCTGGGTGTTCGTCACCGGCCAGATGCCGACCTCGCCCACCGACGACGATGCGCCCTTGCCGGACGGCGTCGTCGCGCAAACGCGGCGGGTGATGGACAACCTCGTGCTGGTGCTGCAAGGCCTCGACCTCGGCTTGCAGCACGTGGTCGCCGCGCGCATCTTTCTGACCGAGTTCAAGCGCGACTACGCGTCGATGAACGCGATCTACCGCGCCTACTTTCCTGCGGATGCGCTGCCCGCGCGGACTTGCATCGGCGTCACCGCGCTCGCGCGCGATGCGCTAGTTGAGATCGACTTCGTCGCGAAGCGGCCGGGCTGAGCTCGATGTGCGGCGGCCGGGTATGTCCGGGAGCGGTCGGCGACAACGCCGCCGCCCGTGAGCCGCACCCGGCGCGACACCCACTTCGCGTCCTGCCCCGCGAAGCCGCGCTCGCGCTGGCCGTCGTTGCGCTGCTCGTTCGCGCCAGCGCTGGAAGCCGTCTCGGGCGAAGCGCGCGCCGATCCCGCCACGCCCCTTTCGCCGCCATTGTCGACAGCGACTTCGCCCCCCATCAAATTAACCCTGCATTAACGGCTTCAGGCTCCATAAACCTGAGTGGTTTAGTGGGAGACCCTCAAGCTCGCGGGGTTAATTGCCGTTACTCCTTGCACTCATGTCAGCACCGCGCCCACGCGCGTCAGCATCAGCAAGGAAAGCCATGCGCAACAATCAGCCTGTCACCGGGCACGAGTACGAATTCCCCTCATCCCACATGCTTGTGTCGGCGACCGATCTGGGCGGCCGCATCCAGTACTGCAATCCCGCTTTCATAGCCGTGTCCGGCTTTACGCGCGACGAGCTGATCGGCGAGCCGCACAATCTGATCCGCCATCCGGATATGCCGCGCGAAGCCTTCGCCGACATGTGGACGACGATCCGCGAAGGCCGTCCGTGGACCGCTCTCGTCAAGAACCGCCGCAAGAACGGCGATCACTACTGGGTTCGCGCCAACGTCACGCCGGTGGTCGAAAACGGCGCGGTGGTCGGCTACCTCAGCGTGCGCGTGAAGCCGGAGCGTGAAGCGGTGCGCGCCGCCGACACGTTGTATGCACGCATGCGCGCGGGCGAGGCACGCGGCGTGGCGTTGCGCCGGGGCGTGGTGGTGCGCACCGGTCTCGCCGGACGTTTGCAGGCGCTGATGCGTCTGCCGGTTGCGACACGCGCGGCGGCCGGCTACGCGCTCACACCGCTGGCATTGCTGCTGACCGGTCTCGCCGCATGGCAAGGCACGCCGCCCGCGCCCTTCTGGATCGCGTTCGGCGTCGCCACGGCGATCAGCGTCCTGTCGTGGCGCGTGCTGACACGCCAGCTGGCCGCGCCGATCGACGACATGTCGGGCTTCGCGACCCGCCTCGCCGCAGGCGACCTGACCGCCGATCTGCAGATCGCGCGTCACGACGATCTCGGCGACGTCCTGCAGGCGTTGAACCAACTGAAGGCGAATCTCGCGGCGATCGTCTACGACGTGCGCGCGCAGATCACCGGCATGCTCGACAATGCGCGTGAAATCTCCAGCGGCAACGTCGACCTCGCGCGCCGCACCGAGTTGCAGGCGGCGTCGCTCGAAGAGACCGCCGCCACCATGGACGAGTTGACCACCACCGTGCAAGCCAACGCCGACGCCAGCGGACGCGCGCTCGACCTGGCGCGCGACGCCCAGGCGGCGGCGGCCGAAGGCGGCAGGATCGCAGGCCAGGTCGAGCAGACCATGGCCGGCATCACCGAGGCGTCGCGGCGCATCGCGGACATCACCGGCGTGATCGACGGCATCGCGTTCCAGACCAACATCCTCGCGCTGAACGCCGCCGTCGAAGCGGCGCGTGCGGGCGAAGCGGGCCGCTCGTTCGCGGTCGTCGCGGGCGAAGTGCGGATGCTGGCGCAACGGTGCGCGGCGTCGTCGAAGGAAATCAAGTCGGTGGTCGAGGCGAGCGCGAGCGAAGTGGCCGCGGGCACGGAACTGGTCGCGCGCACCACCTCGCAGATGCGCGCGATCGACGAGGCGGTGGGCCGCGTGTCGTCGATCATCGTCGAAGTCGCCAACGCGAGCAGCGAACAGGCCGAGGGGATTCGCCAGGTCAATCAGGCGGTCTCGCATCTGGACGGCGCCACCCAGCAGAACGCGGCGCTCGTCGAGCAGGCGGCGGCTACCGCGCAACGTCTCGCGGAACAGGCCGACGTGCTCGATGAAGCGGTGCGTCTGTTCACGGTCGCCGAGGCCGCGTCCACGCCGCGCGCCGCGAGCGCGACACGCCGGGGCGATGCGGCCGACGCTGCGAGCCGCGTGGCGTCGGGCGTCACGCGCCACGCCATGCCTGGCACTCAGGCAAACGCGCTCGACGTCGAGCGCGAAGAAGCGACATTGGTCTGATAGATCGGCGTTACTCCCACCTCGACAGCCTACTATTGGCGCGTGAGGATGACATCGTCAGCACCCATCGTTGCAGGGGCAGGCTGACCCGAGTAACAACGGCGTTTAGTGGCCCGCCCCATTCCGGACGGGCTATTTTTTTGCGCGCCGGTTGGGTCGTCGAGGCGTGTTGAAGTGCCCGCGATGCGCCGTCACCCGCTCGACGCGGCGACTGAACGGTGAGGAAATACGGGAGTCGCGCGGGACTTGCCACGCGCCGATGCTCCGCTCACACTGGAGTTCGCCCTACGACGATTTCCATCACAGGAGACCGACGTGACTTCTTCCGACCCGGCACACGCCAATCCGCTCGCCGCGCATTTTGCCGCGATGGCGCGCAACAACGCGTGGTCGAATCTGCGCCTCTACCGCGCCTGCCGCAGCTTGACCGACGAAGCGTTCGCCGAGCGCAGGGTGAGCTTTTTCCCGTCGCTGCAACTCACGCTGAATCACATTCTGCTGGTGGACCGGTATTACTTCGACGCCCTGATCGACGGCGGCGAAGGGCTCACCATTTTCGACAACGAATTGCCCTATCCGCGCGCAGCCGACCTGTTCGATGCACAAGCGCGGAGCGATCAGCGGCTGCTCGTCTTCTGCGAGTCGCTCGCCGATGACGATCTGCAACGCGACGTGCGGATCGACCGCGGCCCATCGGTGGGCATCCAGCATGAGACCATCGGGGGCGTGCTGCCGCATCTGTTTGTCCATCAGATCCATCATCGCGGGCAAGTGCATGCGATGCTGAGCGGCACCCCGGCCGCACCGCCGCAACTCGACGAGTTTTTTCTCGCCGCCGACGCCCCGCTGCGCGCCGCCGAGCTGGACGAACTGGAGCGGCTGCGCGGGCCGCGCTAGCCTGCCCGGCTTTAACCGGCTCGTGCGTCAGCAGCATGACAGTCAGGGAGAAGGATCGCACCGCCACGGGGCATGAAAAATGCATCCGTCGTGGCGGTGAGTCGCGTTAAACTGAACACCACGCTTGGCTGTCACGGCATGCGCTGTCCGGCGAACCGCGCCAGGCAACACGCTGCGGCATCCCGGCGATGCAGGCAGGCGCGCGAGCCGCCACGCAAGCGTGACCATCGCGCGACAGACGGCGCGCCACCCTGCCCGTACAATGGCTCGATCAACAACGGAACAAGGACAACCTCGATGCGCATCACCGGGTCCTCCGGGTCAATGGCCCTGCTCACCGAATACGACGACGCAACGGCTCGCGAACTCCGCTCGCTGCGCCTCGAATCGACAGAAGACGGCAAAGGCATTCTTCTGGTCGAGGTCGACGAGCGCAAGCCGGGCATACACCGCGAAGTGCGCTACGAAATCACGCCGGCCGAGCTGATTGCCGCGATCCGCGCGCATGGCGCCGAATTGCCGGGCGAACAGCACAACCATCGTCAATGAACTGATGTGCGCGGCATGGCGCTCGTTCGCGCGTGCCGCGTGTTGCCTGTTGTTGTAGCCGGTTCACCAGCCGGGAATAAATGCGGGTGTGTCCGGAGTCGAGGCTCGCCCACGTTCGGCGACATTGATCCGCGCCTTGGCTCGAAAGCGAGCCTCGCTCTTTTCTCATTGTTCCGCTCGCGCCGCTAATCCGCGCGCTAAACCATCGGCACGCCGCCGGGGCGCAATCCATACCCGGATATCGGGCAAATTTTCAAGCCGTTTGCACGTCTTGAAAATGCGTCCATAATCCTTGCATTCAGCTTTGCTTTCCTTTACTGCGCCGCGCCCGCAAGGGTCGTGGATGTAAGTCGATGCTACATGATCTCGTCGAGCAATATGGGCCGGCGCTCGTCTTCGCCAACGTGCTGGCCGCCTCTATTGGGCTGCCGGTGCCGGCGATGCCGTCGCTCGTGCTGTTCGGCGCGATGGCGGCGATGCATCCGGGCTCGGTGGGCACGCAAATACTGCCGGTGCTGATTCTGTCGATATTCGCTACGCTGATCGGCGACAGCGCGTGGTATCTCGCCGGCCGCATCTACGGCGGCAACACGCTGAAGACCATCTGCCGCCTGTCGCTCTCGCGTGACACCTGCGTGAAGAAGACCGAGCGCTTTTTCGGCCGCTGGGGCGTGCGCGTGCTGGCCGTGGCCAAGTTCGTGCCGGGCCTGTCGATCGTGTCGATTCCGATGGCCGGCGCAATGGGCACGCGCTACCGCACCTTTCTCACTTACGACAGCATCGGCGCCGCCTTGTGGTCCGGCACGGGGCTGATCATCGGCGCGTTGTTCGCGCGGCAGATCGACATGCTCTTCGTGATCGCCGGGCGGCTCGGGCGCACGGCGGCGCTCGTCGCCGTCGTGCTGCTGCTGACGTACGCGGCTTACCGGTGGATCCGGCGCCGTCAGCTGATTTCAAAGCTCGCGTCCGCGCGCATCGAAGTCGACGAACTCGCCAAACTGTTCGCGGCGGGCAAGATGCCGGTGCTGTTCGACATCCGTTCGCATGAGAAGCGCAAGCTCGACCCGTTTGTCATTCCCGGCTCGAAATTCGCGGATGAGCGGCAACTCGACGAGATCGTCGCGACCTATCCGCACGACCAGAAACTGGTGATCTACTGTTCCTGCCCGAACGAGATTTCCGCGGCATGGATGGCCAAGCAACTCAACGAGGCCGGCTTCTCGGATGTGCTGCCGCTGCGCGGCGGCATGGAAGCCTGGCGCGATTCGGGCAAGCCGGTCGAAGCGCTGCGCGACATGCCGCCACCCGAAGTGGCGATCGACGACATCGAACCGAAGGCCGTCTAGCCCGGTTCGACAGCGAGCGCCCCCGCCTTGGCGCGGCGGCGCACCGCGGCGCCTCCCGTTCGCTCTATCAATGAACACCGAAGGAGCGGTTCAATGCTTTCGATTCAGGAAGTTCCGACTCAAGACGTTGAAGGACAACAAGCGGTAGTCGCCGATGCGCCGTTTTCGTCGCTCTCGACGCGCATGCACCAGATGTTCCCCCAACTCACCTGCGCGGAAATCGACCGCCTGCGCCGGTTCGGCGAGATCGGCCACTGGAGGGCCGGCGAACTGATGTTCGAGACCGGCCACACCGGCCCCGGCATGTTCGTCCTGCTCGAAGGACGCGTGAAGGTCTATCAGCGCGACGGCATCGGGCGCGAAGTGGTGATCGGCGAACATGGTCCGGGGCATTTTCTTGCCGAGGTCGGTCAGTTGTCGGGACGGCCCGCACTGGTGAACGGCCTCGCACTCGTTTGCGTCGAAGCGTTGCTGATTCCGCCTCAGGGGCTGCGTGCGCTGCTCGTCGCCGAGGCCGAACTCGGCGAGCGCATCATGCGCGCGCTGATCCTGCGGCGCGTGTCGCTGATCGAAAAGGGCGCGGGCGGGCCGATCCTGATCGGCAACAGCAGCGACGCGCGGCTCGTGATGCTGCAAGGTTTTCTGTCGCGCAACGGTCATCCGCATTCGGTGATCGACGAACGCGACGAAGACGCGTTGCGCCTGATCGAGCAATTCGCCGCGCAGCGGGAAGACATGCCCCTCGTGATCTGTCCGGACGGCTCGGTGCTGCGTCATCCGAGCATGCCGGAACTCGCCACTTGCCTCGGCCTGCTGCCCGACCTCGACGACTCGCATGTCTACGACGTCGCGATCGTCGGCGCCGGGCCGGCGGGTTTGGCGACCGCGGTGTATGCGGCGTCGGAAGGCCTGTCGGTGATCGTGCTGGACAGCCGCGCGCCCGGCGGCCAGGCCGGCGCCAGCTCGCGGATCGAAAACTACCTGGGCTTTCCGACCGGCATCTCCGGGCAGGCGCTCGCGGGCCGCGCATTCGTGCAGGCGCAGAAGTTCGGCGCGCATGTCGCGATTCCGGTCCACGTGAAGGCGCTCGATTGCGCCCAGTCGCCGTATCGGCTGGAACTGAAGTGCGGCGGGCATATCACCGCGCGCACGATCGTGATCGCGAGCGGCGCGGTTTACCGGCGGCCGGCGCTCGATGGTCTCGACCGCTTCGACGGACGCGGCGTCTACTACTGGGCGTCACCGGTCGAAGCCAAGCTCTGCAAGCGCCAGGAAATCGTGCTCGTGGGCGGCGGCAATTCGGCCGGCCAGGCGATCGTCTATCTGGCGACGCACGCGGCCAAGGTCCACGTGCTGATCCGCCGAAGCGGTTTTGAAGCCACCATGTCGCGCTATCTGATCGATCGCATCCGCTCGCTGCCGAATGTGTTCGTGCATCCGAATTCGGAGATCGGCCGGCTCGAAGCGGACGAAAGCGGGCTGGCCTCGGTCGGCCTGAAGAAGCCGCTGCCCGACGGTGTCGATCACTTCGACACCCGGCATCTGTTCCTCTTCACCGGCGCCGATCCGAACACCGACTGGCTGCGCACCTGCGGCGTGCAACTCGACACCAAGGGCTTCGTGCTGACCGGCACCGGCGCGGATGGAGCGGCGACGAGCTGCGATCTCGGGACGACGGTCGAAGGCGTGTACGCGATCGGCGACGCGCGCGCCGGCTCGACCAAGCGGGTGGCGGCGGCGGTCGGGGAAGGCGCGGCCGTGGTCGCGCAAATCCATCAGCTGCTGGCGGTGTCCGCCGCTGAAGCGGTCGCGCTGGGCGCCTGAGCCGAGCAACCCGCCGGGCCTTCACGCCGTCAGGCGTGCGAGGCTGCGGCGGGTAACCTGCTGTTACACACGTGTTCAACTCGTTGCACCTGTGCGCCTCCCCATTTCGTAAGATGGATGTCAGCCGTTCGACAGCGAATGGCCGGCTCTTTCGATATGGAGATTCGCATGATCAAACGCGCGATCGTATTCGCCGCCTTCGGCCTGACTGCCGCCTGCGCATCGACTGCCGCGCTGGCGCGGGTGGACGTCGGCGTGTTCGTCAATACGCCGGGCCCGGTGTATGCCGCGCCGCCCGTCATGTATGCACCGCCGCCGGTCGTCTACGCGCCGCAGCCGGTCTACGGGTACGGCTACCGGGACGATTACTATCGCGGCCGCGGCTGGCATCACGACCACGGTCGCCATCGCGGCTGGGAGCGGCATCACGGGCACGGCTGGTAAGGTCGGCAGGCGCTGCGGGGTTCGCGCCCGCTCCGATTCATCCTCCGTATTCACGCTACAGTAGCGGCTGCTGATCAGGCCGGGCCGCCCGCCCGCTCCCTTCGCAGTCACACTGACCAACGCCCGCGTGAAGACTCTGCCGCTCTCCGCAGCCCGCACCCTCCATCTGGCCGCGCAAGGTTTGCTGACGCCACCGCGTCGCAAGGCCGTCAAGGCCGATGTGCTCGACACGATCCGCCGCATGGCGCAATTGCAGATCGACACGATTCACGTGGTCGCGCGCAGCCCCTATCTCGTGCTGTTCAGCCGGCTCGGCGCGTATCCGCCGCAATGGCTCGACGAACATCTCGCCGAAGGCAAACTGTTCGAGTACTGGTCGCACGAGGCCTGTTTCGTGCCGATCGAAGATTACGGGCTGCTGCGTCATCGCATGCTCGATCCGAGCGGCATGGGCTGGAAATACGCCGCCGAGTGGCACGAGCAACATCGGGGGGACATCGAGACGCTGCTCGCGCAGATCCGCGCGACGGGTCCGGTGCGCTCGGCGGATTTCGTCCGCGAGACGGGAACGAGTAACGGCTGGTGGGACTGGAAGCCGGAGAAGCGTCATCTGGAAGTGCTGTTCGCGATCGGCCAGCTGATGGTCGCGGAGCGCCGCAATTTCCATCGCGTCTACGACCTGACCGAGCGCGTGTTGCCGGGTTGGGATGACGCCCGCGATCTGCCGCCGGCCCACAGCGTCACCACTGAAGTGCTGCGCCGTACCTGCCGCGCGCTCGGCGTCGCGCGTGCCGATTGGGTCGCCGATTACTACCGGCTGCCGCGCCGTCCCTATCGTGACGAGTTGCATGCGCTCGCCGACGCGGGCGAACTGATCCCCGTGCAAGTGGAAGGCTGGAAACAGGACACGTTCGTCCATCGTGACTTCGCGCCGCTGCTCGACGACGCGGCGAGCGGCAAGCTCGCATCGACGGTCACGACGGCGCTGTCACCGTTCGATCCGGTGGTGTGGGATCGTAAGCGCGCCGCCGCGCTGTTCGATTTCGACTATGTGATCGAATGCTATACGCCCGCCGCGAAACGCAAATACGGCTACTTCGTGTTGCCGCTGCTGAGCCGGGGCCGTCTGGTCGGTCGCGTGGATGCGAAGGCGCATCGGGCTCAGGGCATCTTCGAACTGAAGTCGCTGCATATCGAACCGGGCGTGCGTCTGAGCGCCCGTCTTGCGGGCGATCTGCGCCGCGCGCTGCAACGTTGCGCGGAGTGGCACGGCACCCCGCAACTTGCTATCACCTCGGCGCCGCCGGATTGGCTCGAAGCATTGAGCGCCGACAGCGATGCAAAAGCGTGACCCCACCGCGGCGCGAACGCACGCTCAATGCAGCGCCGCCCACGCGAGCGACAGCGAAAACACGCCCAGCACGATCGACGCGCCGCGCTGCATCTTCACCGGATCGAGCCACAGCTTGCCGCTGCCGAGCGCCGCGCCGAACGCGATCCACGCGAGCGCGATCGGCACCGCGAGGCACACGAACGTCAGCATCGCGAGAACATAGGCAGGCATCTGCGTGAAGGCGATGGGCGGAAAGATCGTGCCCGCGAACAGCAGGGCTTTCGGATTGAGCAACGTCGCCACGAACAGCATGCGCATGCCGCTCGTGCGTTGCGGCGACTCGGGCAACGCAACTGCCGCACGCCACATATCGACGGCGAGGTAGGCGATGTAGAGGCCAGCCGCCACACGCAGCAGCGACGGCAACCACGGCAGCGCATGCGACGCGTGCGCGAGAAAGCGTCCCCATGCGGAAATCGACACGAGATAGCCCGCGAGTTCGCCGGCAATCAGCGGCAAGGAGGGTCGCACGCCGTGACGCAAACCGGCCGCGGCCAGTAGCGTGTTGGTGGGCCCCGGCGTGATCAGGACGACGATGATACCGACGGCCAGCAGCGCGAATGCAGTCGCAGGGAACATGGGAGAGGCGCAATGGCGGAAACAGCGCACCTTTTTATCACAGAAGACAGGATCGCTGGGGAGCGGTGCAACGCGTGGACATGCCGCCGTCCGCGATCATCGCGTGCCACGGCGGCGCCCTCTGCTTCAGCGATCCAGCTTCGCGCGCAATTCGCGAGCGGCTTCCAGCAGCCCTTCGTAACCCGAACGCGCGTGCTCCGGCAGATCGGGATCGCCCACCAACGTGCCGAGCGTTTCGATCAGGCTGTACAGAATGCCTCTCGCCGCGCCCGAGGCAATGCCGCCGGACGATACCTGCTGATCCACGTGACTGAGCGCTGCATCGAGGCTGTCGAGGTCGGGCCGGTTGCCAGTGGGCGGCGGCTCAGGCGAAGCGTCTTGAGTCATGATGGAACATCGCTCCAGTTGATGCGTCGGTGAAGATACGTCGGTGAACACGCCATCCTTTCACGTCGTTATATACCGATCGCGCGCCGCCGTCTATTCGTGATCGGGCCGAGCGCGATCCACGTCAAGGCGTCCATCGATACATCAGGATTTTCGCGCGGGCGTCGTCTTCCAGCAGGACCACGTACTCGCCGTTCTCGCGCTGCGCCGCGCTGATGCCGAGATAGACGTCCACCCAGCCGCTCATGTTGCCGACGCTCGCGCCCGGCGTCATGTAGCCGACCGCCTGGCCCGTGCGTGCGTCGTACACATCGACCTTCGCCGTGTACAGCTCCGCGACGAAGATGTAATTGCCCGCCACCGCGACGCCGACCGTGGTCGTCTGCGGATTGCTTTGGGTATTCCACGGCAGCGAGATCGCGTACTGTTGCGTCGGCGTGCCGGAACTCCAGTTGTCGTAGCGCGCGAGCACCGGGCCCGCTTCCTTCCAATGTGTCGCGTCCCACGGAATCGCGCTCGTGAAACCGGACAGGTACATCGTGTCGGTTTCCGCGACATACACGAGCCGCGCAAGCCGCGTGAACGGCTGCGGCATCGCGAACATCTTCGAACTCGCATAGGTGTAGATCGGATTGCCGGCGGCGTCGAAGCCTTGCAACGGCATCTCGCGGACGCCGCTCAACGGCGTGGCGAGCCAGACGTTGGCTGGTGTGTCGACCCACCAGAAGCCATTGCCGACCGTGCTGCCGGTCGATGGATTGCTGCTGATCTCGCTGGTGTCGACAGTGCCGTTGCCATCGCTGTCGCGCCACAGCCATTCGCCGTAAGTCGGCTGCCCGGCGGGCCACGCGCCCGGCTGCGGATTCTGCGCGAGCAGGCCGGATGGGATCGCCATTTCGCCATGCGCCGCATCGAAGCGATAGACGTTCAGGTAATGCGCGCCAGGATCGAGCGTGTAGAGAAACGGCTTGCCGTTGATCCGGCGCACCATCGGCTCGCCGCGCACCCCGCGCGGCTGGTGGAATGCGGGGTCGCCGGGATAGTCGAAGCGGTCGAGCGTAAAGGCCGCGTACGACCATTCGCGGCCGGTGGGCTGGTGGTAGTCGAGCGTGAAGCGCTTCGAGCCCGTATAGACGGAGTTCGGCGTGGCCGGATCGAACGCGGCGCTATCGACGAACGTCAGCCCGTAGAGCCGCCAGTTGAACACACGCGAGCTCAACACGTAGCTTTCGAGCACCGCGCCTTGTCCAACCGACGTCGAGCCAATCGCGCGCGGCCCCTCGCCGTTCTGCGCGACGTAGAGATTGCCCGCCGGATCGACACCGATACCCGTGATGCCGTTGAAACGCATGTTGCCCGGCACGCCCTTCACGGCGTGAAACAGACCGTTGCGCGTGCCGATCGCCGCGCCGGCTTGCGGCTGACCGTTGGCGTCCTTGTTGAAGACGAGAATCTGCTGCAACGGCCCGTTGTCGGCGACGAGAATCTGTCCTGACGGCGTCACCGTGATGTCGGTCGGCACCGTCCCTGCCGGCAGCGTCAACGCGCTGGCGAGCGCGGCGCCATTGGCCGTGTAGTGGACGATAGTTAGGTTTCCGGAGGAAACACCGCTCAGCACCCATAACGTCGAATCGGTGTCCACGGCGATGCGTCCCGGCGAGGGCACGCTCCACGAGCGCAAAGGCTGCATCGACGCCGCGTCGTACACCACGATCCGGTTGCCGTAGGTGTCGGCGACGTACAGTTCGGTGTCGGTGGCGGCGAGGCCGCGGATGCTCGCGTCGGTGCCCGTTGTCACCGTTTGCACCGGTAGGAAACTGTTCTTCGTCGCATTCGCGCTGTTGCCGATGCCGCCGCTGAACGGCGTGCCGGTCGCCAGATTCGCAAGCGTGCGACGCGTGATGCCATACCAGGTCTGATTGGCCGGCGGATAGTCCGCGCCGACGAGGGTGTTGCTCTGGTTGCCGATCGACATCGCCGCATACAGGTACGTGTGGTTCACCGCGACCGCGTCGCCCCCGGCCGCGCCCCAGCCGTGCGTCGAACCGGCCACCGCGAGTTTGTCGCCCGCGCGGTAGGCGGCGATTTCGCTGCCGCTCTCATCCCAGAGGGAATTGGTATAAACGGTGCCGTCGGCGCCGACGCTAATGGCCTGAATATCCTGCTGCATCCATTTGCCATCGCCAAAACCAAAGCTATTGCCGATCCATGAAGTGGTGTAGTTCAGTTGCGATTGCGCGGATACGTTCACGGGAATAAGGCTATGGAATAAGACCACGACCATGCCCAGGCAAGAGAGGAGTTTCACGACGGTATTTCCTTGCGAGACACGAAACGCGCACGGCAGGCACAAAAGACGCGGTTTCGCAGATATGCGCAGCGGCCGGCCAATGCGCATATGTCAATAATGACGGTTTATATTCGCATATAAAAAGCGCAAATAAATTCTAAAAAATATTTATAGACCTTTATTCGCCCCAATTAATACGATACGCATAGGATTACGTCGTAATAACTTGCTATATAACTTTCGCGTGCAAATGCAATCGCCGCATCGACCGCAGATGCGGCGGCAATTGCATAATGGTGTGCGAAGGAGTCGCCTCGATGGCCTGGACGAGCGCGGCGGCTCTTGAGGAATGAGCGGGCCTTCGCTTCTTCGACCAAGCAAAGGCCCGCGTGCAACGTTACTGCGTTACTGCGTTACTGCTGGAGTTGCGTTACGAATGTGCGGCAGCCGCTTCCGCTGCGGCGACGGCAGGCGAGACGATCGCCGGTTGTCCCGTCTGGCGACGCGACCGTCCGGAGCTCAGATAGTCCGCGATCGAATCCTGCGTGACTTCGCCGACATAGCGGCCGTCACCATCCAGAACCGGCATCCACGACGAATTGAACTGATACATCTTCGACAGCACGATGCGCAAATGCTCATCGGCACTGACCGTCGCCTTGAACGGCGTGAGATGATCGCCGCACACGCCTTGCCCCGCGCGCGCCGCGCGGCGCGTCACGTAGCCGAGCGCCTGCCGGTTATCGTCGACGATGGTCAGATAGCGGTTGTCGCTGTCATCCATCATCTGGAAGGCGCGTGCCACCGGCATGTCGGCGCGAGCCGTTTCCGGCTGCGTGGCGGCGTCGCCGGCCTTCACCAGCAACAGGCGCTTCAACGTGCTGTCCTGTCCGACGAACGCGCCGACGAACTCATCATGCGGATGCGCGAGCAGCGTATCCGGATGATCGTACTGCACCAGCTGCCCCCGGCGGAACACCGCGACACGATCGCCGAGCTTGATCGCCTCGTCGATGTCGTGGCTCACCATGATCACCGTCTTTTTCAGTTGACGCTGCATCTGGAAGAACTCGTTCTGAATCGACTCGCGATTGATCGGGTCGACCGCGCCGAACGGTTCGTCCATCAGCAGCACCGGCGGATCGGCGGCCAGCGCGCGGATCACGCCGATGCGCTGCTGCTGCCCACCCGACAATTCGCGCGGATAGCGCTTCAGGTACTGCTTCGGATCGAGCGCGACCATCGACATCAGTTCCACGGCCCGCTCGCGGCAGCGCTTCTTGTCCCAGCCGAGCAGACGCGGCACGACCGTGATGTTCTCCTCGATCGTCATGTTCGGGAACAGGCCGATCTGCTGGATCACATAGCCGATGTGGCGGCGCAATTCGACCTCGTTCAGACCGGAAGTGTCTTCGCCGTTGATCAGCACGCGGCCCGAAGTCGGCGCGATCAGACGGTTGATCATTTTCAGGGTCGTGGTCTTGCCGCAACCCGACGGGCCGAGAAACACGCAGATTTCCCCTTCGCCGACCGTCAGGCTCACCGAGTCGACAGCCTTGACCTGCTGGCCGTCCTTCTGCGTAAAAGTCTTTGTCAGTTTGTCGAGTTCGATCATGTCTTTTGCACTCCCTTCGGTGTCAGCAGGCGTTGCAGCGCTTGCAGCAGCAGGTCGGCGACGATCGCGAGCAAGCTCACGAGCACCGCGCCCACCAACAGTTTCATCATGTTGCTCTGGCCGATCGCGCGGATGATCAGCGTGCCGAGGCCGCCCGCGCCGATCACCGCGGCAATCGTCATCACGCCGATGTTCATCACCACGGCCGTCCTCACGCCGCCGAGAATCACCGGCACCGCGAGCGGCAGATCGACAAGGCGCAACCGTTGCCACACGGTCATGCCGATACCGATGCCGGCTTCCTTGATGCCCGCGTCGACGTTGCGCAGCGCGAGGTAGGTATTGCGCATGATCGGCAGCAGCGAATAGAGGAACACGGCGGTGATCGCCGGCACGGCGCCGATGCCCTGGCCGAAGCGCGAAAACACCGGAATCATCAAACCGAACAGTGCGATCGACGGCAAGGTCAGCACCACGGTGGCAATGCTCAGCAACGGCGCGGCAAGCCACTCGTGCCGGTTGATCAGGATCCCCAACGGAACCCCGACGACGATCGCGCAGCCCACCGCGATCCCCACCAGCCACACGTGTTGCGCGGTCAGTTGCAGCAGTTCAGGCCAATTGGCCGATAGATAGTCGAATACAGTCATAAAAGGTCTCCGCTCAGGGCAGCTTGTGCGTGCGCAGGAATTCCGCCGCGACTTCACGCACCGGCTTGCCGTCGATGTCGACCTGCTTGTTCATCTCGAGCATGACGTCGTTGTTCAGCGCGTTGGACAGCGCGTTCAACTGCGGCGCGAGTTGCGGGTTCTGGTCGAGGATCGCTTTGCGCACCACCGGCGTGGCGTTGTACGCGGGGAAGTAGTGGCGATCGTCTTCGAGCGGCATGATGTTGAAGCCCTTCACGCGGCCGTCTGTCGTGTAGATCAGACCGATCGGCACCTGGTTGTTATGCAGCGCGGTGTAGACGAGGCCCGGGTCCATCTGGCGCGTTTCCGCGCGGCTGAACGCCATGCCGTAGGCCGCTTCGAGCGGCTTCAGCCCATCCGGACGGTTGGCGAACTCCGCGTCCATCGCGAACACGTGCTTCTTCTTCGGCTCCGCCGCGAGCTTCGCGGCAAGTTGCGAAATCGTGCGGATGCCGGTTTGCTGCGCCAGTTCCTGCGGCAGGCCGAGCGCATACGTGTTGTTCAGCGGCGAAGCATCGAGCCAGATCAGGCCGCGTTTCGCGTCGAGCTCTTTCACGCGCTCGTACATCGTCTTCGGATCGAGCTTCTCGGTGATCTTGTTGTAGACGATGGCCGCCGTGCCGGTGTATTCCCACACCACGTCGACCTGCCCGTTTTCCTGCGCGCTGCGCAACAGCGTGCTGCCAAGGCCGGTGCGCGCATCGACCGTGTAGCCCTTCGATTGCAGGTATTGCGAGGTGATCTCGGTAAGAACGTACTGCTCAGTGAAATTTTTTCCACCGATCACGAGCGTCGCCGCGCTCGCCTGAAGGCTCGCGACGAGCAGTGCGCCCGCTGCGATCCAGCGGCTGCGTTTGAACAGATTGATCATGCCGCCACCCCACGTCGCGCGAGCAGATAGCGGCTGCCGGCCGACACGATGCCGTCCAGTACCAGCGCGAGAATCGCGGTCGCCGCGGCGCCGAGCAAAAGCTGCTGCTGATTGTTCAGATAAATGCCAGGGAAAATCAGGGTGCCGAGACTGTCCGCGCCGATCAGATACGCGAGCGGCGCGCTGCCCACGTTGATCGCGAGCGCCGTGCGCACACCGCCGATGATGATGGGCATCGCGTTCGGCAACTCGACGCGCACGAGCGACTGCCAACCCGTCATGCCGATGCCGCGCGCCGCCTCGCGCAACGCGGGCGAAACGTTCTTCATGCCTTCATACGCATTGCGCGTGATCGGCAGCAAGGAGGCGAGGAACAGCGCGACGAGCGCCGGAATATCGCCGATACCGAAGATGCCGAGCGCGATGGCCAGCACCGCCAACGACGGAATCGTGTTGCCGATGTTGAAGATCTGCATGAAGCGCTCAGCGTGACGCGCGAACGACGGACGGCTCAACAAGATGCCGGCAGGTATGCCGACGAGCAATGCGAGGGCCATCGAGTAGCCGACCAGCAGCAGGTGCCGTTTCGTGTAGTAGACGAGATCGGGGGCGTACTGGTGCAGGGCGCCGGGGTCGATCGCACGGCACAGCAACGCGACGACAATGCCGATGGCTACGAGACTGCCGATCAGTCTGGCAGGACGATGAATCATGAAGATGCGCCTCCTTGTTCGGGCGACGCGCGCAAATAGCCGCGCCGCACAGGCGCCGTGACGACGCTGCGAATGGGAAGTTCGGGACGCGGCAGGTGCCGCGAATTGAACCGAGTGGTGCCGGGCGTGGGTTGGTTGCCCGGCGCGAGGGTGTTGGGCGGTGAACTGCTTAGTGACCTCGGTGGCTAGCCAGTAGCAAAACTGGCGCCAGATCCATCGATGAGGTGGACGGCGGCGCTGAGCCGCTTGTCCGAAGGGGTGTGAGCCCTCTTTGGAAGACCGGTTTTTCACCGGTGATGGGATGGATGCAATGTACCGCTAGTTTGCATTCAACCCCTTCTAACTTAAGCTATCTAGCTGCAATTTCGCGGTTAGGGTGCGGCGATTATACGGCGGTTAGAGAGGTTCGTCTACCCATGTGATTAATTCATGGGCAGCCCGGCGGTTTGCCGGGCAGAAAATGGGCTCCCGAAAAGGCTCACCAGCAAGCTCTTCAAGCGCCTTTTTGCCTCCCGAAAATACTCACCTGAAACTCGCCTTGAAGGGCCGCCGGAGCGGCCGTTCACGTGGGTTCGCCATCGCCTCCGGCTACGTTCACGGCGACACGCTACATCACGATCTCGCCGCCGTTCGCCGCACAAATATCCGCCGCGTCAGATCGAACGCCACCAGATTGCCGGCGACCACCAGCAACAGCCCGACCACGGCCAACGGCGACCACCGATACCCCTCGAACACCGTCGATGCCGCCAGCGCCACGATCGGAAACAGCACCGTGCAGTACGCGGCCCGCTCGGGGCCCATGCGCCCGACCAGCATCAGATACGCCGTGAAACCGATCACAGAGCCGAACACCGCGAGATACGCGAGCGCGCCGAGATAACGCACGGACGGCTCGACGGCGAACGAAAAGCCTGCCAGCCAACTCCCCATCGTGAGGATGCTGGCGCCGATCAGCATCGCCCAGCTATTGGTGGCGAACGGGTGCAAGCCCATCGACTGCATCCGGCTCGACAACAGGCTGCCGGTCGAGAAACACAAGGTGCCGAGAAATGCGATCCCAAGTCCGATCAACTCGGCGCGATTGCCGAGGTGTCCGGCCATCTGCTGGACGAACAGGCACAGAATGCCGACGAGCCCCAGCAATGCACCGGCGATCGCCGTGGGTTGCAGCGGCCGGCCCATGAAGAGACGGCCGTTGATCGAGTTTAGCAACGGCGCGATGGAAAACACCACCGCTACCAGGCCGCTCGGCACGACCTGCTCGGCGTAATAAAAGCACAGAAAATTCAGGCAGAAGAGCGTGAAACCCTGCGCGAACAGAAAGCGCCACGCGGCGCGCGGCGGCCAGATCGGCCGGCGCATGATGCGCAGCAGCGCGAATAACAGCAACGCCGCGATCCAGAAGCGCCACGCAATCGATACCGGCGGCGGCACCGAACCGAGTTGCCATTTGATCGCGAGCCACGTGGTGCCCCAGATCAGAACCGTGACGACGTAAAGCAGAAGATTCATAGTCGAGCCTGCAACAGCGAAGTCGGAAGGAAGCTCGACTATGCTGCCGCGCGGCCGCCCGCACTTGTCCAGGATTGCGCATTTTTCGGCGTCGATGAGCGGCTGCACGGGGCTCGCCGTATACTCGCTCATCCAGCCCTCGAATGCCGTCCGCCCGTTTGCCGTGAACGCCACTCCGCCCGTCCCCGCGATGCCCGCCACCGACACGCCGTTCGGCCTTCAGTCGGTCTGTCACACGCTGAGCAGCGCGGACGCGCATCTGGACCGCTTCGCGTGGCTCGGCGACCGGCTCGCCATCGCCGTCTGGACGCGCGACACAAAGGAATCCGAAACTGTCTACGAACGGCCCGGCCATCACACGCTGTCGTGCTATCTGGATGGCGGCTATCGCACCGAGCGGCAGAAAATGCCCGGCCACTACGGCGCGCCGTCGCGCTTGTGCGCGCTGCCCGGCGAACACGAATCGCGCTGGTGGGTGCGCGGGCACATGCACTTCATGCATCTGTACTTCCTGCCCGAGCACTTCACGCAGCGCGCCGTTCAGGAACTCGACCGCGAGCCGCGCGAACTGACGCTCGCCGACCGCACCTATTTCGAAGACGCCCGTATCGCCGGCCTGTGCCAATCGCTCGTCAACGAAGACTGGCAGAACCCCGACGGGCTGCTGCGCACCAACGAGACCGCGCACGAAGTGCTGAGTCTGCTGCTGCGTTCGCAAGGCGTGCGCCGCAGCGACGCGTCGCTCAAAGGCGGGTTGTCGGTGGCGGCGCGGCGGCGGTTGCGCGACTACATCGAAAGCCATCTCGCGCAGACACTCACGCTCGGCGAACTCGCCGGCGTCGCGGCGTTGTCGGAGTTTCATCTCGCGCGCATGTTCCGCGCTTCGTTCGGACTGCCACCTGCCGCATGGATCGCACAGCAGCGTGTCGAACGCGCCCGCACACTGCTGCGCACGACGACGCTGCCGCTCGCGCAGGTTGCCGAACAATGCGGCTATGCGAACGCCAGCCATTTCAGCCACCGCTTTCGCGACAGCGTCGGCGTGGCGCCTACTGTGTTCCGGCAGGCTGTCGGCGTTTGAGCAAGGAGCCGGCGTTACTGCAACGCCATCGCCAGCACGCGCGCCACGTGGATCGCATCGACGCCCGCGCCATCGTGAATCTGATGCCGGCAGCTCGTGCCGTCCGCGACCATCACCGTATCGCCGTCGATCTTGCGCACCGCCGGCAGCAGCGACAATTCCGCCATCGCCTGCGAAGTCGCGTAGTGCTCGGCTTCGTAGCCGAAGCTGCCGGCCATGCCGCAGCACGACGACTCCACCGTCGACACCTTCAACTGCGGAATCCACTTGAGCACGGTCTGCACGGGCGTGAACGCATCGAAGGCCTTCTGATGGCAATGACCATGCACCAGCGCCTGCTGCGCGGCCAACGGCTTCAAGGCAAGCTGCAAACGGCCAGCCTTTTCCTCGCGCACGAGAAACTCTTCGAATAGAAACGCCTGCTGCGAAAGCCGCTGCGCTTCCACGCCGAAACCGTAGTGCAGAAACTCGTCGCGCAACGAAAGCAGGCACGACGGTTCCAACCCGACGATCGGCACGCCCCGCTCCACGAACGGCCTGAACAGATCGAGCATGCGCCGCGCTTCCTGCTTCGCTTCATCGACCAGACCCGCCGCCAGGAACGTGCGGCCGCAGCACACCGGCCGCTCGCCCTGGCGCGTGTTGAAATGCACCGTATAGCCGGCGGCCTCCAGCACTTGCTGCGCGGCGCGCGCGTTGTCCGGCTCCATGTTGTTGTTGAACGTGTCGACGAACAGCAGCACCTCTTTCAGGCCGCCGCTTCGAGCCGCTTTGCCTGGCACGGCATTCGACAGAAACGGCTTCCTGAAGCGCGGCAAACTGCGTTCAGGCGCGAAGCCCACGGAACGCTTGAACCACGCCGACAACACCGGCACGTTATCGGCCAGCGCCATCAGACCCGGCATGCGGCTCGCGGTGGCCGCATAGCGCGGCATGAAAGCAACCAGCCTGTCACGCAGACGCAGCCCATGCCGCTTGACGCGCGCCGCCCGCGCCTCGATCTTGAACTTCGCCATGTCGACGCCGGTCGGGCAATCGCGTTTGCAGCCCTTGCACGACACGCACAGGTCGAGCGTCTCCTTGACGTCGTCGCTCGCGAGACCCGCTTCGCCGAGTTGCCCCGAGATCGCGAGGCGCAACGTATTCGCGCGTCCGCGCGTGACGTGCTGCTCGTCCTTCGTCACGCGATAGCTCGGACACATCGTGCCCGCGTCGAACTTGCGGCAGTGGCCGTTGTTGTTGCACATCTCGACGGCCTTCGCGAGACCGCCTGACAGATCGTTACCGCTGCCGGGCAAGGTCTCCGCGCCCGTCAGCGGATCGCGTTCGACGTTCCACGCCGACCAGTCGAGCGCCGTGTCGATGCGCTGTTCCTTGTAGCCCGGCGCGAAGCGAAAATGGCGCGCGTCGTCCATCTTCGGCGGACGCACGATCTTGTCGGGATTGAAGCGGTTGTCCGGATCGAACAGCGTCTTGATCTCGCTGAACGCCTGATTCAGCCGCGGCCCGTACTGCCATGCGACCCATTCGCCACGGCACAAACCATCGCCGTGTTCGCCCGAATAGGCGCCCTTGTATTCGCGCACGAGTGCGGCCGCTTCGTCGGCAATCGCGCGCATCTTCCCCGCGCCGTCGCGCCGCATGTCGAGAATCGGCCGCACGTGCAGCGTGCCGACGCTCGCGTGCGCGTACCAGGTGCCTTCCGTGCCGTGCCGATGAAACACCTCGGTCAGACGGCTCGTGTAGTCGGCCAGATGTTCGAGCGGCACTGCGCAGTCTTCGATGAAGGAGACCGGCTTGCCGTCGCCCTTCATGCTCATCATGATGTTGAGCCCGGCCTTGCGGACTTCCCACAACGCTTTCTGTTCGTTCGCGTCCGGCATCTCGACGACCGAGCCGGGCAGGCCCAGATCGGCCATCAGCTCCGCGAGCTGCCTGAGCGATGCGAGTTGCGCATCGCGGTCCTCGCCCGCGAACTCCACGAGCAGGATCGCCTGCGGCTCGTCGACGAGCGCCTTGCTGATCACCGGACGAAACGCAGGATTGCTCATCGCCAGATCAATCATCGTGCGATCGACCAGCTCCACCGCCACCGGCTTCAGCTTGACGATGTGCTGCGTCAACTCCATCGACTGCCGGAACGTCGGAAAGTTGACCACGCCCAGCGTTTTATGCGCGGGCAGCGGCGCGAGCTTCAGCGTCAATTGCCGGCTGAACGCGAGCGTGCCTTCCGAGCCGACCAGCAGATGCGCGAGATTCGCGAAGCCGTCATCGGTATAGGCGCGCGGGTTCTGGCAATCGAACAGGTCGATGTTGTAGCCCGCCACGCGCCGCAACACCTTCGGCACACGCGCGACGATTTCGTCGCGCTCGCGCTGGGCGATGCGCGTCACGCCGTCGAGAATCTGCTGCAAACGCGCGCCTTGCGGTGTCTCGCGCAGCGACGCGAAACGCGCTTCGCTGCCGTCGGCGAGAATCGCGTCGATCGCCTCGACGTTGTGCACCATGTTGCCGTATTCGATCGAGCGCGAGCCGCACGAGTTGTTGCCGGCCATCCCGCCGATCGTGCATTGCGCGGCCGTCGACACGTCCACCGGAAACCACAGCCCGTGCGGCTTGAGCCACGCGTTCAGATGATCGAGCACGACGCCGGGCTCGACGGTGACGGTGCGCGCCTGCGCATCGAAGGCGACGATGTTGTTCAGCCACTTGCTCGTGTCGATCACCAACGCTTCGCCGACCGTCTGGCCGCATTGGCTCGTGCCCGCGCCGCGCGCGAGCAGCGGCACTTTCTCGCTGCGGGCGATCTCCAGCGCGACGCGCAAATCGTCCTGATTGCGCGGCACCACCACGCCGACCGGCGTGATCTGATAGATCGACGCATCGGTCGCATAACGGCCGCGACTCGCCGCATCGAACAGCACGTCGCCACGCAGCGACTTGCGCAGAAGCTGCGCGAGCGGACTCGTCAGGCGCGCGGCGGAGGGAACCAGATGAATCGGCTTGACGAGTAAAGCGGAGGTGGGGTTCGTCATATCGTCGGCTCGTGGAAATGCAGGAGACTGGGAAAACGGGCGAAGCCGCCGCCTAGTACAACGTCACGCTGACCGGCGCGAGCCCTTCGATGCGCCCGCTCGCCGTGCCCGCGTGGCGCGCAAAGAACATGCCGGTGTACGAACCGGCGGTGATGACCATCTCCGGCGTCACCGCGATGCCGCGCGAACTCGCGTGATTGACGAGCCACGTCAACAAACGCCGCGGGTCGCCGGCCGGATTCGCGGGCGCCGTCTCGACCACATCGTGTCCGTCGAAACTGAAACGCAGCGACGGCGCGACGAACGGAAAGTCCTCGCGATACGGCGTGAACTCGCCGACGATCAACGCACCGTGATTCTGCAAATCCGCGAGTTGCGCGAGCTTGTCGACGTCGGGCCACGCGGCATAGCGGCTCGCGACGATTTCGATAGTCGCGCCGATCGAACCGATGCCCGCCATCACTTCGTCTTCGCTATAAGGCGTGGTGGCAGGCTCGAAGCGGCGGCCAAAGCGAAACGCGACTTCCAGTTCGAGCCCGAGCGGCGCAAAGCCTTCGCGCGCGAGACGCGCGCCGTCGGCATGCAGATCGGCAGCGGGCAGCGGTGCGCCCTGGATCGGACCGCTCGCAGACTTCGCGCCGATTTTCCAGCCGCCGATCCGCGCGCCATGGATGCCCAGAATGTCGTGCTGGATCGCGTACGCGGCATGAGCGTCGGCGGGTATCTGCTGTGGCGCCAACGTGTCGAGCGTGAGCCGATCGCGGCGTGCCTCGGCAAGACGCCGGCTGAGTGAGGTGGTCATGTCTTTCATCGCGAACTGAGTGGGGACGGCGTGTTGCGCTTACGCGCCGATGTGGGTCGGGACATGCGAGTTGTCCGCCTGGTCGAGTGCGAATTTGCTTTCCGGCTGCATGCGGAACGCGAGCACGACACCCAGGCCCATCAACAGCATGCTGCCGACGAACGGCAAATTCCAGTTGCCGAAGTAGTCGATCAGAAAACCGCCGACCACCGGCGAGATGATCGCGGCGAGTGCCGAGCCCGTGTTCATCATGCCGCTCGCGGTGCCCGCGAATTCCGGCGCAATGTCCATCGGAATCGCCCACATCGGGCCGATCGTCATTTCGGCGAAGAAGAAGCCCGACGCAAGACACGCGATCGACAGCGCCAGGTTGTGCGTGAACATCAAGGGAATCAGCGAGAGCAGGCAGAACAGCATGCAGACCGACACCATCCAGCTACGCGCGCGCTTGAGACTGCCGGTGCGCTTGAAGATCCAGTCGGTCACGAGGCCGCCGAGCGTATCGCCGAGCACGCCGGCGAAGAACACCACCGAAGCGAAGATCGCCGACTTCTGCAATTCCAGATGATGATTACGCAGGAAGTAGAGCGGAATCCAGCTGAGGAACAGCCACAGCGTCCAGCCGTAGCAGAAGTACACGATCGTGACCGGCGCCATGCGGCGAAACAGCTTGCTCCACGGCACGCCGGCCGCTTTCGGCTTCGGCGCGGGCAGCACCGCGAGTTCTTCGGACGTGATGCGCGGATGATCCTTCGGATGTTCGGTGAAGGTGACCGCCCACACGACGACCCACAGCAGGCTAAGCGCGCCGCAGATGTAGAACGATTCGCGCCAGCCCCAGGTCGCCATCACCAGCACGATCAGCGCGGGCGCCACCGCATTGCCGACGCGCGACGCGGCATGCGTGATGCCCTGCGCGAAGCCGCGCTTGTCCTTCGCGACCCAGCGCGACATCGCCGAGGTCGCGGCGGGAAACGTGGCGCCCTCGCCGAAACCGAGCAGCACGCGCGCGGCCAGCAATGAGGCCAGGCCGCCGGCGAAGCCGGTCAGCAAGGTGGCGACGCCCCAGATCGCGCCGCAGAACAGCAGAGTGCGTTTCGCGCCGAAGCGGTCGCTCACCCAGCCGCCAATGACTTGAAACAGCAGATACGGATACGCGAAGGCCGAGAACACGAGGCCGACCTGCGTATGCGAAAGCTGAAATTCCTTGCCGAAACCCGCCGCCGCGGTGCTGACGTTCACGCGGTCGAGGTAAGTGATGAAGTACATGATGCATAGCATCACTAGAACGATACTGGTCGCACTGGTCACACGAAACCGCTTCATCGTCTCTCTCCATGGCATGTGTCGACGGCGCGCCTGAGTGGCGCGCCACGTCGTTGACCGTCAGCCGCTCGCGCTGCCGCGGACGCATTGCATGTTGTTCGGGCCGCGTTCTATGCACGGCTGCTCGAGTTCTCAAAGGGAGGGCTCCCTGCCCTCCCTTGCTGCCTTTCTTGCTTGTTCTCTTTTAGGCGGATGGTGCGGCATCTACTGCCGGTGCCGGTGCTGGGCAACGGCGCCCGGCCCAATTCAGGCCGCCGCTTTCAAACCCGCGGACTTGGCCGGCTGGCTCAACCACTCCATAGCGGCAGGCAGACCGCTTTCCTTGAGGGGCACACCCGCGAGCCGCAGGCCCATTTCGCAGCCGGCCAGCGTGGCGAGCAGCATCAGGTCGTTGCAATCGCCGAGGTGGCCGATGCGGAACATGCGCCCTTTCATCTTGCCGAGCCCCGTGCCGAGCGACATGTCGAAGCGTTCGTAGATGAGCTTGCGCACCACGTCGGCATCGATCCCGTCGGGCATCATCACGCCGGTCAGCACCGGGCTATACACGGCCGGGTCCGCGCACTGGATCTCCAGGCCCCACGCGCGCACCGCGCGGCGGGTCGCTTCGGCGAGACGCTCGTGACGCGCGAACACGTTGTCGAGCCCTTCGCCGAGAATCATCTCCAGCGCTTCATGCAGGCCGTAGAGCAGATTCGTGTTCGGCGTGTACGGCCAGTAGCCGGTTTCGTTCATCTCGACGATTTCGCTCCAGTCCCAGAAGCTGCGCGGCAGTTTCGCGTGCTTGCTGGCGGCCAGTGCTTTCGGCGAGATCGCGTTGAAGCTGATGCCCGGCGGCAGCATCAAGCCCTTTTGCGAGCCCGACACGGTGACGTCGACGCCCCACTCGTCGTGGCGATAGTCGGCGCAGGCGAGGCCCGAGATCGTGTCGACGAGCAGCAGCGCCGGATGGCCCGCCGCATCGATCGCGCGGCGCACGGCGGCGATGTCGGACGTGACGCCGGTGGAAGTTTCGTTATGCACGACGCACACCGCCTTGATCGTGCGTTGCGTGTCGGTGCGCAGACGCTCCTCGATCATCTGCGGCTGAACCCCGCGCCGCCAGCCTTCGATGCCCGGCAAGCCGAGGAACTCGGGCTTGAGCCCAAGCTTGTCCGCCATCTTTTTCCATAGCGTCGCGAAGTGGCCCGTCTCGAACATCAGCACGTGGTCGCCGGGACTCAGCGTGTTGGACAGCGCCGCTTCCCATGCGCCCGTACCGGAGGCCGGATAGATCACCACGGGCTGCTGCGTCTTGAAGATCTTCTTGATGCCGTCGAGCACCTTCAGACCGAGTTCGCCGAACTCGGGACCGCGATGGTCGATGGTCGGGTAGCTCATCGCCCGGAGGATGCGGTCGGGCACCGGGCTCGGACCCGGAATCTGCAGAAAGTGACGTCCAGCGGGATGAAAGTCTAGCTTGAGCATGGGGCTCCTCCGATTGAATTTTGCATTCAAAAAACTATATCAGACGAAGTGTGACGCTCCCAAGGCAAAATTTGCGTCTGAGTGCCGGTGTTTACCCGCGCTATTAACTAATCTTTCGGCTTCCGATAAAATCCCAACTTATGCATGTTGAGGGCTTTTGTATGCAAAATTCGGATTTCACTGCAGGTGTAACCGCTTCCCCGCTGATGCCGAAGGTCGAGCGCCAGCGCCTGCACGACACGGTGGTGGAGCACATTCGCCGCTTTATCGTCGAAGGGGCGCTGGAGCCGGGCAAGAAACTGAACGAGCGGGAGTTGTGCGAGACGCTCGGCATCTCGCGCACGCCGTTGCGCGAAGCGCTGAAGGTATTGGCCGCCGAAGGGCTGATCGAGATTTCGCCGAATCGGGGCGCGTCGGTGTCGAAGATGTCGGAAGCTGAGTTGCGCGAGACCTTCGAACTGATGAGCGGCCTCGAAGCGTTTTCCGGCGAACTGGCCGCGGAACGCATGACCGCCGCCGAGCTTGCCGAGATCAAGGCGCTCCATTACGCGATGCTCGCGTGCCGCACCCAGAACGATCTGCCCGGCTATTACAGCCGCAACCAGGCGATCCACGACAAGATCAACGAGGCCGCGAGAAATTCAGCGCTGCGGCAAACCTATATCGCGGTGAACCGGCGCTTGCAGGCGCTCAGGTTCCGTTCGAACTTTCAGGTTCCGAAGTGGGACAGTGCGATTCACGATCACGATGAAATGCTGAAGGCGCTCGAAGCGCGTGATGGCAAGAAGCTGAGCGCGATTCTGCGGCAGCATTTGCTCGACAAGCGCGATGCGGTTTTGCAGGTGCAATCGCAGGAAGCGGTGGCGGCTTCGTCGTTGAAGACTTGAGATGCCTCGAGTTGTTTTGCCTTCGGCTTCGTGACATGCAGCGCCATCAGAACGCTCACGCCGAAGGCAAAAACTTGTCCACCTAAAATGTTCGCAAGCCTGTGGACAACATTCGCATATCCCAGCCAAGTGATTGATGCAGCAGCAGTATCCTGTTGCGGTTCATGTGTAGGCAGGGTTCGTCGTTACGGGATGCTTCGCGCCTGAAAGGCCGTTAGCAAGGACGCCATACGGGACGCGACGGAGTTGAACCCTAGTTGTCCACATAATTTGGGCACAAGCCTGTGGACAAGATGCGCACAGGCCTACCAAGTGATTGATGCCACAGGGCTATCTTCCTGCGGCTCGCTCGCGGGCAGACCGCCAAGGGCGGCCCGCTCTACGTTATGCGGGACCACCCTCACCGCGCTCCTTCCTTGCGCCGGAGCGACTCCGGCATCCCGTACAACATGATCAGCGCGCAGATCACGCTCATCGTGCCAATCACATACAACGCGGGCGTCGTGCTCCCCGTCAGATCCTTCACGCGTCCCACCATGATCGGGCTCACGATCCCGCCGAGTTGTCCGAGCGTGTTGATCAACGCGATCCCGCCTGCCGCGCCGGCGCCTGTGAGCAGTTTGGGCGGCAGTGCCCAGAACGCCGGAATCGACGCCACCACGCCCGCGCCCATCACCGCCAGCGCGATCACCAGCAAGGTGGTCTGCTTGTCGAAGAAGCCCGCGGCAAAGAAGCCGATCGCCGACATCACCAGCAAACCGAACACGAACTTGCGCCGCTCGCCGGTCGCGTCGGACAGGCGGCCCACCACCACCATGCAGATCGCGCCGCAAATATAAGGCACGGCCGTCAGCAAGCCGATCATGGTCGGGTTGTTGGTGCCCGCCACGTGGATCAGGTGAGGCGTCCAGAAATTCAATCCGTACGACGCCACCTGAATCAGGAAGTAGACCAGCCCCAGCGTCAGAAAGCCCGGAGTTTTGAGCGCGCCCATCAGCGAATGGCCCGTGCCCGGATGACGGCTCTGCTGCGCAATCTGACCCGACAGCAGCGTCTTCTCCGACGGCGACAGCCAGCCCGCGTCCTCGATGCGATCCTTGAGCAGTTTCAACACCATGATCCCGAGGACGACGCAAGGCAGCCCGCCGAGCAGAAACAGCCAGTGCCAGCCGGCCATGCCCAGCACGCCATTCATGTGCCCGATCACGAGCCCGGCGAGCGGCGCGCCGACGAGGCCCGAGAACGCGGACGCCAGGAACAGCATCGACGTGATACGCCCGCGATAGCTCGGCGGAAACCACAGCGTCAGGTAGTACAGCACGCCTGGCGCAAAACCCGCTTCCATCGCGCCGATCACGAAGCGCAGCCCATAGAACTGCCATTCGTTGTTGACGAATACCATCGCCGCCGTCGCAATACCCCACGAAATCATGATCCGCGCAATCCAGCGCCGCGCGCCGACCTTGTACAGAAACAGATTGCTCGGGACTTCGAACAATACATAGCCGATCACGAACAGACTCGCGCCGAGACCGTACGCGGTATCGGACAGACCGAGATCGCTTTGCAACTGGAACTTCGCGAAGCTGATGTTGATGCGGTCGAAGAACGCGAACAGATAGCAGATCATGATCAACGGCATCAACCGCCACGCGACTTTGCGGATGACGGCCACGAGGTCGTCCGCGCTGTCCTGACGGCTGCCGCTTGCAACTGCGCCCAGGTCACTCATGCTTGTCTCCAATGCCGGATTCGGCGAGGCCGTCCGGTCGTTTAGTCGGTTAATCGATCAGTCGGTTTGGGGGAAATCAGATTTGCAGAACGTATTCGGGTACCGGATGCACGTCGCAATTGCGGCCCGCCTTCGCAAGCTGGCCAGGCACGTCGTGGCCGAGCAACGCAGGCAAACCGCGCGACAACGCGAGCAGCATCGGCAGATCGACGCCAGTGGGAATGCCCATCTCGTCGCACATGTTCACGAGGTCTTCCGTGCAGATGTTGCCGGACGCACCCGGCGCGAACGGGCAGCCGCCGAGGCCGCCCAACGCGGCGTCGAAGCGGCGCGCGCCGACTTCGTATGCCGCCAGCACATTGGCGAGACCGAGCCCGCGCGTGTTGTGAAAATGCAGCGTGAGCGCGGCGGCCGGCAGCCGTTCGAGCACACGCGCGACCAGCCGTCTCACGTGGCGCGGATTCGCCATGCCGGTCGTGTCGGCCAGCGTGATGCCCTCGATGCCCATCTCGCGATACGTATCGACAATGCCGACCACGCGGTCTTCGTCGATCCGTCCTTCGAAGGGGCAGCCGAAGGCGGTCGCCACCGTCGCGTTCAGCAGCACGCCTGAGCCTTGCACGTACCGCACGATGTCGTCGAACGCCATCAGCGATGATTCGCAACTCATGCGCATGTTGGCACGGTTGTGCGTCTGACTCGCGGACATCACGAGATTCAGTTCGTCGGCGCGCGCGGCGAGCGCGCGTTCGGCGCCCTTCAGGTTCGGCACCAGCGCGACGTAGATCACGCCGGGATGCCGTTCGATCTGCTGGAACACCGCGTCGCCGTCGCGCAACGCCGGAATCGCTTTCGGCGACACGAACGAACCAGCCTCGATGCGCGTGAAGCCTGCGGTCGATAGCGAATCGATCAGTTCAATCTTGTCGACTGTCTCGACCCACGTGGGCTCGATCTGCAAGCCGTCGCGCGGAGAGACTTCCTGCACGATCAGCTTGTCGAATTGGGCGTCGTTGTTGGCGGCGTTCATTGCACGGCTCCTTCGCGGCGCAGCCGCTCGATGTCTTCGTTGGCAAATCCGAGTTCGCTGAGAACACTGCCGGTATGCTCGCCGAGCGTCGGCCCTTGCCAGCGCACTTCGCCCGGCGTGTCCGACAGCTTCGGCACGATGCCCGGCATCTTCACCGACGCGCCGCCCGGCAATTGCGCTTGCAGCAACATGTCGCGCGCCTGGTAGTGCGGATCGGCGACGATATCGGCCACCGAATAGATGCGCCCCGCCGGCACTTCGGCGCGTTCGAGCGCGGCCAGCACGTCGTCGGTGGCATGGCGCGAAGTCCACGCGGTGATCGCCTGATCGAGCATCGCGGATTGTTTCGCGCGGCCGTCGTTGTGCGCGAGCGCGGGATCGTCGGCGAGATCGGGGCGGCCGATCAGTTGCATGAGGCGCTTGAAAATCGGATCGCTGTTGCCGGCGATCACGACGTAGCCGTCGTCCTCGGTGCGATACGTGTTCGACGGCGCGATGCCCGGCAACGCGCCGCCGCTGCGTTCGCGCACGTGGCCGAGCAGGTCGTATTCCGGCACGAGGCTTTCCATCAGATTGAACACACTCTCGACCAGCGATACGTCGACCACCTGGCCTTCGCCCTGGCCGGTCTTCACGCGCAGCAGCGACATCAGCGCGCCGATCACGCCATGCAGCGACGCGAGCGAATCGCCGAGACTCACGCCGACGCGTGCCGGCGCGCCGTCCACTTCGCCGGTCGTATAGCGAATTCCGCCCATCGCTTCGCCGATCGCGCCGAAGCCCGGTCGGTCGCGATACGGACCGGACTGGCCGTAGCCGGAGATGCGGACCATCGTCAGTTTCGGGTTGATCGCGTGCAGCACGTCCCAGCCGAGGCCGAGCTTTTCGAGCGCGCCGGGACGCAGATTTTCAATCACCACGTCGGCATCGGCGGCGAGACGTTTGACGATCTCGACGCCGTCCGCCGATTTCAGGTTCACGCAGACCGACTTCTTGTTGCGTGACTGCAGATACCACCAGAGCGAGGTGCCTTCATGCAGCTTGCGCCATTTGCGAAGAGGGTCGCCGGTCTCGGGCGCTTCGATCTTGATGACGTCGGCGCCGAATTCGGCCATGAGGCGCGCGGCGAACGGCGCGGCGATGAGGGTTCCGATCTCGACGACGCGGATACCCTGAAGGGGTCCACCCATGATGCTGTCTCCGAAGCTGGTTTCGTATTGGAAGACAGCTTAGGAGCGGCGTGGCGGCGGCGTCCAACCGCAATTCGCCAACGACCGTTCGCGAACGGCGAACGCTCGGTGTTAGACGGCGGCTGGTGCGGGTTTGGGGGCGTCAGCGGCGTGGGCTGGCGTCGGGGGCTTATAGGGCTTCGGCGGTCTAGGTTGCTTCGGCGGCTTCGGTTGCTTCGATCGAGCGCAGGTGGTCGAACAGCAAACGGCTCACCGGCGAAAGCGCGTCGACGTCGCGCACCACCAGCACGAGGCTGCGTTCGGACCAGTCGTCCTCCAGCGGCGTGCCGACGAGCCCGAGCGGGGCGCCCATCAGTTGATAGACCTTGCGCGGCAGCACCCCGACGCCCATGCCGGCTTGCACCATCCGGCAGACCGCGTCGAAGCCCGGCACGTGGATGCGCAAGCGCAGCGGCTTGCCCGCCTGACGCGCGGCCAGATGCGTGCGAGCGTTGATCGAACTCGCGGCGTGCAGGCCGACGTGATCGCCGTCGAGCGTTTCGGCGAAGGCGACGCTCCCGCGCGCCGCCAGCGGATGATCGTCGCGCATCACGAGCACCAGCGAATCGCGCCGATAGTGCTCGACGTGCAGGTCGTGCGTATCGGCGTCGCCGGAACAGATGCCGAGATCGGCGAGGCTGTCGTCGACGGCTTCGACCACGCCGCCGCTCGGCCGCTCTTCGAGATCGAGCTTGACGCGCTCGTGCTGCAACTGGAACGCGCGCAAATCTTCGGGAAGAAACTCGACGATCGCCGACAGATTGGCCATCATCCGTATGTAGCCGCGCACGCCGCTCGCGTGGCCCGCCAGTTCGATGCCGATATTTTCGATGTCGCGCATGACACGGCGCGCGTGATGCAGCAGCGTTTCGCCCGCCGGCGTCAGCGTCATGCCGCGCGCGGTGCGCTGAAACAGCGTCGCGCCGACCGCCTGTTCGAGTTCGAGCAGACGCTTGCTCGCGGCGGAGACGGCGATTGCCTCGCGCTCGGCGGCACGCGTGAGCGTGCCTTCTTCGTAGACGGCGAGAAACAGCTGAAGCGTGGTGAGGTCGAGCCTTCGGAGAAGGTTTTTGATTACCATGGCGGGGCGCCGCGTTGTGTGCGATCCGTCTATTTTGACGCCAGATGCGCAAAATGGGGCGACGCCCTGTCAATCGCTCAGTCCTTCCATGCCGACCCAAGAATCATCGTGCAGAAATTCTCGCGATGATAATGCGGGTCTTTCAACGCCAGCACATCCGCCTTCACGTTGCCGAAGGTCGTCTCCGGCTTGTGGATCGTGCCGTGCGCGAACGCGTCGATGATGCCTTCCTTGAAGTGCGCGCCGCGCGGATGCGCGTGAATCACCTCATGTCGCTGATGCTCGGTGAACTCGTCGTAAGCGAGACCCAGCACGTCCATCTCGACGCCGGCCGTGACCAGCGCGACCACCGGCTTCATATGCTGCGGAATGCCAGGCGTCGTGTGCAACGCGATCGAATTCCATACCTGTTCGATGTCGTCCTCGCCAATGCCGTGACGTCGCAGAAAATCACGCGCCGCGTTGGCGCCATCCACTTCGAAGCGGTCATGTTCGCTGCTATACGGCGCGACGAGTCCCATGTCGTGAAACATCGCGCCGATGTACAGCAACTCGGAATCGTACTTCAACTGCTTGCGCGCGCCGGCCAGCGAGCCGAACAGAAAAACGCGCCGCGAATGGTGATAGAGGAGTTCGGTTTCGGTATCGCGCACGAGTTGCGTGGCTTCACGCGCCATCATGCTGTCGGGAATCTGGATGCCTGCGATCGTGGTCATGTGATGTACTCCGTGACGGATTCGAATGAACGGGAGGCGCTGTTCTCGCGACGTCAAAGCGCGTTTGGTATGCTGATCCGCGGCGCTTTTTCGTGCGCGTCGAACTGCGCATCCGATGAAGCCCAGTATTGGCCAATGCGCTGCCGCGGACAATCGCCGTGGACCGTTGAACACTGCCAAACGCACCGCGTTGACTGCCGCGCGCTGCGGATTTTCGTCCATCGTCAAAGGAAGTCTTTCGATGCCAACCGTCGCGATCGCGATCTTCCCCGGCGTGCAGGCGCTTGATGTCGCCGGCCCTGTCGATGTGTTTTCCGAAGCCAATGGGTTCCTCGCGCCTGCCGATCGCTACGCGGTCAAACTGATCGCAGCGGAGTCCGCGCCGCTGCGGGCTTCGAACGGCATGACGCTGGCCGCCGACGCCACGTTCGACGACGCGCGCGGGCCGTTCGATCTCGCGCTGGTCGCGGGCGGCCCCGCGCTGCCGAATAATGAAAAACCCGACGCACGCCTGCTCGACTGGTTGACGAACGTCGCCGCACGCTGCGGCCGCTTCGGCTCGATCTGCACCGGCGCGTTCGTGCTCGGGCACGCGGGCTTGCTCGACGCGCGCAACGTCACGACGCACTGGCAGCATGCGGCGCAACTGGCCGCGCAATTTCCGCAGGCGCGTGTCGATTTCGACCGCATCTATCTGCGCGACGGGCCGCTCGTGACATCGGCGGGCGTGACGGCCGGTATCGATCTGTCATTGGCTTTGGTGGCCGAGGATCATGGTCCGCATACGGCGCTCGCCGTCGCCAAACGGCTGGTGGTGTTCGCGCAGCGGCAAGGCGGGCAGTCGCAATTCAGCCCTTATCTGACGGCGCCCGCCGACGATACGTCGCCAGTCGCCAGGGTGCAGGCGCACGTGATGGAGCGGATTTGCGAGAGCTTCACGGTGAAGCAGCTGGCGGATGTCGCGGGTATGAGCGCGCGCAACTTCGCGCGTGTGTTCGTCCAGGAGACCGGGGTGACGCCGCATGAGTTCGTCGAGCGCGCTCGCGTCGATGCGGCGCGCAAGCTGCTGGAGAGTAGTGGTGCGGCGCTTAAGGCGATTGCTTATGACTGTGGGTTTGGGACTGCGGATCGGATGCGGATTGTGTTTACGAAGCGGATTGGGGTGACGCCGATGGGGTATCGGGAGAGGTTTCGGGCGGGGTGAAGGGTGGAGCGTTTGTGGTCCCGCGAAGGCCAGCGTGGTCCCGCGAGCCTGTCAGAATTTTAGTGTGCCGAGGTCATGAGACGATAACGGAAACAACGTCCTATGACCGAAGCAACCGTGAACAAGAAGAGCAAGAACC